>JADJXQ010000001.1 GCA_016710335.1 Rhodospirillales bacterium
AAGGCGCGCATCGCCGCCTACGAGACGATGCTGGCCGAAGCCCGCGACAAACCGTTGGGCTCGGCGCAGATCGTCATTCCTCCCGGCCCGCGCCTCGGCAGCCTCGTAATCGAGGCCGATGGTCTGCGCAAGGCCTACGGCAACAACCTGTTGTTCGATGACGTGAGCTTCCGTCTGCCGCCCGGCGGCATCGTTGGCATCATCGGCCCCAACGGCGCCGGCAAGACCACCCTCTTCCGGCTGATCACAGGTCAGGAGAAGCCGGACGGCGGCACGCTGAAGATCGGCGAGACGGCGGTGCTCGGTTACGTCGATCAATCGCGAGACGCGCTGGACCCTGACAGCACGGTCTGGCAGGAGATCGCCGAGGGCCGCGACGAAGTGGAACTCGGCAAGCGCAAGATGCAGAGCCGCGCCTACGTCGCCCAGTTCGCGTTCCGCGGGCCGGACCAGCAGAAGCGGGTCGGCGACCTTTCCGGCGGCGAGCGCAACCGCGTTCATCTGGCCAAGATGCTGAAATCCGGGGCCAACGTACTGTTGCTCGACGAGCCCACCAACGACCTAGACGTGGAAACCCTGCGCGCCCTTGAAGACGCCCTGATCGACTTCGCCGGCTGCGCGGTGGTCATCAGCCACGATCGCTGGTTCCTCGACCGCATCGCCACCCACATCCTCGCCTTTGAGGGCATGAGCCAGACGACATGGTTCGAAGGCAACTACCAGGACTATGAAGTCGACCGAAAACGCCGCCTCGGCGACGAAGCCGACCAGCCCCACCGCATCAAGTACAAACCCCTGATGCGCGCCTGATCAGAGAGCACTCCATCCGGCTCGCCTGCGGACATCCCTCTTACGGCAGGCTGGCGAGGACGTTTTCCAGGCGGCGGGTCTGAACGATCTGCCGGTCCACGGGGTCGGCGACCCGGTAGGCGCCGCGGTCTTTGGTGATCGAGAACAGCACGTCGTCCCGCCGGCCGAGCACGGTGATCGCCGTGTAGCCGTCGTACGACATGTCCAGGTTCCAGCGATCGGCGACGCCGCTCTGGATCATCCTCAGGATGCGCGGCCGCACCGCCTGCACATCGGCGTCCGTCAAGCATTTCGCGTTGAAAGGAACGACTGTCATAGAAGCCCCGTTTCAGCCGTCTTGGCCGGCGCGAATGCCACTAGTAGCACCGGCCGCCGCGGCGTCGTGTGATCCAGATCACCCAGGCGCCAACGCGACGCCATGAGCAACCCGCCCTTCCTACCGCGCGGCGATGAAGGCTTCGTTAAGAGCTTGACGGCGTTCGCAGAGGCCCGCATCCGGAGCCGGCGCCCAATCCAACACGCGGGCCGTCGGAAAGCACCACAAGCGGCTCCCGAGCCCGATGATTTGCGGCGCTGCGGCGCCGCCGTTTTCGTTTCCGCACGTGGCAAGCATAAGCGCCAGCCGTCAGTCGCCCTCGGTTTCGATGTGGAGGGTGCGGCCGCAGTGTTTGCAGTGCACGGCGTCCGAGTCGTGGCGGCTGAGGCCGCAGTCGGGACAGGGATAGCGCACCTTGTTGGGGCGGAAGATGGTCTGTATCAGCCGGAGGAAGAGGCCGACGCCGACGATCATGATCACCACCGCCAGCATCCGCCCGACCGACCCTTCCAGCGTGATGTCGCCGAAGCCGGTGGTGGTGAGCGTGGTTACCGTGAAATAAAGCGCGTCGACGTAAGTGTTGATCTCCGAATTGACGCCGGCCTCCAGCACGTAGACGAACGCGGTCACCATGAAAATGAACACGAAAAGGTTGACCGTCGAGACGATGATCCCTTCGTTGGCTTTGAAGAACGCGAACCGCTCGCGGAGATCGCGGAGCACGTGGTAGGAGCGCAGCAGGCGCAGCGCCCGCAGCACCCTGAGAAACGCCCAATTGTCGATGAACGCCGCCACCAGCAGCGTCGCGATGACGACGATGTCGGCGAGGGTGGTGAGGTCCGTGAAAAACCGGCCCTTGCTGCGGGCGATGGTGAAGCGGGCAGCGAAGTCGAGGATCAGCAACAGCGCGATGACACCGTCGATCGCCCAGATCCACGGCCCCGGGGGGAACATGGACGCCACAATGAAGAACGCGATGATGAACAGGTCGAAGGTGAGAAGCCCGAGGCGGAACCGTCTCGCGTGGCGGCTGCGCCCCTGGTAGAGATCGAACGCTGTCCTGGTCAAGCGGTTCATGGCGAGGCGCATATTCAGGGCGTGAATCGGTGGTGCCGAGTATAACGGGATCCGGAAGCATGGATAGCATCGGTGTTCTCAGCCGCGATTCGGTGCGGCGCGTGCGGGACGCGCTGGCGGCGGCCGGGTCGCCGGCGCACGTCATCGCGCTCGCCGCCACCGCCCGCAGCGCCGAGGACGCCGCCGCCGCCATCCGCTGCGACCTCGGCGCCATCGTCAAGTCGCTGGTGTTCGTGATCGGCGTCCGGCCGGTCATGGCGTTGATTGCTGGCAATCGCCGCTGCGTGGAGCGCGCCCTGCCCGCCGCTCTCGGGATCGACGGCAAAGTCCGGCGGGCCAACGCCGACACCGTGCGCGCAGCAACCGGATTCGCCATCGGCGGCGTCTCCCCGGTCGGTCTCGCGCATCCGCTGCCGACCGCCATCGACGCCAGCCTCGGCCGCTTCGCCACCGTCTACGCCGCTGCCGGCCACCCGCAATGCGTGTTCGCAACCAGCTTGAACGAACTGGCGCGGCTCACCGGCGGCGTCGTCTGCACAGCCATCGCCAAAGACCCTTGATTCCGATGCCGCTTAGGGGTTTTGTAGGGCGCATCGTCCGGCGCTCCCGATCAGCGGACGGGCGCGGGCGGATTTAACGTTTCCGGATGGGTGGCCGAGCGGCTGAAGGCGCTCCCCTGCTAAGGGAGTATGGGTCAAAAGCCCATCGAGGGTTCGAATCCCTCCCCATCCGCCAGTCGCAATGCCCGGAGCTTTTCCTCCATCCCGGCGAGTGCGAGAAAAACGTGCGGTTTAAAAGTGGCTTGCCCTCGCGGGTGAGTACTGCACTGCCGACAGAGGCCCCTCGGCTTTCTCTGTTTGGCTCGTTTCTCCGAAAGCTGGGGTCTACGCCGATTTAGCCCGTCTTATTCATGACGCCGGGCGGGCGATGGGTTTTCGAGCCGAGCGGCTGATGGAACGAGCTTGGGCCTTCAGGCTCTTTCCCGTTGTCGTTCGACTGGATTTGATGTCGGTCTGGCGGTTCCGGGAGGGTCTTTGGCGGGGGGTTGCGGCCCCGATGCTCAGGGTCCGGCGAGCGAGGTAGCGAAGTGTCGGAGCAGCGGCGCCTCGGGACAGGCTGCGGCGCACTCGAACGGAGGGCGCGCGGCGGACCATCGCACACTCCCCGAGCCGATGCCGCGCGATCGGACGCTTGCGTCCGCTCAAGGGAACTAGATGCGCGGGGCAAGGCCCCTCCGCTTCTCCGGCTGAACGACATCCTCGTCACCTTTGGCGGCAAGCCGCTGCTCGACGGAGTCGAGATGTCCGTAGTCAAGGGTGACCGGCTGTGTCTGGTCGGGCGCAACGGCTCGGGCAAGTCCACGCTGCTCAAGGTCAATGCGGGGCTGATCGCGGCCGACCGCGGCGAGCGCTTCGTTCAGCCAGGCGCGACCATACGATACCTGCCGCAGGAACCGAACCTTGCCGGGCACGAGACGACCCTCGCCTATGTGGAAGCCGGTCTCGCGCCCGGCGACGATCCGCACCGCGCCCGCCATCTGCTCGAACAACCCGGCCTTGAAGGCAACGAGGATCCGGCCACGCTCTCGGGCGGCGAGGCGAGGCGCGCCGCCCTCGCACGCGACCTCGCCCCCGAGCACGACATCCTGCTGCTCGACGAGCCGACCAACCATCTCGATCTCGCTGCGATCGAGTGGCTGGAGATGACGGCGGCGGGCGGCCGCTCGGCCCTGGTTACCATCAGCCACGACCGGCGGTTTCTGGAAGACCTGGCGCGCGCGACGCTGTGGATCAGCCGCGGCGTCGTCCGAAGTCTCGACCGCAACTTCCGCGAGTTCGAGGACTGGCGCGACGATCTCCTTGAGATTACTTTGCGGAACGCTTATCTGAAACCCGGGTGTCTTCCGTTCCCCTGCTCGAGCCATATATCTGACCACCTAACCCGTCTTATTCATGACGCCCCTTTTCAGGGGCTGGCGGATGTAGCGTAAGCGGTTGATGTGGCGTAGGATTTGGTTGCTGACACCAGTCCTTCGACGACATTTGGGCCGGCCACATCCGCCATGACCGACGATACGACCCTGCCGTTCGCGTTTCCAGCCGCCCAGAGCAAGAAAGTCATCGCCGCGTTCGACGGCGGGCGGATCACGTCTGACGGCGGGTGATGCTGCTGGCCGAAGCCGAGCGACGGCTTGGCATTGCCGCGAAGCTCGCCGCCGCGATCCCGGACGGCCGCGACGCCAGCCGGGTCATTCATCCGCTCGCCGACATCCTGCGGGCGCGCATCTTCGCCATCGCCTGCGGCTACGAGGACGCCGACGACCTGGACAGCCTGCGCTCCGATCCGGCATTCAAGCTCGCCTGCGGCCGGCTGCCGGACAGCGGCCGGGACCTGTGCTCGCAGCCGACGATGTCCCGCTGGGAGAACGCGCCCGACCTGCGCAGCGTCATCCGGCTCGGTCGGGTCTTGCTCGATCTGTGGCTCGCCAGCTACCCGGCGCCGCCCGCCGCGGTGACGCTCGACATCGACGACACCTGCGACGTCGTCCACGGCCATCAGCAGCTGTCGCTGTTCAACGCCCACTACGACGAGCGCTGCTTTCTGCCGATCCACGTTTACGATACGGCGACCGGCCGTCCGGTGGCGATGATCCTCCGCCCCGGCAGGACGCCATCCGGCAAGGAGATCCGCGGCCATCTGCGCCGGCTCGTCCGCCACATCCGCCGCCGCTGGCCCATCACCCGCATCACCATCCGCGGCGACAGCCACTATGGCCGGTCCGAGGTGATGGACTGGTGCGAGGCGAACGGTGTCGACTACCTCTTCGGCCTGCCGGGCAACAGGGTGCTCGACCGTCTTGTCGACGAAGCCGCCGACGACATCCGCACCCGACGCGCTGGAGAACAACCCTGTCTGCGCGGCTTCGCCGAAACCCGTTACCGGGCCAGGTCGTGGAAACGCGAACGCCGGGCCTGCGCCCGCATCGAAGCCACCAAGCTCGGCCTCGATGTCCGCTTCGTCGTCACCAGCCTCGCCGCAGGCACGGCCGAGCACGTCTACGAGGTCCTCTACTGCGCCCGCGGCCAAGCCGAAAACCTGATCAAGCTGCACAAGACCCAACTCGCGTCCGATCGTACCAGCTGCCGCGCGCCGCTGGCCAACCAGGTCCGCCTCGTTCTCCATACCGCCGCCTACTGGCTGATGCTCAGGCTGCGCGACGCCATCCCGAAGGCGCATGCGCTGGCCGTCGCCGAGTTCGCCACCCCTGCGCCTGAAGCTCCTCAAAACCGGCGCCCGCGTCATCGAGACCACGTCGCGCGTCCGCCTCGCCTTCGCCGCAGCCTGTCCCGAGGCGCCGCTGTTCCGACACCTCGCTACCTCGCTCGCCGGACCCTGAGCATCGGGGCCGCAACCGCCCCGCCAAAACCCCTCCCGGAAACCGCCAGACCAACATCAAATCCAGTCGAACGACAACGGGAAAAAAACCCGAAGGCCCAAGCTCGTTCCATCAGCCAACTCGGCTCAAAAACCCCGCGCCCGGCCGGCGTCATGAATAAGACGGGCTAGCTATGCGCTGATCCATAGATTTCTCCTCGTTACCAAGCGTCACTGTTGGAACGCAATGCCCGGCCTGCATGAGGCCTATCTTCATTCACTGGTGGCGCGAACTTGAAACTGAGATCGCTGCATCTTAAAGATGAGGCTATCGCGCGATCTTAGACCTCATGAGATGGCCGAAGCGTATTTTAGTGATCGTGAAAATGGGCCGCGTCCTTGCCCGAGCGAGGTTATCTGCGCGCGTCTGTGGGGCGCGCTGCGCGAACAGATCAACATAGAGATCATACGTGGTTCGTTCGGCGAGCGGTTTCCCGAGCATTGCCCCGACGGGCACATTCCGTGCGGTACCAACAGGAGCGCTTTCTGGAGTGTCGCGAGGGGTGAAATCAAAGAGCTTCCTGACGACCTTCGCTCGGTTGATTTGCTTGATACGCCTGTCATCCTTGACTTTCTGGAATTCTGTGCGCAGGCCGTCGTTCGGCCCATCAAGAGAGACTTTCATCAGTTTTTTGGGCACCACCATCTGAGCTTCGACCGCACTGCGGGGTTGGCCGACTTCATCGCCGAGGTGAACCGGCTGTTTGAGCGAAACGGCATCGGTTTCGAGCTGACCGATGAGGGCTATGCGCGGAGGCTAGCTTCGCCCGGCTTGAGGGAGGAGTTGCGCCAGGCCGTTTTTCATACGGGCGATGATGAGACGGACCGGCTTCTCGAAGCTGCGAGGCACGACATTCTCTCGCCGCGCGATGCAGACCGCCGTGACGCCCTGGAGAAGCTCTGGGACGCCTTCGAGCGGATCAAGACGCTGGAAACTGGTACGAACAAAAAAGAACAGGCCGATCGTGTTCTCGACGCCGCGGCACAGGCTCGAAAGTTTCGCACGTTTCTCGGAGAAGAAGCCAAAGCGCTGACGAATATTGGCAACAGCTTGCGCATCCGCCATTCTGAGACATCTCAGGAACCAATCGAGACTCTGGAACAGGTGGAGCACCTGTTTCACCGGATGTTCGGCTTCCTGCGCCTTGTTCTGCGCGCTACAGGTCGTGGCGGTTAGTTACAATTAGTTCGTCGTAGTGGTGCGGTGTCGGTTTTCGGCGCTGCTTCGACTCCCCCGTTTAGGAGTCCGATCCAGCTGCGACGCTAGGAAGCCGCCAGGTGAATCAGCGCCAACGGCTCGCTGGTGTGCTTTCGGTAGATCGTGAAGTCGAAATCGAGCGTGAAGATGCGGTGACGCGCGTTGAGCTCGGCCATGCGCACGATACAGCGTCGGCGAGCGACATGGGTCGATCGCGGTATTTGCTGTGCATGGCGTGAAGATCAGCGGCGTGTTCCGCGATCCGGAAGGCGATCTGCAGAGCGCCGTTCCGAGTAGGGCGAATACTGCGTCCTGAGCTTTCGACAGGCTTGCCAGCAAGTACATGGTTTCCGCCAGAACCGGTTCGCACACAAGCAGCAGCGCCTCGATCTCGGCGATCCGCTCGACGACCCACCGGTGATGTTGCTCACGCCGGTCGAGGAAGGCGACGAGCGGCCCGGTGTCAACGATTGCCGCGACCATCACGTCCGAACCCTGCAAGATGGTCCGGGTCCGAGCCGAGGTCCGGAATGCCGGAGTCGACGATCCCGCAGGCCTTTCGCATCAGGCTGTCGAGCCGCGGCGGGAGGGCTCCGCCCTCAGGCGCTTCCAAGGCGCGGCGCAGGCTCTCCTCGACCAGCTCCCTGAACTCTTGTCCGCGTAGCACCGCTGCAGCTTTGGCGCGGCGATAAAGATCATCCGGCAGCTCAACCGTCGTTTTCACGACACACCCTCCACAACGAACCACGAACATGGTTCTATGTTTTCCAGTCGCCACGGTCAATGCAGGAATACAGAGCGATCCGCGGGGACTCACGGAATGAGCCGGCGGCCGATCCGATGGTGTACTTGAAGTCGTCGCGCCCATTGCAGACGCCAATGCCTACTCGGCGAACATAAACTGGCACGCGGATTCGCACGCGGGTATCATGGTGTCTGCAAGGCCTGCGAGGCGACGGACATGCACAAGCGCATCGACATCGATCCCAACATCATACAGGGCAAGCCCGTTATTCGCGGCACCCGCATTCCGGTAGAGCTTGTCCTGCGTAAGCTCGGCACCGGGATGACGCCGGAGGAGATCATTGCGGATCACCCTCGCTGGTCGGCGGATGACGTTCGTGCCGCTCAGACCTTCGCCGCCGATTACCTCGCCGATGAGGAGGTTGTCTCCGGCTGAGGCGGCGCGGCGTGCGTCTTCTCCTGGACGAATGCGTAGAAGCCGGGCTGGCTGAGTTCCTCCGTGCGGCAGGCCACGACGTTGCCCTCGTGCAGGACATCGTTTAGACCGCTGACGACGCCCGAGTACTTAAACTTGCAGCGTCTCAAAATCGGCTGCTTGTGATGGTGGACAAGGACTTTGGCGACCTTGTTCTGCGTCAACGGCGCTCGGTCGTGCGGCCGGCGAGGCTCCGCATCCGCCCTCTACGGCAAGCGCCTTGACGCGATGTGCAAACCAGCGGGGTGTGAGACAAGACGGCGCTGCGACGGGAGCCGTTACCCCCCCGCCGCTTGGCCGCACGTTTCCGGGAGCGGTATCGTCAGCCGAGGGCCTGGACGATCTCCTCGGTCATCTTCTTGGCGTCGCCGAGCAGCATCATGGTCTTGTCGGCGAAGAAGAGCGGATTGTCGACGCCGGCGTAGCCGGACGCCAGCGAGCGCTTGATGAACAGCGTGGAGCCCGCCTTGTCGCAGTCGAAGATCGGCATGCCGTAGATATCGCAGGAGGGATCGGTGCGCGCCAGCGGGTTGGTGACGTCGTTGGCGCCGATCACGAACGCCACGTCGGCGGTGGCAAACTCGTGGTTGATCTCCTCCAGTTCGAACACCTCGTCGTACGGCACGTTGGCCTCGGCGAGCAGCACGTTCATGTGGCCCGGCATGCGGCCCGCCACCGGATGGATGGCGTACTTGACTTCGACGCCTTCCTCCTTCAGCAAGTCTCCCATCTCGCGGAGCGCGTGCTGGGCCTGGGCGACGGCCATCCCGTAGCCGGGGATGATGATCACCTTGGATGCGTTCTTCATGATGAAGGCGGCGTCTTCGGCGCTGCCGGCCTTGACCGAGCGTTCGCCGGTGGCGCCGGCCACCGAAGCGACTCCCTCGCCGCCGAAGCCGCCGAGCAGCACGTTGAAGATCGAGCGGTTCATGCCCTTGCACATGATGTAGCTGAGGATGGCGCCGGACGAGCCGACCAGCGCCCCGGTGATCACCAGCGCCGGGTTCTGCAGCGTAAATCCGATGCCGGCCGCCGCCCAGCCCGAGTACGAGTTCAGCATCGAGACAACCACCGGCATGTCGGCGCCGCCGATCGGTATGATCAAGAGGAACCCGATGGCGAACGCCAGCAACACGATGAGCCAGTAGGCGCCGGCCGATTCGGTGAAGCAGAACCAGATGACGCAGAGGACGATCACCGCCCCCACCACCGCGTTCAGCGGGTGCTGCATCGGAAAGACGATCGGGTTGCCGCTCATCAGCCCCTGCAGCTTCAGGAACGCGATCACCGAGCCGGAAAATGTGATGGCGCCGATGGCGGTGCCCAACGACATCTCGAGGAGGCTGCCGCCGGGAAGGTTGCCGGCGATGCCGATGCCGTAAGCACCGGGGTTATAAAAGGCGGCCGTCGCCACCATCACCGCCGCCAAGCCGACCAGGCTGTGGAACGCCGCGACCAACTGCGGCAACGCCGTCATCTGGATGCGTCTCGCTATCACCGTGCCGGCGGCGCCGCCGATGAGGATGGCTGGAACGAGCAGCCAGTAGTTGACGACCTCCGGCGACAGCAACGTCGTGACCACGGCAATCGTCATGCCGGCGATGCCGTAGATGTTGCCCATACGGGCCGACTCCGGCGAACTCAGGCCGCGCAGCGCCATGATGAACAGCACCGCAGCAACCAGGTAGGCGAAGCCGGTTATTGTTTCGGCCATAGATCCGCGCTCCCTACTTCTTCACTTTTTTCTTGAACATGCCGAGCATGCGCTGGGTGACGATGAATCCGCCGAAGATGTTGACGGACGCCAGCAACACCGCGAAGAAGCCCATGATGCTCGAGAAGTCCACGTGCGCAGGTCCGGCTGCGAGCAGGCCGCCGACGATGATCACCGACGAGATGGCGTTGGTCACCGCCATCAGCGGCGAATGCAGTGCCGGCGTGACGCTCCACACAACGTAAAAGCCGACGAAGATCGCCAGCACGAACACCGTGAACAGCGCGAGAAAATCACCGCTGCCGTGCGCCTCCATCGGCCCACCCACGAGAGCCGCCTGGGTCGCTTGATGGGCCAACACGGCCGCCCGGTCGGCGAGCACCGCGGCTTCGATGGCGATCTGTCTCGCCGTCTGTTCCAAGCCCGTCTGGGCGAGAACGGTCGGATCCATGGTCAGGAGCCCTCCCCTGTCAGCATCGGGTTGACCACCTTGCCGTCGCGGGTCAGCAGTGTCCCCTTGATGGTCTCGTCCTCCCAGTCGAACTTGAACGCCTTGTTGTCCTTGTCGACGTGAGGAGTGAGGAAATTCAAGATGTTGCGGGCGTAAAGCGCGCTTGCGTCGCTGGCGAGGCGGCCCGGAACGTTGATATGGCCGACCAGCTTGACGCCGTGCTTGACGACGACCTCGCCAAGCTCGGACAGGGGGCAGTTGCCCCCCGCCTCGACTGCCAGATCGACGATGATCGAGCCGGGCTTCATGGTCCGGACCATGTCCTCGGTCACCAGCACCGGCGCCGGCTTGCCCGGAATAAGCGCCGTGGTGATGACGATGTCCTGCTTCTTGATGTGCTCCGCCACCACCTTTTTCTGCTTCTCGTAATACTCCGGCGGCATCTCCTTGGCATAGCCGCCCTTGGTCTCGGCGTTCTTCTCCATTTCCGCATCCACTTCCAGGAACTTGCCGCCGAGGCTGGCGACCTGCTCCTTCGTGGCCGGGCGCACGTCCGTCGCCGTGACAACGGCGCCCATGCGCTTGGCAGTCGCGATGGCCTGCAGCCCGGCGACGCCGACGCCCATGATGAACACCTTGGCCGGCGGCACCGTCCCGGCGGCTGTCATCATCATCGGCATGGCCTTGCCGAACTCGTAAGCCCCGTCGATGACGGCGCGATAGCCGGCGAGGTTGCTCTGGCTCGACAAGATGTCCATGGACTGGGCGCGGGAGATGCGCGGCATCAGTTCCAGGGCGAAGGCGGTGATGCCGGCTTTGGCGTAAGCGTCCACGTCTTCGCGGTGGGTGAGCGCCTGCAGGTGCCCGACCAACACGGCGCCCTGCTTCATCATGGCGAGTTCGTTGCCGTCGCCGGAGATGGTCGGGCGCTGCACCTTGAACACCACGTCGGCGTCCTGAAGCGCCGATGCCTCGTCGGCGGCAATGGTGGCGCCCGCCGCCTCGTACTCGGCGTTAGGCATGGCCGCCGCGTCGCCGGCGCCTGTTTCGACGACCACGTCGAAACCGAAGCCGACGAATTTCTTCACCATGTCGGGCGAAGCGGCGACCCGGGATTCGCCCGGCGCGCACTCCTTGGGTATGGCGATTTTCATGCTGGGAAGTCCCCCAAGCGCTCGTTGGAATTGGCTTGGCTGGGGTTTTTGCACACTCGTGCAGCCTTCACAAGGCCTTCAGGAAAAAAACCGGCCGCCATGTTAGGCTTTGACGTGCCAGCCCGGTTGCCGCGACTATGGAGCGGGTAACGATCAGACATATGAAATCGGGAGGACGAACCGCATGGGCCCGATCTACTACGAGCACCGGCCGGAGGGCGAATTCGCGTTCACGGTCAACCCCCAAGCGATCAAGTTCGGCGCCGGCGCCTTGGCGGAACTGGGCGCCGACGCCCGCGCCCACGGCATCCGCCGCGCCGCGCTGTTCATCGATGCGGTGGTGGCGGAGACGGAGCCGGCGGCGGTGGCGCTGCAGTCGCTGAAAGTGGCCGGCATCGACGTCGCCTGCTTCGACGGGGTGCGCATCGAACCGACGGACCGCTCGTTCCTCGACGCTACCGCCTTCGCCCGGGAGTCCGGTGCGGACGGTTTCATCTCCCTCGGCGGCGGCTCGGTGATCGATACCGCCAAGGCGGCGAATCTGCTGAGCACGTACCCCGACGAGCTTCTGGCGTACGTCAACGCGCCGCTCGGCCGCGCCACGCCCATCCCCGGACCGCTCAAGCCGCACATCGCCTGCCCGACCACGTCCGGCACCGGCAGCGAGACGACCGGCGTCGCGGTGTTCGACATGGTCGAGCTGCATGTGAAGACCGGCATTTCGTCGAAGCTGCTGAAGCCGACGATGGCGGTGGTCGACCCCACGACGACCCATAGCCTGCCGGCCGGGGTGGTCGCGGCGACCGGCTTCGACGTGTTCACCCACGCCATCGAATCCTACACCGCCCGCCCCTACACCAGCCGCGACCGACCGCCGGCGCCGGAGGCCCGGCCGCCCTATCAGGGCGCCAACCCCTTCAGCGACATCGGCAGCATGGAGGCGATCCGCCTCGGCGGCCGCTATCTGGTACGAGCCGTCAGCGACGCCAGCGACCGCGAGGCCCGGCACGCGATGATGTTCGCCTCCACCCTGGCCGGCCTCGCGTTCGGGAACGCCGGCGTGCACATCCCGCATGCGATGTCGTACGCCGTCGCCGGGCTCAAGCACGCCTACACCGCCAGCGGCTACGAGCACGCCGCGCCGATGGTGCCGCATGGCATCTCGGTGGTCATCAACGCCCCGGCGGCCTTCCGCTTCATTGCAGACGCCTGTCCCGAACGCATCCTGGCGGCGGCGGCGGCGCTCGGGGCCGACGCGAACGACTGCGGCCCGCAGGCGGCCGGGCCGCTGCTCGCGCAGTGCCTGGTGGCGATGATGCGGGACACCGGCCTCCCTAGCGGCATCGCGGCCCTCGGCTACGACGACGGCGACATCCCGGCGCTGGTCAAGGGCACCATGGCGCAGCAGCGCCTCCTGGTCATGGCTCCCCGCCCGGTCGACGCCGACGACGTGGCCGCCCTGTTCCGCGCCGCAATGCGGTACTGGTGATAAAGGACGACGCAGCGATGGACGACGACGCCAAGGACGCCAGAATCAGAGCCCTGGAAGCCAAGGTCGAAGACCTGCAGGCCCGGCTGCGCGCCCTGGAGGAACACTTCCATCTGCAATACATCGGCCCGCCCCGCGGCTACTTCAAAGACCACCGCGGGCAATGAGCAAAGGCCGGCGTGTCCGCGGCGGCGGTGTCGCAATCTACACAGACTGTTCGTACTGGCTCTGCTCGCCTCGCATGCTCTGGCCGAGGTCGCGTTGGAACAACTGGCGCTGGCGGTGGCGGGAGGGGACTGCGGGCGCGCGGCGAGTTGAGATCGGTACCGATCACTGCTGGGGTGTTGTCTTACGGGTTCTTACCGGAGGCTACGTGATGCGGTTGGTGAAGTTTTCAAGCAGGGGGCAGTTCGTGATCCCCGGCTCGATCCGCGCCGCCCACGGCTGGAAGGGCGGGACGGAATTCACAGTGGAGGATCGGCCGGAAGGCCTCTTGCTGAAGCCGAGATGCCCCTTCCCGCCTGCGGCGGCAAACGAGGTGTTCGGCTGCCTCCGCTACGGCGGTCCGGCGAAGACCGTGGAAGAGATGGACGAGGATGTCGCACGTTCTGTTGCGAACGAGTGGCGTCTGCCCGATGACGGAAGTGGCGCTTGATCGCCGTGGACACCAACATCCTCGTGCGCTTTCTCGTCAATGACGATGAGGCGCAGGCTCGGGATGCCCAGCACCTGCTCACCGATGCCGACTGCGTCTATGTCGCCAAGACGGTTGTGCTAGAGCTGATGTGGGTGTTACAGGCCTCGTAAGGCTTCGACAGGCGCGCCATCGTTGAGGCAATTCGCAAGCTCGGCGGCATTGCCCATCTGCATTTCGAAGGGTCGCAGCAGGTTGCCGTCGCGCTCAGCCTCATCGACAGCGGCTTTGACGCCGCCGATGCGCTGCATCTCGCCTCGTCGCTCGCCACCGACGCGGTCTTCACCTTCGACCGTCGGCTGATCAAGACCTTTAACCGACGGGTGATCGGCGGCGGTCGCGCACCCTTCCCGGAGGAACTTCTGAGCCGCACGCTTCGTGTTGAGCTCCCAACGCCGCCGGTGTCGGCTGTGAACCAGAATGATCGGAGTCCGCGCTAGCGGGAGGACGGATGTGCCGGCCTTTCCGGGCCACCCTCGGGACGCGGCACTGATCCGCGGTCTCCGCTTCCACGTAAAGCGAATGACTTGCCGTTCTGGAGAAGTCGAAGGTCCGGTGAAAAAGATGCGACGCAGGAACCCTGCCGGCTGCGAGTAACCGATCGGAAGCTGATCGCGTGGATCGCGAATTCGCTCCCGACTGACAAGGAGAAAACGGAGATGATCGCAAGTTATTGGGATGCGGTGATGAACCCCGAGAAGAACCCTCTCTCTGGTTTACCGAAGACCTATCGCTTCCAGGTGATGACCGTGCTGGCGCTGATGTGGACGACAGTCTTCTGCGCCAGCGCCGGCCTGTTCATGTGGTTTCCGGAGTTCGTTGCCGCCCACTTCGTCCTGCTGCTCATGGGTATCTTCGGAACCAGCTACATCTTCCGCCTGCATCGGGACTAGGCCAGGCAGAGATCTACCCGCCCCGGCTGTCCGCCCGTGCCGGAAAGAAACAAGGGGGCCCGTCGCCGACGCCTTCCCGGTCGATGGAGACGAACGGGTCCGACGGCAGCACGCCGAGTTCCTGATATTGCATCAGGAAGCCGCCGGCGTCGTCGCGGGACAGGCCGAAGGTGGTCTGGGTCAGGTCGTTGGTGCCGAAGCTGAAGAACTCGGCGTGCTCGGCGATCTTGTCGGCGACCAGCGCCGCCCGCGGCAGCTCGATCATGGTGCCGACCATGTATTCGAGCTTGACGCCCGCTTCGCCATCACCTCCTGGCGACCCGGTCGACGACCGCCTTCTGGGTCGAGCTCCTCTGGTGGCGATCAGCGGCAGCATCACCTCCGGGTAGATGGTCTCCCCGGCGGCGGTCACCTCGGCGGCCGCCTCGAAGATCGCCCGCGCCTGCATCTCGTAGATCTCCGGGTAGGTGATCCCAAGGCGGCAGCCGCGGTGGCCGAGCATCGGGTTGGACTCGTGAAGCTGCGCCGCCCGCGCCTTGACCGTGGCGAGATCGGTGCCGGCCGCCTTGGCCACCTCGGCGATCTCGTTGTCGCTGTGCGGCAGGAACTCGTGCAGCGGCGGATCGAGCAGGCGGATCGTGACCGGCAGGCCCTTCATGATCTCGAACAGCTCGGCGAAGTCGGCGCGCTGCATCGGCAGCAGCTTGGCGAGCGCGGCTTTGCGGCCTTCCACGTCGCTCGCCATGATCATCTCCCGCATGGCGACGATGCGCTCCTCGTCGAAGAACATGTGCTCGGTGCGGCACAGGCCGATGCCCTCCGCGCCGAAGGAGCGGGCGGTGCGGGCATCCGCCGGCGTCTCGGCGTTGGCGCGCACCTTCATGCGCCTGATCTCGTCGGCCCAGACCATCAGCGTGCCGAAGTCGCCGGAGAGCTCGGGCTGGACCGTCGGCACGGCGCCCAGCATCACCTCGCCGGTGGCGCCGTCGATGGTGATCCACTCGCCTTCGTTGACGACGGTGTTGCCGGCGGTGAGCGTCTTGGCGCTGTAATCGACGCGAAGCTCGCCGGCGCCGGCGACGCAGGGGGTGCCCATGCCGCGGGCGACCACCGCCGCGTGGCTGGTCATGCCGCCGCGCGTCGTGAGAATGCCCTCGGCCGCATGCATGCCGTGGATGTCCTCCGGGCTGGTCTCGATGCGCACCAGGATCACCTGCCTCGCCCTGCCGGCCAGGCCTCGGCCTCGTCGGCGGTGAACACCACCTGCCCCAGGCCGCGCCCGGCGAGGCCGGCAGGCCCCTGCCCAGCACCTGCCTCGGCGCCTGGGGTCGATCGTCGGATGCAGCAGCTGGTCGAGCGGGCCGGGGTCGACGCGGCACCGCCTCTCCCTGGTCGATCAGGCCCTCGCCCGCCATGTCGACCGCGATCTTGAGCGCCGCCTGGGCGGTGCGCTTGCCGGTGCGGGTCTGGAGCATCCAGAGTTTGTTCTGCTGGATGGTGAACTCCATGTCCTGCATGTCGGTGTAGTGCTTCTCGAGCTTGTCGCGAACGGCAACCAACTCCGTGTACAGGTTCGGAAGAAGCTCCTCCATGGCGGGCAGGTCGGACTCCATGGTGTTCTTCTCGGCGAGGCTCATGGGCTGCGGCGTGCGGATGCCGGCGACCACGTCCTCGCCCTGGGCGTTGACCAGGTACTCGCCGTAGAAGATCGTTCTCGCCGGTCGACGGGTTGCGGGTGAAGGCGACGCCGGTGGCGCAGTCGTCGCCCATGTTGCCGAACACCATCGCCTGGACGTTGACCGCGGTGCCCCAGTCCTCGGGGGATGTCGTGCAGGCGGCGATAGGTGATGGCGCGCTGGTTCATCCAGCTGCCGAACACCGCGCCGATGGCGCCCCAGAGCTGTTCCTCGGGGTCCTGCGGGAACGGCCTGCCCAGGTCCTGCGACCTCCGCCTTGTAGTCCGCGACCAGCGCCTTCCAGTCGTCGGCGGTCATGTCGGTGTCGAGGTTGCGGCCGTGCTCTTCCTTGTGCTTTTCGAGCAGCGCCTCGAAGTGCTCGGTGTCGACGCCCAGCACCACGTTCGAAAACATCTGGATGAAGCGCCGGTAGCTGTCGTAGGCGAAGCGCGCGTCGCCGCTCAACTTGGCCAGGTTCTCGACGGTCTTGTCGTTGAGGCCGAGATTGAGCACCGTGTCCATCATTCCCGGCATCGAGGCGCGGGCGCCGGACCGCACCGAGACAAGCAGCAGCGGCCCCTCGGCGGCGCCGAACTTGCCGCCCAGCCTGCCTCGACCTCGGGCAGCGGCTTCGCGACCTGCTCCGTCAGGTCCGCCGGGTAGGGCTGGCCGTTGGCGTAGTAGTAGGTGCAGGCCTCGGTGGTGATGGTGAAGCCGGGCGGCACCGGCAGGCCGAGGCTCGCCATCTCGGCGAGGTTGGCGCCCTTGCCGCCGAGCAGGTTCTTCATCTCGGCCTTGCCCTCGGCCTTGCCGTCGCCGAACGTATAGACCCATTTCGTCATCCTAGTTCTCCTGTCCCTCGATCTCTGAGAAATCGGCGACCTCGGTCGAGCGCGGCGGATTTGCGACAGCAGCCGCAGTCGCGCAGATCCGGGTCCTCGCAGTTCACGGTCACCCTGTCGAAGAAGCGTCGACCGGCGGCCGCAGCCGGCGAGCACGCTCATCGCGCCGCGAACGCTCGCCGGCCAGACTGGCGCGATCCGTTCTGCGCCGCGCCCGAGCGCATGCGCAGGCCTTTTTCCTCCGCTTGCGAAACTCGGACCTCCGGCTCACCGTCGTAACGGCCCGGTCCTTCTTCTCTTCGATGCGAACGATGTTGGATGCACGCTTGAATGCGGTCAGCAAGTTAGCACCGTCGTCCGAATTGAGAAAGTCTCTTAACGCGTCGACCCGCGCCAGCAGCCTGACCAGGTCGTCCTCGCCGCCGCGGGCGAACACCGCGGAGATCAGGTCATGGCGAACGCCGCGATCGCGCAAGTGCTGTTTCAGCCGCTCCGCAAAGAAGTCGAGCAGGTCCAAGCGGTGGCGACCAGCCGGGCGGGCCTGCGAGCCGGAGGCGATCCCGGCGCCCTGCGCGGCGGGCCGCCTCGCCGCCGCTCGAACACGGTCAGAACGGGCACCTGAGCCCGTTCTCGACGATCAGCCGGATCACGCCCAGCGCGGCGCGGCGCAGCGCAAACGGGATCCCCGGAGCCGGTCGGCTTTTCGTTGATGCCGAAGAAGCCCACGAGGGTATCGATCTTGTCGGCCAAAGCCACGGCGACGCCGACCGGCGCGGTCGGGCAGCGGTCGCTCGGTCCCTGGGGGGCATAGTGCGCGCCGATGGCGTCCGCCACCTCCGGCGCCTCGCCGTCGTGAAGCGCGTAGTAGCGGCCCATGATCCCTTGCAGTTCGGGGAACTCGCCGACCATGCCGGTCGTCAGGTCGGCCTTGCAGAGCCGCCCCGCCCGCTCCGCCAGGTCCGGTCGGCGCCGGGGATCGCGCGGCGGTCGCGGCGAGACGCGCGAGCCGGCCGCCGCGGCCAGTCGGTGCCCAGCCTGGCATGGAAGATGCGTTGCCGAGCGCCGGCGACCCGGCTCTCCAGCGGCTGCTTGCGGTCCTGGTCCCAGAAGAACTCGGCATCCGACAGCCGCGCGCGCAGCACGCGCTCGTTGCCGGCGACGATCGCGGCCCCGCCATCGGGCGCCTCGATGTTGGCGACCACGACGAAGCGCGGCGCCAGCCGGCCGTCTGCGGTCTTCGAGCGCAAAGTACTTCTGGTGCGCGCGCATCGAGGTCACGAGCACCTCCGGCGGCAGCGTCCATGAAGGCCGCGTCGATCCGTCCCATCAGCACCACCGGCCACTCGACGAGCCCCGCGACTTCTTCCAGCAGTCCCGGATCGTCGCGGAGCGTCAGGCCTTCGGCAACGGCGAGCGTCCGGGCGCGCTTCAAGATCACTTCCTTCCGCTCCTCGCGGTCGAGGATCACGAAGGCCGCAGCTTGTCGCGGTAGTCGGCGAAGCCGGTGACGGCGAAGGGCTCGGGCGCCAGGAAGCGATGCCCGCGGGTGGTGCCGGCCGTCGGAATCCGGCGACGACGTCAGGGCACCAGGGCGCCGTCGAACAGGCACAGGATCGCCCTGCAGCGGCCGCACCCAGCGCGAGCCAGCGCCCCAACGCCCCAGCGCATGGACTTGGGCCGTCGAGCGCGGCCAGGATGCCAGCGACGGGCGCACGCCTCGGCGGCCGCCGCCCCTGGTGCGTGACCGTGGCGAACCAGGAGCCCTTGCCCGTCTCCGCGCTCTCGCCCGGCGTCGCGGCCGACGCCGGCGGCGCTCAGGAAGCCCGCAATCGCCTTGTCCGGTGCGTCGGCCCGTGGCCCGCGCCGCTCCTCAGTCGCGTTCGGTTGCGCTGAAGGCAGCCCTCCGACCACCAGCGCGAGCCGCCGCGGCGTGACGCAACGCCCAGGCCGCCGTGAAAGTCAGGCTGGCGTCATCGAGGCCCTCGCACACCAGGCGCTCGAGATCCTCGGCCGCCCGCGCCTGCATGCGCGCCGGGATCTCTCCGGAGAGCAGCTCGAGCCAGCAGCTCAGCCATCGCGCCGGCTGGCCCTTCGCCAGGCGCGGCCTCGCCGAGCCACGCCTCCGCGCACCCGGGGCCAGCGCGCGCACGCGGGCGATATAGGCCTGCCGCTCGGCCACGCTGATCACGCCGCGCGCGTCGAGCAGGTTGAACAGGTGGCTCGCCTTGATGCACTGGTCGTAGGCCGGCAGCGCCAGCCCCGGCGTCGAGGCAGTTGCGGCATTCCCTTTCGGCGTCGGCGAAGTGGCGGAACAGCGCCTCGGTGTCGGCGACCTCGAAGTTGTAGGCCGAGCCTTCCCTTTCGGCCTGCAGGAACACGTCGCCGTAGCGGGTGCCGCGGCCGTCCCAGTCCAGGTCGTAGACGTTCTCGACGCCCTGGATGTACATGGCGAGGCGCTCAAGCCCGTAGGTCAGCTCCACCGACACCGGATCGCACTCGATGCCGCCGACCTGCTGGAAATAGGTGAACTGGGTGACCTCCATGCCGTCGCACCACACCTCCCAGCCCAGACCCCAGGCGCCCAGCGTCGGGCTCTCCCAGTCGTCCTCCACGAAGCGGAGGTCGTGCAAGGCGGGGTCGATGCCGAGGTGGTAGAGGCTCTCCAGGTAGAAGTCCTGGGAGTCCGGCGGCGACGGCTTCAGCAGCACCTGGAACTGGTAATAGTGCTGCAGCCGGTTCGGGTTCTCGCCGTAGCGCCCGTCCTTGGGCCGCCGCGACGGCTGCACATAGGCCGCGTTCCAGGGCTCCGGCCCGAGCGCGCGCAGCGTGGTCGCCGGATGGAAGGTGCCGGCGCCCACCCCCCACGTCGGAGGGCCCAGGATCGCGCCCCCCCCGGCCCCCCCGAACGTCTGCAGCGACAGGATCAGGGATTGGAAGGGAGGACCGGCAGACGCCATGGAACCGTTGCAAGGCTGAAGACCGGTTGCGCCTATCCTGCGCCGCCGGTCGGACGCGCGGACCATACGTCCGTCGGCTTCGCGCGGTCAAGGCGATGGAGACATGCGCAGCACGCGCATCTCACGGCGCATCGGGTGGGTGGTCAGCGCCGATGGGGGCAGTCGGCGCGGTCACAGCGGGTCGGGACGCTGGCCGCGACGTAGGTCCCGCAGACGGCGCAGCGCACCAGTTCGTCGGCGCCGCGGCCGGCCGGCCGTCGGGTCGCGCCGCCGCGGCTGCGGCCGATCTCGTCCCGCATCCGCGCCTCCAGGTCCGCCCTGCGGCGGCTCTCGACGCGGGTCCACCAGCGGTAGCCGTACCACACGGCGAGGATGACAAGCGCCGTAAACAGCACCTTGGACAGGCTGAGACCGAGCATTCGGCGTTGTACGGGCCGGCCCGCTTCCGGGTCAAGGTCGCCGGGCCGGGGAGCCGTCTTCGAACGCTACAGCCCGAACCGGTTCCACAGCATCCGTTCCTCGACGGCGGCGATCAATCCGCCGGCGAGGCGTTCGGCATGCCCGGACACCTCATCCCCGGCGATGCCGGGCGTCCCCATCCGCCACGGCCGCCACCGCCGGCTGTCGCCGACGACGCGCAGCTTGACGTCGTCGCCGAAGCGCTCCCGCAGCACCGAGCGGATGTCGCCAAGGCCGTCGACGAGCCCCAGCCGCAGCGCCGTCGCGCCGGTCCAAAAGCGGCCGTTGAACAGTTCGTCCTCCGCGGCCGCCAATCGACCTTGCCGCCGGTTGCGAACCTGCGCCCGGAACGCCTCGTGGATCTCGGCCTGGAGACTCTTGAGGTGCGCAACGTCCTCGGCGCGCTCGGGCCGGAACGGATCGAGCCCGGCCTTATAATCACCGGCGGTGTGGACCCGGCGCTCGATGCCGAGGCGACCGAGCGCCTCCTGAAACCCGAAGCCGGCCGACACCACGCCAATGGAGCCGACGACGGAACTGGCGTCGGCGTAGATCTCGTCGGCGGCGGTCGCCAGCCAGTACCCGCCCGAGGCGGCGACGTCCTCGACGAAAGCCAGCACCGGCAGATGGTGCTGTTCGGCCAGCGCCCGGACCCGCCCGGCGATCAGCGACGACTGCACGGGCGAGCCGCCCGGCGAGTTGATCGACAGCGCCACGGCCCGGGCTCCCTTCAGCTTGAAGGCGCGCTCAAGGGCGCCGCTCAACCCGGCCAGGCTCAAGCCGCGGCGCAACGGCCCGAGGCTGCCGATGATGCCGGCCAGCCGAACGACGGCGACGATCGGGCGCCGCTTGCGGAAGCGGCCGGGCAGGATCGAGGTGAGCGACAATGGCATGGCGGCCTGTGGGGCAGTGTGTGGGGCGGTCCGTGGGGCGGTCTGTGGGGCGGTCTGTGGTGAGCGTTGGTTTCGCACGTGTCCCCTATGTCGAGCGTCATGCGGCCGGCGTCAAGCGCGGCCCCACAAGTCCAGTCCTTCGCCCCCGCGCAGCACTGCCTCCGCCGATGCGGTGAACCGTCCGTCGGGGCCGTGCAGGCAGAGTCCCGGCAGCACCTGCAGCGGCGCGCGCGATCCCTTGCGGCCGGCGATGATGACCCGCTTCGCCGCACGGCCGCCGCCGGGCCACAGCGGATACAGGCGCACGTCGCCGATGCGAGGCGCCAGGCAGGCCAGTACCGCGTCCAGGCGGTCGGCGCGGTGGATCACGGTCAACGTGCCCTTCGGCCGCAGCACGCGGACGCAGAACCGGATCCAGGCGGCGAGGTCGGCGGTCGTTTCCACCGTGGCCGCGGCCCGGGCCGGATCTGCGGGCGTGCGTCCGGTCCCTGCCGTCCTGTACGGCGGGTTGGTCGATGACATGATCGGCGCTGCCCGCCGCGACGGCGGTGGGACTGCCGATGGTGGCCGGCGCCGCTACGTCCGCGGCCACGCACGACACGCAGTGATCGAGGCCGTTGCGGCGGGCGCTTTCCGCGGCCATCGCCAGAAGCCGGCCGTCGCAGTCGATCCCGGTCACCGTGATGTCCTGCTGCCGGTAGGCCAGGCAGAGCGCAGCGGCGCCGCTGCCGGCGCCGACGTCAAGCACCCGGTCGCCGCTCCGGGGAGCGACCGCCGCCGCCAGAAGCACCGCATCGATGGCCACCCGGAACCCCCGCCGCGGCTGCAGCAGGCGCACGGCGCCCCCGATCAAGGCTGATTCCGCTATGTCGCCGCTCGTGGCCATGGACACTTCAGGCGGGTGGATGACGACGCGCGCGGGTGAAGCCGGCGCGGTGCTCGTACGGGGCTTGACCGAAGCGCGGACGGCTTCTTATGCTCATGGGTGCGACTGCTCATGCTGGTGAAGCGGCCATCCGGCGACGAAGCACGAAGAACCAATAATACAAGAACAACCAAGGCCACACGAACAACCCATGTCAGGCAGCGACAAGGCGAGTGACGAGTGCCGGCAGGACCATTGACCGGAAGCACCGGGGATCGACGGCGATGACGTCGCGGCGGAAGGCGTCGGGCGCCGCTGCGGCCATCGATCGGAAGGGCGTGGACAAGCCGTCGCTCAGCGCTCTCGACGCGCTGGTCGCCGATGATCTGAGGGCCGTCAACCAGACGATCATCGAGCGCATGCATAGTCCCGTGCAGATGATCCCGCAACTCGCCGGACACGTCGTCGCGGCCGGCGGCAAGCGGCTGCGGCCGATGCTGACGCTGGCGGCGGCGAAGCTCTGCGGCTATAGCGGGCGCCGCCAGATCGGTCTGGCGACGTGCGTCGAATTCATTCACACCGCGACGTTGTTGCACGACGACGTCGTCGACGATTCATCGCTACGCCGCGGTCTTGCCTCGGCCAACGCGGTGTGGGGCAACAAGTCGAGCGTGCTGGTCGGCGATTTCCTCTTCAGCCGCTCGTTCGAATTGATGGTCGAGGACGGCTCGCTCGACGTCCTGCGCATCCTGTCGTCGGCGTCGTCGACGATTGCCGAGGGCGAGGTCATGCAGTTGCTGACCACCAGCGACCTGGATACCGACGAGGACGCCTACCTCTCCGTGATCCGCGCCAAGACGGCGGAGTTGTTCGCCGCCGCTTGCGAGATCGGCGCCGTCGTCGCCGACCGGCCGCCGTCAGAGGCGGCCGCACTCCGGTCCTACGGCATGAACTTCGGCATCGCCTTCCAGCTCATCGACGATGTCCTCGACTACTCGGCGGCGCAGGTGACGCTCGGCAAGAGCATCGGCGATGATTTCCGCGACGGCAAGGTGACGTTGCCGGTGGTCCTGGCCTACCGGCGGGGCGACCGCGACGAGCAGGCGTTCTGGCGCCGCGCCATCGCCGACATGGAGCAGAAGCCGGGAGACCTCGATCGCGCCATCGGCCTGTTGACCCGGCATGACGCCCTCGGCGACGCTGTTGAGCGTGCCCGGACCTATGGGCGCGCCGCCGAAGACGCCATGGGGGTGTTCCCGGACGGCGCCGTCAAGCAGGTGCTGACCGACCTGATCGACTTCTGCGTCGAACGCGCCTATTGACCCCGCGGCCCGCCTGCGGAATTATCAGCGGCGTCACCGCGCCGTTCCGCCGACACAGGAACCCGGGGCCTCGGGTCCCGCGTTTGAGGTTCCTGAAGGTACCGCGCATCGGAGTGTAGCTCAGCCTGGTAGAGCACCGTCTTCGGGAGGCGGGGGCCGGAGGTTCGAATCCTCTCACTCCGACCATTTCCCAAGCCGTCCGCCGGCGCCCACTCCCTCCCCGCCCGCGGTCCGGCGCCATCGGCCCGCAGCGCTCGCCAGCGGGGCGACTTCGGCCGGTTCTGCTCCATGAACGCCACGTTCCGTACAGGCCATCAGCGTACAACCCATTCAACTCATTCACTTTGTGTCCGAATCCACGCTCAACATGTATGCGGATGTATGCGGATGTATGCAGAGCAACCGGCAACCTGTTGAAATATAAGCATTTCTGTGTGGCGGCAGAATGCCTGCAGCCTGCCTCAAGCGCCGCGGCGACGGGAGCGGCGACGTGATCTCCACATGTCCCCGCCATGGCCCACGGTCAACCTCCTCTTGCCGGCGGCAACGGGCGACGGCGTGACGAAAGCGCAATACCGGGTCGGCGAGGATGTCCAGCACGGCCGCCCCTGCGGCACGGTCCGTGTCCAGAACCCGTGATGGCCGCGGCCGTCATCCAGCTCAAACCCGCTGAGCGCTGAAGATCGATCATAATAATATATGATCAGTATATACGATTTGGCCCTGATGCACAGATCCATCCGGATGATTTTGCCGAATGGGTCAGTGCGCTGGAATGATCGTATCCGTGCATCGACCGCGCGTTCTTCGCATGCGCGGTCGATGCACTGGAGTGGAAAGGGCGGCCGGCTCAGACGCGCAGGATGGTGTCGCTGTAGGCTGCGACGGTCCGATCACAGGTGATCAAGCGGAGCGGCTCCACCAGCGCCTGGGCGACGATCATGCGATCGAACGGGTCGGCGTGGATCTGCGGCAAGGTCTCGACTGCCGCGGCGTGATCGGCGGTCATCGGCAACAGGCGGTAGCCGGCGCGACGGAAGAAAGCGAGCGCGTCGGACCCCGAGACCGGCATCGCGGCGCGCTTGCGGCCCGCGAGGCCATGCTTGACGGCGATCTCCCACACGCTGGCGGCACTGACGAAGATATCGTTCTCGAGGTCGGCGATCAAAGTGCGCGCATCTACGGGAAGGCGCGGATCGTCGATGATCGCCCACAGCGCGATGTGGGTGTCGAGCAGCAGGTTCAATCGTCGCCGCCGCGGAACAGGGTGGCGATCATCCGATTGTCCGCGTCGATATCCTCCGGAACCACGAACGCGCCGCGGGCGACGCCGATACGCTCTCCGTCCCGGGGCGCGGCAAGCGGCACGAGCCGGGCAGCCGGGCGCCCGTTGCGGGCAATGATCACTTCAGACTCGCGCCCCTCTTCGATCGCCGCCACCAGCGCCGAGAGGGCGGTCTTGGCCTCGAGCATGTTGACTTTCAGCATCGCGTCTCCTGTCTAGGCTCCTGGAGACGACGTTACGGGATTGGCCAAGTCTGGTCAACCACCGGTGGGCGTGCCGGCGGCGCAGCGCGGCGCTACGGCGGCGGGGGTCAACGGCGTGTCATGGACCATTCGTCAGTTTCCGGATCCGTCGCGGCAATCTGGAATCGTGGCCGGCTTGACGGGATCTTGTCGCCCTCGGCCTCGGCCATCGGCGGAAGGGCCGGCGGCGCGCTGCCCCTTATCTGCGCCAGCATCGCCCGGTTGAGCCGTGCGGTGGCTGCGGCGGACTCGCGTTCGACGGCCGCATCTTCCGCTGACCGGCGGCCGCGTCCCTGCACCGGCGCCGATGCGACCAGTAACTCCCGCTGCAGCCATGTGTCGCTGTCCATGTCCTCGTCGAGAACGACGACCTGGGAGCCGTGCCGGGTTGCGCCATACAGCAGTATAGCGAACGCATTTGGCAGGCGGACGCAGCCGTGCGAGGCGGGGTAGCCGGGCAGGCTTCCGGCGTGCAGCGCGATGCCGTCCCACGTCAGCCGTTGCATGTACGGCATCGGAGCGTCGTCGTAGAGGTTGGAATAGTGCTCTGTCTTTTTTTGCAGGATGGTGAACGTGCCGGCGGGAGTGGCGTAGCCGGGGCCGCCGCTACTGATCGTGCTGACGCCGATGAGGACGCCGCCGCGCCGGACGTGCAGAAGCTGCTCCGGGAGGCTGATCACCACGTCGACCTCGCCGTCGGGTGCGCGTTCGGGCTGCCAGACGAATTGGCCAGGATCGAGGGCGACGATCGCCCGCGGCGACGTGAGGTCGGAAGTCGGCATCGTGAACGCAGCGGCTTCCGCACCGCCGAGAACGGCGGCGAACGCGGCTACGAACAGGGCAACGGCGGCGCGCGCCGGAGCGAAGTGCATGGCGTCCAAGGCATCCCCATACGGTCTGCGTGCGCATGTTGGAGGCGCACTCGGATGACGCTGGCCATCCCTTCCATGGACACCGCGTATTTTTTTGGCCGCCGGAACCCGCTCGCGACGGCGCAGCATCGCGCGAGAGCACCCGATTCAGCCGCCGGTCATTGCGCCGGCATTTGTTAAAATGCGTGATGATCGTGAGTTCGTCAGTGACGGCGATCACAGGCTTACGACCGCGGCCGGCAGCCCCGCGAGAACTGCGCGATTTCGAGCGGGCGAACGGAACCGCCCTACGCAGGCTGCGCCTGCACCCGGTCCATGTACTCGGCGGCGGCGGCGGCGACGTCTTCCACATGGGTCTGGAAGAAATGATCCACTCCCGGCAGGGTGCGGTATTCAATCTTAATGTTCTTTTGCTGGGACAGCTTCTGCACCAGCTTTGCGACCGCCGCCGGCGGGATCGTCGTGTCGTCGGCGCCGTGGAGGATGAGCCCGGACGCGGGGCATGGCGCCAGGAACGTGAAATCGTGCAGGCCGGCCGGCGGTGCGACGGCGATGAAGCGGTTGATTTCCGGCCGGCGCATCATCAATTGCATGCCGATCCAGGCGCCGAAGGAGTAGCCGGCGATCCAGCACTCCGACGCGTTGGGGTTGATGCTCTCCATCCAGTCGAGCGCCGAAGCTCCGTCGCTCAGTTCCCCCTGGCCGTTGTCGAACCTGCCCTGCGAGCGCCCGACCCCGCGGAAGTTGAACCGCAGCGCCGAGAAGCCGCGGCGCTGGAACTCCTGGAACAGGGCGAACACCACCCTGTTGTTCATCGAGCCGCCATGCCGCGAATGGGGATGCAGAATCAGTGCGAGCGGGGCATTCGGCGTCTTCGAGTGGTGATAGCGTCCCTCAAGGCGGCCTTCGGTCCCATTGAAGATCACTTCCGGCATCGCGGCTCCAGGATCCGACCCTGCCTCCTTTGCGCAGCTTGGCAAAGCCCGCAAAGGCAACAGGGGCAACGACCGGCTCGCTTAATGATTCTGCGAGGGTATACTTGATCAATCCGGTAGGGCATCGTATATACCAAGCGGGGTTAATGAGGCAGGTACGCACACGTCGCAGAATAGCCGAGGGTGAACATCTGGTTCCGAGGCGGGCGTCGGATCGGCGTAACCTATTAGGGACGGTTCATGGTTTTCAAGAGCATTCCGGAAGACATCTCCGCATTCATGGCGCGCGACCCTGCGGCGCGATCGCGGCTCGAGATCGTCCTTTGCTACCCCGGCTTCCACGCGCTGGTGATCTACCGCATGGCGAGCGCGCTCTGGCGGCGTCGACTATTTCTGATCGCCCGGCTGCTGTCCCACTTCGGGCGGCTGCTTACGGGGATCGAGATCCATCCCGGCGCCAAGATCGGCAGGAGGTTGGTGATCGACCACGGTTCGGCGTGGTGATCGGCGAAACCTCCGAGATCGGCGACGATGTAACTCTGTATCAGGGTGTGACGCTTGGCGGAATCGCACCCTCTGTGAATTCCGTATCGCAGGTCAACGTAAAGCGGCACCCGACGCTTCGCAACAATGTCATCGTCGGCTCGGGCGGACAGATCCTCGGCGCGGTGACGATAGGCGAAGGAGCGCGCGTCGGCGCCAACGCGGTGGTGACCAAGGACTTGCCGCCGGGCGTGACGGCGGTCGGAATTCCGGCGCACGGCGTGCTTCCCCAAGACCGCAGCGAGGCCGGGCGCTTCGTGGCCTATGGCACGCCCGCGGGCGGCTGCCCCGACCCGGTGCTGGAGACGATCGAGAACATGCGCGTGCAGCTTGCCGGCCTGCAGGAGCGGATTCGCGACCTCGAGCAGGCCGCGCATGCAATCGGGCCCGCGGATGCGGAGGGCGACCGGTGGCCGGAGTGGCGAAACAACGATGGTTCCGCCGGCAAGGTCGCCGTGATCGGCGACAGCGTACGGCGTTGAGGGTCGGCGATGAGGGCCGGCGCCGAGGTCGGAGCGACACGTCTTGACGACAGGCATCGACAGGCCGGGGAACGTGAGAGAGGGTAGAGAGCGATCGTGAAGTTGAGCACCAAGGGACGATATGCGGTCATGGCCATGGCGGATCTGGCATCGAACGGCAGCGGCAAGCCGGTCACCCTCGCCGAGATCGCGGAACGGCAGGAGATCTCGCTTTCCTACCTGGAGCAGTTGTTCGGTCGGCTGCGCCGGGCGGAGTTGGTGGCGAGCGTGCGCGGGCCCGGCGGCGGCTACCTGCTCGGCAGGGCGCCATCCGAGCTCCGGGTCGCCGACATCATCATGGCGGTCGACGAGCCCATCAAGGCGACGCGGTGCACGCCCGGCTCGCCGCGCGGCTGTCACACCCATCGCGGCCGGTGCCTCACCCATGATCTTTGGGAAGAGCTCGGCAACCAGATTTATCTCTACCTCAGCTCCGTCACCCTGGCGGACATCTGCGACCGGCGGATCCTGGGGACGAGCCGGATGATGTTCTCTTCGAGGCGCGGCGAGGAAGCGCGACCGGCGCACGCAGAAACGGCGAGCTGACCGGGAGATCCCGCAGGACAGGCGCGAGGCACGCCAGAAGCTTTGTTGCGAGCATGAGAACCACGACGACCATGACGACCATGACATACCTCGACCATAACGCGACGACCCCGGCACGGCCGGGTGTGGCCGACGCGGTGGCGGCAGTTCTCTGCGCCACGGGGAACCCGTCGTCCGTGCATCGCTACGGCCGGACGGTCCGGCGGATGGTGGAGGATGCCCGCGATCAGGTCGCCGCGCTGGTTGGCGCCGCGCCCGCCGAGGTGGTGTTTACCAGCGGCGGAACCGAGGCCAATGCACTGGCGCTCTGCGGTCGTGGAGAGCGCAGGCTGCTGGTTTCAGCCGTCGAGCACCCGTCGGTCCTGAAAGCCGTCGAGGGCGCGGACATCATCCCCGTCGATGGCGACGGCGTTGTAGATGTCGCGGCGCTGGAGCGTCTGCTGGACGATGCGCCGAGGCCGAGCCTCGTGTCGGTGATGCTCGCCAACAACGAGACGGGCGTGCTGCAACCGGTTGCAGCGGTGTCGGACGTCGCCCGCCGCCATGGCGCGCGGGTCCACTGCGATGCCGTGCAGGCGGCCGGGAAGATCGCCATCGACGTTCGCGAACTGGACGTAGACCTGTTGTCGCTCTCGGCCCACAAACTGGGCGGCCCGCCCGGCGTCGGCGCGCTCATCGTTCGTGGAGACGCAGGCGTCACGGCCATGATGCGGGGCGGCGGTCAGGAACGAGGCCGGCGCGCCGGCACGGAGAACGTGCCGGGTATCGTCGGCTTGGGTCGCGGCCGAGGCCGCGCGCCACGAGACGGCGACTTGGACGCGGATCGCCGCTTGGCGCGACGCTCTTGAGCGCGGCGCTGCAGCCCGCGTCCCGGCGGCGCATGTGTTCGGCACAGACGCTCCGCGGCTGCCCAACACCACGTGCATCGCCATGCCGGGCGTCGACAGCGCCATCCAGGTGATGGCGCTGGACCTCGCGGGCATCGCCGTCAGCGCCGGATCGGCGTGCTCGTCCGGCAAGGTGACGCAGAGCCACGTACTGGCGGCCATGGGCGTGCCGCAAGCGACGGCCCGCTCGGCGATCCGGGTCAGCCTCGGCTGGACCAGTCGGGAGGACGACGTGGAGCGGTTTCTGGCTTCCTGGTCCGCGCTGAGCGCTCGCAGCGGCCGAGAGGACCGGGATGAGCAGACCCGAGCGGCCTGAAGCGGGCTCGGGAACGAGAATGACTGTTGGCGGAGCTCGGCGACGAGCGGAATGGACAGGGTGACGAGATGAACGACCATGTGGCGGTGAACACCAACTTCGAGGAGCGCACCAACCGGAGTGCGCCCGTCTATCTGGACTATCAGGCGACGACGCCGACGGATCGCCGGGTGGTGGACGCGATGTTGCCGTACTTCACGGAGGTGTTCGGCAATCCTCATTCGCGGAGCCACCAGTACGGCTGGGATGCGGAAACGGCCGTGGAGAAAGCGCGCGGCCAGATCGCCGACCTGATCGGCGCCAACCCGAAGGAGATCATCTTTACGTCCGGCGCCACCGAGTCGAACAACCTTGCGATCAAGGGCGTCGCGCGTTTCCATCGTGACCGCAAGAACCACGTGATCACCTGCGTCACCGAGCACAAGTGCGTGCTCGACAGCTGCCGGCACCTGGAGCAGGAAGGCTTTCACGTCACCTATCTGCCGGTGCAGCAGAACGGCCTGATCGATCTCGACCGGCTGAAAGACGCCATGACCGACAAGACGGTGCTGGTGTCGATCATGACCGTCAACAACGAGATCGGGGTGATCCAGCCGATCGAGGAGATCGGCGCCATCTGCCGTGAGCGGAAGGTGCACTTTCATACCGATGCGGCGCAGGCGGTCGGCAAGATTCCGATGAATGTCGATGAGATGAACATCGATCTGCTGAGCATATCCGGCCACAAGCTGTACGGTCCCAAAGGCATCGGCGCGTTGTACGTGCGCCGCCGGCCACGGGTGCGCCTCGAGGCGCTGATCAACGGCGGCGGCCAGGAACGCGGCATGCGGTCCGGCACCCTGCCGACGCCGCTCTGCGTCGGTCTCGGCGAGGCATGCGCCATTGCCGCCAACGAAATGGGCGCCGAGGCGGAGCGCCTGCGGATGCTGCGGGACCGGTTCTACAACGCAATCAACGAGCAGTTGTCGGAGGTTTACCTCAACGGCGACCTGGACAATCGCATCCCTGGAAATCTCAACCTCAGCTTTGCCTACGTGGAGGGCGAGGGGCTGATGATGGGGATCAAGGATCTGGCGGTATCCTCGGGCTCGGCCTGCACATCGGCCTCGCTCGAGCCGTCGTACGTGCTGCGGGCACTCGGCGTCGAGGAGGAGTTGGCGCACACCAGCCTCCGCATCGGCCTCGGTCGCTTCAGCACCGCGGAAGACGTGGATTTCGCGGTCGAGCGGATCGTCCGCGAGGTGCGCCAAGCTGCGCGAGATGAGCCCGCTCTGGGAGATGGCCCAGGAGGGCATCGACATCAAGTCGATCGAATGGGCGGCGCACTGAGGGGAGATAAGGAACGCTTCAGGCGTCGCGGCGGCGGCGCAGCACACCCATCCAAGCAAGGTTGGAAGAGGAAGAGGACGATGGCATACAGCAAGAACGTGGTTGATCATTACGAGCATCCCCGCAACGTCGGGTCGCTCGACAAGAAGGACGAGGGCGTCGGCACCGGTCTGGTCGGCGCACCCGCGTGCGGCGACGTCATGAAGCTGCAGATCAAGGTCGGCATGGACGGCCTCATCGAGGACGCCAAGTTCAAGACCTTCGGCTGCGGCTCGGCGATCGCCTCCAGCTCGCTGGTGACCGAGTGGGTCAAGGGCAAGTCCCTCGACGAGGCGGCCCAGATCCGCAATACCCAGATCGCCGAGCATCTCGCCCTGCCACCGGTCAAGATCCATTGCTCGGTACTCGCCGAGGATGCTATCAAGGCCGCCGTCGCCGACTATCGCGCGAAACACGGAACCACCAAGAGCGCGGCGGAGTAAATCCACGAATGACTTGGATGATAAACCCACTGGCGGTGAGAGGCGGCCGATGATGGCTGGGCGCATGCAGCCGCTCAGCGTAACGCCGGCCGCCGCTGAGCGCATCAAGGCGATGATCGCGGGCCGCGGCAAGCCCACCGCCGGCGTGCGGGTCGGGGTGCGCAGCCGCGGCTGCTCCGGCATGGCGTACACGCTCGAGTTCGCCGACGAGAAGGGCCCGTTCGATGAGGAGGTGGGCGTCGACGGGGTCAACATCCTGATCGACCCCAAGGCGGCCATGTTCATCATCGGAACCGAGATGGACTTCGTCGACAGCAAGCTGGAGTCGGGGTTCGTGTTTCGCAACCCGAACGAAAAGGGCCGGTGCGGCTGCGGCGAGTCGTTTCATGTCTGAGTGGGCCAAGTCGCCGCCGGATCGGCGCCGGTCGCGGGCCGAGCGCTAGCCTCACCGCTCCACCCCGGTTGATAGCGCCCCCGCCCGAACGCGGGGCGGGCGCAACAGGAGTGTTTTCGTCCGAATGCAGGACGCCAACGCCAGCACGGCCAACGTCACCACGGCCAATGTCAACGCGAAAGCTCGGATCGGCCGCGCCGACGCCGAGACGTGCTGGTCGTGCCACGGTCCGGTCGCGCCCGAGGCGGTGTTCTGCGACATCTGTGATGCGGTACAGCCGCCGGGCCAGCGGGATCACTTCGCCCGGCTCGGGCTCGACGTCGGTTTCGAGATCGACGCGGCGACGCTCGACCGCCGCTACTTCGACAGCCAGCGTCGCCTGCATCCGGATCGCTTCGCCGCGCGCACCGCCCGGGAGCGCGCGCTTTCGCAACAGCAGGCGACCGCGGTCAACGAGGCCTACGAGACGCTCAAGGACCCGCTGAAGCGCGCCGACTATCTGGTGCATCTGTGGGGCGCCGGGGTGCTGCCGGAGGGCTGCAACCTGGTTGCCGATCAGGAGTTGCTGACCGAGAGCCTGGAGTTGCGCGAGGCGCTGGCCGAGGCCGAGACGATAGCCGAGGTCGCCCTTCTGGAGACACGGGCCGCCGCCGACATCCGCGCCTGCGTCGGCGACTTGGCCGGCGTGTTCGCCGATGGCGAAATCGAGGCTGCGTGTCGCCTCACCACGCGCCTCAAGTACCTGCGGAAGCTCGCGCAGGAGTGCCGGATCAGGCGCGCCCGGCTCGGCGACCGCGGCGGCGATGGCGGCACCGGCGGGCGGGGCTGAAATGGCGGGACTGCTGCAGATCCACGAGCCGGGGCAGACGCCTCTGCCCCATGAAAAAGACGACACCCTCGCCGTCGGCATCGATCTCGGCACCACCAATTCGGTGGTCGCCGTTGCCAGCGACGACGCCGTCGAGGTGCTCCGCGACGATCAGGGAAAGGCGCTGGTGCCGTCGGTGGTGGCCTTCGCAGCCGATGGCTCGGCGATTGTCGGCGAGTTCGCGCGCCGGTTATTGCTGGATCGGCCCGAGGCGGTGGTCAGTTCGGTCAAGCGCCTGATGGGCCGCGGGCTGAAGGACGTCAAGAGCCTGGCGGGCACCCTGCCCTACGACGTCGTGCCGGCGGCGGACGGCGGCTCCGGCATGGTGCGGCTCCGGGTCGGCGGGCGCGAATTGACCCCGGTCGAGGTGTCGGCGGAAATCCTCAAGGCGCTCCAGGAGCGGGCAGAAGACCATCTCGGCAAGATCGTCGACCGTGCCGTGATCACGGTTCCGGCCTACTTCGACGACGCGGCGCGCACCGCCACCAAGGACGCCGCCCGTCTCGCCGGCCTGGAGGTGCTGCGCCTGGTCAATGAGCCGACCGCTGCGGCGCTGGCTTACGGCCTCGACGAAGACGCAGAAGGGCTCTACGCGGTCTACGACCTGGGCGGCGGAACCTTCGACATTTCGCTGCTCCGCATGGAGAAGGGGGTGTTCCAGGTGCTGGCGACCGGCGGCGACGCCGCGCTCGGCGGCGACGACTTCGACCATGCGATTGCAGAGTCGTTCCTGGCCGAGCGTCGTGAGCGCCTGGGGGAACGCGCCCTCACCAGCTCGGAAGCCAAGATGGCGTTGATGTCGGCACGCCTCGCCAAGGAGTGCCTGACCACCCAGGATGCGGGCGAATGGACGATCGACGCCCATGACGAAATCAGCCTGCACGCCCTCGACCGCAACCGCCTTGAAGCGCTGCTCGCGCCGTTCGTCGATCGCACCATCCGGCTCTGCGCCGACGTGCTGGCCGACGCCGGCGTCACCACGGATGAGGTCAAGGGCGTCGTACTGGTCGGCGGCTCCACCCGCGTGCCGCTGGTCCGCCGCCGCGTCGCGGAGTGGTTCGGACGCGAGCCGCTCGCCAACATCGATCCGGACGAAGTGGTCGCCGTCGGCGCCGCCCTGCAGGCCAAGGCGTTGACCCGCGGCTCCGACACGCTGCTGCTGGACGTGACGCCATTGAGCCTCGGCTTGGAGACCATGGGCGGCCTGGTCGAGAAGATCATCCCGCGCAACACGCCGATCCCCGTCGCACGCGCCCAGGAGTTCACCACCTACCACGACGGCCAGACCGCCATCTCCATCCACGTGGTGCAGGGCGAACGGGAAATGGTCGGCCAATGCCGCTCCCTCGCCCACTTCGAACTCCGCGACATTCCCCCGATGACCGCCGGCGCCGCACGCATCCGCGTCACGTTCGCCGTCGACGCCGACGGGCTGTTGACCGTCAGCGCCCGCGAGCAGGCAACGGGCAAGGAGCAGCACATCGCCGTCAAGCCGTCCTATGGCCTCGGCGAGGACGAGATGGCGCAGATGCTGTACGAGAGCATGCAGCATGCCGGCGAAGACATGAGCCGCCGCCTTGTGGTCGAGGCCCGGGTCGAGGCCAAGCGGGTGGTCAACGCCGTGGAGGCAGCGATGCAGGCCGATGGCGATCTGCTCGCAGACGACGAACGAGCGGACATCGCCGCCGTCGTCGATCAGGTCGAGGCGGCCATGGCCGGGGAGGATCGCGACGCCATCACCGCGGCGGTCGAGGATCTGGAGGCGGCGACGCGGGCTTTTGCGGAGCGGCGCATGGATCGCGGTCTGCGCAAGGCGCTGCGCGGCCATGATGTGAGCGAATTCGAAGGTCCGGCGGGGAACGCCGCCGGGACCGCAAGCGGACAGTAGTTGAGGACCACTTTCGATGGCGAAGATCACGTTTGTTTCCGCGGATGGGACGCAGCGCAAGGAGGTGGAGGCGCCGGAGGGCCTGTCGGTGCTGGAGATCGCCCACCACAACGACATCGACCTGGAAGGCGCCTGCGAGGGGTCGCTGGCGTGCTCGACCTGCCACGTCGTCGTCGATCCGGAATGGTTCGACCGGCTGGACGACCCGAGCGAGGAGGAAGAGGACATGCTCGACCTCGCCTTCGGCCTGACCCATACGTCCCGCCTCGGCTGCCAGATCCGCATCACCCCGGCCCTCGACGGCCTGACCGTCAAGCTGCCGTCCGCCACCCGCAACATGATGGTGGACAAGTAGCGCGCCCCGGCGCACGGGGGCATCATCGTCGACGATCCGCTGCAACGGGAGGCAGGAAATGGGGCTTCGCTGGACCGACACCACCGATATCGCCATCGCGTTGGAAGAGGCGCACCCGGACGCCGACGTCGTGAACCTCCGCTTCACCGACCTGTGGCGGTGGGTCCAGGCCCTGCCCGACTTCGCCGACGACCCGGAACGCTCGAACGAAAAGATCCTGGAGTCCATCCAGATGGCTTGGCTCGACGAGCGGGAGTGACGCGGGCCAGGATGCGGCCGACGACGATGAGCTTGCGGACTCCACCGCCCACAGCCTTGCTTCGACACACCCTGTTGCCTCGGGAACCGCAGCGGCATCGAAACCAACACCGCGTGGCGATGGCTGGACAAGGGCGGCTCCAGGTCACATCTCTCAGTCGCGGCAACACGGCAGAAGGATACGGTGGGCAATGGCGAAGGCTCCGCGGGACAGCAAGCACCACGAGGCGCGGCACAAGCACGGCGAGGAGATGGAGTTCAGGATAGCCGCGCGGCGCAACCGGCTGCTCGGCCTGTGGGCGGCGGAAAAGATGGGGCTTGCGGGTGACGATGCGGTTGCTTACGCGAAGGAGGTCATCGCCTCGGATTTCGAAGAACCGGGGGAGGAGGACGTCTTTCGCAAGGTCATGGCGGACTTCAGGGCGAAGGAGGCGGCGGTGACCGAGGCCGAGCTTCGAGAGCAGATGTTCACGCTGTTGACGACTGCCCGCAACCAACTGGCAAGCGAGAAATAGCGAGCCGACCGGCGAGCCTTGGCTGAGGCCGGCGAGTCCAGGCCGGCGCCGGCATCCGGATGAAGACGCAAGGCATGCCGGACCACGCCACAGCACGGGAACACCTGCAGGCCGGGCTCGACTCCATCGTCGGCCTGCTCGATCGCGAGCCGGTCCTGGCGGCGCTGAGCCGTCGTCAGAAACGCGGCCCGATCGGCGAACTCGAGCCCGCGGAAAGCGAAGCTCTCGGCGAACTCGTTGACTGCGTGAACCTCCTCGCGCCGGCCGACGTCGCCCACCTCCTGGAGATGCTGCCGCCGGAGCGTCGCCGGCTGGTCTGGGGGGTGGTGTCCGAGGACACCGCCGGCGACGTCTTGTGGGAAGTCACCGATCACGTCGCCGACGATCTTGTCGCCAACACGGATCGAGAGCGCCTGCTGAGCATCCTCCGCCGCATGGACGCGGACGATCTGTCGCAGATCGTTGATCACGTGCCGGGCGATGTCCTTACCGAACTCCACGCCACCCTCGGGCCGCGGCGGCGTTCGTGGCTCGCCAGCTTCGATACTTTTCCGTCACAGTCGGTCGGCCGACTGATGACCCACGAACTGGTCGTCGTGCGGGACGACGCGACAGTCAAGGACGTGCTCAAGCTGTTCCGGCGCTTGACCGAGATCCCGGACCAGATGGATGCGCTCTACGTGGTCGACGGCCATGACCGGCTGGTCGGCCGGTTGCCCCTGCAGTGCGTGCTGTTGCACCGCCCGCGCGAGCGCGTCGTCGACATCATGGAGAGGGATGTCGTCGCGTTCGTGGCCGACGAGGACGCCGAGGACGTGGTGCGCGCCTTCGAGCGCTACGATCTTGTGTCGGCGCCGATCGTCGATCAACGTCATCGCCTGATCGGGCGCCTGCCGGTGGACGAGGTCGTCGATTTCGTCCGCCGTGAAGCCGAGGCCAACTCCCTGAAGCGTGAGGGGCTGAGCGGCGAGGAGGACCTGTTCGCGCCGATCTGGACCGGCGCCCGTCGGCGCTGGTTGTGGCTCTCCGTCAATCTGCTGACCGCCTTCCTGGCGTCGCGCGTCATCGGCGTCTTCCAGGAGAGCATCCAGCAGCTTGTTGCGCTGGCGACCCTGATGCCGATCATTGCGAGCGTCGGCGGCAACACCGGCAACCAGACCGTTGCCTTGATGGTCCGCGGGATCGCTCTCAATCAGATCAACAGCGGCAACATCGGCTACCTGGCGCGGAAGGAGCTGGCAATCAGCATCATCAACGGCCTGATATGGGGAGGCGCCATGGGCCTGATCGCCTTTCTCCTCTACCAGGACGCCAAGCTGGGGTTGGTGATGGCCGCCGCCATGCTGCTCAATCTGCTCGTCGCCGCGGTGTCTGGCATCGGCGTGCCGGCGCTCATGAAACGGCTCGGCCGCGACCCGGCGCTCGGCTCCAGCGTGCTGCTGACCTTCACCACCGACAGCATGGGCTTCCTGATCTTTCTCGGCCTGGCGACGATCGTCCTCACGTCATGACATCGGCCGCGGCATCGGCGGGGGGCACTGCAGCGGGCTCACGCCGCGGCGTAGAGGTGGACGCCGTCGGCCCGGCTTTGGCGCCGGACTTGGCCCCGGTGCATCAGGTGGTGCAGGTGGGCGAGGGTCTCGCCGAGGGCGAACTGGGTCTGGTGCAGGTCCAGCTCCTGGGGGAACAGCACCTTGGCGAGTTCGGCGGCGGTGTGCTGGCCAGTGCATCCAGCCAGCAAGTGCTCCAGCCGCGCCTCGTGATGCGACGCCAGCTGGCTCAAGCGCTCGGAAACGCCGACGAACGGGATGCCGTGGGACGGCAGCACGCGCGTGCTGGCGGGCAGGTTCTGAAGGTTGGCGATGGTGGCAAGGAAGTCGCTCAATGGCTCGGCCTCCGGCTCCGAGAAGTACACGCCGACCACCGGCGAGATCTTGGGGAGGATCTGGTCGCCGGCGATGATGGTGTCGAGTTCGGCACAGTGCAGGCATACGTGCTCCGGCGCATGACCGCGGCCGACCAGCACCCGCCAGTGGTGGCCGCCGATGTCGAAGCCCATGCCGTCGCGAATGCGCCGGTAGGCGCGCGGGATCGGCACGACGCGGCTCGCGTATGTGTTGCCCCGCGCTTCGAGTTGCGCCAGAAGCTCGCCGCTGCAGCCGGCGCGGCGATAGAAGTCGGCGATGAGCGCCGTCATCTCCGGACCGGTGTCCATGCTCAGCATCCGGGCGTGAAGCCATTCGTTCTGGCTCATCCACAGATCGACACCCCACTCCTCGGTGAGCCAGCCGGCAAGGCCGGCATGGTCGGGGTGGAAGTGAGTGACGATCAGGCGCGTGATCGGCCGGCCGTCGAGGGCCGTCGCGAATAATTGGCGCCACAGGCTCTTGATCTCATCGGTATTGAGGCCGGTATCGACCAGCGTCCAGCCGTCACCGTCGGCCAGCAACCACAGATTGATATGGTTGAGAACGAACGGCAGCGGCATTCTGAGCCAGTACACCCCCGGCACGATTTCCGACACCTCACCGCGTTGCGGGATGTCGTCCCGAAGCTTTTCCATGTGAGCTGACACCGTTGGTTAGGAGACGTGATGGTCGTCATAGAAGCACGAAAGCGACGCCGCGGTGAATGGCCTTGACCATGGCGCCCGTCGAGAAACCCCGTCGTCCGCGGCGCCGGCGCTGCTATAACAGGCGAATGGCACATGAAGCCGGCGTTCAATCGCACCTCCGGATCACCGCACCGGAGCCGTGGGTGGCGCGGTTCGCGCCCCTGGTGCGACCCGGCGGAGGCGTGCTCGATGTGGCGTGCGGCGGCGGCCGTCACGCCCGCATGTTCCTCGAGCGCGGCCATTCGGCGACGTTGATCGACCGGGACGTCGGCGCGGTGCTCGACCTGGCGGGGCACCCGCTGGCCGAGGTCATGGAGTTCGATCTCGAGCAGGGGAGCACATGGCCCTTGCCCGATCGCACCTTTGCCGCCGTGGTGGTGGTCAATTACCTCCACCGTCCGCTGTTCCCCTACCTGATCCAGGCCCTTGCGGACGGCGGCGTGCTGATCTACGACACCTTCGCCCGCGGCAACGAGCGCTTCAACCGGCCGCGCAACCCTGATCATCTGTTGAAGGCGGGCGAGTTGCTCGACGCCGTCCGCGGCGTCGTCGGCGTGCATGTCGTCGCGTACGAACACGGCATCGCCGTTGACGCATCCTGCCCGGGCGTCAAGCAGCGCATCTGCGCCGTCATCAGCCGCACCCCCACCCCGCGCCCCGACGGCGAACCGGAACCGCAGCCGCTACAGCCGCGATAGCAGCGTCGGCGACAACTGCAGACGTTTTTCGCGAATGCTGCGCCGCGTTAATCGTGCCTTAAGGGTTGGCGGGATATATTTGCGTCATCACGTTCCTCCTCCTCCGACTAGGGCCGGCAGCGATGCCGGCCTTTTTTTCTGCACGCGCATCGCTCGAGCCGCCGATGACGCGATTGATGACGCACTGCGCAATGGATGCTTGAGGGGGGCAGCGTTCGGCGATAGTGTGCGGCCCATGCGGTACATCATGCTCATCGCCCTGGTGGCTCTGGTCGGCGCCTGCACCGAATTGTCGGAGCCGACGGTGGTTCGCTACGAAGTGCCCAGCCCGTTCTATGTGCGCCACATCCCCTGGATGGACAGCAACCAGGAAGTCGACGCCCTGGCCACGGACTTGTGCACCGACGCCGGCGGCAACGCGGCGGAGTTGGTCAGTTCAATGCAGACGTACGGCTACGACACGCGCTACGCGACGTACCGGTGCGTCGGGCTCCAACCTCCCGCCATAACCGCCGTTCCGGCCTCCGGAGCGTCCGGGGAGCCGGGACTGCCGCCGGTCAATATGCCCGAGAAGTAGTTCCTCGCGCGATGGAGTTTCGGCGGCCGTCCTGTTCCGCCAGCCCGCTTTCAACGGCCCACTCATGAACCCCTGGTTTCAGCCGGTCCTCGACCTCAACGGCAAGTCCGTGCTCGTCACCGGCGGCACAGGATCGTTTGGGGCCCACTTCGTCGGAACCGTGGTCGAGCGCTACCACCCGCGCAAGCTGATCGTTTTTTCCAGGGACGAACTCAAGCAGTACGACATGCAGCAGTCGTACGGCATGGACCGTTACCCGTTCATGCGTTACTTCATCGGCGACGTGCGGGACAGGGACCGCCTGGAGATGGCGATGCGCGACGTGGATATCGTCGTGCACGCGGCGGCGATGAAGCAGATTCCGGCCGCCGAATACAATCCGTTCGAGTGCATCCAGACCAACGTCCACGGCGCCGAGAACGTCGTTCGCGCCGCGTTGCGCGCCAAGGTCGGCCACGTCATCGCGCTCTCCAGCGACAAGGCGGTTAGCCCCATCAATCTCTACGGCGCCAGCAAGCTCGCGGCCGACAAGATTCTCGTCGCCGCCAACCACATCAGCGGCGATGGCGGCACCCGTTACGCGGTCGTGCGCTACGGCAACGTGCTGGGCTCTCGCGGCAGCGTCGTTCCCCTCTATCGCCGGCTCAAGGAGGACGGCTGCCTGAGCCTGCCGGTAACCGACGAACGGATGACGCGGTTCTGGATCACCCTGGCGCAGGGGGTGGATTTCGTGCTGTCGTCGCTGGCGTTGATGACCGGCGGCGAGATCTTCGTGCCCAAGATCCCGAGCATGTCCATCGTGGACCTGTGCCGCGCCGTCGCGCCGGAGATGGCGACCCACGTGGTCGGCATCCGGCCGGGAGAGAAGCTGCACGAAGTGATGATCACCGAGGACGACGCCCGCACTACGCTGGAGCTTGCGGACCGCTACGTCATCGCCCCGCCCAAGCCGCACCCCAAGTTCGATCCCGAGGCCTACGCCCGCCTCGGCGCCACCGCGGTCGGCGAGGCGTTTCGTTATGCCTCCAACACCAACGAAGCCTGGCTGAGCGGCGAGGATCTGCACGCGCTCCTTGCCGCAGCCGGCTGACCGGGGAGCCTTGCGGACCATGGCCGACGACTTCCTCCCCTACGGCCGTCAGGTCATCGACGGCGCCGACCGGGCGGCGGTCGCATCGGTGCTCGACGGCGACATCCTCACCACCGGACCGTACGTGGAGGCCTTCGAGCAGGGGCTGTGCCGGGCCACGGGCGCCGCCCACGCCGTCGCCTGCTCGAGCGGCACCGCCGCGCTGCACCTGGCGGCGCTCACGCTTGGTCTCGGACCCGGCGACCGCGTCGTCGTTCCGGCGGTCACCTTCGCCGCCACCGCCAACGCCGCCCGCTTCGTCGGCGCCGACGTCATCTTCGCCGACATCGACCCGGACACCGGGCTGATGACGCCGGAGACGTTCGCCGCTGCTCTGGAAACCGGCGCCGATGGCCGAGTTCGCGCGGTATTTCCGGTGCATCTGGGCGGCCACACCGTCGACATGGACGGAATCGCGGCGATCGCCGGTCCGCGGGAACTGGCCGTCGTCGAGGACGCGGCGCACGCCATCGGCGGCCGGGTCGAGGCGGACGATGATTGGCTCGCGGTGGGCGCCTGCCGCTACTCCCACATGACCACGTTCTCGTTCCATCCGGTCAAGACCATCACCAGCGGCGAAGGCGGCGCGATCACCACCAACGACGCGGACCTGGCGGCGCGCCTCAAGCGATTCCGCAACCACGGCATCATCCGCGAGGCGGATGAGTTCCAGCAGCGGGAGCTCGCCTTTGGCCCCGACGGCGCCGCCAACCCCTGGTACTACGAGATCGCCGAGATCGGCTTCAACTACCGCATCACCGACCTGCAGTGTGCACTGGGCCTCAGCCAGCTGGACAAGCTGGAAGGCTTCGTTGCCCGGCGCGCCGCCCTGGTCGAGCGCTACCGCCACGCGCTGGCGCCGCTTGCCCCGGCGATCCGACCGTTGACGGCGCGTCGCGGATGCCGGCCGGGCTGGCATCTCATGGTGGCGCTGATCGACTTCGCCGGCCTTGGCGTCGATCGGGCGACGGTGATGCGCCGCCTCGCCGGGCGCGGCATCGGCAGCCAGGTGCACTACATGCCGCTCCACATGCAGCCCTGCTACACACGACTTTACGGCCGGCAGTCGCTTCCCGGCGCCGAGGCCTACTACGCCCGGGCGATGTCGCTGCCGCTGTTTGCGGACATGAGCGACGCCGATGTGGACCGGGTGGTCGCAGCCCTCACCGAGGAGGTCGGGCTGGTCCGATGACCACGGCGGCGATCGTCCAGGCGCGGGTCGGCTCGACCCGCCTGCCGGGCAAGGTTCTGGAACGACTGGGCGGGGCAACGGTGCTGACGGAGGTATTGCGTCGATGCCAAGCGGCGCCCGGCATCGACGTGGTCTGCTGCGCGGCGCCGGACGACGCCGACAATGACGTGATCGAGGAGGACGCGCTGCGAGCCGGCTCAGTAGTATTTCGCGGCGCCGAGTCGGATGTCCTCGGGCGCTACGTGGGCGCCGCCCGCCTGGTCGAGGCCGACATCGTGCTGCGGGTGACGAGCGACTGCCCGCTGATCGATCCGGAGGTGTGTGGTGCGGTGGCGGCTCTGGTCCGCGACGAGCGCTTCGACTACGCCGCCAACAACATGCCGCCGAGTTGGCCGCACGGCCTCGACTGCGAGGCGTTGACGATGGACTGGCTGCAGCGGGCGGCGGATGAGGCCGACGCCGCGGCAGAGCGGGAACATGTCACCCCCTACATCCGCCGTCATCCCGACGCCCGGCGCGCCAATCTCCTCTGTCCGGACGCGGGCGTCAGCGGCCATCGCTGGACCCTCGACACCTCCGAAGACCTTCACCGGATCCGGCGCATTTTCGCGAAGCTGCCGGCCGGCGCCGGGTGTTCCGCCTACCGCACGTCGCTGGCGTGCGCCGATGACGACGGCGGCGCCGCAGCCGACGGCCGCGCGGGCGTATATCTGCCGGAGAGACTCGACCATGACGTCGTGCAATTCTCCTGGTCGGACGAGCGCGGCTACACACTCCTCAAGGTCGGGTCATGACGGACTGGAGCACGGAACAGGAGGCGTTTTGGGCGGGCGCATTCGGGGACGCCTACACGGACCGCAACCTCGGACCTGAAGCCCTTGCCAATCGGGTGGCGCTGTTTGCGAAAGTTCTCGACCACGCCGCCGACGCCGAGACGTTTTTGGAACTGGGGGCCGGGGCCGGTCTCAACGTTCGCGCCATCCGCGTGCTCCGGCCCGCCGCCCGGATCACCGCCGTCGAGATCAACGACGCTGCAGTAAAGCATCTGAAGCGGCTCGGCCCGGAGGTCGAAACGGTCCATCAGTCCATCTTGACGTTCGAACCGCGGCGGCAATACGACGTGACGCTGACCCGCGGCGTCCTCATTCACATCGCCCCGGAGCAACTGCCCGCAGTCTATGACACGCTGTACGCCGCGTCCTGCCGGTACGTGTGCATCATCGAATACTACAACCCCGCTCCCGTCGAAGTTCCGTACCGGGGCCAGGGCGGAAAACTGTTCAAGCGCGATTTCGCAGGAGACATGCTCGATCGCTTCCCGGACCTGGAACTGCTCGGCTACGGCTTCGTCTACCGCCGCGATCCCTGGCCCCAGGACGATGTCACGTGGTTTGTGATGCGGAAGCGCGACCCTCGCCCACCCGGCGTTCCCGCTCACCATCCATGATGAACCGGCCGGCGCCTCTCCGGGCCGATGCGCAGGCGCCTGCGGAGCAGCGGGTGTTCGCCGCCGATGCCGAATCGATCGACGAGATGGGCGTCGGGCGGTGGCGGACGGCATGGCGCTGTCCCGTCTCCGAGGACAGCTTCTTGGCCATGGCCGACAGCGTCGGGAACCGGCTGGCGCGCCTGCTTGCCGAGGCCACACCCGCTGCTCGGGATATGCTGCTTGCGGACGTCGTGTTCGTCCTCGTGCATCTCATCCAGCATATGCACGCGCGCGAGGTGGAGAGCCTTTGCGCCTCAGGTACCCGCTTCGTTTACGGCCCGGCTTCGGCCCCGGTCGTTCGGCCGGACTGGGCAGCGCTCGGCGCCGCCCACGATGCTTGGGTGACGGCTGGCCGAAGCCGGCGGCAGCAGTTGCGCGGCATGGCCAAGTCGGTCCTGCTGAACCGGCCGGCGGCTCTGGTGCGAGCCGCCGCCGCCGGGCGTCTCCGCCCGGACGCCTGGGCGATCGGCAGCAGAAGCTGGCTTCGCGCCGAATATGTTGCAAAGCGAGGCCTGCTCTGCCGCTATGACGATGCCGACGTCATTCTTGCGGAAACCAGGGCAGCGATTGGGGAAAACCCGAGTTTGCTGCGTCCCGCCCTCTCCGCGTTCGTCAGCGACATGGATCGTCTCCTGAAGGACCGGTGCGGCGCGAGACTGGACCGCGATCGAATCGTCTCTGCCTGGTGGCGCCGCCTGTCAACCCTCGCCCCCGCGTACAACGCGATCGCCGCGCGCCGCGATCTGCCCGCGACCCTGCTGTTGACCAACCAGGGGATCCCTCTCAACCGGACCATCGCCCTGGCGGCGCGGCGGCGGGGCGTCCGCGTCGTCGGGTTCAGCCACGGGAACGAGCCGGGCAACGTCGACGTCAGCGGCGGCGGCGCCGTGCAGCACGCGCCCTGCAACGAGTTCGTCTGCATCTCGAAAGCATCGGCCGACGTGCACGCCGACAACTACCGCACCGGCGGGCTCGCCGGCCTGTACCCGGTGTCGTTCACCTCCGCCGCGACGCGTCACTACCTCGACCTCTCGGCCCAGGCGTCCCGCCGGCCCCTGCCGGCCGCGGTGCGCCGGGTGATGGTGATGGGCTACCCGCTCGTTCCGCACCGCTATTCATTCCGGGGCGGGTTGTACTTTCCCTATCAGCTCGACATCCAGATGCGGATGATCGAGCTTCTCATCGAGAACGGGTTCACCGCCCTCTACAAGGCGCATCCGGAGATGAAGGGGGCCGGAGATTCGTTTTTCCGCGACCTCGGCGCCGAAGTGATCCCCGCACCGTTCGAGCAGGCCTGGAGCGAGGCGGACGCCCTGATCTTCACGTATCCGTTGACCAGCACCTTCGGCGTCGCCCTCTGCACCAACCGTCCGATCATCGTCCTCGACGTGGAGGGATTAGCGTGGAACCCGGAACCCCTCGCTCTGCTTCGAGACCGCTGCACTCTCATCCCGGCGTCGTACGATGATCGCGACCGGATCCGATTCGATACGGGCGCATTGGTCGAGGCCCTGCGCCGCCCAACCAGCGAGCCGGACCAGAGCTATGTCCGGCGCATGATGAGCGATGGCTGAGGAAGCGGGCATATCCCGGCCCTTCGCCGTCTTTCGCGTCGATGCCTCGGCGACCATCGGCAGCGGCCACTGGGTCCGAAGCATGGCCCTCGCCCAGTCGCTGCAGGCGGCCGGCTGGCGCTGCGGTTGGGCGACGCGCGAGCCGGCGTTCAGCGTCGGCGCCCGTTCGATCGGACATGGACTGGACGTTCTGGACATCGGCGGCGTGGCCGAAGAGGACGAAGCCGCGGCGATGGCGGCGCACTGGCCGGATGGCGCCGACGTTCTGGTCGTCGATCACTATGGCCGCGGGCGCACGTTCGAGACCGCCTGCCGGCCATGGGCCAAGCGCATCCTTGTCTGCGACGACGCGCCGAACCGGCATCACGACTGCGACCTGCTGCTCGATCCAGGGTCACCGGACAGCGCCGCGCCGTATCGTGCTCTGGTGCCGCCGGGCTGCCGGTTGTTGCTCGGCCCTGCCCATGCCCTGGTGCGGCCCCAGTTCCTCGCGGCGCGCACGAACGCCTTGCGTCGCCGCCGCGTGTCAAGCGGGCTTCGGCGGATCCTCATCTATTTCGGCACGGACATCAAGGCTACGGCGACGACATCCGCGCTTTCTGCTGTTGCCCGGTCTCAACTGGCGGCGGCGGTGGACGTTGTCGTCAATGCCGACGCCGCACACCTGTCGAAGCTTCGCAGTCTTGCGCAACAGGCGCGGCAGCGGGTCACCGTCCACACCAGTGTCGCCGACATGGCAGCGCTGATGGCGGCTGCGGATCTGGCTTTTGGCGCACCGGGGAGCGCTTCGTGGGAGCGGGCATGCCTCGGCTTGCCGAGCATCGTCACCGTGCTCGCAGACAACCAGCGCGCCAACGCGGCCTTGCTGACCCAGGCGGAGGCGGCGGTGGTAGCGGGGGGCTCAAACCTGGCTTCATTGTTCGCGTACTGCCTCAAGGAGCTTGCCGCTGACCCTGCGCGGCTCACCGCCCTGTCCGCCGCAGCGGCGCGGCTCTGCGACGGCCGCGGCGGGCTCCGCGTCATGCTGGCCCTCCTGCCTGACGCCCATGCCCGCGACGGCCGGCCGGTGACGTTGCGTCCAGTGGTCGAGGACGACGCGCGGCGCATATTCGATTGGCAGCAGTGCGACGCCACGCGCCGCTTCGCCCACAACCCCGAGAAGCCGACGTGGCGGCAGCATCGCGAATGGCTCGACGCTGCCCTCGCCGATGCCGACCGCATCACCCTGATGATCGAGCACGGCGGCGCGCCGGCTGGCGTGCTGCGGCTCGACACGAAGGACGTTGACAACCGGGAGCGCATCGTCTCGATCCTGACGTCGCCGGAGAAGTACCGACAAGGCATCGCCTCCGCTGCCCTCGACCTCGGCCGCCGTTTGCTCCCGGGCGCTGCGCTGCGGGCGCGCGTGCATCCGCAAAACGAGGCGTCATGCCGCCTGTTCGCGGCGGCCGGCTACCACCCCATCGGCAGCGACGAGTGGCATCGGCCGCCGGCATCGGCGCCGGAGTCGCGAGCAACTTGAAGCGGGAGAACCCATGACGGACCGCACCATCACCATCGACGGGCGCAGGATCGGGCCGGGGCAACCTCCGTATGTGATCGCCGAGATGTCGGCCAACCATGGGGGCGACCTGGATCGCGCGCTGGCCATCGTCGACGCCGCCAAGGCGGCGGGGGCCGATGCCATCAAGCTGCAGACCTACACCGCCGACACCATCACCATGGACCACGACGGCCCCGGCTTTCGCATCGAGGGCGGGCTATGGGACGGCCGCAGCCTCTACGAGCTTTACCGGGAGGCCCACATGCCGTGGGCCTGGCACGAGCCTCTATTCGCGCGGGCCCGGGAGTTGGGGATCACGGTGTTCAGTTCGCCGTTCGATCCGACCGCAATCGACCTCCTGGAGGGTCTCGACGCCCCGGCCTACAAGATCGCATCGTTCGAGATCGTCGATCTGCCGCTGATCCGGCAAGCCGCCGCCACGGGAAAGCCGCTGATCATCTCCACGGGCATGGCTGATCTGGGCGAAATCGCCGGCGCCGTGGAGGCGGCGCGGCAATCCGGCAGCGGCGGGGTGTGCCTGCTCCATTGCGTCAGCGGCTATCCGACGCCGGTCGAGGACTGCAACCTAAGAACCATCGGTCATCTGGCGGATGCGTTCGATCTGCCGGTCGGCCTCTCCGACCACACGCTTGGGATCGCGGTGCCGGTCGCGGCGGTGGCGCTCGGCGCCGCGATGATCGAGAAGCACTTCACCCTTGCCCGCGCCGACGGAGGCCCCGATTCAGAGTTTTCGCTGGAGCCCCACGAACTGCAGGACCTCGCCGCCGGCGTCCGCGACGCCTGGGCGGCGTGCGGCGCCGTCAGTTACCGGCTGCAGGGGAGCGAAGCCGGCTACCGCCAGGTGCGGCGCTCGCTGTACGTGGTGCGCGACGTGGCCGCGGGCGAGGCGCTGACGGCGGACACCGTGCGCTCGATCCGCCCCGGTTACGGCCTCGCCCCGAAGCACCTGCCCCGGGTGCTCGGCCGGCATGCACGCCGCGACATCAAGAAGGGCACGCCCCTCGCCTGGGAATTGATCGACGGCTGAGTCCTCGAAGATCGAGCCATGCTGCCCGGACGAGGGCGGTTTCAAACCGGATCCCAGCCGAATACGTCCGCGGATACGTCGAGGGGGTAGAAGCTGGGCCGCAGCGCGGGGATGGCGTGCTCGGCGACGGTCGCCGGCGTCCAGCCCTCGCTGCGATGCACGGTGCGAATCGGCCGCGGCTGGCTGAACAGAATGATTTCGTTGCTGCGGACGCCAAACACCTGCCCGTTGACGTCGGCGGCGCTGTCGCTGGCCAGGAACACCACCAGCGGCGCGATCTTCTCCGGCGTCATTTGCTTCAGCTTCTCGACCCTCGCGCGCTGTTCCGGCGTCTCGGTCGGGATCGAGCTTGTCATGCGGCTCCACGCGAACGGCGCGATGCAGTTCGAGCGCACGTTGCTGCGATGCATGTCGAGGGCGATGACCTTGGAGAGACCGATGACGCCCATCTTGGCGGCGCCGTAGTTGGCCTGGCCGACGTTGCCGATCAGGCCGGAAGTGGAAGTCATGTGGATGAAGGCGCCGCCGTTCTGCTCGCGGAACACGGGCGCCGCCGCCGCGCTGACGTAGAACGCCCCCATCAGGTGGACGCCGATCACGGACTCCCAATCGTCGGCGCTCATCTTGTGGAAGATGCGGTCGCGGAGGAACCCAGCGTTGTTGACGACGCAGTCGAGGCGGCCGAAGGCATCGACGGCAGTGGCAACGATCCGCTTCGCCCCGGCGGCGTCGGCGACGCTGTCGTTGCTGATGGCGGCTTCGCCGCCGGCGGCGCGGATCTCAGCCACCACCTCGTCCGCCGGGCCGCGATCGGCGCCCTCCCCCGTCAGCGACGCGCCCACGTCGTTGACCACAACCCGGGCGCCGTGGCGCGCCATCAACAAAGCGATGGCGCGGCCGATGCCGCGTCCGGCTCCCGTCACCACGACGACCTTGCCGTCGATCGTCCGTTCCGTCTCCATGTCCCCTCCCGCTGCCGCTCGATTCGCGGGACCCCGCATCGCGGCCACTCCGCACCGTCGCGTCCCGGCGCTGCACCGCAGCCGAACGAACGCCGAGACCCCTACCCTCACCAGGACCGGCGCCGATTGGGCGCGCCATCGCTGGCCCCACCGGAGTTTGTAGACCCATTATTTGAGTAAGTGTACTAGGATGAACTCAACAAGATCACCGCGGAAGCTGCCCGAGTTGGCGCCGCTTCAAGAATAAGGGCGGTGACGGGCACGGCAACGAAGGATAAGGAACATGACATCATGGAGGACGCTTGCGGGGGCGTTGGTTGCGGCCGTTGTAGGGGCAGGTCCGGCCATGGCCGAGCCCGTCAACATCCAGGCCGTGCTCAAGCCGAAGGAGCAGATCCGCCTCGACTTTGAAGACGACAGCGAAAAGGTGGTGCTGCTGATCCGCCGCGAGGGAACGTCCATCGGCACCGGGCCGCTGGCGGGGCTCAAGGCCACCGAGTACGGCATGTACGACCTCCTCCCCGGCGTCGGCGGCGACCCGCGCGGGTATCTGGAGATGACCTCCCAGGATGGCGATGTCGCCTACATCAAATGGCATCTGCGGGTGGTGTTCGTCGCCGAGGCCGACGGCGAGCCGATCCTGCTCGACAACGGTTATTGGGAACTGGTCGGAGGCACGGGGCGGTTCAAGGGCTTGAAGGGCGCGGGCGTGCTGCACATCACGCCGGTGGCAGAGAACGACCGCCGCTTCATGCTGACCGGCGACATCGTCGAGGCCCCGAGACAGAACGGTAAAGGGTAGTCGATGCGCTACGCCATCGAGGGTGAGTCGATCGAGACCGATGGCGACGCGTTCTGGATCGCGCCATCGGCGGTGGTCATCGGGCGCGTGCGCCTGGGGCGAAACGTCAGCATCTGGTGGAATGCGGTGGTGCGCGGCGACGCCGAGGCGATCACCATCGGCGACAACACCAATGTTCAGGACGGCTCCGTCCTCCACGCCGATGAGGGATTTCCGCTGATCCTCGGCGCCGGCGTCACCGTCGGACACATGGTCATGCTGCACGGCTGCATCATCGGCGACAACAGCCTGATCGGCATCGGCAGCGTCATCCTCAACGGCGCCCGCATTGGACGGAACTGCATCGTCGGCGCCAAAGCGCTGATCCCGGAAGGCAAGCAGATCCCGGATAACTCGATGGTCATGGGTGTCCCCGGCAAAGTCGTCCGCACCGTAACCGCCGAGCATCTCGACATGAACGCCGAAGCCGCCGCCCACTACGTCGACAACCTGCGCCGCTACAAGGGCGGGCTCGTACAACAGGGCTGATCCTTCTGACACACGCTCGGATCGCCGCGCCGTGAGCGTTCTCACCGAAGCGGTCGTGTTCTTGGCCGCCGCGGTCGTAGTGGTGCCCGTGTCGCGGATGTGCGGGCTGGGCGCCGTGCTAGGCTTTCTGATCGCGGGCGCGGTGATCGGGCCGTTCGGTCTCCGCTTGGTCGGCGATGTCGAGGGTGTGATCCACTTCGCAGAACTCGGCGTCGTAATGCTGCTGTTCATCATCGGGCTCGAACTGCAGCCGAGCCGCCTCTGGACCATGCGCAAGGCGGTGTTCGGGCTCGGCGGCATCCAGGTGGTGGCGACCGCCGCCGCGCTTGGGATCGCCGCTTACGCCAGCGGCCTGGATCTTGCCGCCGCCATCGTCGTCGGCCTGGCGCTGTCGCTGTCGTCGACGGCCTTCGCCTTGCAGACCTTGGCGGAAAAGAACCAGTTGACGGCACGCCATGGGCGCGCAGCGTTCTCGATCCTGTTGTTCCAGGATCTGGCAGTGATCCCGATCCTTGCGTTGCTGCCCCTGCTCACGGGTGGGCAGGCCATAGACGACGCCGAGATCGAATTGATGCCGATCGTCAAGTCGGTTGGCATGTGCCTCGCCATCGTCGTCGGCGAACGCTTTGTCCTGCGCTACGCCTTCCGCGCCATCGCCGCAACCGGCATTCGCGAGGTGTTTACCGCCATGTCGCTGCTGACGGTGATCGGCACCGCCTTGCTGGTCGAGTCGGTCGGACTGACGATGGCTCTGGGGGCGTTCCTCGCCGGAGTGCTGCTCGCGGAATCCGAATACCGCCACACCATCGAAGCGGACATCGAGCCGTTCAAGGGTCTGCTCCTCGGCCTGTTCTTCATCGCCGTCGGCATGTCCCTCAATCTCGGGCTGATCGGCAGCGACGCCGGCACGGTAGCGGCGCTGGTGATCGGGCTCGTGGCCGTCAAGTTTCTCATCCTGTTCGTCCTCGGGCGGATGTCCGAACTCAGCAATCCCTCGAGCCGCTCCCTCGCCGTCGCCCTCTCGCAGGGTGGAGAATTCGCGTTCGTCATCCTCAGCATGGCGGTCGACACCCGGATCATCGACCAAGGCCTCACCGACCTGCTGATCGCGGTGGTGACGCTGTCGATGGGGGTGACGCCGCTGTTGTTCATTCTCAACGACCGGGTTCTCAAGCCGTCTCTCGGCGGCGGCACGCGCCCCGAGTTCGACGCCCTGCCGGAGGAGGAGCACCGGGTGATCATCGCCGGGTTCGGGCGCTTCGGGCAGATCATCGCGCGCATCCTCCGCGCCAAGAGGATCCCGTTCACCGCCCTCGAGATCAACCCGGAGCAGGTGGACTTCGTCCGCCGCTACGGCAACGAGGTGTATTACGGCGACGCCTCGCGCCTAGAATTGCTACGTGCCGCCAAGGCCGAGCAAGCGACCGCGCTGGTCCTCGCCATCGACGACGTGGCGACGTCAATGAAGACGGCGCAGACGGTGCGTGAGCATTTTCCGAACCTCCCGATCTACGCCCGCGCCCGCAACCGCAACCATGTGCACAAGCTCATGGACTTGGGGGTCAAGGTGATCCGCCGTGAGACATTCCTCGCCAGCGTCGACCTGGCGCGGGAGGTTCTCCAGGGCCTCGGCATGAAGGAGCACGAGGCGGAGAAGGCCGTCAACATGTTCCGCGACCACGACCGCCGCCGCCTTTATCGCGACTACGCGCACTACAACGAAGAAGAAAAGATGCAGCTCCTGGCAATGGAGTCCGCCAAGGAACTGGAAGCCCTGTTCGCCAGCGACGCCGAAAAATCCAGGGAGCAATGATCACGATCGTGTCGTCGTCACCGCAAGCGGCGCTATTCCTCTCTCATCGGCAGGGAGGACGAGGATGTGCAAGCGGCGTTCAACGCACATGACCGGAATTCGCGACGCCCTCTCCCCACTCTTCCACCAATTCTCTCTGGCGTGCCCGGAGGGCGGCGGCGCGATGCTCCGCCTGCACGCGAAGCACGGCAGAGACCACCGGAGGAATGGCGAGGAAGAGCAGCCAACCCACCGCCGCCGCAGCGAACATGGCGCTGAGGTCGAACACGTTGGTGAGCAGGAGTTCCGCCGCGGTCACCGTGTGACCGTTGCTCCAGAGCTGCAATACGAACGGTAGCACGCCGCAGGCGTTCAAAAGCCCGACGCAGCGCGCCGCCAGCTTGCCGGCGGTGCGATCGACGATGGCGGCGAAGAAGGTCGGCAGCATGCCGATGGCGACCACCATGGCCGTCGGCGGCCACACCGCGATGACGGCGATGGCGCAGAGAGCCAAGCCGAGCGTGTGCCGGCTGCCGAAGGCCGCGGATGGCGTCGGTCGCGATTTAGCCGATCGCGTCGGTCGCGATTTGGCCGGTCGCGTCGGTCGCGATTTGGCCGATGTCGATGGTGCGGTGCGACCCGCCATGCCGTCTCAGCCGCCTCTACGCGATGATGAGCAACAGCATCACGCCGATGGCGATGCTGGAGACGATCAGCGACACGGTCGCCGCGAGCCGCTGGCCGACGACCGTCCATGCCGCGGCGTGGCGGGCGCCGCCGTCCAGGGCGAGGATGGCGCGTTCGGCCGATGCGAACTCCGCCGCGGCGGTCCGGAAACCGGCCGCATCTCGCCGCCGCCACTCCGGGTTCTCGACCAGGACGTACAGGTCGAGCAGGCGGCCGGTCTGTATCGCCTTAGGAAGCTGACGTTCGATGTCGAGACGGAGCGTGCGGCTGCGGTAGGTGGCGATCACCGGGCCGAGCCGGTTCCCGAACAGGGTCGCGAGGCCGGGGAGCGATGCTGCGCCAACCCGGATTTGCAGCAGCGCCAAAAGGCCCAACATGCCGCTCACGCACGCCTCCGGCTGGGAGGATGCGAGCAGCTTCAGATACGGCGCGCTTTCCCGGTCATACCGCGACGCAGCGAACGCGGCGACGTGGCGGTCGACCGGGAAGCGGTCGGCGTATGCCGATTCCATCGCCGCGTGGTCGGCCATAGCATCCAGGGCTAGAAGCGCCGCATCGAGCTGGCAGACGTAGTGGCCGGCGAGATGGGGACTCTGGCAGGGCAGCCCGGGATTGAGCTCATAGAGACACCGCTCCCAGCCGCCGCCGGGCCCGAGCGACTCCAGCTGCGCCTGCAGGCCGGTGAAGAAGGACGGCACTTCGTTCCACCGCGTCGGCGGCGACGATTGCTGCGCCAGCCAGTGGTTGGGGAGGCCCAGCGCGATGGCTTCGGCGAACGGCTGGACGTCCTGTTGCTGGAGGCACGCCGCCGCTAGGCACGGTCCCAGGCCGTCCAGCATGAAGGCGCGGCCGCGGTAGCGGATCGGACCCCGGGGATCGAGGAGGATGGCGACCCGCGCCACCAGATACGCGTTGGAGCCGCGCGGGCCCGCCGTTCCGGCGGCCGATGCCATAGTCAGTTCGGTCACGGCGGCGGCCAGTTCGGGCGCCTTCAGGCGTCCCGCAAGCCATGTTTGCAACTCGCCACCGCGGATCATGGCGGCGGCCGCGTCGATGTCGTGGCTCAGGGCGTGAGCAAGCTGCCGCAGCGAGGTGTGACCAATGCTTTGGAAGCGGAATTCGCTCGCCGGCGTCCGGGCCACGGCGCTGCGCAACGGTGTGCGGCGACGCCCTTCGAGCCAGTCGTTCAATTGAGCGATGCCCCAGCGTTGCTCCGCATCGTCGCACAACATGCCCCGCAGAGGCTCCATCAACGACATCGGCACACGATGACGGCCGCACAGCGCCTCGTAGCTGCCGCGCTCCAGCTTGACCGTCAGAACCTGGTCGTCGTCGAGGCCGGCGAGCGGATTGTGCCGCAGCACCACCAGAGCGACGGTCACGCCGAACGCATAGAGGTCGTCATTGGTATTGCCGTCGCCGCGGCTGATGCGCTCGGCCATGGCGCGCTCGATGGGTTCGAACAGCAGCGGCTGATCGTGGGCGGGCGGCGCCGTCAGGCAATCGCCGAGCGCCACTTCGCCGCCGGGGCGGTCCATGAACCAGATGTTGTCCGGGCGGATCGCACGATGGGTTACATTGCAGTCGGCCAAAACCTGCAGCGCCGCGGCGATCGGGGCAATGAGGCGGGGCGGCAAGTCGTACTGCGACAGGCCAGCGTCGCCGTCGGCCAGTTGTTCGGCGAGGGTGCCGCCGCCGGGGCGGTCGTAGACGATGGCAATGGTGTTCCGTTGCGCCAACGGGCACCGCACCACGCCGTTGGCGAGCGGCGCCAGGAACCCGGTCGCCAAGGTACCCTGCAGCCGCTGCAGCGCCTCCATCCGCGCCGGCATCGTCGGCTGGGCGACCAGGGCGAACAGGGACGCCCCGGCATCGTCGCGGTCGGCCGCCGCATAGGCTTTGGCGGACGGAGTATCGAGCCGCGGCAGCGACTGGCGCAGATCGATCCGGTACCGGCCGGCGATTACCGGCCGGTCGCCCGCATCGCCGCCGGCATCGCCGTCTTCGGCCCGGCGCTTCCCGTTTCCGGACTGTCGCATCCCGAGTGGCCTTTCACGCCCCGGGCACGCTTCAACCGGCTCGCGGGGTGGTCAGGATAGCGCCAGGCCGCTTGCTCAAAGGTTAAGCCCGGGTCTCCGCCGGTTGCTGCGCCGTCTCGTGCTCGCTCGGCCTGCCCTCGTGTTTGCTCGGCGTGCCATGGATACGCTCGCGGAGGCGCTGGAATACCACGTAGAGCACCGGGATCAGAAATATGCCCACGAACGCAGCGGCTACCATGCCGCCGAACACGGCGGTGCCGACGCCGCGCCGGCTCATGGCGCTGGCGCCGGTGGCAATGACCAGCGGGATCAGGCCGGCTATGAACGCAAAGCTGGTCATCATCACTGCCCGGAAGCGGAGCCGCGCACCCGCCTCCGCCGCGTCCACGATCGACATGCCCTTCTCCCGCTGCTCCTTGGCGAACTCGACGATGAGAATGGCATTCTTGGCGGCGAGAGCGATCAGGATGACGATGCCGATCTGAGCGTAGAGGTTGTTGTCCAGCCCCGCGACCCACAGCGCGATCATCGCTCCCAGCACGGCCACCGACACCGACAGCAGCACCGGGATCGGGATCGTCCAGCTCTCGTAGAGGGCGACCAGGAACAGGTACGCGAACAGCACGGCAAGGCCGAGGATCATCGGAGTCTGGCCCGCGGCCTCGATCTCCTGCAGCGCCGTCGAGGTCCATTCGTAGGCGTAGCCGGCGGGCAGCACGGACGCAGACAAGTCTTCCATCGCCGCCAGCGCTTGACTGGAGCTGTATCCCGGCGCCGGGCCGCCGTTGATGGTGACGCTGCGATAGTTGTTGTAGCGGATCAAAGTCTGCGGACCGAGGATCAGCTTCGGCTCTGCAATGGAGCGCATCGGCACCATGTCGCCGCGGTCGTTGTGCACATGGATGCGGTAGAGGTCGTCGATCCGTGCCCGATCGCTGGCCTCGCCCTGGATGTTCACCTGCCAGACGCGGCCGAACAGGTTGAAGTCGTTAACGTAATAGCCGCCGAGCGTGGTCTGCAGGGCCTGGAAAACATCGCCGATCTCGATGCCCAGGGTCTGCACCTTGTCGCGGTCTATCTTGAGGTCGATCTGCGGCGTGTTGGCGGCGAAGGTGCTGAACACACCCTGCAGTTCCGGGCGCTGGTTGGCCTGGATGACGAGACCCCGCATCACTGCCGCCATGTCCGCCGGCGACGCGCCGCGAAGGTCCTCGAGCTGGTATTCGAAGCCGCCGGTGGTGCCAAGGCCGACGATCGGCGGCAGGTTGAAGGCCGCCACCGCCGCCCCCGGGATCGCCTGGGCCCTGGCACGAACGGTGGCGATGATCTCTTCCGCGCTTTGTCCCGGACCCTCGCGCTCCCCCCATGGCTTGAGCGTGACGATGAAGAATGCGGAGTTCGACTGGTTGAGGTTGTCGATGAAGTTGAAGCCGGTGACCGAAGAGAAGTTTTCGATCCCTGGAACCTCCGTCAGCATCGTCTCGATCCGGTCGACCAGGGCGGCGGTGCGAGTGAGCGATACGCCTTCCGGAAGTTGTGCGACCACGAAGAACGCGCCCTGGTCCTCGCTCGGCAGGAACCCCGTCGGGATCGCTTTGAAGAGGTAGCCGGAACCGGCCAGCACGGCGACGAGGAACACGAGGCCGATGGCCGTCCGGCGCAGCAGGCGACGGACGATGCTCGCGTACCCGTCGCGGGTCCTGTCGATCATGTTCGAGATGCGCCGCATCGGGCCGCGAACCTGATGCCCCGGTTTCAAGATGATGGCGCACAAAGCCGGGCTCAGGGTCAGCGCGTTGATCGCCGAGATCAGCATGGCAATGGAGACGGCGACCGCGAACTGCTGGAACAGTTGCCCGGTGATGCCGGGGATGAACGCCGTCGGCACGAAGACCGACAGCAGCACCAGGGTGATCGCGATGATGGGCGCAGTGATCTCCGCCATCGCCGCCTTCGCGGCCTCCTTCGGCGGCAGACCAAGCGAATGCATTTTTTCTTCCACCGCCTCGACGACAATGATGGCGTCGTCGACGACGATGCCGATGGCGACCACCATGGCCAGCAGCAGAACCGTGTTGGCGGTGAAGCCGAGGGCGAGGACGAACGCGAAGGTGCCGATCAGGCTGACCGGCACCGCGATGGTCGGGATGATCGTCGCGCGCAACTGGCCGAGAAACAGGAACACCACGAGGACGACCAGGACGAATGCCTCGAACAGCGTGTGGATCACGCTCTCGATGGTGCTCTCGACGAACACCGTGGTGTCGTACTGGGCGAGGTAGTCGACGTCCTCCGGAAAGCGCTCCTTCAGCGCCTCCATGCGTTCCGACACGGCTTCGGCAACGGCGATCTGGTTGGCGCCCGGTGCGAGGTAAATGCCGATCAGGGCGCTCGCCTTGCCGTTGAGCTTTCCGAACGAGTCGGACGTGCGGGCGCCGAGTTCGACGCGGCCGACGTCCCTGATGCGTAGCACCGAGCCGTCCGGGTTGGCGCGGACCACGATGTTCTCGAACTCGGCGACGTCGGTCAGCCGACCCTTGGTCTGCAAGGTGAGCTGGAACTGGGCGTCGGCGGTCATCGGCTGAGCGCCGATGCGGCCCACCGCGGCCTGGACGTTCTGATCCTTGAGCGCCGCGACGATGTCGTTGGGCGCGAGGCGGAGACTGGTCAGGCGGTCCGTGTCCAACCAGATGCGCATACTGTAGTCGAGCGGACCGAAAAGGGAGGCGTCGCCAACTCCCTGGATCCGCGCCAGTTCGTCCCGGATGTTGATGGTCGCGTAGTTGCTGAGGAACAGGCTGTCGTAGGTCCCGTCCGGCGAGTAGAGACTGATCACCTGCAGCAGCGCCGAGGACTGCTTGCTGACCACCACGCCCTGCCGCTGGATCTCCTCCGGCAACTGAGGCAGCGCCTGCTGTATGCGGGTCTGCACGTTGACGGTGTTGATGTCGGGATCGGTGCCTAGCGCGAAGGTGATCGTCAGCTTGTAGCTGCCGTCGTCGCCGCTCACCGACTTCATGTAGAGCATGTCCTGAACGCCGGTGACCATGGACTCGATCGGCTGGGCGACCGTCTGTTCGACCACGGAGGCGCCGGCGCCGGGGTATGTGGTGGTGACCCGGACCTGCGGCGGCACGATGTCCGGGAACTGCGCCGTCGGGATTGCAAGGATGGCGATGATCCCGGCGATGGTGATCACCACCGAGATGACGATTGCGAGGCGCGGCCGATCGATGAAGGTTGCGGAGATCATCGACTAGCCTCCGGATTTGACGGCCGGCGCGATGCTCGCTTCGACCGCTTGCCCCGGACGCACCTTCTGCGCCCCCTCGACGATGACGCGCTCGCCTTCCTTGAGGCCCTCCTCCACGGCGATCATGGCCCCCTGCGCAGCACCCGTCTTGACTCGACGGATCTCGGCGGTGTTGTCGTCGCGAACCGCCAGCACGAACACCCCCGCCTGGTCCGCCTGCAGCGCCACCTGCGGAATGACCACAGCCTGCTCGGGCGTGTCGGCTTCGACCGAAAGGGTCACGAACTGGCCGTCGATCAACTGGCCCAGAGGGTTGGGGAAGGAGCCGCGGACGGACAACGTGTCGGTGCTCTCGCTGATCTGGATGTCGGCGAAGTCGATCTTGCCGGGGTGGGGATAGATGCTGCCGTCGGCGAGGACGAGGCGCAAGATGTTGTCGTCCTGCGCCTTGCTGCCGCCTGTCTGCGCCTGCTTCTGCACGTCGAGCAGGATGCGTTGGCTGACGGAGAACACGACGTGGATCGGGTCCTGGCTGACGACGGTCGCCAGCACTCCGCTGTCCGGGCCGACCAAGTTGCCGACCGTGTAGGCGGCGCGGCCGATGCGGCCATTGATCGGCGATCGGATCTCGGTATAGGCGAGATTGAGCTCAGCTTTCTCAAGCGCGGCCTTGGCCTGCAGAACGTTGGCCTCGGCCATCTGGTCCTCGGCGCGGCGGCGATCGACCTCCGCCTCCGGCACGTCCTTTTTCTGGAGCAGGGTCAAGGCACGGGCCAGTTGGCCCGCCGAGTTGGTCTTCCGCGCCTCGGCCGCCGCCAGTTCCGCCTTGGCCTGGTCCACCGTGGCCCGGAATTCGCTCTGCTGGATCTGGAAGAGCAGATCGCCTTGCTGGACCGGCTTGCCTTCCTCGAAGGCGCGGTTTTCCAGGAAGCCTTCGACCCTGGCGCGAAGATCCACCTTGTCGACCGCCTCCACCCGCCCCACGAAGTCGGTGGACGACGTGATGTCGCGGCGTTCGGCTGCGACCACCACCACCGCCGGCGGCGGTGCGGCCGTCCGGCTCGCCTGCTGCGGTTGCTGATCGCAGGCGGCGAGTGCCGACGCCGTCATGATTATGAACGCGACAAACCCGCGCCGGGTGGCCGGATATGCGCCGCGCAGGTCCTGCCGGTTGATGAACCGCATCGCTTCAATCCCTCCGCCGTCCCGCCAGCGATTTGCCGTGCGGTTTGCCCTCGCCAGGGATGCCACCAAACGGGCGCCATTGCCAGCATCTTCATCGACTAGCATCGGCCGCACCGCCATCAAGCAAGAATGCACACTCGGGTGTCACTGCGAGCGGTTGCGGAGCGGGCGCGCGGCAATAGGGCTGTCAGTCCACGAACGGATCATGAACCATGATGGTATCTTCCCGCTCCGGGCTGGTCGACAGCAGGTGCACGGGCGCCTCGATCAGTTCCTCGATGCGGCGGATGTACTTGACGGCGGTGGCCGGGAGTTCGGCCCACGAGCGCGCGCCGCGAGTGCTCTCGGACCAGCCTTCCATGGTTTCGTAAACCGGTTCCGCCGCCGCCTGGCGGTCGAACGACACCGGGAAATGGTCGATCAGATCGCCGCCGACCCGGTAGCCGACGCACACCTTGAGCGTCTCCATTCCGTCCAGCACGTCGAGCTTGGTGAGCGCGATTCCACGCATGCCGTTGATGCTTGCGGCTTGGCGCACCACCACCGCATCGAACCAGCCGCAGCGCCGCGGCCGGCCGGTGACGGTTCCGAACTCCCGCCCGCGCTCGCCGAGACCGCGCCCGACATCGTCGTCCAACTCGGTCGGGAACGGGCCGCTGCCGACCCGGGTGGTGTAGGCCTTGGTGATGCCGAGCACATAGCCGATCGTCCCCGGCCCCAGCCCCGAGCCTGCCGCCGCCTGGCCGGCGACCGTGTTGGACGAGGTGACGAACGGATAGGTGCCGTGGTCGATGTCGAGCAGCGTGCCCTGGGCGCCCTCGAACAGTATGCGTTTGCCGGCCCGCCGCGCCGCCGCCAGCGTCTTCCAGGCGGTATCGGCGTACGCCAGCACCTTCGGCGCTACGTCCATCAATTCCCGCTGCACGCTCTCGCGGTCGAGTTCCGGCATGCCGAGGCCGCGCAGCAAGGCGTTGTGATGGAACAGGAGGACCTCGAGCTTGTCCTCCACCACCCGTTCGCTGACCAGATCGCCAAGCCGCACCGCCCGCCTGGCAACCTTGTCCTCGTACGCCGGTCCGATGCCGCGGCCGGTGGTGCCGATCTTGAGCTTGCCCAGGGCTTTCTCGCGCGCCGTGTCGAGGGTACGGTGCAACGGCAGGATCAGCACCGCGTTATCGGCGACACGCAGGTTGTGGGGGCCGACGTCGACGCCCTTGCCACGCACCTCTTCGATCTCGCGCAACAGCGCCCATGGATCCAGCACCACCCCGTTGCCGATCACCGACAACTTGCCCGGCCGCACGATCCCCGACGGCAGCAGGCTGAGCTTGTAGGTGACGCCGTCGATGACCAGGGTGTGGCCGGCGTTGTGGCCGCCCTGGAAGCGGATCACCACGTCGGCGCGCTCCGACAGCCAGTCGACGATCTTGCCCTTGCCTTCATCGCCCCATTGCGAGCCGATCACCGCAACATTCGCCATGATGCTCCTTCCTGCTCCGACTTATGACTCCAACGACGCCAACGCCTCTGCTTCGGCGCCGACGAGGATGTGGGTGCACCCGAGGCGGCGCGCCTCGAGGCGCTCATCCGCTCCGACGTCGAGCCCGCACACCGTGATCCAGCCGGCGTCCCGCAGCGCCGCGGCGGCGGCGCGTGGCGCTGCGCATGGCACAAACACCCGATGATCGCTTCCCGCAGGCGTCAGCGAACGGAGCACCGAATCCATGTAGAGGGTCACTCCAGTCGCCGGCTCCGCGCTGCCGCCGAAGCCGGCGATGTAGCGGCCGCCACGGCCCAATTCTCCAGCGACCCCGGCAGCAAACAGCGAGAACGTGACGCCCCGGTGATACTCGAAGCCGCGGCTCTCGACGGGATCGATGCCGATGCTGAGGTCCGGCGCCGCGGCGCGGACGCGCTTGAACACGTCGGCAACGCGGCTCCGCTCGGCGTCCGGGGCGGCCGGCAGCTTCAGCTTAGCCAGTGCCGTCAGAACCTCTTCTCCGGGGCCGGCGATGGTGACCAGCCGCGCCAGCAGCCTCGCCGTATCGTCGGCCAGGACGGGGGCGAGGTCGGTGAGCGCCCTTGCGTCCTTGCGGTCGAGGGCGGCCCGCACCCGCGCCCGATGCCGCGGATCGACATTGCGCTCCGCGAGGATGGCGGCCACCAGGGTGGGAATGCCGAGATCGATGGTCAGCGGCCCCACCCCCAGGTGCGACAGCCCCTCGACGGCCATGAGCATGACTTCCGCATCCGCGGCCGGCGTCGCGGCGCCGATGATCTCCGCCCCGACCTGACCGAACTGGCGGGCCGGGCGCAGTTGCGAGCCCTTGATGCGCAGCACCTGCCCGGCATAGCCGAGGCGCAACGGTCGCGGCTGGCGGGCGAGCCGCTCGGTCGCGATCCGTGCGATCTGCATGGTCATGTCCGGACGCAGCGCCAGCATGCGCTGCGAGACCGGATCCATCAGGCGAAAGGTGTGGGTGACCAGCGCCGCGCCGCTGCCGGCGAGGAGGCTGTCCTCGAACTCGATCAGCGGCGGCTTGACGCGCTCGTAGCCGAAGCGCGCGAAATACCCCAGCATGCGCTCGATCATCGCCGCCTCGAACGCGGCGTGCGGCGGAAGGCCGTCGGCCACTCCGGCCGGCAGCAGCGTTTGCGACCCGCTATCGCTCATTCAGATCCTTACGTGTTCTTGAGACGCGCTCGATCCAGCGCATGACCTAGACGCAGCAAACCCAGACGCGCAAACAAAGAGGCGGATGATCGGCCGGCCGCCGCCGTCATGTCAATGATTGCGGACCTGTCGCGGCGCCACGGAGGCAGGTCGCCAAGCGCCGACAATTGACACCGCCGATCCCAGCAACTACGCCACGGGCGTCGAAGCCGCGGAGAACGTGATGAGCAAGCACAAGGGGATCGTCGCCTGCGGCCATCCGGTGACGGCGAACGCGGCGGCGGCCATCCTGGATGAGGGCGGCAACGCGTTCGATGCGGCGCTCGCCGCCATGTGCGCGGCGTGTGTAGCCGAGCCGGTACTGGCCTCGCTCGGCGGCGGCGGCTTTCTGCTCGCCCGCCCCACCGGCGGCCGCTTCGCCAACCGACCCATCGTTTTCGATTTCTTTCCGCAAACGCCCAAAAGCCGCCGTCCGCTCGATGACATCGAGTTCTACCCCGTGCTTGCGGACTTCGGCCCGGCGCAGCAGGAGTTCCACATCGGCATGGGCGCCATCGCCACGCCGGGGGCGGTGCGGGGTCTGTTCGAGGTTCACCGGCACATGGGCCGATTGCCGCTTCGCCGCATCGTCCAGCCGGCAGTGGATCTGGCGCGGACTGGCGTCGCCATGAACCCGCTGCAGGCGTATTTCCTCGCGATCGTCGCGCCGATTTTCAGGAGCACGACGGAGAGCGAGGCGGTGTTCGCCAGCCCTGAGCGTCCGGGCGCGTTGATCGGAGAGGGAGAGGCCCTGAGGCTCCGCCGCTTCGCCGACGCGCTGGAGGTGCTGGCCATCGAAGGCGACGACCTGTTCTATCGGGGCGAGATCGCGCAAGCCATTTCAGCGGACTGCCGGGCGCGGGGCGGTCACCTGACGCCCGACGACCTGGCAGATTACGCCGTGGCGTTGAGGGAGCCGCTCGCCGCGGAGGCGTTCTCAAGCCGGCTTCTACTCAACCCGCCGCCGTCGAACGGCGGCCTGTTGATCGCGTTCTCGCTGGAGTTGCTGCGGGATGCTCAGTTGTCCGCCAGCGCGTTTGGCAGCGCAGCGCACGTGGGCAGCCTGGTCCGCGTCATGGCGGCGACCAACCGGGCCCGCCTCGAGCAGGCGTTGCACCGCTTGCCGGCCAACGCGGCCGCGGAGGCGTTTCTGTCTCCCGCCCTGGTCGACGCGTACCGCAATCACCTGCTCGGCCGGCCGTGGGCCACCCGCGGCACCACCCACATCAGCGTCATCGACGCAGCCGGCAACGCCGCCGCCCTGTCGCTCACCAACGGCGAAGGCTCCGGGTACATCGCGCCGAACACGGACATCATGCTCAACAACGTGCTGGGCGAGGAGGACATCAATCCGCACGGCGTCCACGCGTGGCCGCGGGACGCCCGCCTCAGTTCGATGCTTGCGCCGACCATTGCGCTCGGACGGGACGGCAGCCTGACCGTGCTGGGCTCCGGCGGCTCCAACCGGCTGCGCACCGCCATCCTGCAGGTGCTGTTGAACCTGTTGGCATTCGAGCTCCCCGTCGAGCAGGCGGTGACCGCGCCGCGCATACATCTCGAAGCGGAGACCCTCAGCGTCGAGCCGGGTTTCGGCGAAGGGGCGGCGGCGCTGCTGCGTCGGCATGGGGCCGACGTCGCGTTCTGGAACGAGCACAACATGTTCTTCGGCGGTGTCCACACGGTGCGCATGGAGCGGAGCGGCGCCATGATCGGCGCCGGCGACCCCCGCCGCGGCGGCATTGCCCAGCTCGTCTGAGCCCGTCTCGTCTGAGCCCGTCTCGTCTGAAGCCCATCTCGCCTGAGCCCTTACCCTTCCTTTACCGGAGCTGGCGCATCGTGCCTGCGGCGACGTGCCGGGCCACGGGTGGGGCGGGGACACGATGGAGACGACGCTCAGCGTCCGCAGCGATCTTGACCAGGCGGACCCGGCTCGGCGGGACCGAAGCGGTCCGACGCCGCAGCACGGCGGGTTTCTGGCCGCCACGCCCGGGTTCGCTGCGCTTGACGACGAGCTTCGCGCCGATCTGGAACGCGCCTGCGCCTGCCGGCGGTATCGTCCGCACGAACAGGTCTTCGGCCGGGACGAAGCCGCGTCGGACGTCTATTTCGTCGTCAGCGGCCGAGTGCGCATCGTCAACTATTCGATGTCGGGGCGGGAGGTCGCCTTCGACGAAGCCACCCCCGGATGCTATTTCGGCGAGACGGCAGTCCTTGACGGAGAGCCACGCTCGGCAGGGGCGGTGGTCGTCGCAGAAAGCGTCCTGGCGGCGATGCCTGGCCGGGTGTTCATCGATGCCATTCTTACGCACCCTCCGCTGGCGCTGGCCGTGATGCAGCGCCTTTCCGGCGTTATACGCGCCGCCGACCAGCGGATCATGGACCTCAGCACCCTCTCCGCCTACCACCGGGTCGAAGCCGAACTGCTCCGCCAGGCGAAGCTGCACAGGGTCGACATCACCGTGGCGCGCATCCAGCCGATTCCGCTCCATGGCGAAATTGCCAGCCGCGTCGGCACCACGCGCGAGTCCGTTGCCCGGGTGTTGAACGACCTGGCGCGGAGAGGCATGGTCAGGCGCACCCGCGACGCCCTGATCGTCCACGACCTCGAACGCCTGGAAAGGATGGTGGAGTCCGTCCGCGGCTAAATATCGGCGAACGCGCTGAATAATCTTGGATATGAGCGATGCCGAACGCCAAGCGGGGAGAGCCCACCGACGATCGGTGCAAGCGGAAGCGCTACTTGATCTTGGCTTCCTTGAAGGTGACGTGCTTGCGGACGCGGGGGTCGTATTTGCGGAACTCGAGCTTGCCGGTTGCGGTCCGCGTGTTCTTTTTGGCGACATAGAAGTAACCGGTGTCGGCGGTGCTTACCAGCCTGACGAGGATCGTGCTTTGCTTCGCCTTGGCCATTGTCGTCGTCCATGAACCCTGTTGAGCCGCGCACCATACCGCCGCGGGTCCGCCTGTCAAGCGCCTCACGCGGCCGCTACGGAACCCCTGGATAACCGCAGCCGGCGAGATCGACGGCGAACCGCCCGGCAAGCGCCCGGTTGGACACAGCGTAGGCGGCGTCGATCGCCATCATCACGCCGTTGTCGTCGCGGCGATGGATGCCGTGGCGGCGGCCCGCGGCGATCACCGGCTTCTCCAGCGCCAGCCACAGCAACTGCGGCACCCGCCGCGCCAGAAAGGCCGGCCGAGCGCGCGGTCGCAATGCCGTATTGGCGAGGCGGGTCAACTCGACGAACCCGTCGGTCGGCCTCGGGTTGACCCGCTGCTCCGCCAGCGCCGACGGCATGGTCTCCGCCGGTATGCGCCAGAACGCCGCCACCACGGCCAGCCAGTCGTGCGGATCGGTGCGCAGGCGCTCGTAGGTCAGCACCAGGACCCGGTCCTCGCCAAAAGCGTCGACGTACGCGCCCGCCAGGACGTCGTAGCGGAGCTTGCCGTTGGCGATCAGGGCGTCGACATAGCGCGGCAGGCTCAGGCAGCCACCGGACTTGACGTAGAGCCAATAGAGCGACCCGATCATGGTTTTCTGGTTGCGGACGCAGATCACCACCTTGCTGTCCGGCGCTTCGGCGGCCAGTTGCGCCGCACGGCCGGTGTCGTCATGCAGCAGGCTCCCCGACAGGCCCTCCTTGCACACGACGCGGATGCCGCGTTGGTTCAGCACCGGCCGCACCTGCGGCAGCAGCACGTTGTTGATCCAGGTGGTGCCGGTCTTGTGGTAGCCGATGTGGTAGATCGTCATCGCCAAATGCCGGTCGTCGCAGGACCGGATCGCCAGATGTGCGGAGTCTGCGCCGGGCAGCGCCTCGGGCAGCCTACTCCAGAATGACGTGGGGGATGAAGCGGGCTTTGTCGGTGGTGATCAGGGTGCGGTCCTCGCGGATGCCGAGCCCGGCCGCTTCGCTCGCCACCAGCCAGCAGCCGAGCATCGGGTAGTTGCCGTCGAATGACGGCAGCGGGTGCAGCGCCTGCACCACGTAGCCTTCCGCGCCGTAGGGGCCATCGTTGGCGGTGGCCAAGCCGGAGGTGGTGTGACCGTGGTCGACGATGGCGATGTTTCGGCCCTCGCGGGACAGCAGCGGCTTGCGAACGTAGGCGTCGCCCAGTTCGGCGGCGCGCGCATCCTCGGCGAAATATGTGGGCAGCAGGTTGGGGTGGCCCTCGAACATCTCCCACAGCAGCGCCAGCGCGCCCTTGTTGGAGAGCACGGCCTTCCACGGCGGCTCGATGAAGCGGGTGCCGCTGGCGGGAACCTGCCGGCCGAACACCTCCGCCATGATCCACTCCCACGGGTAGAGCTTGAACAGGGTTGCGATCAGCCGGTCGTCGAGGTCGGTAAAGTGGCCGTCGCGATCGACGCCGATGTCCTCCATGAACAGGAACTTGGTGTCCACGCCGGCCTGACGCGCGCAATCCTCGATGTACTCGACCGTGCCGCGGTCCTCCGCGGAGTCTCCGGCGCAGGCCAGATGCAGCGTCCCGAAGATGCCGAAGCGGCCGAGGGCGTGCACCAGGCGTTCATGGATGGAGTTGAACTGGTCGCAGCCGGCGGGGATGAGGCCCTGCTCCATTGCCTGCTCCAGCCAAGTCCACTGGAACACCGCGGATTCGTAGAGGGTGGTCGGCGTATCGGCGTTGTATTCGAGCAGCTTGGCCGGGCCGCCGCCGCCGTAGGAAAAATCGAGGCGACCGTAGAGGTTGCGGTCCTGGCGGCGCCAGCTCTCGGCGATGTGGTCCCAGAACGGTTCCGGGATGGCGAGGCGCTTCAGCACCTCTTCGTCGGCGACCGCCCGCTCGACGACCGCGAAGCACAGCTTCTCCAGTTCTTCCGCCGGCGCTTCCAGGTCGTCCTCTATCTCCTTGAGGGTGAAGCGGTAGTATGCGCTCTCATCCCAATAGGGTTCGCCTTCTGGGGAATGGAAGGAAAAGCCGTGCTCGTGAGCGATGGCTCTCCAGCCTTCGCGTTCCGCAACGCGAACTCGCTGCATCGGCGTTCCCGGAGCCGGCTCGAATCAACCGCTGGCGGCGCCGAGGGTGCGGGCGCTGGCGCCGAAACCGCCTCGCGACACGGTGTACGGCTTCGCGGCCGGGCTCGCTGCGGCGGACCTGGCGACCGTGGTCTTGCCGGTCGCGGCGCCGACGTTGCGGTTGTCGGCGGTGCGGTAGGCCTTGGGATCGTCCGCAGAGCGATAGAGCGGCTGCGCGGCGACGCTGCTGCGCCCCATCATGCTGCCCATCATGTAGCCCATCATCAGCGGCATGAACACCGAGCCGCCGCCCTCGGTCCGATAGGGCGCAGGCTCGCATTGATCGGCGCCGAAGTCGGCCTCGCAAGCCGCCTGGTCGTTGTATTTCGGAGCGACTGCCGCGTGTTGTTGCTGGGCAGCGCGGAAGTTCTCCTCGCAGGCGGCGGCATCCATGGCCGGATCGTCGAGGCACTGTCCTATACCGTCGTAGACCCGCGCCTCTACGGTCGGCTCCTCGCAGGCGGTCAGCAACAGCGAGCCCGCCCCCATCATCACCAGCGCGATCGACTTGGAACGCTTCATCCGTCGGGCTCCTTGAGCTTCCAGTGGCAGACCGGGCAACCGCCACAACCTCCGCACACTATATGGTATTCGCCGCGCCATGTCACAGCCGCAGTTCTGTCGCCGCCGCAGTTCGACGGGAGGCGAGATCAGCGGCTGCGATGCGGCGACTTGCCCGGTCGCCCGGACTTGCCAGCGGCGCGCGAGGACAGCCGCTTGGGCGGCTTGCCTCCGGTTGGCGCCGGGGCGGCTTGGCGTGGCTGTCGCGCGCCGGCGGGGTCGCCGCCGTCCAGAACCTGGAGGATCAGGCCGCCCGTGATGGGGTCGGCTTCGATCAGGCGGACGCTGACGCTGTCGCCGAGGCGGAACGTCAATCCCGTGCTGCGGCCGACAAGGCGGTGGCGGGACTCGTCGTGGACGAAGAAGTCGTCGCCGAGGCTCCGGATCGGCACCAGGCCGTCGCCGCCGCTGTCATCCAACGTCACGAACAGCCCGAAGCGGGTGACGCCGTTGATGCGCCCGCCGAACACCGAGCCGACCTTGTCGGCGAGGTAGGCGGCGGTGAAGCGGTCGACAGCGTCGCGCTCGGCCGCCTGTGCCCGCCGCTCGGTCGCCGACAGGTGCTCTCCAACGCGAACGAAGTCGCCCGGCTCGGCTTCGAGCCCGCCCTCGCCTGGCGCCATGGTGCGGATCAGGGCGCGATGTACGAGCAGGTCGGAATAGCGGCGGATCGGCGAGGTGAAGTGGCAGTAGCGCCGCAACGCCAGGCCAAAGTGGCCAATGTTGACGGGGCTGTACTCGGCCTGGGATTGGCTCCGCAGCACCACCTCATGGACCAGATGCGGGAGCGGCGTCGCGGCCGCCTTGTTGAGCACGTCGTTGAACATGCGGGCGCGGATGACCTGACCCCGTGGCAGGCGGAGGCCGACCGTCTCCAGAAAATCGCGGAGCGCCTCCAGCTTTTCGGGCGTCGGTTGGTCGTGAATGCGGTAGAGGCAGGGAAGCTTCCGCTGCTCGAGCGTCTCGGCGGCGGCAACGTTGGCGGCGATCATGAACTCCTCGATCAGCTTGTGGCTGTCGAGGCGCTCGCGGGTGACGATCTGCACCACCATCCCGTCGCCGCCGATGACGACGCGGCGTTCCGGGAGATCCAACTCCAGCACGCCGCGGCGGCGGCGAGCCTTGTCCAGCGCCGCGTAGGCGCGGAACAGGGGCGTGATCACGCCGGCGCGCAACGGGTCGGTCATTGCGTCGGGATGGCCATCCTGCGCTTTCTGAACCTGGCTGTAGGTGAGGCGGGCGGCCGAGCGCATCATCGCGCGCGTGAACCGATGGCGCAGCACGTTGCCGTCGCGGTCGAGCCACAGGTGCGCGGCGAGGCACGGGCGATCCTCCCCCGGCACCAGGGAACACCAGCCGTTCGAGAGCGCCTCCGGCAGCATCGGCACCACCCGGTCGGGGAAGTAGACGGAGTTGCCGCGGGGATAGGCGGCCTTGTCCAGCGCAGAGCCGGGACGGACGTACCAGGCGACGTCGGCGATGGCGACGATCAGGTGCCATCCGCCGGGATTCTCGGCGTCGCCATCCGCCTCTGCCCACACCGCATCGTCAAAATCGCGGGCGTCGGCGCCGTCGATGGTCACCAGCGGGACAGCGCGGAGGTCTTCGCGATTGACCAAAGGCGCGGGGCCGGCGACTTCCGCTTCAGCAAGCGCTTCCGGCGCGAAAGACACCGGGATGTCATGGTCGTGGATGGTGATCAGGCTGATGGAGCGCGCGCCCTGCGCGGCGCCGATGCGCTCGACGATCCGGGCATGGCGCGGCCCGAACGCCCGTCCGTGCCGCACCTCGGCCCACACCAGTTCGCCAGGCTCGGCGCCGCCGTCTTCGCCGGGCGCCACCAGAAAGTCCTCCTTGGCGCGCTTGTCTATGGACTTGATGCGCCCGCCGCCATCGAAGACCCGGTAGATGCCGAGAGCACGGCGCGTCACCGCCGGCAGGCGGCGGATGGTGCGGCCCTCGTAGGCACCGCCGTCGATCGGCTGCAGACGCGCCAGCACGCGGTCGCCGCGGCCGAGGGCCGAGCGGCTGCGCGGTTCCGGCGCCATGAAAATGCGAGGGACCGGCTGATCCTCGGGCCATGCGTGTGGACGGGCGATCAGTTCGCCATCGGTATCCGGGCCGACAATCTCCACCACCGCCACCCGTGGCAGAACCGACGGATCACCCAGCTTGCGCTTGCCGAGGCGGCCGATCAGCCCGTCGCTTTCCAGATCTTTCAGCAGCGTTTTGAGGGCGGTGCGCTGGTCGCCCTTGAGGCCGAAGGCGCGGGCGATCTCCCGCTTGCCCACGTGCCGCTCGCTTTCGCGGATGAAGGCCAGGATGTCGTCGCGGCTCGGAAGGCCGGAGGCGGGTTTGTTCGGCATCACGGCGAGACATAGCCCATCCGGCCACGTCACCGCAAAGGCGGCGTCGCGTCAGGTTCCCGTCACCGTTCGAGGTTTCCGCTTCGGCGCCGCCTTCGGCGTTGCCGCGCGCTTGGTAGGTTTCTTCGTGCTCGCCTGAACCGTGCCGCTCGCCGCTTGCTTGCTGGCCTTTTCAGGGCTGGCCTTTTCCGGGCTGGCCTTTTCCGGGCTGGCCTTTTCCGGCTTGTCGGCCCTGCTCTGCGGCCTGCCGCCCTTGGCCGCGGCGCCGCCGCGGGCGGCCTTGGCCTGCAACAGCTCGATCCCCTGCTCCAAAGTCAGGTCCTCGCTCGCGACGGACTTGGGCAGGGTGGCGCGGAGCGTGCCGTGCTGCACGTACGGGCCGAACCGGCCGCGTTTGACGGTGACCGGCTTTCCGTCCGCGGGGTGGACGCCAAGCTCGATCACCGGCCCCTTGCGCTCGATGGCCTCGGCAATGAGGGTGAGGGCGCGGTTGAGGCCGATGGCGAGAACGTCATCGTCCTTCAGGGACACGTAGTTTGACCCCATCGACACGTAAGGCCCGAACCGCCCGACGCCGGCGTTGATCATCTCGCCGGTCTCCGGATGCGAACCGATCGGTCGCGGCAGCGCCAGGAGCTTCAGCGCCGTCTCCAGATCGACCGTCTCCGGATCCATGGCTTTCAACAGCGACGCCCGCTTGGGCTTCGGCTTGGCCTTGGCTTTCGCCTTGCCCTTGCCCTTGCCTTTGCTCGTCGTGGCTGGCGTTGATGACGCCGTCTCCTCCTGGGCGATCGCTGCGGGGGTTGCGGCCGGTTCTTCGGCGCCCCCGAGCTGGACGTAGTAGCCGTACGGTCCCTTGCGGAGCCACACCTCCTGGCCACCCTCGGGATCGGTCCCCAGCAAGCGGCCCTGGCCGTTGCCGACCAGCTGACGGTCGGCCTCCTCATCGCCGGACAGCACCAGCGGCCGGGTGAAGCGGCAGTCCGGATAGCGCCCGCATCCGATGAATGCGCCGTAGCGACCCAGCTTTAGGTTCAGGCGCCCGTCGTTGCAGGCCGGACATTTGCGCGGATCGGAGCCGTTTTTCGGGGTCGGGAAGAAATGCGGCCCCAGCACGGCGTCAAGCGCGTCCAGAACGTCCGAGATCTTGAGGTTCTTGGTACCGTCGACGGCGGCGCTGAAGTCGCGCCAGAACTCGGCGAGCACCGTCTTCCAATCAATGCGCCCGCCGGAGACGTCGTCGAGCTTCTCCTCCATGGCCGCCGTGAAATCATATGCAACGTAGCGCTCGAAGAAGTTGGCAAGAAACGCCGTCACCAGCCGGCCACGATCCTCGGGAACGAAGCGGCGCTGATCGAGGCGGACGTAATTGCGATCCTGCAAAACCGAGAGAATGCTGGCGTAGGTCGACGGGCGGCCGATCCCCAGCTCCTCCAGCCGCTTGACCAGGCTCGCCTCCGTGAAGCGGGGCGGCGGCTGGGTGAAGTGCTGCTCGGCCTCGGCACTCAAGCGCTCCAGCGCCTCTCCTTCCTTGAGATCGGGCAGCAAACGGTCGTCGTCGTCGCCCTTTGCAGCCGAGTCCTTCCGATCCGCGTCGTCGACTCCCTCGCGGTACACCTTGAAGAAGCCGTCGAAGGCGACGACCGAGCCGGTAGCGCGCAGGATCACCTGGCGATCGGGCGAGGCGACATCGACGCCGACCTGATCGAGCACCGCCGCCTCCATCTGGCAGGCCAGGGTCCGTCTCCAGATCAGCGCATAAAGCTTCTGCTGATCCGCATCGAGAAAGCGCGCGACGTCGGCCGGGCGGCGGAACACGTCGGTGGGGCGGATCGCTTCGTGTGCTTCCTGGGCGTTCTTGGCCTTGCTCTTGTAGACGCGTGGTTTTTCAGGCAGGTAGCGCTCGCCGTAGTCGGCCGATATCAGCCGACGGCAGGCGGTGACGGCCTCCGGCGCCATTTGCACGCCGTCGGTCCGCATGTAGGTGATCAGGCCGACGGTCTCGCCGTCGATGGAGACTCCCTCATACAGGCGCTGCGCCACCTTCATGGCGCGGGACGCGCTGAAGCCGAGCTTGCGCGACGCCTCCTGCTGCAGGGTCGAGGTAATGAACGGCGGCGCCGGGTTGCGGCGGGTCTGCTTGCGCTCGATCTTGGCGACGGAGAATTCCCGCTCCTCGATGGCGCGAAGCGCGGCGTCCGCCGCCTCCTTGTTGCCGAGCGAGAGCTTTTCGAGTTTGCGGCCTTCAAGGTGAGTGAGGTTCGCGGTGAACGTCTCGTCCCGGATCGTCTTGAACAGGCCGCTGACGGTCCAGTATTCCTCCGAGACGAACTTCTCGATTTCCTCTTCGCGATCGCAGATCAGGCGCAGGGCCACCGACTGGACCCTGCCGGCCGAGCGGCTGCCGGGCAGCTTCCGCCACAGCACCGGCGACAGCGTGAACCCGACAAGATAGTCGAGCGCACGGCGGGCAAGGTAGGCATGGATCAGGGGCTGATCGAGGTCGCGGGGATTGGCGAAGGCGTCGAGGATGGCGTCCCGGGTGATGGCGTTGAAGGCGACGCGCTTGACGTCGACCCCGCCCAAAGCCTTCTTTTCGCCCAGCACCTCGCAGACGTGCCAGGATATCGCCTCGCCCTCGCGGTCGGGGTCGGTGGCAAGGTAGAGATGGCGGGCGCCCCGCACCGCCTTGGCGATCTCGTCGAGGCGCTTCTTCGCCTGCGGATCGACGGTCCAGTCCATGGCGAAATCGGCGTCCGGCTGCACCGAGCCGTCCTTCGCCAACAGATCCCGCACATGCCCGTAGCTGGCGAGGACGGTGTAGTCGCCGCCGAGATAGCGGTTGATGGTCTTGGCCTTTGCCGGCGATTCGACGACGACGACGTCCATGGACCTCCCGCTCCGCAATGGATGTGTGCCCGGACATGGTGGGGGCCTCGGAGAATTGGCAGCAAGGGTGGCTTCGTCAACCATTGCCGGGAACCCAAGCCGTCACAGGTTCTCTCAGGCGATCAGCGCGACCCTGCCGCCGGGTTGCCGTTCCAGACGGCCAGCCAGTTCCCATTCCAGCAGCACCGTCGCCACGATGAAAGAAGACAGCCGGCAGCGGCGGATGATTTCGTCGACGGCGGCCGGGGCCGGTGACAGCGCATCGGCAATGCTGCGCCGGGCTTCATCGAGTTCGGTGTCGCTGATGCTCTCCGGGCCGGCAGCAGGCGCGAGCGGCGGCGGCTCGTTTACTGTGACGCCCCTGACCGGTGGAGCAGCAATGCAGAGTGCACCCAGCACGTCTTCGACGGTTTCGGTCAGAACGGCCCCTTGTCGGATCAGGTCGTTGGGCCCGCGCGCCCGCGCATCGAGTGGCGAGCCGGGCACGGCGAATACGTCGCGCCCCTGCTCCAGCGCCTGCCGGGCGGTAATCAGGGAGCCCGAACGGAGCGCCGCCTCGACGACGATGACGCCACGCGACATCCCGGAGATCAGGCGATTGCGCCGCGGGAAATGCCGCGCCTGCGGCTGGACGCCGGGAGGCATCTCGGAGATCACGACGCCGCGCTCGGCGATGGCGCGCTGGAGGTCGGCGTGCTCGGGCGGATAGACGACGTCGATGCCGCCCGCGACCACCGCCACCGTTCCGGTTGCCAGAGCGGCGCGATGGGCCGCCGCGTCGATGCCGCGCGCGAGCCCCGACACCACCGCAACGCCGGCTGCACCAAGGTCGCGGGCGAGGCTTTCGGCCATGCGCACGCCGTTGATCGAAGCATTGCGCGCCCCGACGATGGCCACCGAATCGCCGGCCGCGACGCGGGGGTCGCCGAACATGGCGAGGAGTGGCGGCGCGTCCTCGATATGGGCGAGCAGCGGCGGGTAGTCCGGCTCCCCGTTGGCCACCAGCCTCGCGCCGACGGTAGCAAGAGCATCCATCTCGCGCCGTGCCGAAGCGGCCGTACAGATGGTGATGGTTCTCCGTTGCCCGCCACGGCGCGACAACTCGGGTAGCGCCTGCAGCGCCGCCGACGCGTTTCCGAAGCGCTCCAGGAGCCGGCGGAACGTCACCGGGCCGACGTTCTCGGAGCGGATCAGACGCAGGCGGTAGAGCCGCTCGTTGTCGGAGAGCACGTTCGTCATAACAATCGTATCGGCAGGAACGTTCACCCTCGAGTCTACGGCATCATCGTCCAACCGGCAAATCAGGCAACGGCAAAATACCTTCCGAAGGCTGCGTTTCGTCAGCACGCTTGTGTTCGATCTGCAACCCATTCACACATGGGAGCGACACGCCGGATGCTGCAGGATTTAATATGACCGCAGCAGTGACCGGCGCGACAGACACAACAGGAGACGACCGATGAGAGTATCGTTGCTCGCGAGCGCGCTGATGGTGACCGCGCTGGCGTTAGCGGCGCCAGCCAGCGCCGACAGTCCGGCGGAGATCCAGGCGTTCGTCAAGAAGGCCGAGGCGACCGTCGAAACGTTCGCTGCCGACGATCTCGTGGCCGACCAGTTCCGCGACCTGGCACCGCAGGCGAAGGGCGTCATGATCTTGCCGACCAACGTCAAAGGCGGTTTCATCCTGGGCGGCAGCGGCGGCAATGCAGCGATGCTGGCCCGTGATCCCGCGACCGGCCAGTGGAGCTATCCCGCCTTCTACATCCTCGGGTCGATCACCTTCGGCCTGCAGATCGGCGGCGAGGTTTCGGAAATCATCATGCTGGTGATGACCCAGAAGGGCGTCGACGCCGTGCTTGGGGGCAGCTTCAAGCTGGGCGCCGACGTCAGCGTCGCGGCCGGGCCGGTCGGGGCCGGCGGCAAGGCACAGACCGCCGATATCCTCGCCTGGGCGAGGTCGAAGGGCGCCTATGCCGGCTTGAATGTGGAAGGTGCAGTGATCGAGCCGAAGGACAACTGGAACGCAATCTACTATGACAAGACGGGCGTACGGCCTCTCGACATCCTGGTCAACGGCTCGGCGACGAACGCGCAAGCCGACTCGCTGCGTGCTGCGGTGCGCAGCTTCGCCGCGGCAAAGTGATAGTTTGCCGGAGCCGGAACCGTCACCGGCTGTCGCAGAGAGGCGTCCTCGGCGGTTGTCATCGATGTGGCATTGGCAACACACCCCCGCCGGATAAAGACCACGTCCGGCGCGCTGCCATTGACGCAACCATACCGCGCAGCTACGTTTTCAGTCCACACGGCGATCAATTTAAAATGCCGGCAGAGCAGAGAGGCTGACATGTCAGATCAAGCGAGCTTCGCGAGGGAGACCGCGTGCGATCCAGACGACCGACAAGAGACACCCTTCGAAAGTGCCGCAGAAGGGGTGAGCGAACAGGCCGGTGCGTCCCACGGCAGTGGGTTCGGCGCCGATGACCACCCATACGATCCGGGGAAATACTGGGACATCTACGGCGGCACCGACTGAGCCGCCGGCCCGCCGGCGGCGGACGATTCTTCAGGTCTTGCCGCCGATGCGTGATTCCTCGCCGCGAACGAGGCGACGGATGTTGGCATGATGGCGGGCGACGGCGAGGGCGGCGAGCAGCACCGCGATTACTGTGCGCTTCTCGTCGGCAAGCCAAAACATGGCGAGCGGCGCGGTGGTGAGGGCGGCGAGAGCCGCAAGTGACGAATAGCGGAACGCCGCCGCGACCCCCAGCCAGACGCCGCACGCGATGAGGCCGACCGGCCACGCCAGCGCCAACAGCACACCGAGTGAGGTCGCAACCCCCTTGCCGCCGCGAAAGCGGAGCCAGACCGGGAAGTTGTGGCCGAGCACCGCGAACAGGCCGGCGAGCAGCGCAGCATCTTCGCCCCACAGACCCATCAGCAGCACGCCGGCGGCGCCCTTGCCGCCGTCCAGCAGCAGCGTCGCCGCCGCGAGGCCCTTGCTGCCGGTGCGGAGCACGTTGGTGGTGCCGATATTGCCGGAACCGATGCGGCGAATGTCGCCTTTGCCGGCGAGGCGGGTCAGCAGCAGCCCGAAAGGAATCGAGCCGAGCAGATAGCCGACCAGCCCCGCCACTTGATGGAGCATGGTGAGACCCAACCCACCGACGCCTTCAGGCATCGATCATACCTCAGCGGTCATAGGCGTAGACCCGGCGGCCGTCGACCACGGTGAGCAGCACCCGCCCCTGCACCGGCCGGTAGTCGAACGGCGTGTTCTTGGACTTGCTGTGCAGTTCGTACTCGCGCACTCGCCACGGCCGCTCCAGATCGAACAGGATCAAGTCGGCGGGCAGCCCGCGGGCGAGACGCCCCGCCGGCAGGCCGAGCAGGTCGGCAGGCTTGCAGGTCAACAACCGCAGCACGTCCAGCAGCGGAAGGCGGCCGTTGTGGTAAAGCTCGAGGGACACCGCCAGCAACGTCTCCAGGCCAATGCCGCCGAACGCCGCCTGGCCGAACGGCAGGCGCTTCGCGTCCTCGCTCTGCGGCGCATGGTCGGAAGCGATGGCGTCGATGGTGCCGTCGGCAAGACCGTCGATCACCGCCAGGCGGTCTTCTTCGGCGCGGAGCGGCGGCGACAGTTTGGCGAAGGTGCGGTAGTCGCCGACCGCGTTCTCGTTGAGGGCGAAATACGGCGGCGCGGTATCGCAGGTGGCGCGGATCCCCCGCGCCTTTGCCGCCCGCACCGCCTCCACCGCCGCTCTGGTCGACAAGTGCGCGAAATGGATGCGGCCGTCGGTGAGTTCGGCCAACCGCAGATCGCGCTCCACCATGATCACCTCGGCTTGGCGCGGGATACCGGACAGGCCGAGGCGGGTCGCCACTTCGCCGGCGTTCATGTCGCCGTCCTCCGCGAGGCTCGGTTCTTCCGGATGCTGGGCGATGATCAGATCGAAGCTGCGGGCGTAGTTCAGCGCCTGGCGCATCACTTGCGCGTTGCCGATGGCATGGACGCCGTCGGTGAAAGCAACCGCGCCCACCTCGGACAAAAGGCCCATTTCTGCGAGGGTTTCGCCGGCCAAGCCCTTGGTCACTGCGCCGTAGGTGTAGACCTTGGTGAGGCCGAGGAGCCGCGCCCGCCGCGCCACGAACTCCACAACCGACATGTCGTCGATGACCGGATTGGTGTTCGGCAGGCACACCATGGAGGTAACGCCTCCTGCCGTCGCCGCCTCTCCCGTCGACGCCAGCGTCGCCTTGTGCTCCTCGCCGGGCTCGCGAAGCTGCACACGGATGTCCACCAGGCCGGGACAGAGGCAATGCCCTTCCGCATCGATGACCATCGCGTCGGGAGGCACGCTGGCGGCGGTGAGATGGTCACCAACGTCGGCAATGCTCTCGCCTGCGATCAGCAGCCCGCCCACGGCGTCGAGTCCGGAAGCCGGATCCAGCAGCCGGGCGTTGACGAACGCCAGGCGCCGTGGCGCCTTGTCGATATGAAACGTCATCGCTTCTAAATGTTCCGCCCGGCGGCTTGAGCGCCGCTTCCCGCCATCAACTCGAGGCAGGCCATGCGCACTGCGACCCCCATCTCGACCTGCTCGTAAATGACGCTGCGGCTGAAGTCGTCGGCGACCACGGAATCGATCTCCACGCCGCGGTTCATCGGCCCCGGGTGCATGATCAGCGCCTCCGGGTTGGCGCGTGACAGCTTCTCGTAATCAAGGCCGTAGAAGTGGAAGTACTCGCGCTTCGACGGAAAGAAGTTGGCGTTCATGCGCTCGGTCTGCAGGCGCAGCATCATAATGATATCGCAGCCGGCCAGCCCCTCGTGCATGTCGTGGTAGACACCGACCCCGAGCCGCTCCACCTCCGCCGGGATCAAGGTGCGCGGCGCGACGAGGCGCACCCGGGCGCCCATGATCGACAGGAGATGGATGTTGGAGCGCGCCACGCGCGAGTGCTGGATGTCGCCGCAGATGGCGACATCCAGGTTCTCCAACCGGCCGACGCGGCGGCGGATGGTCAGCGCGTCCAACAGCGCTTGGGTCGGATGCTCGTGACTGCCGTCGCCGCCGTTGATCACCGCGCAGGTGACTTTTTCCGACAACAGCTTGACCGCTCCGGATTCGGGATGGCGGACCACCAGCGCATCCGGGTGCATGGCGTTCAGGGTCATGGCGGTGTCAAGCACGGTCTCGCCCTTGCGGACGGAACTGGCCGAGACCGACATGGTGATGACATCGGCGCCGAGGCGCTTGCCCGCTAGTTCGAAGGATGTGCGGGTGCGGGTCGAGGCTTCGAAGAACAGGCATATGATGGTCCGCCCGCGCAGCTCGGCCGGCTTCTCGCCGACCTGCCGGTTGCGCTCGACGAAGCGCTCGGAGCGGTCGAGCAGCAGCGTGATCTCCGGCGGGGTGAGGCCTTCGATTCCGAGCAGGTGGCGGTGGGGAAAGGGGGAAAGGCTGTCGCCGTCGGTCATGAGCCGGGACTATAGGCGCGCGCCCGTGGCCCGCGCAAGGAGACTTAAACGAGCATCAGCACGGCCGGCATCGTCACCATGGCCGCGATCGTGGAGGCGGTGATGGTGCCGGCCATGATGTTGGCGTCGCCGCCCATCTGTCGCGCCATCACGTACGCCGAGACGGAGATCGGCACCGAGGCGTAGAGCACCGCAACGGCGGTGGCGATGCGGTCGCTTCCCAATGCCGTGCACGCCCCGATGGTCAACAGCGGCAGCACCACCAGCTTCAAGATACACGCGACGCCGACCACCCGCCCCGCCGCGCGGGCGGCGCCGAAGTCGAGTCCGGCGCCGACCGCCAGCAGCGCGATCGGCAACGACGCCCGGCCGAGAATCTCCAGCGTCGGCCCGATGATCGGCGGCAGACCGACCCCCAACCCGTTCAGCGCCAGGCCGGCGAAACAGGCGAGGATCAGCGGGTTCTGAAGCACCGGCGCGATCATCTGGCGCCAGCGCAGCGGCTTGCCGGCCGGCGAGGCGTAGCGAATCAGGACGACGACGGCGATGGCGTTGACGAACGGGACGATGACCGCCAGGCACAGGCTGACGAGGGTCAGCCCCGTCTCGCCGTAGAGCGCCACTGCCGCCGCCAACGCGACGTAGACGTTGGGGCGGACGGCGCTTTGAACCAACGACGTGAAAGCCGGCCCGTCGATCCCGAGCGGCCGCCACAGGAGGTATGCCGCCGCGACGACGATGGTGATCGCGATGATGGAACCGCTCAGCATCGGGATCACCTGGAGCCCCGCCAGATCCGCCTTGGCGATGTTGGTGATCAGCAGCGCCGGAAAGAACAGATAGAACGTGATCCGCTCCGCCGACATCCAGAAGCCGTCCGGCACGAACTGCCAGCGACGAAACCACCAGCCCAACAGAATGACGATGAAGATCGGCGCCAGCGACGCCAGCACCGCGATCACGGCGCCGGCTCCCGAGACGCGGCGCGGCGCGCCTGAACCGCAAGCGCGTCGAGCGCCCCTTGCAGGATGTAGGCGGCGGCAAGCTTGTCGACGACCTGGCGGCGACGGCGGCGGCTCATGTCGACCTCGTCGATCAGCATCCGCTCGACGGCGGCAGTTGAGAGGCGCTCGTCCCAGAACGCCATCGGGAGGTCGATAAGGGCAAGCAGATTACGCGCGAACTGGCGCACCGACTGGCAGCGGGGACCTTCGGTGCCGTCCATGCTGACCGGCAGGCCGATGACCAGCCCGCCCACGCCGTGCCCGGCGACGATCTCTTGCAGCGTCGCTGCGTCGCGAGCGAACTTGCTGCGGCGCAAGGTCATCAGCGGCGTCGCCACCATCAGGATGCCGTCGGACAGCGCCAATCCGACCGTCTTGCCGCCGACGTCGAGGCCGAGCAGACGCCGATTGCTGCCGAGCGCGCGATGCAGGTCCTCGATGCCGACGATCGCCATGGGGCTTGCGTTCCTCCGCGGCCACACTTAAAGCCTGACGGCTGCTCTGTCATTGTCCGTGGCCGGGGTGCGGAGCCAGCCGCTATTCCGTTGAGGGAGTCGAACACGTGTCGTTGGACCGGGCCGCCGTTCGTAACATCGCCACCCTCGCGCGCCTCAGGGTGGCCGAGGACGAGCTCGATCACCTCGCCGGCGAGCTCTCCCACATCATCGGCTGGGTCGAGCAGTTGGCCGAGGTGGACACCGACGGCGTTCCGCCGATGACCAGCGTCGCCGCGATGACGGTGCTGCAGCGCCGCGACGTGGTCACCGACGGCGGCGATGCCGAGTCCGTGCTCGCCAATGCGCCGGATCGGGTCGACGCGTTCTACGCGGTGCCGAAAGTCGTCGAATGACCAATGCCGGCGGCCTCAGGGACCTGACCATCGCGGAAGCCGGCGGAGGGCTTGCCGCCGGCGCGTTTTCGTCGGAAGAGTTGGTGCGGGCGCATCTCGACGCGATGGCCGAGGCGCGGGATCTCAACGCTTTCATAACGGAAACCCCGGAACTGGCGCTCTCGCGGGCGCGGGCATCGGACGATCGCCGTGCCGCCGGTGCGGCGTTCGACCCCATGGACGGCATCCCCATCGTCGTCAAGGACCTGTTCTGCACCGACGGCGTGCTGACGACGGCCGCCTCGCACATCCTCGACGGCTTCGTCCCGCCTTACGAATCCACGGTCTCCGCCAGGCTCCGCGACGCCGGTGCAGTGATGCTCGGCAAGACCAACCTGGACGAGTTCGCCATGGGCTCCTCCAACACCACCAGCTTCTACGGGCCGGTGCGCAACCCTTGGGGGCCGAAGGACGGCAAGGATCTGGTGCCGGGCGGCTCTTCCGGCGGATCGGCGGCGGCCGTCGCGGCCCGCCTGGCGCTCGCCGCCATCGGCACCGACACCGGCGGCTCGATCCGCCAGCCGGCGTCGTTCTGCGGCATCGTCGGCATCAAGCCGACCTACGGGCGCTGCTCGCGCTGGGGCATCGTCGCCTTCGCCTCCTCGCTCGACCAGGCGGGGCCGATGGCCCGCACCGTCCGCGACGCGGCGATCATGCTGGGCGTCATGGCCGGCCACGACGGCAAGGACTCTACGTCGGCGCCGCTGCCGGTGCCGGATTTCGCGGCGGCGCTGACCGGGGACGTCCGGGGGCTGCGCATAGGCATCCCACGGGAGTACCGCCTCGACGACATGCCGGCGGAAATCGACGACCTGTGGCGGCAGGGTATGCGGTGGCTGGAAGACGCCGGCGCGCGCACCGTCGAGGTGACGCTTCCCCACACCCGTTACGCGCTGCCGACGTACTACATCATCGCCCCGGCCGAGGCGTCCTCGAACCTCGCACGCTATGATGGGGTGCGCTACGGTTTGCGCATCCCCGGCGAGACGCTGGACGAGATGTACGAGAACACCCGCGGCGAAGGGTTCGGCGCCGAGGTGCGGCGGCGGGTGCTGATCGGCACCTATGTGCTGTCGGCCGGCTACTACGACGCCTACTACCTCAAGGCGCAGCGGGTGCGGAGCCTGATCGCCCGCGACTTCAAGCAGGCGTTCCAAAAGGCCGACGTCATCCTGACCCCCACCGCGCCGTCCGACGCGTTCGCCATCGGCGACAAGACCGACGATCCCATCACCATGTATCTGAACGACGTGTTCACGGTGCCGTCGAGCCTCGCCGGCCTCCCCGCCATATCCGTCCCTGCCGGGCTGTCCGTGCGCGGCTTGCCGCTCGGCCTCCAACTCATCGGCCGGCCGTTCGACGAAGAAACCGTGCTCCGCAGCGCCGAAGTGCTGGAACAGGCCGCCGCATTCGATGCAAGGCCGCCGGGAGGCGCGTGTTGACAGGCGCGGGCCGGATCCGTATGGTCCGCGCCGGAAGTCAGGGGTCAGGATCATGAAAGTCAAGAACTCGGTGAGATCGGCGAAGACGCGCGAACGCAACTGCCGCATCGTCAAGCGGAAGGGGCGCATTTACGTGATCAACAAGATCCACCCGCGCTACAAGGTCCGCCAGGGCTGAACCACGGCTTAAGCCGGTCGATTCCGCTTCACCTCCGATACCTCCCTCACTACATTGACGGAACAACGGCCGACATTGAAACGGCCGAGGCGCCGCAGTTTGGCGCCGCTCCGTCAACGGGAGGACGTCGATGCGCATGCCTGCACCGGACGCCGCGGTCATCGCCCGCCGCCGCCGGATCGCTTCCGACCTGCGCGCCATCGTCCCCGGCGAAGGCGTCATCGACGATGACGACGAGCTCCGCGTCTACGAAGCCGACGCGCTGACCGCCTATCGCCAGCGGCCGCTCGCCACCGTCCTTCCCGAATCCACCGCTCAGGTCTCGCAAGTCCTCGCCTATTGCAATGAGCAGGGCGTGAAGATCGTGCCGCGCGGGGCCGGCACCGGCCTATCCGGCGGCGCGTTGCCTCTCGCTGACGCCATCACCCTCGGTTTCGGAAAGTTCAACCGGATTCTAGATATCGACTACGACAACCGCTGCGTGGTCGTGCAGCCGGGGGTGACCAATGCCCGCATCAGCGAGGCTGTCGCCGGGCGCAACTTCTACTATGCGCCGGACCCGTCGAGCCAGATCGCCTGCACCATCGGCGGCAACGTCGCCGAGAACGCGGGCGGCGTCCATTGCCTCAAGTACGGCCTCACCACCAACAACGTGCTGGGCGTCGAGTTCGTCATGATGGATGGCGCGGTGACCCGCATCGGCGGCAAACATTTGGACAGCTCGGGGTACGATCTGCTCGGGGTGATCACCGGCTCCGAGGGGTTGCTCGGGGTCATCACCGAGGTCACGGTCCGCATCCTGCAGAAGCCGGCGACGGCGCGGGCGCTTTTGATCGGGTTTCCGATGGTTTCCGCCGCCGGCGACTGCGTCGCCCGGGTCATCGAGGCCGGCATCATCCCCGGCGGCATGGAGTTGATGGACAGGGTGATGATCCACGCCGCCGAGGACTTCGTGCACGCCGGCTATCCGCTCGATGTGGAGGCGTTGCTGATCGTCGAACTGGACGGTCCCGAGGTGGAAGTGCAACACCTGATCGAGCGGGTCGAGGCGATCGCCCGCGCCACCGGCGCCGCGGAAATCCGGGTCAGCCAAGACGAGGCGGAGCGCCTGCGGTTCTGGGCCGGCCGCAAGGCCGCGTTCGGCGCCGCGGGGCGCATCTCGCCGGATTATCTCTGTATGGACGGGACTATCCCGCGTCATGCGTTGTCGAACGTTTTGGAACGGATCGCGGAGATGTCCCGCACCTACGGGCTCCGCTGCGGCAACGTGTTTCATGCCGGCGACGGCAACCTCCACCCCCTCATCCTCTATGACGCCAACAAGCCTGGGGATCTCGACAAGGCGGAGCGGTTCGGCGCCGACATCCTCCGGCTCTGCGTCGAGGTCGGCGGGGTTCTGACCGGCGAACACGGGGTCGGGGTCGAGAAGCGGGATCTGATGGGCACGATGTTCACCGAGGACGACCTCAAGCAGCAGCAGCGCTTGAAGTGCGCCTTCGATCCGGATCACCTGCTCAACCCCGGCAAGGTCTTTCCCACCCTCCACCGCTGCGCCGAACTCGGCCGCATGCACGTCCACAAAGGGCAACTGCCGTTTCCGGACCTGCCGCGGTTCTGATGGCGAAGGACGGTCCCAGTTCAAGATGACCGAGCACCTCAGGCCGGACACGATCGAGCAGACCGTGCAGGCGGTGCGCTGGGCGGTCGCCGAACGCCAGGCGCTGGACGTGGTCGGCTCGGGGAGCAAGAGAGGCCTCGGCCGCCCCTGCAGCGCCGCGGCGCGCCTCGACACGTCCGCTCTCTCCGGCATCGTCGCCTACGAGCCGGAAGAGCTGGTATTGACCGCCCGCGCCGGCACGTCGATGGCGGAGATCGAGGCGGCATTAGGCGAACGCAGGCAGCAACTGCTGTTCGAGCCTCCGAACCTGGGGCCGTTGCTGGGCGCCGACGGCGGCGCCGGCAGCAACATCGGCGGCACCCTCGGGGGCGTTATCGCCTGCAATCTCTCCGGTCCGCGGCGCAATCTGAGCGGCGCGGCGCGCGACCACCTGCTAGGCTTCCACGCGGTCAGCGGCCGGGGCGAGGTGTTCAAGTCCGGCGGGCGAGTGGTGAAGAACGTCACCGGCTTCGACCTCTCCAAGCTGATTGCCGGCTCCTATGGCACCCTTGCGGTCATGACGGAAGTCACGGTGCGCGCCCTGCCGGCGAGCGAGGCGGTGAGGACGGTACTGGTCGTCGGCTGCGATGACGCGGCCGCCGTCCGCGCCATGACAACGGCCTTGCAGAGCCCGTATGACGTGTCCGGCGCCGCGCACCTGCCGGCCGACGTCGCCATCCGCTCGGGAGTCGGCGCCATCGCCTCTGCGGGCGAGGCGGTGACGTGCATCCGCATCGAGGGGCCCGGCCCGTCGGTCGCGTTCCGCGCCGACGCTGTCGCCAAGGTACTGGCGCCGTGCGGCCGCATCGCCGACCTCGGGGAGACCGAGTCGCGGGCATTGTGGCGGGAGATCCGCGACGTGGGGGCGTTGGTGACCGATGGCGACCGCCAGGCATGGCGGATTTCCGTGCCGCCGTCGGAAGGTGCCCGCGTCGCCGCGGCGCTCCGCTTCAACGGCGAGGCCCAAGTCCTTTTCGACTGGGGCGGCGGCCTTCTGTGGCTGTCGCTGCCGGCGAGCGACGACGCCCACCACGAGCGGGTGCGGGCCGCGATCGCTGGGACCGGCGGCCATGCGACGCTCATCCGCGCCGCATCCGGTGTGCGGGAGCGGGTGCCGGCGTTCCAGCCGCAGCCGGCGCCGATCGCGGCGCTCACACAGCGCATCAAGGAGGCGTTCGATCCCCATCGGGTGCTGAACCCGGGACGCATGGTCGAGGGGGTGTAGGGATGCAGACCAACTTCACCGAAGCCCGCCTCGCCGACCCGGAAATCCGGGAAGCCAACGACATCCTGCGCACCTGCGTGCACTGCGGCTTCTGTCTCGCCACCTGCCCGACTTACCTTCTGCTGGGCGATGAACTGGACAGCCCGCGGGGGCGCATCTACCTCGCCAAGACCATGCTCGAGGAGAACAAGCCGGCGACGCCGCAGGTCGTCAAGCACCTGGACCGCTGCCTCACTTGCCTTTCGTGCATGACCACGTGCCCGTCCGGGGTCGACTACGCCCATCTCGTCGACCGGGCGCGGGTGCACATCGAGAAGACCTACGTGCGGCCGCGGCCGGAACGTCTGCTCCGCCGTCTGCTCGCCACCATCGTCCCCGACCCGCGCCTGTTCCGGCTGTCGCTAATGGGAGGCCGGCTCGGTCGGCCGTTCGCCCGCCTGCTGCCGGGGCGCCTGAAAGGCATGGCGGCGATGGCGCCGGATCGCCTCCGGCAGGCGTCACCGGTGGATGCGCCTCAGGTGTTTCCGGCCGAGGGGCCGCGCCGCAAGCGGGTGGCGCTGCATCCGGGGTGCGCGCAACAGGTGCTGCGCCCGGAGATCAACGAAGCGACGGTGCGCCTCCTGACCCGCCACGGCTGCGAGGTCGTGGTCGCCGAGGGCACCGGCTGCTGCGGCGCCGTGGTCCACCACATGGGCGACGAGGATCAATCGCAGGCGGCCGCCCGTGCCAACGTTGCCGCCTGGATGCGGGAGATGGACGGCGACGGGCTCGACGCGGTGGTGTTCACCGCATCCGGCTGCGGCGTTTCGCTCAAGGACTATGGGCATCTGCTCCGCAACGACGCCGAATGGGTCGAGCCGGCGGCGCGCCTGACGGCAATCATGCGCGACGTCTCGGAGTTGATGGTCGAACTCAAGCTCCAACCCGCAACCATCGCCACCGGCCAGACCGTGGCATACCATACGGCCTGCTCGATGCAGCACGGGCTCCGCCTGGGACCGCAGTCGAAGCAGTTGCTGGCCGACGCGGGCTTCAGCGTGCGTGAACCGGCGGAATCCCACATCTGCTGCGGGTCTGCGGGGACGTACAGCATCCTGCAGCCGGATCTCGCCGATCAACTGAAGGCAAGGAAGCTCGTCCATCTTGAGGCGACCGAGCCCGACATCATCGCCGCCGGCAACATCGGCTGCATGACGCACCTGGCCGGCGGCACCTCGCGGCCGATCGTCCACACGGTGGAGTTGTTGGATTGGGCGACCGGCGGACCGAGGCCCGCCATGCTGTCGTCATGAACCCGCGCCATCTGCACCATAAGGAACTTTCGCCGGGTCTCTGCTGTTGGAAAAACGACACAGCGACGGGAGTGAGATGTGCCCGGAACGCGAACCCACGACATCCGCGCAGCACGCAGCCACAACCGTGAGGACTGCACGATGATCCGTCAGATCTTTCGAGGCGCCGCCATGTTCATGCTGCTGGCCGTCCCGGCCGGCGCGCTATGGGAGTCTTCCGCGTCCGCGGCCGAACAAGTCGAGCGGCCTGTCGTGTTGTCGAGCACCGGTGTCGAGAAGGGCGAGGCGTTCGCGTGCCGGATCCCCATCGACATCGAATACCAGGGGTCCGAGCCGCTCGAACAAATGCGCGTGATCGCCAAGGTTTACGACGGCGAAGAAGAGCTTGCATCCACCGGCCTTGCCAGCGGCGATGAGCCGCTGGTGCGGAAAGCGGTCGAAGGCGGTTGGATTTACTCATCGGTGCCGCTGCAGTTCGATTTGACCGCAGCATTGTGCCAGCGGGTGGATGGCCTCCGGGTCGAGTTTGCGAGCTGCATGTTTGGGGAGCATCCGGCCGAGGATTGCCTCGACAAGATCCGGTTCGCGAACGCGCCGAAGGACGATCCCCTGTTCCTCCCACTCGAGTAGGCCGATCGGGCACGAATCTCCGGGGACGCGAGACATGGATATGCCCGTTGCGCGGGTCGACGCGGACCTCCTTCGGGAGTTGGACAGCATCGTCGGCGAGCGCTTGTCGACGGCGGCCGGCGTGCGCGAGCAACACGGGCACGATGAATCGTTCCATCAACCGCACCCGCCGGAGGTCGTCGTGTTCCCGACGATGACGGCAGAAGTGGCCGCAATCGTGGCGGCTTGCGCCCGTCATGGTGCGCCGGTCATTCCGTTCGGGACCGGTACCGCCATCGAGGGGCAGGTCGCCGCGCTGGAAGGCGGCGTCTGCATCGACCTCATGCAGATGAACCGGGTCGTCGCCGTGCATGCCGAGGACATGGACGCCGTCGTCGAGGCCGGCGTCACCCGCAAGCGACTGAACGAGCACCTCCGCGACACAGGCCTGTTCTTCCCGGTCGATCCCGGCGCCGATGCCTCGCTCGGCGGCATGGCTGCGACCCGCGCCTCCGGCACCAATGCCGTCCGCTACGGCACCATGCGTGACAACGTGCTGGCGCTGACCGCGGTGATGGCCGACGGCACCGTCATTCACGCCGGCTGCCGGGCCCGCAAGTCGTCCACCGGCTACGACCTCGCCCGCCTCCTGGTCGGCTCCGAAGGCACCCTCGGCGTCATCACCGAGTTGACGCTCCGCCTGCACCCGGTGCCGGAAGCCATCGCTGCCGCCGTCGTGTCGTTCCCTGACATCGGCAGCGCGGTCGATGCGGTCGTGGCCACAATTCAGTCGGCGGTTCCCGTCGCCCGCATCGAGTTGCTGGACGAGGTGCAGATGGATGCGGTGAACCGCTACTCCGGCTTGGGCTGTCCTGTGCAACCGACCCTGTTCCTCGAGTTCCACGGCACCAGGACCTCCGTCGCGGAGCAGACCGCCATGGTCGAAGCGATCTGCGGCGAGCATGGCGGCGCCGAGTTTCAATGGGCGACGCGGACCGAAGAGCGAGCGCGCCTGTGGCAGGCTCGTCATGATGCGTATTACGCCGGCAAGGCGCTGAAGCCGGGGTTCGATGCCTGGACCACCGACGTCTGCGTACCGGTGTCGCGACTGACCGAATGCATCGTCGAAACCAAGCGGGAGGTCGCCGAGAGCGGCCTGACGGCGCCGTTGGTCGGCCATGTCGGCGACGGCAACTTCCATCTGGTCATTTTGACCGACCCCGCCCGACCGGATCAAATCGAGACCGCGAGGCGCCTGCATGATCGTCTGGTAGGACGCGCTCTCGAGATGGCGGGCACCTGCTCCGGCGAGCACGGCATTGGCCTCGGCAAGCTCGGCTTCATGGCGGCCGAACACGGCGCCGCGCTTGGCGTGATGCGGGCGGTGAAGCGCGCCCTTGATCCGCAAGGCATCATGAACCCCGGCAAGCTCCTACCGCACGGGCCGTGACGCCGCCGGCCTTGAGCTAAGAGCACAACGGGCAGGCTTCCGCATTGCCAGCGCCATCCTGACAATCTTCATCACGGTGTCACAGCGGCGCTTCCGGAACCATTTCGCCGCGGGTGGGTTTAAGATGTAGAAGGGCAAGTCTCGCGCACTTGTTTGAAGCCAGCCGGCATCGCCTTGCCACAAATCATGAGGAGATAGAGATGGAATTCGGCGGGATTTTTGGCCTGATCATCCTGGCTCTGGACATCTGGGCCATCATCAACGTCATCGGCAGCGCTGCCTCGACCGGCGTTAAGATTCTCTGGGTCATCGTGATCCTGCTGCTGCCGCTCATCGGCCTCATCCTGTGGTACTTCATGGGCCCGAAAAAAAGCAGCGCCGCCGTTTAGAGCAAAAGGCTAGTGCACGGACCCATTCGAACGATTCGGTCGAATGGGTCATGGTTTGCATCAAACTCAAGAGATTACGTGCAGCGGCGCATCCTCTGAACGCGCCGTTGCACTTTGGCCTCGAAGAAGCCTGTTTGGGAACCGACGGAAAGGGTGGTAGCGTTCGCTTGCGGGATCAACGAAGCGGCGCAACATGAGGACTGGGGCTGGGCGCCACCCAAGTGCAGGGTGGACCGCGCCTGAGCCGGCACCGGCGTCGAACCTGTGGGGAGGAGGACGCCTTGGCCCAGACTGCAGTTACACCGAACCCGATCTCGGATCCCATCCGCAAGAGCGGCATCAAGGTTGAGCTAGACGACTTCGTCACGCCGCCGCGCACCGACGACGTCAAGCCGTACGCCAACATCCAGTTCCTTTATCACGCGGACGACGGCAGCGGCCGCCTCTACCTGATTGACACCCGCGGGGTCGTGTGGCAAATCGAGAACGGCAAGGTTGACCCCTCGCCACTGCTGGACGTGCGCGGCGACCCGGACTTCGTCAACGGCGGCACCCCCACTGGTCTCCGCAGCTTCGCCTTTCATCCGGACTTCGAAACGCCGAGCGCCGCCGGCTATGGCAAGCTCTACACCGTCAACGCGAAGACCGTCGCCAGCGCTCCCGCCGGCGTGCCGGTCTTCGACGGGCCATACACGCCGGTCTATCACAGCACGATCATCGAGTGGCAGGTCGCCAGACCCGCCGATCCCGGCCCGATCGTTGCCGGCAGCGGCCGGGAGGTGCTACGTGTGGCGCAGCCGGAGAAGGGTCACGACCTCAACCAGATCGCGTTCAACCCCGCCGCCAAGCCCGGCAGCGAGGACTACGGCGCCCTCTACATCGCCAGCGGCGACGGCGGCAACAATCCGCCGCGCCCGGACCGCTTCGATGCGGGCCAGGACCTGCAGCAGGCGCTATCCAAGATACTCAGGATCGACCCGCTGAAGAGCGGCAGTGCATCCTACACGGTGCCGGCGGATAACCCGTTCGTCGGCCGCAGCGACGCGCTGCCGGAGGTGTGGGCGACCGGGTTCCGCAATCCGCAGAACTTCAGCTTCGATCAGGGCGGCCGCGGCGACCTGCTGATCGGCGAGATCGGCCAGGCGCAGATCGAGGAGGTCAACATCGGCGTCGCAGGCGGCAACTATGGCTGGCAGCCGCGGGAAGGCACGTTCGCCACCGCGCGCGGCGACCAGGGTGTGCTATACACCCTGCCCGGCGACGATAGCGGCTTCACCTACCCGGTGGCCCAGTACGACCACGACGAGGGCCGCGCCATCGCCGGCGGCTTCGTCTACCGCGGTGCCGACATTCCCGAACTCGCCGGACACTACGTGTTCGGCGACATCGCCGCCGGACGGGTTTTCCACGTGCCGCTGTCGGCGCTCCAGACCGCGCAGAAATCGGGTCGGCCGGCGGAAATCAAGGAGCTGACGCTGCTCGTCAACGGCGCCGAGCGCACGCTGCTGGACGTGGTCAAAGCGTCGCGGGCGGACCTCCGCTTCGGGCAGGACGCCAACGGCGAGATTTACGTCCTGACCAAGCAGGACGGCCAAGTCCGCAAGCTCGCCAGCGCCTCCGATGTGGCACCGACCCCAACGCCCGATCCCGGCCCAGTTGCCGGGCTGGGCCGGGTGGAGGCCGAGGACCTGGCGCTCACCCGGTACGTCGTGGCGTCGAGCAGCGAGGCGTCAGGCGGCGCGTTGATCCGGACGTTGAGCAACGGCGTCGCCACCCACACGTTCAACGGCACCAAGGGCACATACGACCTGAAGGTGCGTTACCTGGACGAAGACGACGGCACCAGCCGCGGGACATTGAAGGTGGCGGGGGTCGAGGTCGACCGCTGGGACTTCGACAAGGGCGACGGCTGGACCATCCGTAGCAAAACGGTGAGCCTCGACACCGGCGACCGCATCGAGCTGGCCACGACCCAGAACGCCGGCGAGTACGGCCGCGTCGATTACCTGGAGGTGGCGCGGTCGGACGGCACGCCGGTGCCAACTCCGACACCGACCCCAACGCCCGATCCCGGCCCGACGGCAGGAGTTGGCCGACTGGAGGCCGAGGACCTGGCGCTCACCCGGTACGCCGTGGCGTCGAGCAGCGAGGCGTCCGGCGGCGCGTTGATCCGGACGTTGAGCAACGGCGTCGCCACCCACACGTTCAACGGCACCAAGGGCACATATGACCTGAAGGTGCGCTACCTGGACGAAGACGACGGCACCAGCCGCGGGACATTGAAGGTGGCGGGGGTCGAGGTCGACCGCTGGGACTTCGACAAGGGCGACGGCTGGACCGTCCGTAGCAAAACGGTGAGCCTCGACACCGGCGACCGCATCGAGCTGGCCACGACCCAGAACGCCGGTGAGTACGGCCGCGTCGATTACCTGGAGGTGACGCGGTCGGACGGCACGCCGGCGCCAACTCCGACACCGACGCCAACGCCCGATCCCGGCCCGACGGCAGGAGTTGGCCGACTGGAGGCCGAGGACCTGGCGCTGACCCGCTACGCCGTAACGTCCAGCAGCGAGGCGTCCGGCGGCGAGTTGATCCGGACGTTCAGCAACGGCGTCGCCACTCACACGTTTGGCGGCGATAACGGACGATACAAGATCTCGGTGCGCTATCTGGATGAGGACGACGGAAGCGGTTCCGGGGCGGTGACGGTCGAGGGCAAGCAGATCAGCAACTGGCGTTTCGACGCTGGCGGCGGCTGGAAGACCCACTCGCTGTTCGCCAACCTCGAACAAGGCGACCGCATCGACATCAGCACTGCCCGCGATGCCGGCGAATACGGCCGCGTCGACTACGTGGAGTTGGAACTCTGGACGTGACACCGCGCTGAGGCCGACCTCGCGGCCGCCTCAGAGGAGGCACGCCCTTGCTCTTCTTACGGAGGGACGAGGTACGGGCCAGCGCCGCACCCCCACCCGACCCTCGCAACGACTACTTCGGCGTGTTCTGGTCGAAGTAGGATTGCGTCTCCTGGCGCCACGCCGCCTGGTCCGGGCTGTTGATATTCTCCTCGGTGATCTTCGGAGCTTTCTCGAAGGCGTCCTCAGGCATGTTGACCAGCACCACGTCCATCGCATCGGTAAAGCCGACTTTGCCGACCGGAACCGCGACGATGTCCTCGCCCATCCCGAGGAAGCCGCCGGTCGCGACGAGAAGATGCGATGCGGTACCGTCGGCTGGATTGACGATCACGTCCTCAACGTCGCCGAGATCCTCGTCCTGCAAGTTACGCACGTCGGCGCCGATCACGTCCCGGGCACGGAGCGCCTGATGCTGTCCAATCTTGCTCGCGGCCTGCTCCAGCCGTTGCTGGCGCGCCCGTTCGTCAGCCGGTTGCAGAACGCCCTGCGTCACCAAGCCGCTTTCGCGCTCGGTCATCAGGTCGTTGAGAGCCTCGACGACCTCTTCACAGGCGTCATCCCGGTCGACGCTGGCGAGGTAGACGGCGGCGCTCTTCATCGACGACACGCCGCGCCGGTCCTTGCTGTCGAGATGCTGCATCACCGGCTGATACTTGTCGGTGACCTGGCCCAGGTCCTTCATGCACTCCGACTGATCGGCTTTGACCGACGGCGCCGTCAGCAGAGGTGCCGCCGCCGCCACTGCGATCGTCATCGTCGTCATCCACGCCACTCGCATAACCACCTCCGCTTCCGCTGGGACAAAAGAACGTCGACCGCCCTTGGCGACGACGTGATTGCTCGCGAAGAACGCTCGACCGCCGTCAAGGTTCCACAGGAACGCTAGGCCTCATGGGGCGCGGCGTCCGACGCGGAGATCGTTGTCGCGGAAAATCAGGTCGATGGCGCTCTTGTCATCGGGATGGGAGAGGTCGGCGTGGCAGCCCGTCAACAGGGTGTCGCAGTGCCGGTCGATAACCGATCGCTGGTGCCCTGTCGGCAGGTTCAGGCGCAGGTCGACCAAAGCATGAAGGAGGTGCAGGGCGACCGTGCGGTCCCCTTGCGCGTACGGCCTCAGTTGCCCGAACATCGCGTCGGCGAAGTTCTCGAAGGTCGTCGGTTCCGCGACCACGCGGAGATCGCCGTTGTCGTCGAAGCGGTAGCGGTAGGGGATTTCCCTGCCTGCCAATTTCTTCAGTGCGGCGCTGAACCAGTCTATGCAATAGCACGCGGTGAACGGGTCGTTGATGCCGGGCGACAGCGCCCGGATCGCCACCTCCGCCAACTGCTTCACGAGAAACAGCACGTCCTGCGACGGCGTGCGGCGGGCGCCGAGCACGAACGCCGCGCGCACGCTGCGTATGGCGGCGGCGTCGACGAGCGCGGACGGCTTGGCAAGAACAAGAGGGGACGTATGGGAGACGAAGGCGCCGGGGGCGACGGTCATCCACAGCACCAGTCCCTTTTTCTTGGCTGCGGCGATCAACTGGGAGCCCTCGATGTTTTGGACGTAGCCGACGTCGCCCGCGTCGACCGCCACCGCGTCCTCGCTGGGAAGCGGAACGCCGCCGTCGTCGGCGGAAAACCCGGCCGGGGGTCCGGCGCCCTCGCCCAGGTGGTCCGGATAGAGGATGTCGATCCGCTTCAGGAGATCGTGACCGATGCCGGCGATCATCTGCGAGATGTGGATGTTCTCCGGGATGTGGTGGATGAAGTAAATAAGCACGCCGAGGCTTGCGACACCCATTAGCAACGCGCCCAGCACCGCAAGCGTCGGCACGAAGACGTAGGCCCCGGCCGAGTCTTCACCCCCGTAGACGCTGGTCAGGACCAGGATGCAATAAAGGAAGGTGGCGACGAAGGTGCCGAGGGTGACTTGATTTCCGCGGTCGGTCATAAAGTTGGTCATCAGGCGCGGCCCGAAGTTCATCGCCGTCGACGCCACCGCGACGATGGTGATCGAGAAGGTGACGCCCGCCACCGTGATCATCGAGCCGGCGATCGTTTGCAACACCGCGCGGGCGCCGTCGGCCTCGTAGGCATGAAGCCAGGGGATGCCATCGATCCAGGAACTGCCGATCAATCTATCCAGGCTGACCATGCCGAAAGCGGACGCCGCGGCGGCGATCGCCATTGCCGTCGGGACGAACCAATAGCTTTGACTTATACCGTTCACCAACTTCCAAACCTGCGCGCGCACTCGGTCCTCCAGATCATCGTCATTCGGTGCCGGGCCATTGAAGCCGGGTTTGCTCGACCGCGATAGCCCCGAAACGTTTACCCGCGTCCCCGGCAGCGGTGGCGGCGCCGGCGGCACTCGGAACCGGGCGCACCCGCCAAGCGTTCCCCCGTCATCAAGCATCGACAGTGACATCAGCATCGACAGTGACAGGGAGACCCCATGAACACCATCTTTGACCTCCTCGAAGCCGACCATCGCGAAGTCAAGCAACTGATGAAGAAGGCCGAGGACGACCCAAGCCTGATGGCGAAGATCGAGCAGGAACTGGACGTGCACACCCGGTTCGAGGAAGAGATCTTCTACGTGGAAGCCGAGGCAGTTACCGGCATGAAGGAAGAAATCCAGGACGACCTGGAAGAGCACCAGGAAGCGAAGGAGATGCTGGAAAAGCTGTCCAAGCTCAAAGCTGGCGGCAAGGAGTGGACATCGGCGCTGAGAGAGCTTGCGGATGCCCTCGATCATCACATAAAAGATGAGGAAACCAAGCTGTTCCCGGAAGCCCGCAAGAAGATCGACGTCATCCGTTCTGAAGAGATGACGGAACAGTATATGGTGATGAAAGAGAAAGCGAAGGCAGCCTGACCCAGGCTGGGGACGCGGGAATCGCCGCGTCCCTCTTGCCGCCGTCACCTTCGAGGTGACAGGCTTCCTCGAAGAACGTCGAGCGCCGTGACCGCTCGTTCTGACCGGGTGCCCATCGCGCCGATTTACCGAAGGACCTTCATAGGTCGACTGTCGAGCGAAGGCTGACACATGTTTTTCGAGTCCTGGACCGGCCTGCTTCGGATCATTGTCGTTGGCTCCGCCTGCTATATTGCCCTCATCCTCATGCTGAGGGTGTCCGGCAAACGCACCCTCAGCAAGATGAACGCTTTCGATCTCGTGGTAACGGTGGCGCTTGGCTCCACCTTCGCCACGGTAGTCATCGATCGTTCGGTCCCGCTCGCTGACGGCGCTGTCGCCCTGGGTTTGTTGATCTTCCTGCAGTACGCCATCACTTGGATGTCGGTGCGATCCGATCGCGTCCAGGCCTTGGTCAAGAGCGAGCCGACCTTGCTGGTACGGGACGGCGGTTTTCTCGACGACGCGATGCGGCGGCAGCGGGTGTCAAGAGAGGAAGTTCTGGCGGCTATCCGCGAGGAGGGCAACGCCTCGCTAGAGGGAACGGCGCTTGTGGTGCTGGAAACCGACGGCACCATGAGCGTCATTCGCAAGTCGAACGATGCGTGAAGGCGCGCCGGCTTGCGCGAAGAAGCGCGGCGCGCGGCGCGTCAGGCGGATCCGCGCATAGGGACGTCCGAAGCGAACCTGACTCCCGTCGTTGTCATCGCCGGCCCGACGGCGAGTGGCAAATCTGCGCTGGCGGTGGATGTTGCCGAAGCCGTCCGCGGCACCGTGATCAATGCCGACAGCATGCAGGTCTACCGGGAGCTGCGAGTGCTGACTGCGCGTCCCAGCCCAGCCGATGAGGCTCGGGCGCCACACCGGCTGTTCGGCGTGCTGCCGGCGGCGAAGCGGTGCTCTGTCGGACGCTGGCTGGCGATGGCGGTGAGCGAGATCCAATCGGCGCGTGAGGATGGCCGTGTTCCGGTGGTCGTCGGCGGCACCGGGCTTTACCTCAAAGCCTTGATACACGGGCTGACGCCGATCCCCATCATCCCCGCGAACGTACGGGCACAGGCAGAGGCGTTGCACGCGCGGCTGGGCGGCGCGGCGTTTCGGGCGGCGCTGGCGGCGCTCGACCCGGAAAGCGCCGGTCGTCTGCGGGAGAGCGACCCTCAACGCCTGATCCGTGCGTACGAGGTGGCGGCGGCCACCGGTCGGCCGATCGGCGACTGGCGCCGCTCAGCACCGGCGTCCCCGGCCGGCTGCGGGCCGTTCGTCGTCGTGGTCGTCCGGCCGCCGCGGGAGACCTTGTATGCGTCCATCGACGTTCGTTTCGACAGGATGATTGCCGACGGCGTCGTGGACGAGGTGCGCACAATCGTGGCTATGCGGCTCGATCCGAGCCTGCCGGCGATGAAGGCGGTCGGGGTGCGGGAACTGGCGGCGGCGCTCGACGGCAACAGCACCATGGAGGTAGCGGTCGCCGCGGCGAAACAGGCATCGCGGAACTACGCCAAGCGGCAATTGACGTGGTTGCGCCACCAGTTGGCCGCCGACGTGTCGCTGGACGAGAAATATTCGGAAAGTTTCCGCGCAAAAACCCTTTCGAACATTCGCCGGTTTCTGTTGACCCGCGGCGCGCGACCCTCTACATGACACGTGCAGCCGCGAAAACCGAGGCGTGCACGCGCGAACACGGTGGCCGCTCCCCCGAGCCACGCCCCCACTCAGCCGATAGAGAGAGAAGAGAACAGCGACATGGCGGATGATATGATGACCGGCGCACAGATCCTCCTGAAGGCGCTCACCGACCAGGGCGTCCAGGACGTCTTCGGCTATCCGGGAGGCGCCATTCTGCCGGTATACGACGAGTTGTACAAACAGAACGCCATCCGCCACATCCTGGTCCGTCAGGAAGGTGGCGCGGTCCATGCCGCCGAAGGCTATGCCCGCTCCACCGGCAAGGTGGGCGTGGTGTTCGTGACCTCCGGACCCGGCGCCACGAATGCCGTGACCGGCTTGACCGACGCGCTGATGGACAGCGTGCCGCTGGTCTGCATCTGCGGCCAGGTGCCGACCCACCTGATCGGCAACGACGCCTTCCAGGAGGCCGACACCACCGGCATCACCCGTCCGTGCACCAAGCACAACTACCTTGCGCGCAACACCGATGACTTGGCGCGCATCGTCCACGAGGCGTTCTACGTGGCGCGGAGCGGCCGCCCCGGGCCGGTTCTGATCGACCTTCCCAAGGACGTTTCCCAGGGGACGGGCCACTACATGTCGCCGGAGGACGTTCGCCATCGCACCTACCGCCCGCGCACCAAGGCCGCCCCGGACGCGATCGAGACGGCGGTCAGCATGATGGCGGCGGCCAGGAAGCCTCTGATTTACGCCGGCGGCGGGGTCATCAACTCCGGCGACCGCGCCTCCGAGCTGTTGACGAAACTGGTCGACACGAGCGGCTTTCCGATCACCCTGACGCTGATGGGCCTCGGGGCGGTGCCGTCATCGCATCCCAACTTCCTCGGCATGGTGGGCATGCACGGCACCTACGAAGCGAACATGGTGATGCACGACTGCGACCTGATGCTCAACATCGGTGCCCGCTTCGACGACCGGGTGACCGGGCGGCTGAACGCCTTCGCGCCCCGTGCCAAGAAGATCCACATCGACATCGACGCATCCTCCATCAACAAGAACGTGATGGTGGACCTGGGCATCGTCGGCGACGTCGCTTCGGTGCTCGAAGACCTGCTTGCCGTGTGGACGAAACGGAAGGTGAAGCCCGATCAGAAGGCTTTGGCCGGCTGGTTCGACGAGATCAAGGTGTGGCGCGCCCGCGACTGCCTGGCCTTCCGCCAGGAGGGCGACATCATCAAGCCGCAGTACGCCATCTCCCGGCTGTTCGAGCTGACCAAGGGCCGCGACGACGTCTTCATCACGACGGAGGTCGGCCAGCACCAGATGTGGGCGGCGCAACTCTACGGCTTCGAGAAGCCGCGGCGCTGGCTCACCTCGGGCGGGCTCGGCACCATGGGCTATGGTCTGCCGTCGGCGATGGGCGTGCAGGTCGCCCACCCCGGGGCGCTGGTGATCGACATCGCCGGCGAGGCCTCGATCATGATGAACATCCAGGAGATGTCGACCATCGCCCAGTACCGCCTGCCGGTGAAGGTGTTCATCCTCAACAACGAGTACATGGGCATGGTCCGCCAGTGGCAGGAGTTGCTGCACGGCAGCCGCTATTCGCAGAGCTACATGGAGGCGCTCCCCGATTTCGTGAAGCTGGCGGAGGCTTTCGGTGGCGTGGGACTGCGGGCGGAACGGGCTGCCGAGCTTGACGACGTCATCAAGGAGATGATCGCCGTCGACCGGCCGGTAATCGCCGACATCCGCGTCGACAAAGCGGAAAATTGCTTCCCGATGATCCCCTCCGGAGCCGCTCACAACGAGATGCTGCTCGGGCCGGCCGACCAGGTGGCCAAGCCGATTTCTGAAGAGGGCATGGTGCTCGTATAGCGCGCCTTTACCTTCCGCCGCGGGCGGCGGTCGTCGCCGCCCCGGTCTTTCCGCACGACAACCCCATCGGCTCGGCAATCCGCACCGCGCGTGCGATCCAGCCCACCAAGCTTAGGAGCATTGACCGTGATCAGCGAGGCCTCCCCATCGGAACGGCACACGATCTCCGTTCTCGTCGACAACGAACCGGGCGTGCTCGCCCGCGTGGTCGGCCTGTTCTCGGGGCGCGGCTATAACATCGAGAGCCTCACGGTCGCCGAGACCGACCCCGAGGGCAATCTATCCCGCATCACCATCGTCACGTCGGGGACGCGAATGATCATCGAGCAGATCAAGAACCAGCTCGGCCGGCTGGTGCCGGTGCACAAGGTCAGCGACCTGACCGTCGAGGGTCCATGCGTGGAGCGGGAACTGGCGCTGATCAAGGTCAACGGCACCGGGGACAAGCGGGTGGAAGCGCTCCGGATCGCCGATATCTTCCGGGCTCGCGTCGTCGACAGCACCAACGAGTCGTTCGTGTTCGAGATCGTCGGCCGCACCTCGAAGATGCAGGCGTTCGTCAAGCTGATGGCGCCGCTTGGCCTGGTCGATGTCGCGCGCACCGGCGTCGCCGCCATCGCCCGCGGCCCGTCGGCGATCTAGGGGCGCATCCGGGCGTGCTATCCTTCGCGATTGTGACGTCCAGCCGCGAGCAGCTTCATGATCAGCTCCAGGATGATCGGGGCGACCGAGCGCTTCATATCACATCGTTGTTGACAAGGGGTCGCGGCGTCTGTCTTTAGTGGAGACGGGCGCATCGCGCGATATCATGCGTAAGCGCTCGTCAGGGAAGCGGAAGCGAGACGGTCCGGGGCGATACTGAACGCAATCGCAGCATGAGCATGGAATTGCATAAGATCGCCAACAACGGGCGCGTCCGCCAAGGCGCAGCGGCCGTGTCGCCGCTTTGGACGTTCGTCGTCGGTAGCCTGCGACTTAGGTGCCCCTGAGCGCGTCTCGGTGTCCGCATGAGCGGGGGCCGGCGGTTCAGGGGAGCAAATGCGTAACGTGAACGTTTGCAACACCACCCCGACGAAGGATTCCCGGCATGAGTACCAACCCTGATCCGAACCGGATCGTTATCTTCGACACCACCATGCGCGACGGCGAGCAGTCGCCCGGCGCCTCGATGACGCTCGACGAGAAGCTCAGGATCGCCGCCCTGCTCGAGGAGATGGGGGTCGACGTGATCGAGGCCGGCTTCCCGATCGCGTCCCGCGGCGACTTCGAGGCCGTGCACGAGATCGCCAAGGTCGTGAAGAACTCGGTCGTCTGCGGGTTGAGCCGCGCCGCCCGCGGCGACATCGAACTCGCTGCCCAGGCGATCAAGCCGGCGCCGCGCGGGCGCATCCATACGTTCATCTCCACCAGCCCGCTGCACATGAAGTACAAGCTGCAGATGGAGCCGGACCAGGTCTACGACGCGGTGATCGACAGCGTCCGCACCGCGCGCCGCTTTACCGATGACGTGGAGTGGTCGTGCGAGGACGGCTCGCGGAGCGACCACGATTTCCTCTGCCGCTGCGTCGAAGCGGCGATCAAGGCGGGCGCCACCACCATCAACATCCCCGACACCGTCGGCTACGCCCTGCCGGAAGAGTTCGCGGCGCTCATCCGGATGCTGTGGAACCAGGTGCCGAACATCGACCGGGCGGTCTTCTCGGTCCACTGCCACAACGACCTCGGCCTCGCCGTCGCCAACTCGCTGGCCGCCGTGCGGGCCGGCGCGCGCCAGGTCGAGTGCACCATCAACGGCCTCGGCGAGCGCGCCGGCAACGCCGCGCTGGAAGAGATCGTCATGGCGCTGCGCACCCGCCAAGACCTGATGCCGTACACCACCGGGATTGCCAGCGAGCATATCATGCGGGCATCGCGACTGGTCTCGGCGGTGACCGGTTTCGTCGTCCAGCCCAACAAGGCCATCGTCGGCGCCAACGCATTCGCCCACGAAGCCGGCATCCACCAGGACGGCATGCTGAAGCACGCCGGCACCTACGAGATCATGACCCCGGAGTCGGTCGGACTGCACAAGTCGAAGCTGGTGCTGGGCAAGCATTCCGGCCGCCACGCCTTCCGCGAGAAGATCAGGGAGTTGGGCTACGATCTCGGCGACAATGCGCTGGCGGATGCCTTTCAGCGCTTCAAGGACGTCGCCGACGTCAAGAAGGAAGTCTTCGACGACGACATCATCGCCCTGGTCGACGACGAGGTTCTCCGCGTCAATGACCGCATCACCCTGAAATCCCTGACCATCCAGTGTGGCACCTGCCAGCCGCACGCGGCGCTCGAGCTCAAGGTGGACGGCGAAGTGCGCGGCTGCGAGGACACCGGCGACGGCCCTGTCGACGCCGCCTTCACCTGCATCAAGCGGTTGTTTCCGACCGACGCGCGCCTGCAGTTCTACCAAGTGCACGCCGTGACCGGCGGCACCGACGCCCAGGCCGAAGTCACAGTGCGGCTCGAAGAGCACGGCCGCACCGTCAACGGCCGCGGCGCCGACACCGACACGATCGTCGCCTCCGTCAAGGCGTACGTGAATGCTCTCAACAAGCTGTTGGTGAAGCGGGAGAAGACGGCGCCGTCGGCGCTGTCGGCCTGAACCGCCTGCGACAAACCGCACGCCGGGAGTTCCTTGGCCCCGCGTTTTGCGCTAGAAGAAGCGGCCGTCCGGGGATTGACTCCGCGCGGCCGCTGTCTTTTATCGGTCGTCACCTGGTCTGTCGTCAGCCGGCCAGTCGTCACTCAATGATCATTCCCTGAAAGCGAGCGCGGACGATGTTTTCACGTCTCTTCGGGTTCCTGTCCGCCGACATGGCGATCGACCTCGGAACCGCGAACACACTGGTGTACGTCAAGGGCAGAGGCATCGTCCTCAACGAACCTTCCGTGGTCGCGATCGCCGAGTACCGCGGGCGCAAGCAGGTGCTCGCCGTCGGCGAGGAAGCCAAGCTGATGCTGGGCCGCACCCCCGGCAACATCCAGGCGATCCGGCCGCTGCGCGACGGCGTGATCGCCGACTTCGAGGTCGCCGAGGAGATGATCAAGCATTTCATCCGCAAGGTGCACAACCGGCGGAGCTTCGCCAGCCCGCTGGTCATCGTCTGCGTGCCGTCGGGCTCGACCGCGGTCGAGCGCCGCGCAATCCAAGAATCGGCGGAGAGCGCCGGCGCCCGGCGTGTGTGGCTGATCGAGGAGCCGATGGCGGCGGCGATCGGCGCCGGCCTGCCGGTGACCGAGCCCACCGGCTCGATGGTGGTCGACATCGGTGGCGGCACCACCGAGGTCGCGGTGCTGTCGCTCGGCGGCATCGTCTATGCGCGCAGCGTCCGCACCGGCGGCGACAAGATGGACGAATCGATCATCGCCTACATCCGCCGCAACCATAACCTGCTGATCGGCGAATCCAGCGCCGAGCGCATCAAGAAGGAGATCGGCTCCGCCTGCCCGCCGGAGGACGGCGAGGGCCGGCACCATGGAGATCAAGGGCCGCGACCTGATGAACGGCGTCCCAAAGGAACTTGTGATCAGCGAACGCCAGATCGCCGAAAGCCTGGCCGAGCCGGTTGGCGCCATCATCGATGCGGTCAAGGTCGCGCTCGAGCACACCGCCCCCGAACTCGCCGCCGACATCGTCGACAAGGGCATCGTGCTGACCGGCGGCGGCGCGCTGCTGGCCAACTTGGATTACGTTCTTCGCCACGCCACCGGCCTGCCGGTGTCGATCGCCGACGAGCCGCTGTCGTGCGTCGTTCTCGGCACCGGCCGCGCCCTTGAAGACATGAAGCGCATGAAGAACATTCTCATCTCCATGTACTGAGGCGCCGACCGGACGCGCATGATGTTTGTGTTGAAGGGGCGGCTGTCCTAAAGTTGAGGGAGCGCGCGACTTCGCAGCGCTGCCGTGTATGATCGCGCCAGGATCCCCTTCAGCCAACGGCCGCCGATTGAACGAACGAACCCGCTCTGAGCACCGCACCGTCGGCGCCGTCCGAACCGTGGTGCAGCGCTTCGCCTACTTTGCCCTCGTCCTCGTGGCGATCGGCCTGATGATGCTGGGCAAGGTCGATACGGTGATGATGGAGCGCCTGCGCCTGGCGATGGTCGACACCGTGGCTCCGATTCTCGAACGGCTGTCGGCGCCGGCGGACGCCATAGCCGAGGGCGTCGAAGGGATCCGCCGCTTGGTCGCCGTGCACCAGGAAAACGCCCGTCTGCGGCTCGAACGTGATCGGCTGGTCAAATGGCAGGCCGTAGCGCTCCGCCTCGAAACGGAGAACGCCGCGTTGCGACGACTGCTGTACTTCGTGCCGGATCCCCGGGCCCGCTATGTGACGGGACGGGTGATCGCCGATACCGGCGGCACCTTTGCCCACAGCCTGCTGCTCAACGCCGGCACCGCCGATGGCGTCGCCAAGGGCAACGTCGTCCTCACCGGCGACGGGCTGGTCGGGCGGGTGGTCGGTGTGGCGCAGCGAACATCCCGGGTGCTTCTGATCACCGACCTCAACTCCCGCATTCCGGTGGAAGTGTCACCGGCGCAGACCAAGGCGCTGCTCGCCGGCAGCAATACGGACCAGCCACTGCTGATCCATGTCGAACCGGAAGCCAGCATCGCGGTCGGCGACCGCGTCTCGACCTCCGGTGATGCAGGGGCGTTCCCACCGGGCCTCCCGATCGGTCTGGTTTCGGCAGTCGAAGAGGGCGTCATCCGGGTCAAGCCGTTCATCCGCCGTAGCCACGTTCAGTACGTGCGCGTCGTCGACTACGGACTGCAAGGCATCCTGGGGTCGAGCCCCGCCATCCGGCAGAAGACGTCGCCCGGCGACGATGCGCCCGCCGTCATGCCCGACGCCGGCGAACCGGCGGAGGCCGCGGCGCCGCCGGGGATGCCGGGGCCGCAGCAATGAGCTTACCCTCGTGACCGTTAATCCCTCGCTGTGGACCAGGATGGAGATCGCGTCACGGCGCATGACGCCGGTCATGCTGACAGTGTTGGCGTCGCTGCTGACGGTGATACCCGCACGAATCCCCGCCTTGCAGCCGGTGGTGCCTTTGTGGCCCATGATGATGGTGTTCCACTGGTCGCTCTATCGCCCGGATCTGATGCCGGTGACCGCGGTGCTGCTGATCGGTCTCCTCCATGATGCGCTGATCGGCGCCCCCATCGGCCTCAACGCCCTGGTCTTCGTCATGATCCACGGCGCCGTCAACTCCCAGCGCCGCTTCTTCACCCGCAAGCCGTTCGGCATCATCTGGCTGGGATTTGCCGTAGTGTCCGCTGCCGGCCTCGCCGCCGCATGGTTGCTGGGCTCGCTCTGGAACCGGCACGTGCTGTCGCCGGATGCGCTGATATTCCAGTATTTGCTGACGCTTGGGTGCTTCGCGCTGGTGTTCCGGCTCATGCTCGGCTGGCAGCGCGTGGTTTTGGGGCAGACGTGATGCGCCGCCGCGTCTCCTTCGGGACCTGACATGTACCGGGATCAGGACCGCCACAAACAGTTCACCCGCCGCGCGCTGGTGTTGGCGGGCGCCAAGCTCGCGGCGTTCGGCATGCTCGGCGGGCGCCTGTATTATCTGCAGGTGGTCGAGTCCTCCCGCTATGCGACCCTGGCGGAGGACAACCGCATCAATCTGCGGCTGCTGCCGCCGCCGCGCGGGCGGATTCTGGACCGTCACGGCCGGCCGCTCGCCCTCAATCGCCCGACCTACCGCATGGTCGTCGTCCCCGAGCAGGCCGGCGACGTAGAGCAGATCCTCGATACCATCGCCGCGATGGTCGGCATCGATGAAGACGAGCGGCGGCGCATCCTTCGCGACGTGGCGCGCAAGCGGGCGTTCGTTCCGGTCACGGTGCGTGACGATTTGGCTTGGGAAGACGTGGCGCGCATCGAGGTGAACGCACCGGACCTTCCGGGGATCGGCATCGAACAGGGCCAGAGTCGCCTCTATCCACACGGCGCCGAGTTGGCGCATGTGCTCGGCTACGTCGCGGCGGTGTCGGAACAGGAGGCAAAGGACGATCCGCTGCTGCAACTCCCCGACTTTCGCATCGGCAAGTCAGGGATCGAGCACACCTACGACCTCCCTCTCCGCGGCACTGGCGGCCGCTCCGAAGTCGAGGTCAATGCCTACGGGCGCATCATTCGCGAACTCGACCGCTACGACGGCGAGCCCGGCACCGACCTGCGCATTGCCATCGACCTTGAGCTGCAGCAACTGGCGCAGCGCCGCCTCGAGCAGGAAAGCGGCGCGGTGGTGGTCATCGACGTGCAAACCGGCGCCGTTCTCGCCCTCGCCTCCAATCCCAGCTACGACCCGAGCGCCTTCAATCGCGGCCTCCGCTCCGAAGAATGGCGGGCGCTGCTGGCCGATCCGCGCTCGCCGCTGACCAACAAGGCGATTGCCGGCCAGTACGCCCCCGGCTCGACCTTCAAGATGGTGACGGCGTTGGCGGGGCTGGAGCGCGGCGTCGTATCGCCGGACACGCGGGTGTTCTGCGGCGGGGTGACGCGCCTCGGCAGCCACAAGTTCCACTGCTGGAAGCGGTGGGGACATGGCACCTTGGACATGCGCGACGCCATTGAACAGTCCTGCGACCTCTATTTCTACGAAGTCGCCAAGCGCGCCGGCGTCGACCGCCTCGCCGCCATGGGACACCGCCTCGGGCTCGGGCACACGCTGGGGATCGATCTGCCCGGCGAGCGGACCGGCCTGTTGCCGACGCGGGACTGGAAGGTCGCCACCCTTGGTCAGCCCTGGCACCAGGGAGAGACCTTGATCGCCGGCATTGGCCAGGGATTCGTGCTATCGACGCCGTTACAGCTTGCGGTGATGACGGCGCGCATCGCCAACGGGCGCGAGCAGGTCATGCCGCATGTGGTGCGGCCCGGCGCGGCGGGCGCTGCAGCCCAGCCGCCGAACGCAGGCGCGCCGGAGCCGCTCGGCATCAGCCCGGCGCACCTGCAGGTCGTCCGGGACGGCATGATCGGCGTCGTCAACGGCAGCCGCGGCACTGCCCGCCGGGCGGCGATCACCGAGAACGGCATGGAGATGGCGGGCAAGACCGGCACCTCGCAGGTGCGCCGCATCACCGCCGCGGAGCGGGCGGCCGGCATCTCCAAGAACGAGGACCTGCCGTGGGAGCGCCGCGACCACGCGCTGTTCGTCGGCTATGCCCCGATCCAGGCGCCGCGCTACGCCGTGGCGGTGATCATCGAGCACGGCGGCGGCGGATCAAAGGCGGCGGCGCCGGTCGCCAAGGACATTCTCCTCGCCGCGCAGCACATGGACGTGCTCCGCATCGCCCGGCACAAGCCTGGGCCCGGTGCAGGAGCGGACGCAGACGCCGGGGCTGCCCATGCGGCGCCCGGCGCCTCCGGCGGCCCGACGTGAGGCCACGAACGTGAGGAAGAGTCGTGACGCCAGTGACGTGAGGAAGCGATGTGACGCCACGAACGTGAGGAAGCAATGAGCCTCGACGCCCTGGAACGCCAGCGCCTCACGGTCCCGCAGAAACTGCTGCAGATCCGCTGGTTGTTCGTGTTCGCCATCGTCCTCGTCGCGGGCGTCGGCGCCGGCATGTTGGTCTCGGCCGCCAACGGGAGCTTCCAGCCGTGGGCGGTCCGCCATATCGTTCGCTTCGGTGTGTGCGCGGTTTTTATGATGGCGATCGCGGTCACCGACGTGCGTATCTGGCTCCGCTATGCGTACTGGATCTACGCGGGCGTTCTGGCCCTGTTGGTGGCGGTGGAAATCGCCGGCTCGGTCGGCATGGGGGCGCAGCGCTGGATCGACCTCGGCGTCATCAACCTGCAGCCGTCGGAGTTGATGAAGACCGCCGTGGTGCTCGCCCTGGCGCGCTACTTCCACGGCGTCGACATGGAGGACATCGGCCGCCCCCTGCTGCTGGTCGTGCCGCTCGCGCTGGTAGCCGCGCCGACGGTGCTGGTGCTCAAGCAGCCTGATCTCGGGACCAGCCTGATGTTGCTCGCGGCGGGCGGCGCCGTTTTTTTCGCGGCCGGCGTCCGGCTTTGGAAGTTCGCGCTGGTGATCGCCGCGGCCGGCGGGGTCATGCCGGTGCTGTGGGGAATGCTGCACGACTATCAGCGCCAGCGGGTGCTGACGTTCCTCGACCCCGAGAGCGATCCGCTCGGCAGCGGTTACCACATCATCCAATCCAAGATCGCGCTGGGCTCGGGCGGGCTGTTGGGCAAAGGCTACCTGCAGGGCACCCAAAGCCACCTGAACTTCCTGCCGGAAAGGCAGACCGACTTTATCTTCACCATGCTGGCGGAGGAATTCGGCCTGGTCGGCGGTGTCGGCCTGATGGTTCTCTATCTTGTCGTAATGGCGTACGGCTTCGCCATTGCGCTGTCGTCCCGCAACCAGTTCGGCCGATTGCTGGCCGTCGGCCTCACCACCACGTTTTTTCTATACGTATTCATCAACATGGCGATGGTGATGGGGCTGATCCCGGTGGTGGGGGTGCCGCTGCCGCTGATTTCCTACGGCGGCACGGCGATGATGGCGCTGATGATCGGCTTCGGCCTGATGCTGTCGGTTTACGTGCACCGCGACGTGATGATCGGGCGCAAGCACGCCGGCGAGGAGATTTAGGGCGCCGCCGGTCGCGCACTCGACATCGGCGCGCCGCTTTGCTAAACACGCCACATCCCCTCTCGTCGGGATCCTCACCCGTGCGGGCGCATAGCTCAGTTGGTAGAGCAGCTGACTCTTAATCAGCGGGTCGTAGGTTCGAGTCCTACTGCGCCCACCAAATTCCGTACCCGCCTGCTGAGCGGCTTTTCGGCTCTCTCGCTCGCGCGAGCGGCGCGGCCAGATAGATCCCGCACCGCCAGAATGAAAAACCTTGGCGCGCAGGTCGAGCGGGTGCAACGTGCCGATGTGGGTGCGCAACGCGAAGATCACGTCGAAAGGACGGAGGAGGGAGGCGAATGAAACTTCGCGATGTGTTGGAGAAGTGGGGGCTGACGAAGCTCGCCATCAAGGCGCCGTTCCTGGAGGCCGCGTGGGAGCCGAAGGAACCGGACATGACCGCGGCGTGGGAGCTCTACGTCGAGTTGATCACCCGCGTGGCGACGCAACACCTCGACCCCGAGGAGGGCGATGAGGCGGCGGCGCTGGAGAGCGTGTACCAGCTGTTTCCGCTGACCCGCGACACCATCAAGCGCCAGGGGCGGCACTGCATCAACTTCACCCGCATCGCCGTCGTCGTGCTCAATCAGATCGTCCGGCCGTTCACGGCGAAGTGGCACCCACGCATCCTTGCCGGCCCGCTCGACACTGAGGCCCGCGAGCGGTTCCGGGCCGAGCTGCGCGACCTGCAGACGGACTTCCGCAAGTACACCCGACTGCTCGCCGACATGGCCGACGTCGAGGACCTGACGGACCTGGAGGCGGTATAGATTCCCACGACATACAGGAGCGCGTTTGGAGGCGCCGTGCACGAGCCGGCACAGCAGTTCGACATCTTCTTGAGTTACAACCGGCTCGACCGCCGCGCCGTCGAGCCGCTGGCCGAGGCTCTGCGCGCCGGCAAGCTCAAGGTCTTCAAGGACGACTGGTACCTGCGGCCGCGTGAATTCTGGCCGACGCTGGCGCGCCGCTTGTCAGTGATCAGTGGCCAGAAGATGGGGACGAACACACCACACGGAACCCGAAGTCGTAGCTCCGGTAGAACGGGTCGTACCTGTTGCGGTAGGCCGCACGCGCGAGGTCCTGACTGTAGTACCAGGACCCGCCGCGAAGCACACGGGGACCGAAATCATCGCCGTCCGCATCGAGCCACGCGCTGCCGTCTTCCGGTGCACCGGCATAGCTGTCATGCCAGCAGTCCTCGACCCACTCCCAGACGTTACCGTGCATGTCATGGAGACCCCAGGCGTTGGCGGGGTAGGTTCCTACCTCGGTGGTCCTGCTGCCATCGATGTTGGCGTCTTTCCCGCTGATGTCGTTCCCGAATGAGAAGCGGGTGGTCGTGCCGGCGCGGCAAGCGTATTCCCATTCAGCCTCGCTCGGCAGCCGATAAGGCCTGCCGGTCGCAGCGGCCAGCCACTTCACATACGCCTGGGCGTCATCCCAACTGACGTTGATGACCGGACATCGACCCCGGCCCCAGCCTTCATCCCCGGGTTGCTCTCGCCCGGTGGCCTCGCAGAAGTTGTCGTATTCCTCGAACGTCACCGGGAACCTGCCGATGGCGAACGGACGGGAGATGGTGACCCGGTGCTGCGGGCCTTCGTCGTCATACCTGCCGGTTTCGCTATCCGGAGACCCCATCATGAACGTGCCGGCGGGCACGACCACCATCTCAGGACACCATGGCGCATCGATATCGCGAAACGCCTCCCCTGGCGTCCATGGCTCCCTCGGGGAGTGCGGCCCCGGCTGCGCCCGCGGCCCGCGTTGCGGGCGCGACGTCGCCAGCGCCTTCTGCAGAAAGGGGACAAGATCCCGGAGGTCGGACCTGAGGCGATCGTGACGAAGAAACACCGCCTGCCGGCGGACCAGCGGTCGAAGCTCCTCGGGAAGGAGGTCGTCCGCCGGCATCCGCGCCTGATCGAGCAGGAGGGGAATGACTCGCTTCTTTTTGGCCAGAGCGGCGGCGATCTCGATGCGGACGTAGTCCGCCGGCTGACCGAGCCGGTCCATCGTCTCGAGCCAGCCCCGCCCGATCACACAGAGCAGAACGTCGCACCCGTCGATCTGCGCCTCGAGGATCTCGACGAAGTCTTCGCCGGGCTCGATCCCGTCGACATCGAGAAAGATCTGCTCGGGCGTGAATGCGTGCTCGATGAGCAGGCTGCGCAGCCATCCCGCAGACGGGGTATCCGGGCCGCGGCGATAACAGATGAAGATTGTTCCTGCCATGGTCCCCCGACCTTGCCCGACCATACCCGCACACGCCCGTCACATGCCGAAACTCTACTTCATGGCGTCACCCGCTTCCAAGCGCTTCGCCCCGCATCCTCGCAGCCGGCCCGCTCCATCGTGTTCGGCGTCGGTTGAAGCGGAAGACGAACTCGTCGAGGTAGCTTTGCAGGTGAGGCCGGCGGAGGCCGCGATAGACGCCAAATGCCCAGGTCTTGAGGTTGGCGAAGGCGCCGTGCGTCCAAGGTTGCAGCACGTGGGCGGCCCGACTCGTCATCCCGATGGCCGCCGGGATGCGGTACCTCAACGTCTCTGTCGCCGCCGCCATGGTGCTGGGCGAGGCTCTGCGGCGAGCCGGGAGGGTTCTCCGGAGCCGCCGCGCCGTTTAGCTCGCGCTTCGGCAATATTTCGTGGTCGCCGCTCGTCAGTCCGAGCAGGAGGATCGCACAAGGTCGCTGCGTTAAGCCGATCTTCACGCTGAAGGTGCACGTTCGGTACCGCATGCACCTCGACATGCCCACGCGGAGCCCCTGGGCATCCGCCTCAGCCAAACTTGTGGAGACGACAGCGATGTTCCGGCCGTTCGGCAAATTCCAGCTTCGCATCAAGCCGAAGCTGATCTCCAGTTTTCTGGCAGTGGGCTTGATCCCGCTCGCCATCCTCGGAATTCTCTCGGTCTACGAGAGTTCCGATGCGCTTCATCACGCGGCGACGCACAAGCTCGAGGCGGTGCGGGAAATCAAGAAGGATCAGATCGAGCGCTTCTTCGAGGAGCGCCGTGGCGACACGCTGCTGCTCCGCGACAATGTCGCCACCTACAAAAACAAGGGTTTCGAGAGGCTGCAGGCGGTTCACGGCTCGCAGAAGAGCAGAGTCCAGGACGCGTTCGCCGGACTGGCGCGGACGACCCGGAACCTCGCCGTCGATCCGTCCGTCCGCGAGGTGCTGAGCGAGATGAGCGCGGCCGAGGGCTACCGCGACCTGTCCGCCGTTGCGCGTCATGACCCGCGGCTCCGGAGCCTTGCGGAGGCGGCGACGGACCTGTTGCTCATCGACGCCGCCGGTGATGTCGTCTACAGCGCACGCCGCAGCGACGACGTCGGAATGAACGTGTTCACCGGGAAGCTTGCCGACAGCAGCCTCGCCGCCGCGGTGGCGGCAGCGACCGCAGGCCAGCAACCGGGCGTCGGCGACTTCGCGCCACATCCGGCCAACGGCGCCCAGACCCTGTATCTGGCCGGCCGCGTCAGCGCCGACGATGGCCGCCCGCTCGGATCGGTGGCCCTGCAGGTCTCCGCGCAACACTTCGACGACATCCTTCGGCGGCAGGGTCCTCTCGGCAAAACCGGGGAGACCTACCTGATGGCCGTCGACGGCGGCCGCTTCTCTTTTCGCAGCGCGATGCGGACGATGGGCGACGGCGCCTTCGTCGTCGGCTACGACGCCACGTCGATCGCACCGGGATACCTCAAGCGGATGGCCGCCGGCGAAAGCGATGCCAAGCTCTTCACCGATTCCCTCGGGAATCCTGTCATGGTCGTCTACAGTCCACTGGATCTCCCGGGGCTTCAGTGGGGTATCGTGACCAAGATGAACCTCGAGGAAGCGGTGGCTGTCGAGGTTAACGGCAAGCAGTTCCTGCACCAGTTCATCGAGACCTACGGCTTCCACGACGCCTTCTTGATCAACCCCGAAGGCTTTGTTTTCTACACCGCCGCACATGAGCGGGACTATCGCACCAACCTGATGACCGGCGAGTTCAAGAACACGAATCTCGCCGACCTGTTCCGCGAAGTGCGGGAGACAGGCCGCTATGCCATCGCCGACTTCGCGCCTTACGCGCCGAGCGGCAACGCTCCGGCAGGCTTCGTCGCGGCGCCGCTGATCGAGGATGGCGAGGTACAGGTGGTGATCGCCCTACAGTTGTCGCTGGAGGCCATCGGCTCGATCATGCAGGACCGGAGCGGCATGGGCGAGACCGGCGAGACTTATTTGGTCGGAAGCGACCATCTGATGCGGTCGGACTCGTTTCTCGATCCCGAGCACCATTCGGTGGTGGCGTCGTTCGCGAACCCCAGCCGGGGCAAGGTCGATACGGTTGCGACGCGCGAAGCCCTCGCCGGCACCGCCGCAGTCGGCGACGTCGTCGATTATCTCGGCGACGAGGTGCTCTCGGCGTACACGCCGCTGCAGGTAGGCGGGCTCACCTGGGCGCTGGTTGCCGAGGAAAGCCGCGAGGAAGCGCTCGCAGGCGCTACCGCTCTGCGCTCCAAGGTCCTGTTGATCGCCGCCGCCGGAGCCGCAGTCATCGCCGCTGTCGGTTACCTTCTGGCGCGCGGCATCGCCAATCCTGTCGTCACCATGACCGGGGCGATGCGCCGGTTGGCGGACGGCGACCTCGCAACGGAGATTCCTGCCACCGGCCGTGCCGACGAGATCGGGCACATGGCGGGGGCAGTGCAGGTGTTCAAGGACAATGCCATCCGGGCGCAGCGGCTCGAGGCGGAGCAGGCAGAACTGAAGGCGAAAGCGGAACAGGAGCGGCGCCAAGCGCTTCTCACGCTTGCCGAGGGCTTCGAAGCCAGCGTCGGCAGCATCGTCATGGCGGTGTCGTCGGCGTCGTCTCAGATGGAGGTGACGGCGGGGGCGATGTCATCGGCAGCCGAGGAAGGCAGGAGCCAGTCCGGCTCGGTGGCGGCGGCGAGCGAGCAGGCTACGAACAACGTCCAAGTGGTGGCGTGCGCGGCCGAGGAGCTTGCGAGATCGGTCCAGGAGATCGCCCAGCGCATGTGCGAGACGAGCAAGGTGGCGGAAACTGCTGCCGGCGAGGCGGCGGAAGCGCGCGCCAAGGTGCGCAGCCTGGCCACGGCGGCGGAGAAGATCGGCGAGGTCGTCGCTTTAATCACCGACATCGCCGGGCAGACCAATCTGCTTGCCCTCAACGCCACCATCGAGGCGGCTCGTGCCGGCGACGCCGGCAAGGGCTTTGCGGTGGTGGCGAGCGAAGTCAAGAACCTGGCGACTCAGGCGTCCAGGGCGACGGAAGAGATCGCCGGGCAGATCGGCTGTGTGCGTGGCGAGATCGGCAGTACCGTCCAGGCAATACAAGGCATCACCGGCACGATCGAGAAGATCAACGAGATCACGGCGGCGGTGGCGGCTGCGGTAGAAGAGCAGGAGGCGGCGACCAAGGAGATCGCCCGCAACGTCGAGCAGGCGGCATCCGGCACACGGGAAGTTTCCGGGGCCATCTGCGGCGTCGCTGAAGCAGCCGGAACAACCGGCAGGGCGGCGCACGAGGTGTTGCAGGCCGCAAGCCAGATGTCGCGGCAGTCTGCCGAAATGCACCGCTGCGTCGACGCGTTCCTGGCACAGGTCCGCGCCGCATAGGGCTTGATGCGGTCGGGTCGACCGCATCCTCCCTCTTGGTTAACTAGAGAGCGTCAATGCGTCCGACCGGGAACGGTTGGACGCATTTTGCTCATAGAGAATGGTGCGGCCAGGGCGACCCCGGCGCCGCGCCCAGCTACTCGATGCCGAGGATCTCCATCGCCTTGCCGAGGACCTCCACGGACTCTTTGTGCTGGCCATCCTTGTGCAGCTTCTCGCCCGTCGCCCGCAAGTCCTTGACGTTGTCCAGTTGCTCCTCGGTCAGCTGCGGGTTCTTCGCCAGCGCGGCGTCGATCTTGGCCATGTCCTGAGGACAATGCATGGCAAAAGCGGGAGTCGCGATAAATGCGGCCATTGCAGCAGCGATGAGCGATTTCCTGATCATGCCGTTCTCCCTGTTCCGTTGTTGCGGGATCGCCGTCGGGTCCCGCCAACGAGATGGGAGTAGGACCGGGCCACGCCAAGGTTATTTTCGCTCCGACAGCGGCCGGCCGCTGTGTCATGATCCCCGGCGCCAGGCGGCTCGACGAAGATCGGCAGACCAGAGGGGAGAGATCGCGCATGACCAACATCGTCACCCTGACCCTGAACTCGAGCGTCGACGTGCAGTGGGACGTGGACGAAGTGGTGCCGATCCAGAAGCTTCGCTCGTCGGCGCCGTTGCACTTTCCGGGCGGCGGCGGGATCAACGTGTCGCGGGTGATCCGCATCCTGGGCGGCAACAGCATCGCCATCCATACCGCCGGCGGACACACGGGTCAGCAGTTTCGCGGCCTTGTCGAAGCGCAAGGACTGCTGACCCGCACCATCCCGATCCAGGGAACGACGCGTTCCAGCGCGACCGTGTTCGAGCGCTCGACCTCTCAAGAATTCCGCGTGACGCCGCCCGGGCCGGTGATGAGCGAGCATGAATGGAACAGCTTCCTCGACGCCGCGTTCGAATACGCCACCGACTATATCGTCGCCACCGGCAGTTTGCCGATCGGGGTGCCCAACGACTTTTACGCCCGGGTGGCGCGCGTCGCGCGAGAGAAGGGCGTGCGGGTGGTGCTCGACACGGCGGGACGAGCCCTGTTCGAGGCGCTCAAGGAGGGCGTCTACATGGTCAAGCCCAATCTGAACGAGCTCGAGCGGCTTGCCGGCCGGAGAGCCGAGACCGACCAGGATCAGGAGACCCTCTGCCGAGAACTGATCGCTCGCCGCGGCGCCGAAATCGTCGCCCTCACCCTCGGCGCCGATGGCGCGCTGCTGGTCACGCCGGACCAGAGCCTCCGCCTCAAGGCGCCAACGGTCGACGTGAAGAGCGCCGTCGGCGCCGGCGACAGCTTCGTCGCCGGGCTGACGTGGGGCCTGGCCAGCGGCCGTTCGTCGGCGGACGCGTTCCGCCTTGCCGTCGCCACCGGCACCGCCACGGTGATGACCGCCGGCGGCGAACTGTGCCGGCGCGCCGACGTGGATCGGTTCTACGAGGAAATCACTCGGACCTGAGGCCCGAGAACGCGCGTAGCATGGCCAGATCCCAACGGATTCGCGGCATTCTGAGGTCGTTCCGTAAATGGCTGGTGATCGCGGCACTGGCGCTGTTGGCCGCGCCGACGGTCCTCGTCGCCCTTTATGCGGTTGTGGACCCGCCGCTGACGCCGCTGATGGTCATCCGACTGCTCGCGGGCGAGGGGCTGGACAAGCGCTGGATGCCGCTGGAGCGCATCTCGCCGCACCTGCCGGAGGCGGTGATCGCCGCCGAAGACAACCGGTTCTGTGAGCACCACGGCTTCGATTGGAAGGAGTTGAAGGGCCAGCTGGATCGCGTGTTCCAGGGGGAGCGCCCGCGCGGCGCCAGCACCATCACCATGCAGACGGCAAAAAACATTCTCCTCTGGCCGGCGCGGGATCCGCTCCGCAAGCTTCTGGAAGCGTGGCTTACCCCGCAGATCGAACTCATGTGGAGCAAGCGCCGCATCCTCGAGGTCTATCTCAACGTGGCCGAGTTCGGCGCCGGCATCTATGGCGCCGAAGCCGCATCTCGCACGTTCTTCGGCCGCGCCGCCTCCAACCTGGACGCGGGCCATGCGGCACTTCTCGCCGCCGTTCTACCCGATCCTCGTCAGTTCTCACCCGTCAAGCCGAGCGCCTACATCCGCCACCGGGCCGGCGTCATCCGCCACCGCATCGCCCAGCTCGGCCCCCTCCTCGCCTGCGCCCGCACGTGACACCTTCGCCGGCGGTTTGCGCAGGAGGGCGTTGATCACGGTGGCCGGCATGTAGCCGCGGGCAAGATAGGCGCGCTTGTCCTTGAGGGTCTTCAGCAGGCTTTTGTTGTCGTCGGGCGGCAGCAACACCTGGAACACCGTCGCCTCAAGCTGCCGCGCCGCCAGGGAGTGATCCGGCCGGCCGTTGCGGAAGACGCGATAGGCGACGTCGCTCGACCCGCCGCTCCAGAACGCATCGACCAACTCCAGACCCTCGAACAGCGCCATTACTCCCGACAACGACATGCGCCAGTAGTCGTCGGGAAAGCCATGGAAAGCCTGAACCCAGGGTACCTGGACGAAGATCTGGCCGCCGGGCGCCAGCAACGCAGCCATGGTGTCCGCCGCGGTCCACGGCGTGCGCAGATGTTCCAACAAATGAGCGCAGATGAAGCCCCGCAACGGCCGCCCGGCCAGCATCGGCGCCAGCGCGTTGCGGATGACCTCGCGATCGCCGCAGACGTCGAACACGACATCGACATTGTCGCCCGGCTCCAGATCGGCGCCGATGAAGCCCTTGTCGGCGAGGCGCTGGCGCCAGTTGAGGCGCTTGGTGTCGACGATCTGGGCGCGGGATCCGATTTGGCAGATCGGGCCGCGCAGCCGGCCGCTGACCCGCTCCAACTCCTCGACGTAGCGGCTCTGATGGAGCGTGAAGGTGGGCCCGGCCGCGTTCGTGGCGTCACTCAAGATGGCCTCCCTGTGGTGCGGCGGGCGGCTCGGAGGCGCAGGTCAGGGAGTGAGAGAGTGCGTCGGCAAGACGATGCTCGGCAGCCATCCGTTCGCCGTCTCCGGCCGCGGCGATGACGCCGGCCCCGCCGAGCCGCGACCAGTGCGGGTGCACGCGCGCCTCATGCAGGCTCTCCGGCAGGGCGTCCCTCGCCCAGACGCGGCGGTGTTCGTCGCCACGGGCCTGCATGCGGATCTTGTCCTGGCTGGCGTGGCCTCGGCGCAGCAGGGCGGCCACCAGTTCCAACTGACGCACCGCGAGCAGACGCACCGTCGCCTCTTCGACCCGGAGTTCGCTGACGCCACGCAGCGAGTCGGCGATGCGCCGGCCGTGGCTGCCGAAGCTGCTCCAGAGCGCTCCCGCCGTGGCCCCCAGCGCCGCCCCGGCACCCAGCGATGCGCCGCCGAGCATGGCGTCAATGGCAAGCCCGGCGACCGCGCCCGCCGCAGCGCCGCCGCCGGCGCGAATGCCGAACTGCTTCAGCGAGGCCGGGTGGAAAAGATCAAGGCCCCAGTGGCCGCCCTCGATGGGCAGTGCATCGCTTTCGTAGTCATCGGGGCGGAAGCGAAACAGCCCCAGCAGCGCCGTCACGCAGTGCTGCTCACGCTCGCGCACCGCCGCGCGAACCGCCTCGACGGCAGCGGCGCGATCGCCTTCGGCCGGCACCAGCACCGTGTACGCGGCGACGTCGATGAGCAGGTCGGCCAGCACTTCGGCGGCGGCGCGCACCAGGCGCCCGCGCTGCTGTTGCCGCTCGCGGATCAAGGCCTCCAGGGTCGGCCGGAACGAATCCAGTACCGTCTGCATCTTTTCGAACAGCCGCTGCTCGGCGGTCTCGTTGAGCACCACGGTGTCGAACTCTGCGACCACGTGCATGCCGACGTGGCCGAGATGGGCGCGCCACTCCTCGGTCCGCGCCTCGGGATTGGCAACGAAGTTGAGCACCGGCACCACCGGCCGGGCGCAGCGGCCGAGGATCTCCAACTCGTCGCGGTGCTTGCCGAGCACCCGGTCCCGGGCGTCGATGACGTACAGCGCCGCATCGCAGGCCAGCAACTGCCTGAGCGCCTTGGCCTCCTGCTCGTACGGTCCCTGTGCGGCCGCCCCATCGAGGAAGCGGGTGACGACCTTCACCCACGGAGTTTCGCGGTCGCGTTCCAACCCGTCCAGGTGTTCGAGCAGACCGATGGAATCTTCCAGCCCCGGCGTATCGTAAAGCTCGACGGCCGGCGCCCCGTCGACCAGCAGCACCGTGCCTTCGACGTGCCGGGTGGTGGCGGGCGAACTGGAGACCTCGCCGAAAGCGGCGTCGCGGGTAAGGGTGCGGAGCAGCGAGGTCTTGCCGGTGTTGGTGTGCCCGACCACGGCGACCTTGAGCACCGGGCGCGACGGGACGCTCATGAGCGGATCTCCCCGGCGACGACGGCGTCAAACCGGGCTGCCAGCGTGTTCAGCCAAGCGGCGGCGGCTTCGGCGTCCGCCATCGGCGGCGGGTTCTCCTCGACGAGGACGCGATCGAGGACGCGGGAAATCTCCGCCTCGTCCCGCCCTTGCAACTCCAGCACCAGCGCAAACAGGGCAGCGGCGGAGACGGCCTCGCCGATCGCAGTGCCCGCGCCCGCGTCGGCGCCGCCCCGCCCGGCGTCATCGCCGCCGCCGCCGGACCGCAGCAGCGCCATCGCCGCCGCGCCGATCCCGGCCCAGGCCGGCAGCGAGGCGATCGCCACCGGCGCAACGAGAGTTGCGGCCGCCACACAGCCGACCGCCCCGGCCAATCCTCCCACCGCCGCCCACCGGCCGCTCATACGGAGCCGCTCCGGCAACAGGGTCACCATGCGCCCCGCCCCGGCGCGCAGGTCGTCGATGCGGGGGGCGTGAAGCTCCGCCGGCACATGCAGCAGGTCTCGCCATGCGGCGCGCTCGCCCTGGTAGAGGCGTGCGATGTCGCGCTGCAGTTCCGCCTGTTGCGCCGGACCCGGCGCCTCGGTCCAGCCGCGGGCCTGGGTGACCGTGTGCGCGAATGCCTGGCGCAGCCGACGCCCGCCGGGCGCCTCATCGGTCGCGAAGGCCAGCACCGTCGCCAGCCGCCGGCCGCTGGCGGCGGTGAGGTGGTCCAGATCCACCTCCACCACGCGATCGTCGGGAACGCCGGCGCGGGCGGCGAGGCGGCGCCAATCCGCCACCCGCCGTTCCAGATGCGCCGACGGGTCGCGCTCCCGCAAGCGGTGGCCGCCGGTCAGCGCCAGGACCGCCGGAACGCGGCTCTCTGCCTGCAGGATGCGCACGAACGCGGCGGTGCCGCGATCGGGCGTCGCCGTCAGCGCGCACACCACGACCACCGCGCGCGGCGGCGGCAGCGCCGCCGTCAGCCGCTCGACCACCCGCCTTCGGTCGTCGCGGTCGTCGACGAATCCCAGATCCAGCCACCGCGCCCCGTCAAGGACCGGCGGCCAGCCGCCCGGCGGGGGCTCGATCTCCAGCCCCAGCACGGCGGCCGGGCCCTCCGCCGCGATCGGCAGTGTTTCGGGCGGCCCGCTGGCGGCGTCCTCGACCGGCGTCGGCGGCGCCTGGTCGACGACCCCAATGCTGTGGGCGACCGGCATCACCCGCGCCTCGAGCCGGGCGAAGCCGATCTGCGTCAGGTCGAGCCGATACCGCCGGCAGGCGCCGCGCCAGACGCCGACCGCGACCATCAGCGCCATCGCCCGTGGCACGATGCCGTAGGCGACGATCGCCCCGACCAGTAGGCCGGCCCACGCCTCGCGCGCGGCCAGTACCTCGATGCCGATCCCGGTCCAGCGGCTGGCGGCGACCTGGCCGGCGTCGGGCGTCGGGAACCCCAGCCAGTCGGGCAGGATCGCCAGGATGCGGGTGAGATCGACGTAGGTTCGCGCCGACAGGATCGTCGTCTCCCAGGCGAAGCTGTACTGGCGGGTGCTGAGCAGCAGCACCACCATGAGCAGGCCCCCGACGAGGAACGCCAGCCACAGAAGATGGCTGATGCTGCTCAACAGCCAGCGGCCGACGGCGCCGCTCGCAAACACACCGGCGGCCGCCTGCGATGCCGCGACGTGCAGCGGTCCGCGGTGCAGCAGCCGGTTGAGCCTGCGCCCCAACGCCAATGCCGCGCCGCCGAGGAGGCCGGTGACGGTGTCACCCGGCCGCAGGCAGATGATCACGATCCAGACCAGCAGCGCGAGCGTGTGCACGCCAAGCAGGCTTCCCAGCACCCAGAAGAAGTTCGCGGGCTCGCCGGCGGAGGCGCCAAGCGCGAGGCGCGCCGCCGTCGCACCGGCCACCGCGGCGACGGCGGCGGCGATGACGACAGCGGCGATAGTGGCGCCGCGCAATTGCGCCAGAGCCTGACGCAACCCGTGCGCAACCGAAACGGCGCCGGCGCGCACCACGATGCGGCGTTCCAGATCGCCGCCGGCCGATCGCCCCGCCGCATCCGCCTGCGGCTCATGCAGGGTCGCTCCCCGCCCCTCCTCATGGACGCGCACCGCCTCGGCCAGCACCCGCTCGCCGATGCCGATCCTCCCGCCCCCGTCATGCCGAAGCCCTGTCGTCAACCCCACCTCAACCCGGTTCCGCCACACCCGATGCATCCCACGGTCGAGGCGCTACCTTCAGGATCGGTTACGCCTCTCAGGCCTCCAGTGCGGTCACCGGATCCACGTACTTGTAGCCGAGGTCGTCGGCGACGGCCTTGTGGGTGACCTTGCCGCGGCAGACGTTGAGTCCCTCGCGGAAGTTGGGGTTTTCGAGCAAGGCTGCCTTGTAGCCCTTGTCGGCAAGGGCGAGGCCATAGGGAAGGGTGACGTTGTTGAGGGCGTAGGTCGAGGTGCTCGGCGTCGAGCCCGGCATGTTGGCGACGCAGTAGTGCACCACGTCGTCGACGATGTAGGTCGGATCGGCGTGGGTGGTCGGCCGTGACGTCTCGAAGCAGCCCCCCTGATCGATCGCCACGTCGACCAGCACCGAGCCCGGACTCATCCGCCTGACGGTGTCGGCGGTGACGAGTTTCGGCGCCTCGGCGCCGACAACCAGCACGGCGCCGATCACCAGGTCGGCTTCCAGCACATAGTCCTGCAGGGCCGCCTCAGTGGAGTACATGGTCTTCAAGGCCGGGCCGAAGCGGCCGGCGAGACGACCAAGCACGTCGACGTTGCGGTCGAATACGGTGACATCGGCGCCCATGCCGAGGGCCATCATGATGGCGTTCTCGCCCACCATGCCGCCGCCGATCACCACCACTTTGCCCGGCGCCACGCCGGGCACGCCGCCGAGCAGAATACCCTTGCCGCCGTGAGCTTTCTCCAACGCGTAGGCGCCGGCCTGGATCGACAGGCGACCCGCGACCTGTGACATCGGCGCCAGCAGCGGAAGTCCGCCGTGCGCGTTGGTCACCGTCTCGTAGGCGATGCAGACGGCGCCGCTGTCGACGAGATCCCGGGTCTGGTCCGGATCCGGCGCCAGGTGCAGGTAGGTGAACAGGAGTTGACCTTCCCGCAGCATCCTGCGTTCCTGCGCCTGCGGTTCCTTGACCTTGACGATCATGTCGGCGGCGCCGAACACCGCCTCGGCGCTGTCTGCGATCTCGGCATTCACTGCACGGTAGTCGTCATCGGAACAGCCGATGCCGGCGCCAGCCTGGGTCTCGACCACCACGCTGTGTCCGTGGGTGACGAACTCGTGGACGCTGTTCGGGGTCAGCCCGACGCGATATTCGTGGACCTTGATCTCTTTGGGAACACCGATGCGCATGCTTCCCTCCCTGCCTTGGCTCGTTCTCCGACCACCGATCGAACACTAACGCGAAATGGCCGCGCGTGCCTCGCAAAGATGCGCGAGCCGCGGCCGAGTGCGCCGGATGCTCAGTAGCCGGCCTCCACGAGCGTCCGCAGCCTGGCGAGGCACGCGTCGTGGTCGGCCGCGTAGTCCCCCGCCTCCCACCACTGCTCGACCGCTTTCAACAGAGCACCGACCCGCCTGCCATGCGCAACGCCGAGGGCGAGCACGTCGCGGCCGCGGAGCGGGAAAGTCACCGGCGTCCACGAGTCGGCCGCCTCGATCAGGCCGATCCACGCCTGAGTGCGCTCGTGCGGCAGGCGCGGCCTTACCGCAAGCTCCCCGGCCCAGCCCAGCAGCACCAGATCGCGGACGGTGTCGGCGCCGAGGCGGTGCAGCGCCCGGCGCACGGCTTGGGTTTCAGTGTCGGGACAGGGGCGCTCCGGTGGCTCCGCCATCATGGCCAGCCGGCGGGTCTGGTCGTTGGACATCTTGAGACGCGCGGCCACCGCCAGGGCTCCCGCACCGTCGGTTTCCAGCAGCGCCGCCAGCCGGCGCACAGGATCGGGCGCCACCGAGTCAAAGCGGATTGCCCGTGTATCCAGCCAGGTCATCAGCCGGAGCCGGCCTATGCCATGGGCTTCAGGCAGCACGTGCTCGAGCACCCGGTCATCGGCCATCAGTTGGAACACGTCGGCCGGGTCGTTCGCCATCAGGGTGCGGAACACCTCGACCCGCACCCGCTCGCCGGAGAGCAAAGTCAGTCCCGCCGCCAACTGGCGGCAAGCGGCCAAAGCGTCCGCGTCCGCCGGCGGACGGCCGTAGTGCGCATAAAACCGGAAGTACCGCAGCAGCCGTAAGACGTCTTCGTTGATGCGGTCGCGGGCATCGCCGACGAAACGGATGCGTCCGTGGCCGAGGTCCTCCAGACCGCCGAAGTAGTCGTAGACGTCGCCCGCCGGCGTGCACGACATGGCGTTGATGGTAAAGTCGCGGCGGGCAGCGTCGACGATCCAATCGTCGGTGAACGCCACGCGGGCACGGCGGCCATCGGTCTCGACGTCGATGCGCAAGGTGGTGATCTCGAAGGTGGCGGTATCGACGACTGCGGTGACGGTGCCGTGGTCGAGGCCGGTGGGCACCACCTTGATCCCTGCCGTGCGCAGCGCCGCCATCACCGCCTCCGGCGGCTTCGGCGTCGCGATGTCGATGTCGCGGATCGGGCGCTTGAGGAGCGCATCCCGAACGCATCCACCGATGAACCGGGCGTCGGCGCCGGCAGCGTGCAGCGCATCCAGCACCTCGCGGGTCTGCGGCGCGGTCATCCACGGCTGCGGCGCGATCTCGCCGACCGGCTCGGCGATGGGCACCGTCACCACCCGTTCCATCTCGCGCTGGTCCGCAGCCGGGCCGGGATCCGCGCCTCTTCGCCGCCGGAACATCAGGCCCCCGGCGATGGGCGACACGCCAAGGCGGCGCTCACTCCGTGCGCCACGGGATGACGCGCCCGTCCTGGTACTTCGGCGCGATGATCCGTGTGCCCGGCTCCACGCCGCTCGTCAGCGCCGTCGCCACAAGGGCCGCCGCCATCAGGGCGACGCCGGCGAGAACGAGCCAGAACCAAGGCCCTTCCCGCAGCCGCTCGACCGCTCCGCCCGGAGACCCGCGCTGGTTCAGCCACGCCCAGCCCAGGTACAGCAGGGTCGGCAGGATGAGCGGCAGCAGGTACTGGAGGAGGACGCGCGTCATCGGGCGTCAGCGATCCCAGGAGCGACGTTCAAGCGAATCCCTTCGATCCTTGCCCTCGGCTGCCGGTGCCGGCGACCGGTCTGAGACCGTGGCGGCCTCCGGCGTGGTCAGGACCTCGTACAGATCGATCAGCATGCCGGCGGTCGCGCCCCAGATGAAGTGCCCGCCGTACTGCATGGCGTAGAAATGACGCGTCACCCCCTCGAACTCCCTGGAGCAGCGCCGATGGTTGACGGGGTCGAGGAGAAACGCCAGCGGCACCTCGAAGATCTCGGCGACTTCATAGGGATCCGGCGTCAGCGTGCACGGCGGTTGGACGATCCCCACGACGGGCGTGACGACGAAGCCGGTTCGGGTCACGTAGGTGTCGAGATGGCCGATGACCTCGACGTCGGCGGGGGCAAGCCCGATCTCCTCCTCGGTTTCGCGGAGCGCCGTTTCTACCGGACCGCCGTCGCCGGCCTCGATGCGCCCGCCGGGGAAACTGACTTGCCCGGCGTGGCGGGCGAGATGCGCGGTGCGCTTGGTAAACAGCACGCTCATGCCGCTTTCATAATCGACGAGCGGTACGAGAACGGCGGCGCTCTTCAAAGGCGTGCTCGGCTGCAGGCCGGGATTCAAGGTGTGGTCACCGCGTGTGACCTCGCCGGTGTCGGTCAGCGGCATGAAGCCGGGCACGGAGCCCCGCGCCGCAAACCGATCCATCAGCCAGTCTCGGGTCAGTTCCGCAATCACGAACCTCCGTCCAGCCTGCCGAGGGGGAAGAAACTGCCACTGCTCCATATGCCGTAGAGGTCTGCGTCGTCGACCGTCTCCGCAACCCCCGCGTCGACAAGCTGGTAGTAGACGGGGCGCAGGATGCGCGCCTCCAGACCCGGGCGGACCGTTACGTAGGGGATCGGCTCCCCGCTATCGGGGTTGATGTGCACTCGGACCGGATGCGCGTCGTCGACGGTGACGATCTCGTCCACATTGGTGCGGAGGCTGATGACCGGCTCGCATCCCGCGTCCGATCGAAACATCTCGACGGCGAGGAACGGCACGTCCTCGACGTGCACTCGTCCCAGCTCCGCCGGCGTCACCAGCCAGTAGGCGCCGCTCGAATCGCGGGCCAGCACGGACGCGTAGAGGCAGACCAGCTCTTTGCGCGTGATGGGCGAACCGTGATAGAACCAGACTCCATCGCGGTCGATGCTGATATCAAGCCCGGCGCAAATGACCCGTCCTCGAGGAGATGCCGGCTTGACTGCGTCCGGCAGAAACGTCGGCTCTCCCGCCGGGGGGACGTCCGCTCCGAGGAGATCGGGGCTAGCGTCCGCGGTCGAGAGTCGCTGTCGTTGATCCCTGGTCATCGGACGCCGGAGACCCATGTTTCGGATATGCGAGCTTCGAAAGCCCGCATTCCGATCGAAAAAAGCCCGGGTTGGCACACATGCACGGGTTGGCTTGCTTGCACCACTAAGCACGAGAGACACCTTGATCACTGCCAGCGACAACGGGACCGCTCCCGACAATTCTGCGCTGATTGGCGGCATCGATCAACTGGGAGCGAACGTCGCCCTGGCGCGGGACGCTATCGCCAGGGTGATCTTCGGTCAGCAGAGCGTGGTCGAACAGACCCTGATCACGCTGTTGGCCGGCGGCCACTTGCTGCTCATCGGCGTTCCCGGGCTCGGCAAGACGCGGCTGGTGGAGACCCTCGGCACCGTGTTCGGGCTCGAGGAACGGCGGGTGCAGTTCACCCCCGACCTGATGCCGGCGGACATCCTGGGAACGGAAGTGCTGGAAGAATCGGAGACCGGCAAGAGGTCGTTCCGCTTCGTCCGCGGTCCGGTGTTCTGTCAGCTCTTGATGGCGGACGAGATCAATCGCGCCAGCCCGCGCACCCAGTCGGCGCTGTTGCAGGCGATGCAGGAACATCGGGTGTCGGTGGCCGGGCATTACCACGAACTGCCGGTTCCGTTCCATGTACTGGCCACCCAGAACCCGCTGGAGCAGGAGGGGACGTACCCGCTGCCGGAGGCGCAGCTCGACCGGTTTTTCATGCAGGTCAACGTGGATTACCCGGAGCTGGACGCCGAGCGGCAGATCCTGGTCGCCACCACCGGGCCGCATACAGAGAAACCACGCCGGGTCATGGACGCAGATACGCTCGTAGAGGCGCAGCGCCTGGTCCGCCACGTGCCGGTCGGCGAAAGCGTCGTCGAGGCGATCCTCGAACTTGTCCGCAGCGGCCGCCCGGAAACCAGCGACATCCCCCGCGTCCGCGACGGCGTCTCATGGGGGCCAGGGCCGCGAGCGTCGCAGGCGCTGATGCGCGCGGTTCGAGTGCGCGCCGTCATCGACGGACGCTTCGCGCCATCGATCGACGACGTCCTCGCCCTCGCCCATCCCGTTCTTCGCCATCGCATGGCGCTGACCTTCGCGGCGCGCGCCGAAGGGGTTCGGCTCGACGCCATCATCGACCTGCTGTGCGAGAGGATAGCCTGAACGCCGGCGACCCCACTGACGATGCGGTGCGTCCGCCGGGGACGCGGCGGCGGTGTGGCGCGAGCCCCGTAGCCGGACCCGGACATGCCGCCGAAACCCTCCACGGCGCCGAGGCGCTGGCAGCGACCCTGCCGCCGCTGCTGGTCGCCGCCGAACGGGTCGCGGCGACGGTCTCCCAAGGTATCCACGGCCGCCGCCGGGTGGGGCCGGGCGAGAGCTTCTGGCAGTTCCGCCGCTATCATCCCGGCGACGCCATCCAGCGCATCGACTGGCGCAAGTCCGCCAAGTCGCAGCACGTATACATCCGCCAGACCGAATGGGAAGCGGCGCAGAGCGTGTGGCTGTGGCGGGACGGCTCGCCGTCCATGTCGTATCGGTCCGCGCGCGGCTTGCCAACCAAGAAGGAGCGGGCGGAGATCCTGTTGCTGGCGCTGGCGTCGCTGCTCGCCCGCGGCGGCGAGCACCTGGCGCTGCTCGGCCGCGGCGAGACGCCGGCGCCGGGGCGGGCGGCGCTCCGGCGTATTGCCGAAAGCCTGTACGGAGACCACAGCGAGACGGCGAGCATGCCGGCGCGGGAGTCGCTGCCGCGCTACAGTCGCATGGTCATCGTCGGCGACCTGCTGTCGCCGCTGCCGGACATCCAGCGGGCTCTCGCCGCCTATGCGGCGCAAGGGGTGCGCGGCCACCTCCTTCAGATCCTCGACCCCGCCGAGGAGACATTGCCTTTTTCTGGCCGGGTGCGGTTTCAAGGAATGGAAGGCGACGGCGACATGCTGATCGGGCGCGTCGAGGACGTACGCGCCGGGTATCGCGGCATGATGGCGACCCACAAGCAGGCGGTGGCAGATATCGCGCGCGCCATCGGCTGGAGCCACGCCGTGCACCACACCAGCCAGCCGCCGCAGCCGGCGCTGCTCGCCCTCTATCTGGTCCTGTCTGAAACGGTCAAATGAGGCTGTGACCCTCCGATGTCGTTGCTGGGATCGCTGAGCTTTGCCGCCCCGACGGCCCTGTTGGCGCTGCTCACCCTGCCGGCGCTGTGGTGGCTGTTGCGCGCCATGCCGCCGGCGCCGCGGCGCATCGACTTTCCGCCGGTGCGCCTCCTCGCCCAACTGGCGCCGAGCGAGGAGAGCGTGCAGCGCACGCCGCTGTGGCTGGTGGCATTGCGCATGGTTCTGGCGGCGGCGGTCATTCTCGGCCTTGCGCACCCGATCATCGACGCCGCGGACCCGTTGCCTGGAACCGGGCCGGTGATCATCGTCGTCGATGACGGCTGGGCGGCCGCCAACAATTGGCCAGCCCGGCTGGAGGCCATCAACGGACTCATCGACCAGGCCGAGCGCGAGCAGCGCGAGTTGCTGCTGATCCCCACCGCCGCCCAGCCCGAACGTACGCAGAGCGGCGGCCCGGCACCTGCTCTGACCCCCGACGCGGCGCGGGACCAGATGCGCGCGCTGCAGCCGAAACCGTGGCAACTGGCGCGCGCCAGTGCCGTAGAGGCGCTGCTCGCCGACCAGCGCCTGCGCGTCAAGCCGCCCGGCGCGGTATTCTGGCTGAGCAGCAGCCTGGACAGCGAACCCAGCCTTGGAGAGCTGGCTCGTTCTCTGCGCGCCTTCGGCGCCGTCACGGTGCTGCGTCCGGACGCGGGCGATCTTCCGGTCGTTCTCCGGCCGCCGTCGGCCGGCGCCATGGCGTTGACGGTCACGGCAGAGCGCCCCGCACCGAGCCCCGGGGAGGTCACCGCGTGGGTGGACGCGGTCGGCGACGACGGTGCGCTGCTGGCCCGCCAGCCGCTGCGCTTTGCCGCCGGCGCCAAGCGGGCGGAAACCACGCTGGCGATGCCGGCGGAACTGCGCAATCGGCTTACGCGGCTCGAGATCGACGGCCAGTCGACGGCAGCCGCGGTGATCCTGGTTGACGAGCGCTGGCGCCGCCGCCCCGTCGGCGTCGTCACCACCGACGGCAGCGGCGGCGACGCGGACCTGCCCCTGCTATCGAGCCTCTACTACCTGGGGCGTGCGCTGGAGCCTCTCGCCGAGGTGCGGCGCGGCGACATTGACGATCTTCTGGCGCGGGAACTGGCGGTGCTCATCCTCCCCGATGGCGACATTTCCGACCGCGACACGCGGGAACGCGTGCTGGGCTGGGTACGCCGGGGTGGCATGCTGGTGCGCTTCGCCGGGCCGCGGTTGGCGCAGGCGCCGGACCAAGCCGCAGAATTCCGCGAGGATGCGCTGCTGCCGACGCCGCTGAGGGCCGGCGACCGCGCCCTCGGCGGCTCCCTCGCCTGGCGCCACGCCGCAGCGCTGGCGCCATTCGATCAGGACAGCCCCTTCCTCGGCCTGGACGTTCCGCCCGAGGTCCAGATCGAGCGCCAAGTGCTGGCCGAACCGGCGTTGCAGCCCGACCATCAGGTGTGGGCGCGGCTTGACGACCGGACGCCGCTGGTCACGGCGGCGCGGCGCGACCAGGGCTGGCTGGTTCTGTTCCACACCACCGCCAACACCGACTGGTCCAATTTCGCCCTTTCCGGACTGTTCGTCGAAATGCTGGAGCGCCTCCTGGCGACCAGCCGCGGCGCGGGCGTCGCAGTCGACGGGCCGCCGCTGGCGCCGAAGCAGACCCTGGATGGCTTCGGACGCCTGCAGCAGCCGCCGCCTGACGCCCGTCCGGTTGCCGCCGCCGCGTTCGCCAGTACGAAGGTCGGGCCGAGTCATCCGCCAGGCTTCTACGGCAGCGAACGCGTGCGCCAGGCGCTCAATTTGTCCGGTGCCATTCCCAGCCTGCAGCCGCTTGCAGACCTCCCGGCCGACGTTCGCGAACAAGCCTACGAAGCGCGGACCGAGCGCGATCTCCGTCCTTGGTTGCTGGGCGCAGCGTTGCTCCTGGCCCTCGCCGACCTGGTTGCCAGCATGATCATGCGCGGTCTGTTGCGGGTTCCGTTCAGTTGGGTCGGAGCGCGCGCCGCACGGTCCGGGGCCGCCGTGGCGTTCGCAACGGCATTGGCGGTGACGGGACCGCCGGCGGGCGCCGAGGAGGTCGTCGCCGACGGCAGCGCCATCCCCGCCGCCCTTACCACGCGGCTCGCGTATATCATCACCGGTGACGACGGGATCGATGATGCCAGCGAGGCCGGGCTGACCGGCCTCGCCGATGTCGTCAATCGGCGGACGTCGGCGACCCTGGGATCACCTGTCGGCGTCGATCCGGCGCGCGACGAACTGGCGTTCTATCCGCTGATCTACTGGCCGATCTCTCCCGGAAGCAGCCCCCTTGACGAGACCGCCGCCGACGCCCTCCGGCACTACATGGCTGGCGGCGGCACCATCGTGTTCGACATGCGCGATCGCGGCGCCAGCATCCGCCTCAGTGGCTTGCGGGCGCTCGCCGAAACCCTTGACCTGCCGCCTTTGACGCCGGTGCCGGCCGACCACGTGCTGGCGCGGGCGTTCTATCTGCTGTCCGAGTTTCCGGGCCGGTGGAGCGGCGGCACCGTATGGGTGGAACGCGGCGGCGAGCAGAGCCGCGACGGCGTTACGTCGGTCGTTGTCGGCGGCCACGACTGGGCCGCGGCGTGGGCCGTCGATCCGGCGTCGCGGCCGATGTTCGCCGTGGTTCCCGGCGGCGACCGCCAGCGGGAGATGGCGTATCGCTTCGGCGTCAACCTGGTGATGCACGTGCTGACCGGCAACTACAAGGCGGACCAGGTCCATCTACCGGCGATCCTGGAGAGGCTCGGGCAGTGAGCCTCGATATCGTCCTGCATCCTCTGCTCCCGTGGCCGCTGATCGCCGTTATCGCCGCCGCGACCCTGATGCTGACCGCGATCCTGGCGATCCAGCGCGCCCGCGGGTGGCCGTTTCGGGTCCTGGCATTGATGGCGCTGATGGCCGCGACGCTGAACCCGGGCGTGCTCAACGAGAGCCGCGAGGCCCGGCCCGATCTGGTGATCGTCGTGGTTGACGACTCGCCCAGTCAGCGCATCGGTGACCGCCCTCGGCAATCGGCAGAGGCGCTCGCCGACCTTCAGCAGAAACTGGCGCGCTTCGACAATATCGACGTCCGCGTCGTCCGCAGCGACGGCGGCGGCGGGCAGGACGGAACCCACCTGTTCGACAGCGTGTCGGCGACGCTGGCGGCCGAGACCGGCGACCGCCTCGCGGGGATCGTCATGATCACGGACGGCCAGGTCGAGGACGCTCCCAACGACGACGCGGCGCTGCCAGGTCCGCTGCACGTCATCCTGACCGGCGCCCCGGAAGAGGCGGATCGACGCTTGGTCATCGACGAGGCTCCCGCCTACACCCTCGTCGGCTCCACGGTGCGGGTGCTGTTCCGCGTCGACGACGGCCGGCCGCAGCGACGCACCGACACGCCGAAAATCGCCCGCGTGCGGGTTCGGGTGGATGGCCAGGAAGCGGAGTCGCTGGCCGTCGAGGCCGGGCGTCCTCAGGCGTATGACCTTGTGCTGCGCCACGCCGGGGCGACCATCATCGAGTTTGAGGCCGAAGCGGTGGCGGGCGAGCTGTCATCCGCCAACAACCGCGCCGTCGTCACGGTTCAAGGGGTGCGCGACCGGCTGAACGTACTGCTGATCTCCGGTCAGCCCCATCCGGGGGAGCGGCTGTGGCGCAACATGCTCAAGTCCGACCCAGCGGTCGATCTGGTCCACTTCACCATTCTGAGGCCGCCCGACACGGAGGAGTTCGCATCCGTCGACGAGCTGTCGCTGATCGCCTTCCCGGTGCAGGAGCTGTTCGAAGAAAAGCTCTACGATTTCGACCTGGTGATCTTCGATCGCTACCTGATGCGCGGTGTCCTGCCGTTCCGCTACCTGACGACGGTCTCCGACTATGTGCGCGACGGCGGCGCGCTGTTGCTGGCGGTCGGCCCCGAATTTGCCGGACCGGACAGCCTCTACCGGACGCCTCTGGGCGAAGCGATGCCGGCCGCGCCGACCGGGCGCATCGTCGAGCAGGCGTATCGTCCAACCGTCTCGGCGCTCGGCCGGCGTCATCCCGTGACGTCGGCGCTGCCCGGCGAAATGCCGATGGGCGACGCCCTTCAGGGCGGCGAGAACGGGTTCGACGAGCCCGGTTGGGGTCAATGGTTCCGGCTGATCGAAGCTGAGGCGCGCTCCGGCGCGGTGTTGATGACCGGCGCCGGCGGCCGACCTTTGCTGGCCGTAGAGCGCATCGGCGCCGGCCGTATCGCCCAGTTGTTGAGCGATCAACTGTGGCTGTGGGCGCGCGGCTACGATGGCGGCGGTCCGGACGCCGAACTGGTTCGCCGTCTGGTGCACTGGCTGATGCAGGAGCCGGAGTTGGAGGAGGAGCAGCTCAACGCCTCGGTCGACGACGGGCAGCTTCTCGTGGAACGCAGGAGCCTGGATTTGCAAGCGGCGGAAATCATCGTCACCGCGCCCTCCGGCGCCGAGCAGCGGATGATGGTGGAGCCCGGCGACGACGGGATCGGGCGGGCGGAGGTGCCGGCGCTCGAGACCGGGCTATACCGGATCGACGACGGCAAGGCCACGGCGCTGGCCGCCAGCGGCCGCATCGATAGCCGCGAGGACGCCGATCTGCGGGCGACCGAAGGGCGGCTGCGCCCGGTGGTGGAGGCATCGGAAGGCGGGCTGTTCTGGGCGATCGACGGCAAACCGGACGTGCGCCGCGTCCAACCGGGACGCGCGGCGGCGGGCCTCGACTGGCTCGGGCTGCGGCGCAAGGACCAGTCGGTCGTCACTGCCGTCAGCGAGGTGCCGTTGCTGCCGGCCCTGTTGAGCCTCGCATTCGCACTGGCCGCGCTCGCCGGCGCCTGGTGGCGCGAGGGCCGCTGACCGGGTGCGTGCTGCGGCGCCCTACGTGTTGTCGCGCTTGGGGATGAGGACGAGGGCGGCGAGCGGCGGCAGGGTGAGCTCGAGGCAGAACGGGCGATCGTGGCAGCTCACCGGTTTGGCGCGAACCATGCCGGCGTTGCCGACGTCGCTGCCGTTATAGACCGACGAGTCGGTGTTCAGGCGCTCGACATAGAGGCCACCCTCCGGCACGCCGATGCGGTAGCCGCGCCGCACGATCGGCGTGAAATTGCACACCACGATTGCCCAATCGCGCGAGTCCCGCCCCTTGCGAATGAACGAGATGACGCTCGCGTCCACGTCGGTGCAGTCGATCCACTCGAAGCCGTCCGGCTCGCAATCGAGTTCATGCAAAGCCGAAAGCTCGCGGTACATCCGATTGAGGTCCTGCATCAAATTGCGGATGCCGGCATGTTGGGGATCGTCGAGCAGGTGCCAATCGAGGCTGGAGTTGTGGTCCCATTCGCGTTCCTGCCCGAACTCGCCGCCCATGAACAGCAGTTTCTTGCCGGGGTGGGTCCACATGAACGCGTAATACACGCGGAGGCTTGCAAAGCGTTGCCAGCGGTCGCCCGGCATCTTGCCGACCAGCGAGGCCTTGCCGTGCACCACCTCGTCGTGGCTCAGCGGCAGCGTGAAATTCTCGCTGAATGCGTACATGATGCCGAACGTCAGGCGGTCGTGGATGTACTTGCGGAACACCGGGTCGCGGCTGATGTAGCCGAGGGTGTCGTTCATCCACCCCATGTTCCATTTGTAGCCGAAGCCGAGCCCGCCGAGGTAGGTCGGCCGCGACACCATCGGCCACGACGTGGACTCCTCGGCGAAGGTCGCGATGTCGGGATGCTGCTGGTACAGCACCTCGTTGAGGCGGCGCAGAAACGCCACTGCCTCGAGGTTCTCATTGCCGCCACGCTGGTTCGGCACCCACTCGCCGGCGCGGCGGCTGTAGTCCAGGTACAGCATCGAGGCGACCGCATCGACGCGCAGCCCGTCGATGTGATACTCCTGGACCCAGAACAGGGCGTTGTTGAGCAGGTAATCCGAGACTTCGAAGCGGCCGTAATTGTAGATCAGCGTGCCCCAGTCCTTGTGTCGGCCCTGGCGCGGGTCCGCATGTTCGTAGAGGTTGGTGCCGTCGAAATAGCCGAGCCCATGGGGGTCGGTCGGAAAATGGCCGGGGACCCAGTCGAGGATGACGCCCAACCCGGCTTGGTGGCAGCGGTCGACGAAATTGCGGAATTCGTCGGGCCGCCCGAAGCGGCTGGTCGGCGCGAACAGACCTAGCGGCTGGTAGCCCCACGAGCCGTCGAACGGGTGCTCGGTCACCGGCAACAATTCGATGTGGGTAAAGCCGAGGTCCTTGACGTAAGGAACCAGCGTCTCGGCCAGTTCCTCGTAGGTCAGATACGCGTTGGCGCGGTCGCGCCGCCGGCGCCACGAGCCGAGGTGAACCTCGTAGATAGAGATCGGCGCATCGTGCGCGACCCTGCGGCCGCGCTCCTTCATCCAGGCGCCGTCGGCCCACTGGTAGCGGCCGAGGTCATAAACGATGCCGGCGGTGCCAGGCGCCTGCTCGCAGAAAAACGCGAACGGGTCGAGCTTGAGGGAGAGAAGCTCCCCCTTGCGGGTCGCGATCTCGTACTTGTAGAGTTCTCCCTCCCGCACCCCCGGAATGAAAATCTCCCAGACGCCGCACTCCGCCCGGAAGCGCATGGGATGACGGCGGCCGTCCCAGTCGTTGAAGCCGCCGACGACGCTGACCCGGAGCGCGTTCGGGGCCCACACGGCAAAGCCGACGCCGTGTATGCCGTCGATCACCATGGCATGGGCGCCGAGCTTCTCGTCGAGGCGAAGATGCTGACCTTCGGCGATAAGATACACGTCCATCTCGCCGAGGATCGGGGGAAAGCGATAGCAGTCCTCCAACTCGGTCTCGACATCGCCGTTGGAAATCCGCAAGCGGTACGGGAACGGCCGCTCGCAGCCGTCGATCGGCCCGGCGAAGAGCCCGGCCTTGTGCACCCGCGGCAACTCGGCGACCGTCCGGTTGGTCTTGGCATTGACGACCCAGGCGCGCTGCGCGTGCGGCAGGAATGCCCGCACGACGATGTCGCTGTCCGCGGCGTTGTGGTGCATGCCGAGAAACGAAAACGGATCCGCATGCTTGGCGGATACGATCTTCTCGACCTGCTGTTGCACCTGCAATGGCGTCATGAAAAAAACATACTCTGATTGGCTTGCCGAAGGCGATACCGGTTAAACGGGGAGAGGTCGAAAACGGATCAGAAGCCGCTGTCGCCGCTTGCCAGGATGCGCGCGACGCCTTGCACGGGAATGCGCAGCCAGTCCGGCCGGTTGTCCGCCTCGTAGCAGATCTCGTAAAGCGCCTTCTCCAGCGTGAACACGTCAAGCAGTCGTTGGAATGCGGCATCGTCCCCAGGAACGGTAGCGCACCCGGCCGCGGTCGTCCGATAGGCGCCGAGGAAGCATTCGGTCGCCTGCAACGTCCACTCCTCCACCGCCCGCGCCACGTCCTCGACACGGGTCTGCGTCGGCAGGCGTTCGGCCCTCGCCGCCCACCCCGCGTAGTCGAAGGAACGGACCATTCCGGCCACGTCGCGCAGCGGCGACTGCTTGGTGCGCCGGTGCTCCATGGCCTTGGCCGGTTCGCCTTCGAAGTCCAGCACGTAGAAATCCTCGCGCACCACGACGACCTGCCCAAGATGCAGATCCCCATGGATTCGCGATTTCATCAGCCCCTCCCCGGCGCTGCCGAATGACTGCTCGACCATGCCGTCGATCGCCGGCCAGCGCTCCAGCACCGAGCCGACCATCTCGCGCACATCGTCAGTCAACGCGTCTTGCGCCATGGCGCGGGTAAGCGCCTGATGGGCAGCCGCGGCCTGACGACGAACCTGTTCGCCCCACTGCGCCAGATCCTCATCGGAGGCGGGCTCCGGACGGAACGCCGGATCGTCGACATCGAGAGCGAGCGCCGCGTGCAGTTCGGCGATGCGGGTCCCCAACGTCGCCGCCAAAGCGTGGTAAAGCGCATGGGGTTGCTCGGGGGCAGGTTCGTCGCCCACCGGCGTGACCTCGATCTCGCTGATGTGGCGGTCGAGATAGTCGACGGTAAACGACCATCCATCACCCTGATTGCGAACGAAGCCGTGCAGCACCGCCAGAGCAGTCGGCGTCCCGTCGGCGTCGAACAGCTCGACGCTGCCCAGCAGCGGCGGCGTGTTGGCGTAGCCTGCGACGTCGGTGAGGAAGCGCCCCATCTCCAGTTCCGGGTGGCTGCCGGCTTCCAGTCGTCGGTAGCCCTTGAGGATGGCGACATCGCCGATCTTCAATGACGTGTTGCTCTGTTCGCCGCCCATGCGATCGATGGCCACATCCGCCGGGATCTCGACAGCGGCGAACGCGTTGGTGGCAGCGAACCGGATGGTGCCGCCGTTGGCTGTGCCCATCTCCCGCCCGCCGCGGATGGACTCGAGAACCGCCGCCGTAAACGGCGCATCGGCGAGCGCGTCGTACAACACGCCGACGCGGTTGCCGGTGCGCACCTTGGCGAGCGTGAAGGACTGCAACCGCTGGAGCGGATCATCGACGGCCGTCTCCCACGCTGCCGCCAGCGGCATGTGGTAGCGGTATGCGCCGCCGCCGCGGGTGGCCACCTGGAAGGTCGCGATCAGGTAGCCGAACCGGCTTGCGTCCGGCAGCACCGTCTCGTCTTCCAGGCTGACGCTTTCGATGGGGTCGCCCTTGGCCGCGAACCAGCGGCGGTTCGGCAGGAATTCCGGCAGGATGTCGCGGGTGAGCGTTCGAATGTTGCCGCCACTGACCAGGCTCTGCCAGCCATGGGGCAGCACCAGCGTCTGCAGATCAGGCAGTGGCGTCTCGTAGACGTCGTGCCAACGCGGCGCCTCGACCTCGTCCGCCAGCAAGAACCAGTAGAAGCCGTGCCCCGGCAGGACGATGAAGTACGGCAGGTCGCCGATCGGCGGGAAGGCGGCCCGGCCCAGCAACTCCACCGGCACCCGGCCCTTGAACGCGCTCAGATCCAACTCCGCGGCCTGCGGCGCACGCGACATATTGGCGACGCAGAGCATGGTTTCGTCTTCGTGAGAGCGGAGATAGGCCAGCACCTTGCGGTTGCCGGGATAGAGGAACGTCAACGCACCGCGTCCGAACGCGCGGTGGTTCTTGCGCACCGCGATTAGCCGCTTCATCCAGTTGAGCTGCGACGTCGGCCGCCGGTATTGGGATTCGACGTTGATGGTCTGGTAGCCGTAGACCGGATCCATGATGGGCGGCAGATAGAGCCGCTCCGGATCAGCCTTCGAGAACCCGGCGTTGCGGTCCGGCGACCACTGCATCGGGGTGCGCACGCCGTTGCGATCGCCGAGAAATATGTTGTCGCCCATGCCGATCTCGTCGCCGTAGTAGATCATCGGCGTGCCCGGCATGGACATCAGAAGGCTGTTGAGCAGGCGGTTCTTCTGGGTGTCGCGCTCCAGGAGCGGCGCCAGGCGTCGGCGGATGCCCATATTGATGCGCGCCCGCGGGTCATGGGCGTAGAAGCCCCAAAGGTAGTCGCGCTCCCGGTCGGAGACCATTTCCAACGTCAACTCGTCGTGGTTGCGCAAGAAAATGGCCCATTGGCACGTTTCCGGGATGTCGGGGGTCTGACGCATGATGTCGGTGATCGGATAGCGGTCCTCCCGCGCCAGCGCCATGTAGATGCGCGGCATCAGCGGGAAATGAAACGCCATATGGGCTTCGTCGCCGTCGCCGAAATAGGGCCGCACGTCCTCCGGCCACTGGTTGGCCTCGGCAAGGAACATGCGGTCGCCAAAGTGCTCGTCGAGCCAGGCCCGCATCTTCCGGATGACCTCGTGGGTCTCGGGAAGGTTTTCGTTGTTGGTCCCCTCCCGCTCGCAGAGGTACGGCACCGCATCGAGACGCAGCCCGTCGACGCCGGCGTCGAGCCAGAACTTCATCACCGACAGGACTTCCTGCAGGACGCGCGGATTGTCGAAGTTGAGGTCCGGCTGGTGGGAGAAGAAACGGTGCCAGTAATAGGCTTTGGCGACCGGGTCCCACGCCCAGTTGGAGACTTCGGTGTCGCAGAAGATGATGCGCGTGTCCTGGTACTTCTGGTCGGTGTCGCTCCAGACGTAGAAATCGCGCCACTTGGATCCCGGCCGCGCCCGCCGCGCCCGCTGGAACCACGGGTGCTGGTCGGAAGTATGGTTGATCACCAACTCGGTAATCACCTTGAGGTTGCGCTGATGGGCGGCGCGCACGAATTCGCGAAAGTCGCGCATCGTGCCGTAGTCTTCATGGATGCTGCGGTAGTCGGCGATGTCATAGCCATCATCCCGCAGTGGGGATGGATAAAACGGCAGCAACCAGACGGCTGTCACTCCGAGATCGACCAGATAGTCGAGCTTCTGGGTGAGCCCCCGAAAATCGCCGATGCCGTCACCACTCGAGTCTAGGTACGCCTTTACGTGAAGCTGGTAGACGATGGCGTCCTTGTACCAGAGCGGATCTTCGAAGCGATTTGGATCGTCTGCAGGCATCATTGTCCTCTCAGCGGCGCGCTCGCGAAATGCGCAGTCGCTGTACGTTAACGTTTGGTCCTGTACACATGTGACGTCTTAGAGGGGCCGCCCGATTCCGCCTAGGTCCTAGGGTCCGTACGGAATGTCGCCGAGGCGCCGGACCCGAAAGATCTCGCAAGGGTTCAGGTACGGATCGAGGCGCACCCAGTGGGTAGATCCGCGCCATTCCAGCCGTCGTCCGCTGAACAACTCCTCCGCAACGAACAGGTCGCCGTCCCCGAGGCCCATCTCGGCGAGCGGGAAACTGACGTAGGACTCATGCGTGCTGAACGGATCGACGTTGACCACGACGAACACCATGTTCGACCGGTCGCCGGTCATCTTGCCGTAGAACAGCACACTGTCGTCGGAGGAGGAGTAAAAGCGCAAGTTGTGCAACTCATGCAGCGCCGGGTTCTCGCTGCGGATGCCATTCAGCTTGGTAATGTAGTCCTTGATATTGCCGTCCCGATCCCAATCCCAGACCTTGTACTCGTACTTCTCCGAATTCAGGTACTCCTCCTTGCCGGCGATGGGCGTCGCTTCACACAGTTCGAAGCCGTTATAGATGCCGTAGACGCTCGATAGCGTCGCAGCCAGCACCACGCGGATCATATGCGCCGGCCGGCCGCCGGTCTGCAGGTAGGGCGGGTTGATGTCCGGCGTGTTGGTGAAGAACATCGGCCGGGCGAACTCCCGCACCGGACTCTCTACCCACTCTGTCAGGAACTCGGTCAGCTCCTGCTTGGTGTGCCGCCACGTGAAATACGTGTACGACTGGGTGAAGCCGACCTTGGCCATCATGTAGAGCATCGGCGGCCGAGTGAACGCCTCGGCGAGGAAGATCGTCTCCGGATAGCGGCTCTGAACGTCGCGGATCATCCACTCCCAGAACGGGACCGGCTTGGTGTGGGGATTGTCGACCCGGAAGATCTTGACGCCCTGCTCGACCCAGAATTCGACGACCGACTTGAGCTCCTCCCACAGAGACTTCCAATGCTCATTGTAGAAATCGACGTTGACGATGTCCTGGTATTTCTTGGGCGGATTCTCGGCGTACTTGATGCTGCCGTCGGGGCGGAACAGGAACCACTCCGGATGTTCCTTGACCCACGGGTGGTCCGGCGAGCACTGGATGGCGAAGTCCATCGCCACCTCCATGCCGTGCCGGTGGCAGGCGGCGACGAAACTGCGAAACTCCTCCAGAGTGCCCAGCTCAGGGTTGATCGCCTTGTGCCCTCCCTCGTCGGAGCCGATGGCGTACGGACTGCCGGGATCGTCGGGCCCGGCCTCGAGGGTGTTGTTCTTGCCCTTGCGGAACGCCTTGCCGATCGGATGGTGCGGCGGGAAATAAATGACGTCGAAGCCCATCGCCCGGATCTCCGGCAAGCGTGCTTCGCATTCGGCAAAGGTGGCGCTGCGGCCGGGTTCGGTTCCCTGGGAGCGCAGGAACATTTCGTACCAGGCGGCGTAGCGGGCGCCGATGCGATCGACGACCACCTCGTATTCCCGGTCACAGCGGATGGCGGTGCTGTAGTCGGGCCAGCGCCCCACCACGTTCCGGACGTCGGAGGCCAGCATCAGGCTGCCGCGACCGCCGCTATCCATGCCGTTGAGCGTCTTTACGGCAGCGTCGAGCCACTCGCGGTCGCGGCCCGTGGCGCGCGCCACCGCTTCGTCCAGGTATTCGCGGCCTTCGATCAGGTCGACATCGACGTTCTGCCCCGCCGCGAGCTTCTTTTCGACGCCGAGTGCCCATGATTCGTAGACGTCGGTCCAAGCCTCTACGGCGAAGACGTAGCGGGTGTTGGCGTAGAGGCCGACGGAACCGGTCCACTGGGCGAGGCCGAAGTTGACCTCGGTCATCGACGCGCGGTGCCACTCGCTCTCGCCCTGCCGCCGGTAGACGACATCGGCGCGGAGCTTGTCGTGACCTTCGCGGAAGATCTCCGCGGTGACGATCAGGGTGTCGCCGACCGTGCGCTTGACGGGAAAGCGACCGTCGTCGACGCTCGGCTGTACGTTCTGGATGACGATCGAGCGGCTGACGGGGGGCTGCTCGAGGCCGAGAAACAGCCGATCAGCGCGACCGCGCGCCGATTCGTCCTTGTGGGTGTGGGACATCCCATCGCCGCTCGCAGAGGGCGCGCCGGAACCGCCCGCGACCATGTCTCGCACTGCCTTGGCTGCGGATGTTGCTCGCTGCCGAGCCGGGACCTTCTTACGGTCGCCCGTCTCGGCCGCTGGCCGGCCCGCGTCGTTGTCGTCGGCGCTCATCTTTCGTGCTCCCCTTTCCCTGCGGCGGCAGAACCCGTCACGGACTCGAGAAGATTCTGACCTCTCCGGGAGCAAGTTCTACCGCGGTCCCCGGTGCGAGCGAAACAGTCTTGTCGCCGGACGCCCCCGGGGTGACCTCACGCCCCTCCCGCATGTCCGCGTCGAGGTCGGCAATCCGCGCCTCGCTCGACTGCTCATGGTCCAGGTTGATCAGCGTCACCGCCCATCCCGGCGCCCGCTCGCCCTTTCGAACAAGCGTGCAGACGCGGCGATCCGGCGAGACGATGGCGCGCTGCGGTCCCTCCTCGTTGAACACCGGGACCGCCTCGCGCATGCGGTTGACGGCGCCGATGAAATCGCAGAGATCGAAGGATGGCTCTTCCCAGTGCTCCGGCCGCGTCGACACTACATGCAGGCGATGGCGGAACCCGTACTCGAAGCCGATCGGGATCATCACACCGGCGGAGAACGCGGCGGCGAACAGGTAGGCGCGGCGATAGCACCGCTCGATTCCATCATGGTCTTCGACCCCGTCGGCGGCGAGATCGACCACCAGCCGGTCGGTGTCGTGGGTTTCCGGGAAAGAGATGGAAGGTGCGATAGTGCGGAACCGGTCGTACTGCTCGAACAGCCAGTCGGCCTTGAAGTCCCACCACTTCGAGCTGTTGAACAGATAATCGAAGCCCGCATCCCTCGAGGGCCTCGACCTGCTCGAACAACGAGCCGAGATTCTCGGCGGCGAACAGGCACTCGGGCTGCACGTGGCGCGACGCGTCGATCAGCGTGCGCCAGACGTCGGCGGGCACCTGGTACGCCGCGTCGCAGCGAAAGCCGCGGATGCCGAGCCCCGCGTAATGCTGCATCATGTCCTGGAAATAGGCGACCAGCGCCGCCCGCTCCGGCCGATCCGTGTAGTCGAGTTCGGCGAGGTCCCCCCACACCGTCTTCTTGCGCGGGTCCGCGGGATCGACGCAGAACGGCGACTGCAGGGCGCCTTTCTTGTCGCGGACGAACCACTCAGGGTGTTCCGTGGTAAGGACGCTGTCGATGGCGGTGTGGTTGATCACCAGGTCCATCATCACCTTGACGCCGCGCCGGTCGGCGGCCGCCACGAAGCCCCGGATGAGATCGTCGTCCGAACCCTGCGCACGGCCGCGGACCAGCGGATTGAGCCGGTAGTAATCGGCGACGGCGTAGAGGCTGCCCGACAGGCCGGTGGCGTGGAACGGATTGAGGAAAACCCAGTCGAAGTTCATCGCCGCGATGCGGTCCAGGTGGTGCTCCCACTCGGCGACGGTTCCGACCAACAGCGGAAACAGGTTATAGACCCTCGGTCCTGCGGCGACGGCGTTCACGGTATCTCCTCGTTGTGCGGACGATTTGCGGCGATGGCTTTGCTTCGGTTCGGATCAGGATTTTGCACAGGAAGGCGCCGATCCTTTTCGGAGGCCGGCGTTCCGTTCAAGCGCCCAGATGCTGATAAAGTTCCAAGGTCTGCCGGGCGATGTTGGCCCAACTGAACCTTTCGACGACGTGCCGGCGCCCGGCTGCGCCCATGGTGCGGCTGAGGTCCGCGTTCAGCCCGAGGCGGTTGATCGCGTCGGCCAGATCGCGGGCCAGCCGGTCAGGTTGCAGGGGGTCGTGAGGCGGTTCCGCAGACAGGCGCGCGTCCACCAGGAACCCGGTTTCGCCGTCGGCGACGACCTCCGGTATGCCCCCGACCGCTGTCGCCACCACCGGCGTCCCGCACGCCATCGCCTCCAGATTGATGATGCCGAACGGCTCGTAGATGGACGGACAGCAGAACACGGCGGCGTGGCTGTAAAGGGCGACCGTGGTGCGGCGGCTCACCATCTCCGGAATCCAGACGATCCCGGGCCGCCGCTCGCGCAAGTCGTCGACCATGCCCTCCAGTTCGGCCTGCAGGCGCGGCGTGTCGGATTCGCCCGCGCACAGCACGATCTGCAGTTGCGGATCGATATGCTCGATCGCCTTCAGCAGATAATAGAGGCCTTTCTGGCGCGTCATGCGCCCGACGAACAGGACATAGGGGCGCTTGGGGTCGATGCCGCGTTCCGCCAGCAGTACCGGCCGGTCGACGTGCGTGTACTCGTCGGTGTCGATGCCGTTGGGAATGACGTGAACCTTATCCGGGTCCACGTCGAACAGCCGCAGCACGTCGTCGCGGGTGCTGGTCGAGACGGCGACGACGGCGTCGGCCATCTCCAGCGCCATTTTCTCCACCCAACAGGACAACTCGTAGCCGCGGCCGATCTGCTCCTGCTTCCACGGGCGCAGCGGCTCCAGCGAATGCACCGTCACCACCAGCGGAATGCCATAAAGCTTCTTGGTGAGGATCCCGCCGAACTCCGTGTACCAGGTATGGCAGTGGACGATGTCGGCGTCGATGCCCTGGCCGTTGAACGCGAGGCAGGTGGCCAGCGCCCGGAGCGGCGACACCAACGCGACTGGGCAGCCTGGGAAGTGCGCCGTCTCGATCTTGGTGCCGCGCACTGACAGCCGCCCGTCCACGTACGCCTGGTCATGAAAGCTGCGCACCTCGACGGAGGCGATTTTCGCCAACTCCCGCGTGAGATACTCCACATGAACTCCGGCGCCGCCGTAGATGTGCGGGGGAAACTCGTTGGTCATGAAAAGAACGCGCATCGCCACACCGCCTCTAGGTGATTTCCGGCTCGTTCTAAAGCATGACCGGCCAGCGTCAAACGCTAACCGCGCCGGAGCAACCGAACCACCCGTGGGCTATGCCGGCGCTTGCATGTTTAAGGAGAACATGTTATCATGTGCGCTACCTAAACTAGAATAGGCGCTGCCCGTTGTGGGTGCGGTTCTGAAGTTGCTGCGCTGGTGCGGAGCCGTCGTGATGCTACTGGCGGTGTCGTGGACCGGCGCCAGCGCCGGGGAGCCTCTGTGTAACCGCGCGACCCTGGGGCAGACGGCCTGCTTCACGGCGAAGCTCTGCGCGTGCATCATCGACCGGGGCGGCAGCATCACCGGCATCCCGCCCGGCTTCCGCTGGGACTGCGGCGTGCTCCGTCCGAGTTGCGGCGAGGCGGCCGATCAGCCGGTCACCATCCAGGAGTTCCGCGGCGCCCCGCCCGCCTACCCGTCCGCCGTCGCCATCGACCGCCGCTCTCTCATCAACATCCGCCCCCGCCCCCCGGCGCCGCTGGCCCCGCCGCTGCCGCTGGAGTAGACGCCCGTCGTCTCATGAGCGTCTGGGACGACGCTCACCCAGCCTCCTTCTTCGCCGCCTTCCGGGCGCGGCTCCGGGAACTGGCCCTGGCGGCAAGGCGGTTCAGGGTCTCGACAAGTATCGAGAACGCAATCGCGAAATACAGGTACCCGCGCGGGATGTGGAAGTGCAGCCCGTCGGCGATCAGCGCCACCCCCACCAGCAACAGGAAACTGAGCGCCAGCATCTTCACCGTCGGGTGGGTGTTGACGAAGCGCGACACCGGCTCGGCCGCGAGCAGCATGACCGCGACGGCGATGAGAACGGCGGCGATCATCACCGGCAGGTGCTGCGCCATGCCGACGGCGGTGATCACCGAGTCGAGCGAGAACACGACGTCGAGCAGCACGATCTGCAGGATCGCGCTGGCGAAGGTCACCGTCCGGATCGCGGCGCCTTCCTCTTGCCCCTCCACCATGTGATGGATCTCCATGGTCCCCTTGACGAGCAGGAACAGGCCGCCGCCGCCGAGCACCAGGTCGCGCCAGGACACGGTGTGGTCGAAGACGGTGAAGATTGGCGCGGTGAGACCGATGATCCAGGCGATGCCGACGAGGAGCGCCACCCGCATGCCTGCAGCCAGCCCGAGACCAACGCGACGGGCGGCCCGCTGCTGATGCTCCGGCAGGCGCGATGTGACGATCGAGAGAAATATGATGTTGTCGATCCCGAGGACGACCTCGAGCGCGGTCAGCGTGACGAGGCTGGCCCACGCCTGCGGATCGGAAAGCAACGACAACATGGCTTTGCATATCCTCTGCGGGTGAATGACGACCAACTGAACCGACGGTGCATCGGCGGTAGGAGCGGGCGGCGGGGATATTTGGCGACTCCGCCCACTTTTGCAATGACTGAACCGCGACCCTCCACAGGATCGCGCAAGGAGGGCGTTGCGAAGGGGGCGCAAGCCTGTATCTTCCTCCGGTGCCGAGCATCGCGCCGGACGACGTGCGGAGGTTGCCATGAAACTGTTGCGCTATGGACCTGCGGGACAAGAGCGACCGGGGCTCCTCGATCACAAGGGGCTCATCCGCGATCTATCGCACCATGTCGACGACATCCGAGGCGACGCGCTGTCGCCGGACGGCCTCGCCCGGCTGGCGTGCGTCGATGTGGAGTCCCTGCCGGTGGTGGACGAAACGACCCGCCTCGGGCCGCCCGTCGCCGGGATCGGCAAGATCCTCGCCATCGGGCTCAACTACCGCGACCACGCGGCGGAGACCGGGGCGGCGCCGCGCGCCGAGCCGATGCTGTTCTCCAAGGCGATCACCGCGCTGAGCGGCCCCGGCGATCCCATCGTCATGCCGCGGGGCGCCACCCAGGTCGACTGGGAGGTGGAGTTGGCGGTGATCATCGGCAGCGTCGCCCGCTACGTGGACGACGTGCGCGCCCTCGACCATGTCGCCGGCTATGCGGTGATCAACGACGTCTCCGAGCGCGTGTTCCAGAAGGACCGGGGCGGCCAGTTCATCAAGGGCAAGAGCGCCGATACCTTCGCGCCGCTCGGGCCGTGGCTGGTGACCCGCAACGACGTCGCAGACCCGCAGCAACTGGCGCTGTGGTGCGACCTGAACGGGCGGCGCCGCCAGTCGGGGAACACCGGCGACATGATCTTCGGCGTCGCCACCCTGGTCAGTCACCTGAGCCAGTTCATGACCCTGATGCCGGGCGACGTCATCGCCACCGGCACCCCCGCCGGCGTCGGATTGGGGTGCAGGCCGCCGGAGTTCATGCAGGCGGGCGACGTGCTCGAATGCGGCATCGAAGGCCTCGGCCGCCAGCGCCACGACGTTCGCTCATACACGTCGTAGCAACGACGTTCGCTGATACACGTCGTAGCAACGACGTTCGCTCATACACGTCGTAGCCACGACGTTCGCTCATTCACGTCGTAGCCGTGATGGGGCGCTCGGCGCGAACGGCACGGGACTCGTCACTGCCCGCAGGAGTGCTTATCTGCGGAGCAGGCCCGGACGCGGTTGCAGGCGGCGCACGCGTGGTTTCAATGGGAAGTGTCAATGGCATGACGAGCAACGAGACGAGCAAGACGGAGACCGGCACTGCACTCATCGATCGCTACGACATGCGGGTGCCGCGCTACACCAGCTATCCGACCGCGCCGCACTTCTCGGAGGCCGTCGACGATGCGGCCTATCGCACGTGGCTCGGCGCTCTCGATGCCGATCAGGGCTTGTCGCTCTACTTCCACATCCCGTTCTGCGACTCCATGTGCTGGTTCTGCGCCTGCTACACCAAGATCGTGCAGCGCTACGAGCCGATCCGGGAATACCTCGACGTCCTGCATCGGGAGATTGGCCTGGTGGCCGATGCGCTCCCCGGCCGCCTCACCGCCCGCCACCTGCACTGGGGCGGCGGCAGCCCGACGCTGTTGACGCCGGAGGACTGGCTGGCGCTGATCGGTGCGCTCCGCGACCGCTTCGACGTTGCCGACGACGCCGAGGTCGCCGTGGAGCTCGATCCCCGCGACACGACGGAAGCCTACGTCGCCGCGCTGGCCGCCGCCGGCGTCAACCGCGTCAGCATCGGCGTCCAGGACTTCGAGCCGGACACCCAGGCGGCGATCAACCGCATCCAGCCCTTCGAGGTAGTGGCGCGCGTGTGCGGCTGGCTCCGCGCCCACGGCATCCAGCGCATCAACCTCGATTTGATGTACGGCCTGCCGCACCAGACGACGGCGCGCGTGCTCGACATGGTGGACAAGGCGGTCAGCCTCGATCCCGCCCGCCTCGCCCTGTTCGGCTACGCCCACGTGCCGTGGATGAAGAGCCACCAGCGCATGATCAACGAGGCGGACCTGCCGGATGCGGCGGCCCGCCTTGACCAGGTCTCGGCGGCGTCCCGGCGCCTGCAGGAGCACGGCTTCCGCGCCATCGGCCTCGACCATTTCGCGCGGCCGGACGACACCCTGGCGCAGGCGTTGGAGCACGGACGCCTGCATCGCAACTTCCAGGGCTACACCGCCGATACGGCGCCGGTCATGTTGGGCTTCGGCGCATCCGCCATCGGTCAACTCCCGCAAGGCTATGTCCAGAACCTGTCGCCGCTCCGCGACTATCGGCGGCACGTGGAGGACGGCCGCCTGCCGGTCGCCCGCGGCCTCGCGCTCACGCCCGAGGACCGGCTGCGCGGCGACATCATCGAGCGGCTGATGTGCGACCTCGAGGTCGACCTCTCCGCGGTCCGCGCCCGCCACGACGGCGCCGTCGCGGCCGTTGATCTGTCCCGGTCGCTCGACGCCCTGGCGCCGCTGGTTGCCGACGGCCTCGTTACGATGGACGACGACCGCATTACGATCCCGGACGCCGGCCGGCCCTTCGTGCGCCTCGCCGCCGCCGCCTTCGACGCCTACCTGGCAGGGGGTCAGAAACGCCATTCGCGCGCCGTGTGACGGCCGCATACGGTCGTACCGCGTGACGGCCGGCGTTGTAGAGAGAGGGGGAACATCATGGGACTTGCGATCGCGCTTCGCAGCATTTGCCTTCTGATCGTGCTCTTTGCGCCATTCGCGCCCGCGCGAGCCGCCGAGGTGGCCGGCGCCGTCGCGCGCCTGCAGGGCACGGCGACCGCGGAACTGGCGGGCGCCAGCCGTGATCTGGCGGAAGGCGCCGCCCTTCGGCCAGGCGACCGCATCCAGACCGGAGCGGCATCGCGCCTCGAAATGCGTATGCGCGACGGCGCGGTGATCACCCTCGGCGAGAACGCCAACTTCACCATCGGCGCGTTCGAAGCGGACGAGCGGGGCGGCGTGTTCGGCCTCCTGCGCGGCGCCTTCCTCGCCATCTCCGGCAAGATCGACGACACCACTTCGAGCCCGATGACCGTCATCACGCCGATCGCCACCGCCGGCATCCGCGGCACCACCGTCTGGGGCGAGCAATCGACCGACACGCTGGAGATGGCTTTGTTCGAGGGCAACCGCGTGTTCGTCGAAGCCCAAGGCCGCCGCGTCGAACTCACCGAGCCCCTGTTCGGCACCACCGTCGTCGCCGGACAGGCTCCGACTCCGCCCAAGCGCTGGGGCGACCCCAAGATCGCCAAGGCCCAAAGCAGCGTCGCATTCCAGTAGCGCCGAGCCTGGTCAACCGGGAATGACGAAGTTCTCCATAGTCTCCATCGCCCGCAACGCGCTCACCCATCACGAGAACTGGCCGCGCCAATGGCGGAATCCGGATCCGAAACCATCGTACGACGTCGTGATCGTCGGGGGCGGTGGCCACGGGCTGGGGACGGCGTACTATCTCGCGAAGGAGCATGGAGTCTCCAACGTTGCCGTGCTGGAGAAGAACTGGCTGGGCGGCGGGAACACGGGACGGAACACGACCATCGTGCGCTCCAACTATCTTTGGGACGAGAGCGCCCATCTCTACGAGCATTCCCTGAAGCTGTGGGAAAAGCTGTCGCAGGACTTAAACTTCAATGTGATGTTCAGTCAGCGCGGCGTCATCAACCTGGCCCATAACCTGCAGGACGTGAGGGCGAGCAGGCGACGACTCTACGCGAACCGGCTCAACGGCATCGACGCGGAGTGGCTGGAACCGGAGCAAGTCAAGGCCTTCTGCCCTATCCTCAACGTCTCGCCCGACGCGCGGTATCCGGTGCTGGGAGCGACCCTTCAGCGGCGCGCCGGCGTCGCGCGCCACGACGCGGTGGCGTGGGGCTACGCGCGAGCGGCCGACGCCCGCGGGGTGGACATCATCCAGGGCTGTGAGGTCACCGGCATCATGCGGGAGGGGAACCGCGTTACCGGCGTCGATACCACCCGCGGCGTGATCAAGACCAGGAAGGCCGCCATAGTCGTGGCCGGAGACACCTCCGTGTTGGCGGGGATGGCGGGCCTTCGCCTTCCCATCCAGAGCCATCCATTGCAGGCGCTGGTCTCCGATTCCATCAAGCCGGTGCTGCATACCGTCGTCATGTCGGGCGCGGTGCACGTCTACGTCAGCCAATCCGACAAGGGAGAACTTGTCATCGGGTCCGGGATCGACGCCCTGACCGCCTACGGCCAGCGCGGCAGCTTCCACCTCATCGAGGGCCAGATGGCGGCGCTCAAGGAACTCTTCCCGATCTTCAGCCGAATGAGAATGATGCGCGCCTGGGCCGGCACGGTCGACACCTGTCCGGATGCCAGCCCGATCGTCTCGAAAACCCCGATTGACGGCTTCTACATCAATGGTGGCTGGGGCACGGGAGGCTTCAAATCAACGCCGGGCTCTGCGTGGTGCTTTGCGCACACGATCGCCAGGGACGAGCCTCATCCCTTGAACGCGCCGTTCTCTCTCGATCGCTTCGTGAGCGGGCGCCTGATAGACGAGCACGGTGCGGCGGCGGTGGCGCACTGATCCGCTGCCGGGGAGGGCGGGATGCTGTTGATCGAATGTCCATACTGCGGGCGGCGACCGGAAATCGAGTTCCACCACGGCGGGGAAGCCCATATTGCGCGTCCGGAGGACCCCGATGCGCTGTCGGACGAAGCCTGGGCCAACTACCTGTATATGCGGGCCAACACAAAGGGGTGGCGCCACGAGCGGTGGATGCACGCGGCCGGGTGCAGGCGCTGGTTCAACGCCATTCGGCACACGGTAAGCAACGAGATTCTTGTTACCTACGAGATGGGTACCGAGACGCCTCCTCTCCCGACGGTGGGAGATTAGCGGCATGACCGGTTCCTTCAGACTGTCGAAGGGGGGACGGATCGACAGGTCGAAGCGCCTGACGTTTCGCTTCGACGGGCGCCGCTATGAAGGCTTCGCCGGCGACACCCTGGCGTCGGCGCTGATCGCCAACGGCGTGCACCTCGTGGGGCGCAGCTTCAAGTATCATCGGCCGCGGGGCTTCGTCGCGGCCGGGAGCGAGGAGCCGAACGCCCTGGTACAGCTTGGCGCCGGCGCCCGCACCGTGCCGAACGCCTGCGCCACCCAAGTGGAACTCCATGACGGCTTGATCGCCGAAAGCCTCAATGCCTGGCCGAGCGTCGACTTCGACGTCAATGCCGCCAGGGGCTTGTTCTCGCAATTGTTCCCGGCCGGCTTCTATTACAAGACATTCATGCCCTCGCAGCGGCTGTGGATGAAGGTCATGGAGCCCTACATCCGCAAGAGCGCCGGCTGGGGCCGAGCGCCAACGGAGCCGGACCCGGATTGCTACGATCACAGGTACAGCCATTGCGACGTCCTGGTGGTTGGCGGCGGACCCGCGGGCCTTGCGGCCGGGGTTGCGGCGGGCCGTGCGGGAGCGCGCGTCATCATCGCCGACGAGCAGCGCGAGTTCGGCGGCAGCCTGCTTTCGTTGCGACGCCGGATCGACGGGCAATCGGGCGCCGATTGGGCCGCCGAGCAAGCCGCCGCGTTGGCCACCATGGAACACGTTCGCCTCCTCCCGCGCACCACGGTCTTCGGCTACTACGACCACAACTACCTGTGCGCGCTGGAGAGCCGCACCGACCATATGGGCGAAGCCTCGGGTCCCGGGCATCCCCGCACGCGCCTCTGGCACATCCGGGCGAGGCAGGTCGTCCTGGCGACGGGGGCGCACGAGCGGCCGCTGGTGTTCGCCGATAACGACCGGCCAGGCATCATGCTGGCCAGCGGGGCACAGTCCTATGTCAACCGTTATGCCGCGATCCCTGGTCGAAAGGCCGTGATTTTCACGAACAATGACAGCGCGTACGACGCCGCAGCGGATCTGCAGGAAGCTGGACTGAGCATCGCAGCCGTCGTCGACGCCCGCAGAGAGCCGGACCCGCGGCACACGGAGCCGTTGCTCAAGAAAGGTGTCAGCCTTTTTGCGGGGCAAGTGATCGTCGGGGTCAATGGAACGAAGCGCGTGCAGGGGGTCAAGATCAGGCCGTTGAGCGCGGACAAGCGGTCGGTGCGCGAGCCCGAGCGCACTATTGCCTGCGATGTCGTGCTGATGTCGGGCGGTTGGAGCCCGGTCGTACACCTCTTCTGTCAGTCGCGCGGCAAGCTTGTTTTTGACGATGCCAAGGCCTGCTTCGTGCCGGGCCGCTCCGTGCAAGAGGTCGTGTCCGCCGGGGCCTGCAATGGCGCCTTCGATCTTGCCGACTGTCTTCATGAAGGTGCGACTGCGGGCGCTCTTGCGGCCGATGCGGCGGGCTTCGGTGGCAACGCGTCGGCCACGGAGGCGTTTCGCGTGTCGGCGCCGGATCCGTTCGGCATCGAGCCGCTCTGGCTTGTTCCGTCGACCCGGAAGCCGGGTCACGGCAAAGCCAAGCATTTCGTCGATTTCCAGAACGACACGACAGCCGCCGACATCCATCTCGCGGCCCGCGAGGGCTTCGAGTCCGTCGAACTCATGAAGCGCTACACCCTGACCGGCTTCGGCACGGACCAGGGCAAGACCGGCAACGTCAACGGGCTTGCTATCCTGTCCGAGTACCTCGGCCGATCGATTCCCGATACGGGAACGACGACGTTCCGCCCGCCATACACACCGCTGCCATTCGGCGCGATGGCGGGCCGGGGCCTGGGCCCGTTGAGCGACCCGGTCCGCGTGACGGCCATCCACGACTGGCATGTCGCCAACGGCGCGTTACTGGAGGACGTCGGTCAGTGGAAGCGGCCGCGGTTTTTCCCGAAACCGGGCGAAGACATGCGCGCGGCCGTCAACAGGGAGTGCCTGGCGGTGCGCAACGGGGTCGGGATCCTGGACGCCTCGACCCTCGGCAAGATCGACATCCAGGGGGCGGATGCGGCCGAGTTCCTGAACCGCATCTACACCAACGCCTGGTCCAGGCTGGAGGTCGGGCGCGTCCGTTACGGCGTCATCTGCCACGAGGACGGGATGGTCTTCGACGACGGCACGACGGCCCGCCTGGCCGAGAATCGTTACCTGATGACGACCACCACCGGCGGCGCCGCCAACGTCCTCGATTGGTTGGAGGAGTACCTTCAGACGGAGTGGCGGGATCTGAACGTCTACTGTACGTCCGTGACCGAGCACTGGGCGACCGTCTCCGTGGCGGGGCCGAGATCACGGGCCGTCTTGGAGAAGATTTGCTCCGACGTCGATCTCGGTCCGGTTGCTTTTCCCTTCATGAGCTGTCGCGAAGGAACCGTTGCCGGCATTCCGTCACGCATCTTCCGCATCAGCTTCACCGGCGAGTTGTCCTACGAAATCAATGTGTCCCGGTGGCACGGCCGCTCGCTCTGGGACGCCGTCATGAATGCGGGACATGAATTCGACATCACGCCCTACGGGACCGAAGCCATGCACGTGCTGCGGGCGGAGAAGGGATTCATTATCGCGGGGCAGGACACGGACGGCTCCGTCACGCCCCAGGATCTGGGGATGGACTGGATCGTCTCCGGGACCAAGAAAGACTTCCTCGGCAAGCGGTCCTTCGCCCGTGCGGACACGAAGAGGCCCGACCGCAAGCAGCTTGTCGGACTGTTCCCCGAGGATCCGAACGAGGTCTTGCCCGAGGGCGCCCAGCTTGTCGAGGACCCGAAGCTCCCCGCGCCCGTTCCCATGATCGGACACGTGACGTCGAGCTACTACAGCGCGACCTTGGGCCGCTCCTTCGCCCTGGCTCTGGTCGTCCGCGGGCGCGAGCGGTTGGGCGGGCGGGTGTTCGCGCCGCTGGAGAGCAAGACGATGACCGCCCGCATCGTCCCGCCCGTCTTTTACGACCCGGAAGGAGCGCGCAAGGATGGCTGAGATGAGCCCTCCCGAGAGCCCGCTCGGCCCGCTCCACGAGACGATGGCGCAGACATCCCGCGAAGGCGCTGTCGTTCTTCGGGAATCGCCGTTCCTGACGCAGGTCGATCTGCGGGGCGACCCCCATGATCCCCGCTTTCTCGACGGCGTCGAGGCGGCGTTGACCATCAGGCCGCCTGTGAATGCCAATCATGTGGCTGTTTCAGGCGACCTGCGGATCCTTTGGCTCGGTCCGGACGAATGGCTGATCGTCGGCCCGGAGGGAGAACAGGACCGCATCCGCGGCGACCTCGAAAAGACCCTGGCGGGACAGCACCACGCCGTCGCGGACGTGAGCGCCCATCGCACGGTGCTGGAGATCTCCGGCCCCCGTGCCCGGGATGTCCTGGAGAAGGGCTGCTATCTCGACCTTCACCCGCGCGCCTTCGGGCCCGGCCGGTGCCTGGGAACCATCATCGCCAAGACCCAGGTCCTCCTGGAGCAAACCGACGACACGCCCTCCTACCGCCTCTACGTCCGCGCCTCCTACGCCCGCCACCTCGCCACCTGGCTCCTGGACGCAATGGCCGAGTACATCCGCTGACGGTCGTGCTGCCGCCTGGCTACTCTCCCGCCACCCCGGCAGCGACCGCTTCAACGGACCGGACGACCGCCTCGATGTTGACGTCGGCGATCTGCGGGGTTATGTTCTTTGATCGTTCCTATCGCTTGAGGCGGCGCGGGAGGGTTGGTGGCGCGGGGACGGCAGGGCGACGCAACTTCTGCTAGAACATAGCCATTTCAATGGGTTGAGGGCGGTTTGGAGTACATCGGAGTACTTCTGCATACATTCCGGGCGCGGATTCGGACACAAATGCAATGATCTGAAGGGTTTAACCCCCTGGTGGCTGATCAGAATGCATACAGATGCGCTGAAAACCGCCCCGAATCGCGCCAGATCTTGACGACCCGCCGCAACCTCAACAACCACTAATTGCGGTGCTTCTGTGCCCGCTGCCTACGCCGCCGGGTCGGCGGTGATGAGGGTGCCGGCGCCGTGTTCGGTGAAGAGTTCCAGAAGCACGGCGTGGGGGGTGCGGCCGTCGACGATGACGGCGCCGGCGACGCCCTTGCTGATCGCATCGAGGCAGGTTTCGACCTTTGGAATCATGCCCCCCTTGACGGTGCCGTCCCGGATGCGGGCGCGCGCCTCGGTCGCCGTCATCGCCTGGATCAGGTGGCCGCCCTGGTCGAGCACCCCCTCCACGTCGGTCAGCATCAGGAGGCGCTTGGCCCCGACCGCGGCGGCGATGGCGCCCGCGACCGTGTCGGCGTTGATGTTGAGGGTTTCGCCGCGGGAGCCGGCGCCGATCGGCGCGATCACCGGGGTGATGTCCGACTTGGCGTAGAAATCGAGGATGTGCGGGTTGATCTCGCTGGGCTCGCCGACCAGCCCCAGGTCCAGGATGCGCTCGATGTTGGAGTCCGGGTCGCGCTTGGTGCGCCGCAGCTTGGTGGCGCGGATCAGGTTGCCGTCCTTGCCGGAGAGCCCGACCGCAAAGCCGCCGGCGGCGTTGATGTCGGCGACGATCTGCTTGTTGATCTTGCCGGCCAGCACCATCTCGACCACCTCGACCGTCTCGGGGTCGGTGACGCGGAGCCCGTCCACGTACTCGCTCTTGATCTTGAGGCGGCGCAGCATCTGCTCGATCTGCGGGCCGCCGCCGTGGATGACGATGGGGTTCATGCCGACCTGACGGAGCAGCACCACGTCCCGCGCGAACAGTTGCGCCAGCTCTGGGCTGCCCATGGCGTGGCCGCCGTACTTGATGACGAAGGTCTGCTTGGCGTGGCGGCGCATGTAGGGCAGCGCCTCCGACAGCAGCCGCGCCTGCGCCACCCACTCCTCCCGCGTCTTGGTGCGTTTGCCGTCCATGGTGTCCGTCACCCCGTATCCCCCGCCCTTTCATCCAGACCCGTTGTACTCTCCTCGCCCGCCTCCGGGAACACCAGTTCGGCGATCGCCGCCCGCACCTCGGGAATGCCGGCGCCGGTGGCGGCGCTCGTCGCCAGCACCTCCGGATAGGCAGCCGGGTGCCTGGCGAGAGCTTCGGCAACCGCGTCACGGGTGCGCGCCAGCGCCGTCGGCCCGGGCTTGTCGCACTTGGTCAGGACCGCCTGGTACGACACGGCGGCGGCGTCCAGCATGGCCATGATCTCCTGGTCCACGTCCTTGACGCCGTGGCGCGCGTCGATCAGCAGCAGCACCCGGCGGAGCGTCGGCCGGCCCCGCAGGTAGGTGCGGACCAGCCGGGTCCAGCGCTCGACCACATCCTTCGGCGCCTTGGCGTAGCCGTAGCCGGGGAGATCGGCCAGCATCAGCCGGTCGCCAAGTTGGAAGAAGTTGAGCTGCTGCGTCCGGCCGGGAGTGTTGGAGGTGCGGGCCAGCTGAAGGTGGCCGGTCAGGGCATTGAGGAGGGTCGACTTCCCGACATTGGAGCGCCCGGCAAATGCAACCTCGATCAGCGGCGACGGCGGGGTCTGGTCGATCGCCGCCGCCCCGATCACGAACCGGCACGGCAGGGCGAACAGCCGCCGCCCCTGCTCCAGCAGCGCTGCGCCGCCCTCCTCGGGAACACCGGGCTCGACATCCATCATGGCTCAGGCTCCGGCGCTTCGCCCGACCTGCGGCTCAGGACGTGATCGGGTTCTTTACGCCCATGCGGCGCATGATCACCCACTGCTGCAGGATCGACAGAATATTGTTCCACGTCCAGTAGATGACCAGCCCGGCCGGGAACGGGGCCAGCATGATGGTGAACACCACCGGCAGCGCCATGAAGATCTTGGCCTGCAGCGGATCGGGTGGCTGCGGGTTGAGCTTCTGCTGCAGGAACATGGTGATGCCCATGATCAGCGGCCAGGCGCCGATCATCAGCATGTCCGGCGGGTTCCACGGGATGATGCCGAACAGATTGAAAATCGTCGTCGGATCCCTGGCCGAAAGATCCTGGACCCAGCCGAAGAACGGCGCGTGGCGCATCTCGATGGTGACGAACAGCACCTTGTAGAGGGCAAAGAACACCGGGATCTGGACCAGCATCGGCAGGCAACCGGAAGCCGGGCTGACCTTTTCCCGCTTGTAGAGGGCCATCATCTCCTGGTTGAGGCGCATCTTGTCGTCGCCGAAGCGCTCGCGCAGCTTCAGCATCTCCGGCTGCAGCTTGCGCATCTGGCTCATCGCCTTGTAGGACTTGTTGGCGAGCGGGAAGAACACCAGCTTGATCGCCACCGTCAGGATCAGGATGGCGACACCGAAGTTGCCGACGTATTCGCGGATATAGATGAGAAAGTAAAAGATTGGCTTGGTGAGAAAATAGAACCAGCCGAAGTCGATCGCCCGGTCGAACCCGGCGATGCCGAACTGCTCGCGGTACTGGTCGAGAAGCTGCACCTCTTTCGCGCCGGCAAAGATGCGCGTGTCCCAGGTCACGGAGCCGCCCGGCGGTACGGTCATCGCGTCGGCGATGTAGTCGGTCTGGTAGGCGTTGCGGTCGTTGGAGCGGTGGTGCACGAAGCGCGTCAGAACGTTGGCTTGCTGATCCGGGATCACCGCCGTCAGCCAGTACTTGTCGGTGATGCCGATCCAGCCGCCGGTGGTGCGCTGCTGGATGACGCCAGCCTCCTCCAGGTCGTCGTAGTCGACCTCTTTCAGGGTGCCGTCGAAGACGCCGATCGGCCCTTCGTGGAGGATATAGAATCCGGTGACCTGCGGCATTCCGAATCTGGCGACCAGCGCGTAGGGGTGGAGGTTGACGGCCGTGTCGCCCGCATTCTCGACCCGCTGGGTGATGGTGAACAGGTAGTCGCTTGCGAGCGCGAACGTTCGCTTGAAGGTCAGCCCCTGGCCGTTGTCCCAGCTCAAGGTCACCGGCTGATCCTGGGTCAGGGTGTCATGATCGGCTGTCCACTGGTCGTCCTCGCCCGGCAGAGCGATGCCGGCGCCGCCGTCGTTCCAGCCGACCTTGGCGTAGTACGCATCGACGCTGCCCTGGGGCGACAGCAGGATGATCTCCGGGCTCGTGGGGTCAACCGTGGCGTGGTAGTTGGCGAGGGTCAGGTCGTCGAGACGCCCGCCGACCAGACTGATCGAGCCGTGCAGGCGCGGCGTGTCGATGCGCACCCGCGGCGTCGCCGCCAGAGCCCGCTCGCGGCTGTTGATGGCTTCGCTCACCGTGGTGACCCCGGACGGCGCCGGCGTCAACGCATCGGGCGTCGCGACGTCGGGAAGCGCGCTCTGGTCTCGACGCGGTGCGGGCGGAGCGCCCGGCGCAGGCGGAGAGCCCGGTTCCGCCGGGGCGCCGGGCGTGACCTGCCCCTGCGGAGCCGGCGTCGGCAGGTCCGGCCTTGGATAGAAATAGCTGTAGACGAGGTCGAAGCCGAACAGGATGGCGACCGACAGCACGATCGCAAGAATCAGGTTTCTGTTTTCAACCATGTCTCCGGCCTGACGTCGTGTCGGATCAGCGCGTCAAAGTGGACGAGGGTGCGGGACGATCGGACGGCTCGCGCCGTTCCGGCACGGGATCGAACCCCGAACCGCCCCACGGGTGGCACCGCAGGATTCGCCGCATCGCCAATGCCCCGCCGCGGCCCGCGCCGAAGCGGTCGACGGCTTCAAGGGCGTAGGAGGAGCATGAGGGATGAAAGCGGCACCCCCCCGGAAGTACCGGAGACACGCCGTACTTGTACAGGAGAATCACGCCCCGCAGACCGGATCGCAGCAGGTTCATGGTCGGCCGGCGGACCGCGCCGGCCGTTCGGCTTCCGCGGCGCCGTTTCGTACGCGGAGACGGGTCAGCGCGCGCCCGAGGTCGACAAGCAGATCGGGATACGGCCTCGTCAAAGTGGCCGCCCGTCCAATCAGCACATAGTCGTACCCCTCCCTCGCCTGCGACGGCAAGACCTCCGCAGCCACGGCCCGCAACCGGCGGCGGACGCGATTGCGCCGTACGGCATTACCGACCTTCCTGGTGACCGTTATTCCCAACCGCATCGGCGGCACCGTGTCCTCCGCTCCCTCGGCACGCGGGCGCGACAGCGTTTGCAGAACCAGTCCGGGAGATGCTGCGTGGCGTCCGGATCGGGCGACCCGGAGAAACTCCGATCGGCGTTTCAAGCGAAGAAGGGCTTGAGCCACCGGGCAGGTCAAGCCGACAGGCGCTTGCGTCCCTTGCGCCGCCGATTGGCGATAATGCGCCGACCACCGACCGTCGCCATGCGCTGGCGGAAGCCGTGCCGTCGCTTGCGGACGATATTGCTGGGTTGAAAGGTGCGTTTCACCAACCGTCTCCCTCGCGGAACAGGAGCGCTGTATACGGGCTCGGCTACGGCAAGTCAACGCCGGCGCCGAGCGCCGGCGGGCGGTCACGGCCCGGTGAGCAATCGTGATGCTCGTAATGGTCCCTCCCGCTCTACGATAGAAGGGCCTGCGGATAACGACGCAGGGGCCGCGTGTGCCCGGAAGGAAACCCCAGAAGGAAGCCCCAGAGGGAAGCCCCAGAGGAAGCCCATGACCGCCGACGCCGACAGTGCCGCCGAAAGTGCCGCCGAAGGCAAGACCGCAGGGACGCCTCTGCTGTGGCGCTGGGCGCCGCTGATCGTGCTGGCGATCGCCGCGGCGGCGTTCTTCGCCTCCGGGCTGCACGAGGCGTTCACCCTCGACGCCCTGCGCCGCAACCGCGACGCCCTCGTGGCATGGGTCGAAGCCAACGCCGTGCTTGCGGCTCTGGAGTACATCGCCGTCTACGCGGCAGCCATCGTATTTCTTCCTCCGTCCGGCGCCATCATGACGGTCACCGGCGGCTTCGTGTTCGGTGCGGCCCTCGGGACCACGTACGCCGTGATCGGTGCGACCATAGGCGCCACGCTGTTGTTCCTGGTGGCGCGTCTCTCCATCGGCGACGTTCTGCGCCGGCGGGCCGGCCCCGCCATCCGCAAGATGGAAGCCGGCTTCCGCGACAACGCGCTCAGCTATTTGCTGGTGCTGCGCCTGGTGCCCTTGTTTCCGTTTTGGCTGGTCAATCTGGCGCCCGCCTTTCTCGGCGTGCCGCTGCGTACCTTCGTAATCGGCACCGCCATCGGCATCATTCCGGGAACGGCCGTCTTCGCCATCTTCGGCTCCGGTCTCGGCAGCGTCCTCGACAGGAACGAGGAGATTTCGCTCTCCGGGGTGATCACCCCGCAAATCATGGCAGGGCTGGGCGGCCTGGCGGTGCTCGCCCTGGTGCCGGTGGTCTACAAGCGGTTCAAGCGACCCGGTTGACGCTCCGCCGTTCCCTGTCGCCGTCATTTGGAGCGGGCGGAACCGACGGCGTCTGCTGATCAATCCACGGCGTATGGGTCCGCGTCGGTCAACAGCGCCCGCACCCGGGCCCGCAACTCCGGGAGAAGTTCCGCCTCGAACCAAGGATGTCTCCGCTGCCAGCCGATGGTGCGCCAACTCGGGTGAGGCAGCGGCCAAAGCCGCGGACCGTGCGCCCGCCAGTCCCGCACCGCCTCGGTCACCGACGTTGCGCCGCCCGCGGGCAGATAGCGGACCTGCGCATAGCGTCCCACCAGCAAAGTCAGTTGGAGGTTGGGCAACGCCGCGACGATGCGCCCGTGCCACAAAGGCGCGCATTCCCGCCGCGGCGGCTTGTCGCCCCCGCCTGCGTCGCGGCCCGGATAGCAGAGGCCCATGGGGACGATGGCGACACGGCGCTCGTCATAAAAAACATCGCGCTCCAGACCCAGCCAGAGCCGCAGCCTATCGCCCGAGGCGTCGTTCCACGGGATGCCGGTTGCGTGCACGCGGGTCCCGGGCGCCTGGCCGACGATCAGCAGCCGCGCCGACGCCGCGGCCCGCAGAACCGGCCGCGGCCCCAGCGGCAACGCCCCTTCGCAGTGCCGACAGGCGCGCGCCTCCGCCAACACTTGGTCCAGGTCGTCCGCTCTCATGCCTTGAGCTTGTAGCCTCGTTTGAACATCCAGTAGCACAAGAGCCACAGCCCGGCGTTGACCCCCGCGAGCACCGCTACCCCCAACAGCGGCGGCGCGTCGGCGTATCCAATGAACCCGTAGCGGAAGCCGTCGATCATGTAGAAGAACGGGTTGACGTAGGCGATCGCCTGCCCCGCCGCCGGCAGGCGGTCGATGGAGTAGAACGTGCCGGAGAGGAACGACAGCGGCGTCACCACGAAGTTGGTGACCGCGGCGATGTGGTCGAACTTTTCCGACCAGATGCCGCCGGCGATGCCGAGCAGCGACAGCATGAGCGACGCCATCACCGCGTGGTAGAGGATCAGCGCGGGGCTGTGGATGTGGATCGGTACGAACGGCGACATGGCGAGCAGCGTCACGAAGCCGACCAGTACGCCGCGGCTCATCCCGCCCATCGCGATGGCGAACGTCAGTTCATGGGCGGTGAGCGGCGGCATCAGGGTGTCGACGATGTTGCCCTGGACCTTGGCGATCACGATGGACGAAGACGTGTTGGCGAAGGCGTTCTGCGCCACCGCCATCATGATCAGTCCGGGCGCCAGGAACTGGAGATACGGCACGCCGTGCACGCTCTCGACGGCGCGCCCGAGGGCGAGGGCGAAGATCGCCAGGAACAGCAGCGTCGTCACGATCGGCGCCAGCAAGGTCTGGGTGTAGACCTTCATGAAGCGCCGCACTTCGCGCATGTAGAGGGTCCACAGCCCGAGCCAGTTGGCGGCTTCCAGATCTCCCGCGGCCGGATATCGCATGTTATCTTCCCGTTGATCGCCGACAGGACGCACCATACGGGACGCCGCACAGTTTCGCCATGCCGAGACAGCCTCGCAAGGTGACCGCGCAGTCGCTGGAGAACGCGGCGCTCTACTACCTGCAGCGATTCGCCACATCGGCCGAGGCTTTGCGGCGAGTGCTGATGCGGCGGGTGGAGCGCTCGGCGGACGCCCACGACACCGACCGCGAGGCTGGCGCAGCGCTGGTCGACGCGCTGGTGGCGCGCTATCGCGCCGCCGGTCTTCTGGACGACAGGGTCTATGCCGGCGGACGCGCCGAAAACCTGCACCGCCGCGGCGTGCCGACGAGCGGCATCCGCGCCCGCCTGCGTCAGAAGGGCGTCGGCGACGACGACATTGCGGCGGCGCTGGCGTCGCTCGACGACGCGGTCGCCGCCGACGCGGTCGCCGCCGACACGGACGCCGTTGCCGCCGTCAACCTGGCCCGCCGCCGCCGCCTCGGTCCGTTCCGCCCTGCCGCCGAGCGCACCGCCAAGCGGGACAAGGACTTGGCCTCCCTCGCCCGCGCCGGCTTCTCCTGGGACCTCGCCCGCCACATCATCGACGCCGACACGCCCGAAGATCTGGCTTTATGATGAGGCGCCACCATTGCAGTTGGAGAAGCCAAGCGATGACCGTCACCATCTATCACAACCCGCGCTGCAGCAAGTCGCGGGCGACGCTGGCGCTGTTGCAGGACCGCGGCATCGGGCCCGTCGTCGTCGAGTACCTGAAGGACCCGCCTGACGCCGCCATGCTCGAGCAGATTCTCGCCATGCTGGGGATGCGGCCGCGGGACTTGATGCGCCGCAAGGAGAGCGCCGAAGCGGGCCTCGACGATCCCGGCTTGAGCGACGAGGCGCTGATCCGGGGCATGGTCGCCAACCCGGTGGTCATCGAGCGGCCGATCGTCGTGCATGGCGAGCGCGCCCGCCTCGGCCGGCCGCCCGAGGCGGTGCTGGAGATCCTGTGACGACAGGGTCGGCGCCGCTACAGCCCTCTCAGGCTCTGCGGGCGGAGAAGCGGGGCGCCGGCGCGGGCGGCGGCGATCAGCGCCAACAGGGCGGCGCGATCGTCCGGCAAGGTACCGGCCAATGCCAGGCAGTTGGAGGCGTGGTTGGAGCGGAAGATCACCGGTGCCGGCGGATCGAGCGCCGCCAGCAGCCGCTCCTGCTCCGCGAGAATGCCCGCGTCGTCCTGCTCTTCGAAAGGCACGCCGTCGCGGGAGAAGCGACTCAAAAAGTCGTCACGGACATCCGCGTCGAGGCGCAGTTGCAGGGTCGACAGAAACGTCGGCGGAGCGCGGTTGATCAGGTCCGCCGTGGCGTCGACGTGCTCCGTCCACAACCGCCGTCCGCCGAGCCCGAGTATCACCGTCGCCGACACCGCCAGCCCGGCGCCGCGCGCGGCATCGAGCGCCCGCGCCATGGTGGCCGGGGTCGCGCCCTTGCGGATGCGCTTCAGGATCGAAGCCGAGCCCGACTCGATCCCGAGGTAGACGAGGCTCAGCCCCTTGTCCCGCAACCGCGCCAAGTCCTCCATCGGCTTGGCATTGAGGGCCATGGGCGTCGCGTACGCCGACACCCGCTCCAGGCGCGGGAACGTACCGGCAAGGCGATCGAGGATGGCGACAAGATCCGCGGTCGGCAGAACCACGGCGTCGCCGTCGGCGAGGAACACCCGGCGCGCCTCGGGCCAGAAGCGGGCTGCGGTGGCGATGTCGGCGAAAACCGCCTCCAGCGGCCGGGCGCGATAATCCTTCGATTTGTACATGGAGCAGAACGTGCAGCCGTCGAACGAGCAGCCGATCGTCGCCTGAATGATCAGGCTGCGGGCCTCGCTGGGCGGTCGGTACACGGGCGCATCGTAGGTCAGCTTCATGGTGTAGCGTCATACATCCGAGGACGGGAGGCACACGGAATATCGGGGCGGTTTCCTGCCCGAACAAGCTTTCGCCGCTTGAGGGGTGGTCATGGTGGCCTCGTCGTCTATAGTGGTGCGACTGCGAAATGACGCTCTGAAGCTATCGAGCGGCCCCGTCGGGAGCGGATGCACACGCGGCAGCCCGAGCGCTTCGAGCCCAACCGAGGGAAGGGACCCCATGGCCGCCGCGCAAGACACCCAAACTGTAGTGTCGGACAAGTACGATGCCTGGCTGTTCGACCTCGACGGGATCATCACCGACACCGCCAGCGTCCACGCGTCGGCATGGAAGCGAATGTTCGACGAATACCTGCAGAAGGTCGCCGAGCGCGAGGACGCGCCTTACGAGCCGTTCGAGATCGATCCGGACTATGTCCGCTACGTGGACGGCAAGCCGCGCTACGACGGAGTGGACAGTTTCCTCCGGTCCCGCGGCATGGAACTGGAATGGGGCGATCCGAGCGACACGCCGGACATGGAGACGGTGTGCGGCCTCGGCAACCGCAAGAACGACATGTTCAACGACGTCCTCAAGGACGAGGGCGCCGTGGTGTTCGACTCGTCGGTCAAGCTCGTGAAGGCACTCAAGAAACAGGGCAAGCACGTCGCCATCGTCACCTCCAGCAAGAACTGCGACGCGGTGCTCGAGGTCGCCGGGCTGACCGGTCTGTTCGAGGCGAAGGTGGATGGCAACGTCGCTGCGGAACGCAAGCTCGCCGGCAAGCCGGATCCACATACGTATCTGGAAGCGGCCAAGCTGGTCGGTGCGTCGATCGAGCGCTCGGTGGTACTGGAAGACGCGATCTCGGGCGTGGAAGCCGGCAAGGCGGGCAAGTTCGGGCTGGTCATCGGGGTGGCGCGGCACGACGAGCCGGAGGCGCTGAAGAAGGCCGGCGCCGACATCGTGGTGTCCGATCTGAGCGAGATCGATTTGACCTGATGCCGTATGCGCGGCTCGCCCTTCGGCTTCACTAAGGGTGAGGTACTGGTGCAGGCAACGAGGAACCTCACGCTGAGCGACCTCGAAGGATGAGCGCAATCGAGGCATGGGCGTTGGCCCTATTCACTTGAAATCGAACAGGAGAAAACCATGGCCAAGCAGATCGGCGACCTGCCGCACGCGATCACCAACGGCGAACTCCTGGCGCAGCGCCTGAAGGGCAAGACGCCGGCGGTGTTCCTCGACTACGACGGCACCTTGACGCCCATCGTTGACCGCCCCGAAGACGCCATCATCTCGGAGAGCATGCGGGACGCGGTGCGCGATCTCGCCGCACGCTGCCCGGTGTGCGTGGTCAGCGGCCGCGACCGGCCGGTGGTCCAGGAGTTGATGGGCCTCGACAACCTGATCGTCGCCGGCAGTCACGGCTTCGACATCTGGAGCCCGTCCGGCGGAGCGATCCAGAAGGAGCATGGCGGCGAGTTCGCCGCGCTGCTGGAAGACGTCAAGAAGCAACTTCACGACGTGATGGACTCCATCGAAGGCGCTCTGGTCGAACCCAAGAAGACCTCCGTTGCCGCGCACTACCGCCTTGTCAGCGAGACGGAGCGCTCCAAGATCAAGGACATCGTCGACAAGATCCTTGGCGAGCACCCGGATCACCTGAAGGTCACCCCCGGCAAGATGGTCTACGAGATCCAGCCGAAGATCGACTGGGACAAGGGCAAGGCGGTTCTGTACCTGCTCGAAGCGCTGGGCCTCGACCGGGACGACGTTTTGCCCATGTATTTCGGCGATGACGTCACCGACGAGCACGCCTTCGCCGCTCTCGAAGGCCGCGGCATCGGCGTGTTCGTGGGGCGCGCCGATGATCCGGAGGTGGGCGGCCGCGACACCCATGCGGATTTCATCCTGCACACCATGGGCGAAGTCGAACAGTTCATGCACGGCTTGGCGCGCTGATCCGCATCCCGCCCCGTTACATCGTCATCACGTCAATCTGTTGAAGATGCAAGAAACAACAGCGAGGGGAAACGACATGTCGACTTGGACTCTGGCCTATGACTCGTTCATCCCCGAGCAGGAGGGGCTGCGCGAGGCGCTGACCTCCACCGGCAACGGCTACTTCTGCACACGGGGCGCCTGCGAATGGGCGGACGCTGGCGCCGTGCACTATCCCGGCACCTACATGCACGGAGGATTCAACCGGGCAACGACGCTCATGGCGGGCCGGCCAGTGGTGAACGAGGACTTCGTCAATTTCCCCAATTGGCTGCCCCTGAGGCTCAGCATCGGCGGGGACGAGCCGTTGTCGCTGTCCAACGCCGAGCTTCTCGACTACCGCCACGAGTACGACATTCGCCACGCCCTGGTCCGGCGCACGCTCCGCCTTCGCGACCGCCAGGGGCGCGAGACCACGATCGCGTCGCGCCGCTTCGTCAGCATGGCCGAGCAGCATCTGGCGGCCCTCGAATGGACGATCACTGCGGAGAACTGGTCGGGCCCTGTGGAAGTGCTGTCGGCGCTCGACGGGCGGGTGGAGAATCGGGGCGTCGCCCGCTACGGCGACCTGGTGTCGCGACACCTGAACCGGGTCGACGAGGCGACCTGCGGCACGGATTGCATCTCGCTCCTGGTGCAGACCCGGCAGTCGCGCATCTACGTCGCCGAAGCGGCGCGCACGCATGTTTACGGCGAGCACGAAGTCGTCCAGGTCGACCGCAAGAACCTGGAGTTGCAGGGCTACATTCAGGAGGTGTTGGCGTTCGAGGTGGAAGAGAAGTGCCCGGTGCGCGTCGAGAAAATGGTGAGCTTCTTTTCCTCCCGCGACAACGCCATCAGCGAGCCCTTGATCAACGCCCACGAGGCGGTCCGGCGGTTCGGTACCTTCGCCGAGACCCTGGATCGCCACGAATACGCTTGGGATCAATTGTGGGCGCGCGCCGACGTGGAGATCCCCAAGGACGAGCACGTGCAACGCCTGGTGCGCTTCCACATCTGCCACCTCCTGCAGGTCTGCTCGCCGTTCACCACGGACATGGATGCCGGCGTTCCGGCCCGCGGCCTCAACGGCGAGGCGTACCGCGGCCACGTGTTTTGGGATGAACTCTACATCTATCCGTTCATCACGTTCCGGCTCCCCGACGTCACCCGCGAATTGCTGATGTACCGCTACCGGCGACTGCGGAAAGCCCGCCAGGCGGCGTTAGACCATGGCTACAAGGGCGCCATGTACCCGTGGCAGAGCGGCAGCGACGGCAGCGAGGAGACCCAGGTCGTTCACCTCAACCCCAAGTCTGGACGCTGGGACCCGGACCTCAGCCACAACCAGCGGCACGTGAACGCGGCAATATTCTACAACATCTGGGAATACTTCCAGAGCACCAACGACCTGGAGTTCCTGTGGGACCACGGCGCCGAAATGATGCTGGAAATCGCCCGCTTCTGGGCCAGCATCACCCACTTCAACGAGGAGCGCGGCCGCTACGAAATCCACGGCATCATGGGTCCCGACGAGTTCCACGAAACCGTGTACGGCTCCAACAAGCACGGCTTGCCCAACAACGCCTATACCAACGTCATGGTCGCCTGGATCAGCCAGATCGCGCAGAAGGTCCTGGACCTGCTGCCCGAAGGCCGGCGCGACGCGCTGTGCGGCACCATTGGGCTCGGAGAGGACGAGATCGCCAAGTGGCGGGAGATGAGCACCAAAATGTTCGTGCCGATCCACGACGACGGCGTCATCAGCCAGTTCGAAGGCTACGAGGATCTCGAAGACCTGGATTGGGAGGCCTATCGCAGCAAATACGACGACATCCACCGCATGGACCGGATCCTCAAGGCCGAGGGCGACACGCCGGACAAGTACAAGGTGGCCAAGCAGGCCGACACCCTGATGCTGTGGTACCTGTTCTCCGACGCCAAGGTAGCCAGGCTGCTGGAAACTCTTGGCTACCAGCGCTTCCCCGACATGGAGCGCAAGAACATCGATTACTATGAGCACCGCACCTCCCATGGCTCTACCCTCAGCCTGATCGTCCACGCCGATCTGGAGGCGGGGCTTGATCCGGAGACCTCGTGGGATCGGTTCGTGACGGCGCTGGAGAGCGACGTCGGCGACATCCAGGGCGGCACCACCAAGGAAGGAATCCACATGGGGGTGATGGCCGGCACCATCGACCTGTTGCAGCGGGGTTATCTCGGGGTCGACATCAGCGGCGACGCGCTCTGCTTCAACCCCAAGCCGATCGACAAGCTGGATGGATTGAAACTTCCCATGCAGTTCAGGCAGGCGCACCTGGAGGTCGAGTTGCGTGACGGCAAGCTGACGGTCACCGCGCTGCCGGGCGGCATCCGCCGGAGCCTCAAGATCGGCTACAAGGACGAGATGTGCGAGATCAAGGCCGGAGAAAGCCGCACCTTTACCCTGTGACGACACCGGGCAAGCCTGCCGCCGATGCCGGCCAAACGCCCCACCCGCCGGATCAGGAGCGCGCATCGCCGACCGCAAGCGCGCGCCGAACCGCCGGACGCGCCACGTGAGGCCGCACCGCCGGCAGAGCCTTCGCCGCGCCCGGACCAACCTCCGCCCGCCAATCGCGTAACGAGGCCAAGCGTGTTCGAGCGCCTGATGACCATGGTGCGGCGGCTGGGATTCGAGCGGCTGGACATCCGCGTCGCCGAATTTGCCGGCGACGCCGTTCCGCAGCACGCGCAGCGGGTCAGCAAGGCCCTCTCCCGGCGGCCCGGCTTGCGAGTGCGGCCACTCGACCGAAGCCTCGGCTTCCGCGGGTCCACGGACGAAGGCGACGCCCTGGTCACCGCGGAACTCGTCGGCCGCCAATGGCTGCAGGATGAGGGCGGCGACGTGCTGATCTGGGGCGAAGTGCCCCCGCCCGGGAAGAGTCTGCTGCTGCGGTTCATCTCCGCCGTGCCGGCGCCGCCTGACCGGCCCGGCGCGGTCGATGCGCCGTCGCTGCTGGCGCTGCCGGCCGGCTTCGATGCAGAATTCGCGCCGATCATCCTCGCCACGACGCTCGCTGCGCTGACCCCGCGATCCGCCACCAAGGCGCGCCTCCGCCACACCCATTTGCAGCGAGCGGTCGCTTCGGCCGGGGCCGCCATCGAAACGTTGCCAAAGACGCTGGCGCCCATCGAGCGAGGCACGATTCGCGCCCGCTTCGCCGACGCGGCTGCGCAATTGGCAGCGGCGCAGGGATCGCCGGTGATGCGCGAGATCGCGGTGCTGTCGTACGCAGCCGCCATCACCGGCATCTCGGAGGCGGACTGGCCTTTTGTCCGTGCCTGCGTCGACAAGAACCGCGGGCTGGCGTTGCTGATGGAAGGCGGCAGCGCCAACCGGCTGAAGCGCCTCGATGATGCCGTGGATGCCCTGCGCCGCGCGCTCAGGGTTCTGCGGCGGGAGCAGTACCCGATCGCGTGGGCGACGGCTCAGGCGGGACTGGGCGAGGCGCTCTACAGGCTCGAGGCGGAGGGCGGCGACGCGCAACTGCTGCGGGACGCGGTGGCGGCCCATCAGGCGGCCCTGCAGGTGTTCGACCGCCGCACCGACCCGCAACTGTGGGCGACGGTGATGCACAACCTGGCCCGCACCGCGCAGGTGCTGGGCGAAGAGTTGAAGAACCCGGAGGTGCTGCAGAAGGCGGTCGACGCCTGCCGCTCGGTCATCGAGGTGCACACCCGCGAGGCGGCGCCGCAGCAGTGGGCGAGCACCCAGAACGACCTTGGCTCGGCCCTGTTCCTGCTCGGCCGGCAAACCGGCGACGACGCCACCCTCGCCGCCGCTGCCGAAGCCTTCGAACACGCCCGGGAGTTCTATGGCGAGATGGGCGATCAGGCGGCGGTGGCGGTGGCCATCGTCGACCGCAATCTCGCTCGCGTGCAGGCGCTGCGCGAGCGGCACGCCAACAGGCCGCCAAACCGGCAGCCGACATACGAGCTTACGCTGACGCATCGCGACACCGTTATGGGCGATGGCTCAGCGCCAAACGAAGCCCGGAGCGATGGCCGACCGCAAGAACCGGAGCCCGCCGCGGCTTCAACGCAAGCGGGCGGCGCGCCGCCGCGCCCGCCCCGCAACGCCGGCGGCAGGGCGCACAAGCGCCGGCGGGGCAAGCCATAGTGCACAGACCCGTTCGAACGATTTAGTCGAATGGGTCGGAGTGTGCACGAAAATCAAGAGCACCAAGTGCACAGACCCGTTCGAACGATTTAGTCGAATGGGTCGGAGTGTGCACGAAAATCAAGAGGATACGTGCAGCCGCGGCAAATGCGAATGATGGCAGGCGTGATCCGGTTCACAGACATGCCGCGACATGTGGAGGACCATGGAGGCGGTTGGGCAAGACCCTTCCCCTCCCCAACGACGCCTCTGAGAGCCGGCCGCGCCGGCTCTCTTTTCTCAGACATCGGCTGCGCCGTAGCGCCCTGTCAGGCGCGACGCGAAGTTGTGCCGGCGGGGCTGTCTTCGAGGATGACGTCGGGGGGGCTCGGTGGCGCCCAAAGATCCGGGCAAAGTTGACTTGACACCCGGGCGCGCCGTCAACCTGATGGGGGACCGCAACATGGGGAGGATCGCCATGCAGTTTCTCGCGCCTTACACGTCCCACCTGCTCAGCCTTCTCAGGGTCATGTCGGGGCTGTTGTTCCTGCAGCACGGCACGAGCAAGTACCTCGACTTCCCCCTCTCCAAGCACAGCGACGTGGCGCCGCTGTCGATGAGCGGGGTTTCCGGGATGATCGAACTGGTCGGCGGCATCCTGCTCGTAATCGGGCTGTTCACCCGCCCCGCCGCGTTCGTCATGTCGGGCGCCATGGCCGTCGCCTATTTCTACGCCCACGCGCCGCAGGGCTTCTTCCCGCTCCTCAACGGCGGCGAACTGGCGGCGCTCTACTGCTTCGTGTTTCTGTATCTGGCGGCGGCGGGCGGCGGCGCGTGGAGCGTCGACCGCCTGAGGAGCGGCGGCGCGGGCGCCGCCTGACCGGGGCGCAGGAGCGGCCGGGCGGGGATCAGGCGCGGCGCCAGGTGGTGCCGGCGGAGCCGTCCTCGAGGACGACGCCGGCGGCCGCCAGGTCATTTCGGATCGCGTCGGCGGACGCGAAATCCCGGGCCTTGCGGGCCTCGGCGCGCTGGCGGATGCGCGCCTCGATCTCGCCCTCGTCCAGGGTGGCGGCGCCGTCCGGCCGCCAGCGAAACCACGCCTCCGGATCCTGCTGCAGAAGCCCGAGCAGCCGGCCGGCCGCCATCAAGCGCGCCTTCGCCGAGGGTGCGCACGCACCCGGAGCCGCCTTGTTCAGCAGCCCCGCCAACTCATGGAGATGCGCTAGCGCCAGCGGCGTGTTGAGGTCGTCAGCGAGGGCGGAGAGGACCTCCGCGGGCGCCTCTGGGGGCGTCTCTGGGGGCGCCTCCGGGGGCGCATCGGCGGCGGGGACATGACGGAGCGCGCCATAGAGGCGGTCCAGGGTGTGGCGGGCCTGCTGCACGCCGTCCTTCGTGAAGTCGAGAGGCTGGCGGTAGTGGGTCTGGAGCAGAACGAGGCGGATCGCCTCGCCGGGGACCTCCTTGAGCAGGTCGTGAACCGTGTAGAAGTTGCCGAGGCTTTTCGACATCTTCTCGCCCTCGACCATGACGTAGCCGTTGTGCATCCAGGTGTGGACGAAGGGCCGTCCGCCATGGGCGCAGGTGCTCTGGGCGATCTCGTTCTCGTGGTGGGGGAAGATCAGGTCCTGGCCGCCGCCATGAATGTCGAACGACTCGCCGAGGTACTCGGTGCTCATCGCCGAGCACTCGATGTGCCAGCCCGGCCGGCCGCGCCCCCACGGCGAGTCCCATCCGGGCTGGTCCGGCGTGGACGGCTTCCACAGCACGAAGTCCGCCGGATCGCGCTTGTAGGGCGCCACTTCGACCCGGGCGCCGGCGATCATGTCGTCGCGGTTGCGCCGGGAGAGGCGGCCGTAATCCGGCCATGACGGCACGCTGAACAGGACGTGGCCTTCGGCGGCGTAGGCGTGACCGGCGTCGATCAACGTGGCGATCATCCGGATCATCTGGCGGATATGCGCCGTCGCCCGCGGCTCCTCGTCCGGCGGCAAGGCGCCCAAGGCCGCCATGTCGTTGTGGAAGGCGCGGGCGGTGCGCTCGGTGATGGCGGCGATCGCCTCGCCGGTCTCGGTCGCGCGCGCGATGATCTTGTCGTCCACGTCGGTGATGTTGCGCACGTAGGTGACATGCGGGTAGAGCCGCGATAGCAGCCGGTAGAGCACGTCGAACACCACCACCGGCCGGGCGTTGCCGATGTGGGCATAGTCGTAAACAGTGGGCCCGCACACATACATGCCGACCCGATCCGGGTTGAGCGGTCGGAACGGCTCCTTCCGCCGCGTCAGGGTGCTGTAGAGCTGCAGGGTCATTGCTGGGACGATCTCCCGGCCGAAGCCGCGGTCAGGTGCTTGCCTAGTCCCGCACCGTGAAGCGGTTGGTGATCGGGTAGCGGCGGTCGCGGCCGAACGCGCGGTAGGTAATCTTGACGCCCGGCGGCGCCTGGCGGCGCTTGTATTCGGCCCGGTCGAGCATCCGCCAGATGCGCCGCACCGTTTCTCCATCGAAGCCGCGCGCCACCAGGTCGTCGGGCGACGCTTCTTCCTCGATCAGGCCGGTGAGGATGGCATCCAGCGTCTCGTAAGGCGGCAGGCTGTCCTGGTCGGTCTGGCCGGGCTTCAACTCGGCGCTCGGCGGCTTGGTGATGACGCGCTCCGGCATGACACCTTCAGCCGGACCCAAGAGACCGTGGGGCCGGGCGCCGTTGCGCCAGTGCGACAGGGCGAAGACGGTGGTCTTGTAGACGTCCTTGAGAACGGAGTAACCGCCGCACATGTCGCCGTAGAGGGTCGCGTAGCCCACCGACATCTCCGACTTGTTGCCGGTGGTCAGCACCATGCTGCCGAACTTGTTGGATATCGCCATCAGCACGATGGCCCGCGCCCGCGCCTGGATGTTCTCCTCCGTCACGCCCGGCTCGGTTCCCGCGAACACCTCCGCCAGCATCTGATCGAACGCCACCATCGCCGGCTCTATGGACACGTTATCAATGGCGACGCCCAAGGCTGCGGCGACGGCTGCGGCGTCCTCCAGGCTTTCGGACGACGTGTATGGCGACGGCATCATCACGCAGCGCACCCGCTCCGCCCCGAGCGCGTCGACGGCGACGGCGGCGGTCAGCGCGCTGTCGATGCCGCCGGAGAGGCCGATGACGACGCCCGGGAACCCGTTCTTGCCGACGTAGTCGCGGAGCCCGATGGTCATGGCAAACCAGATGGCCTCCAGGCCCTCCGGCCGCGGCGCGACATCGCCCGGCTCGCACGCCCACGCGCCATTAGCGGACTGGCGCCAAGTCGTTTTGACCAGCGCCGTCTGCCACGCCGGCGCCTGCACGATGAAGTGCCCCTGCCGGTCGAACACGAACGAGGCGCCGTCGAACACCAGTTCGTCCTGGCCGCCGACGAGATTGACGTACACCAGCGGCAGGCCGGTTTCCGCGACCCGCTCGCCCGCCAACCGGCGGCGCATGCCCCATTTGTCCGTGTCGAACGGCGAGGCGTTGAGGACCAGCAGCAGATCGGCGCCGGCAGCCGCGAGATGGCGGCTGACGTCCGCAGCCCACATGTCCTCGCAAATCATGACGCCCAACTCGACGCCGCGGAGCGGCAGCGTCGACGGCAGCTCGCCGCCACCGAACAGGCGTTTCTCGTCGAACACCCCGTAATTCGGCAGCGCATGCTTGAACCGCACCTCGGCGACCCTGCCGCCGTCCAACAGTAGCGCAGCGTTGTACAACGCGCCTTCGTGCCGCCACGGCGCCCCCACCAGCATGGCCGGTCCGCCGTCGGCCGTGTCACGAGCCAACCCGGCAACGGCCTCGGCGGCGTGCCCAGGAACACGCGCTTCAGGACCAGGTCTTCCGGGGGATAGCCGACCAGCGCCAACTCGCCGGTGGCGACAAGGTCGGAACCTGCGGCTTCCGTTCGCGCGGCGCGGATCAGCGCGGCGTTCCCGTCGATGTCGCCAACCGTCGGATTGAGTTGCGCCAGCGCGATGGTGAGCGTTTCGGCCATGGTCTATCTCTGCTGCATGATGACGACGGGGGCGACAGGCAGGACGAGAGCCCGACCGAAACCTAATCGTCCCTCGTTTTCTTGATGAGGAACTCGCGGCCGATCTTGACCTGCGGCATGCCGTTGTAGGCGACGATGTCGGCGGTCGCGTAGGTTTCCTTCCACAGCTCCGGCAGGTGCGAGCCGGTGCCGATCACGTCGATCGGCGCATCGACCTCGGCCATCACCCTGCACTTGTCGAGGTTGAAGCCGGACGACGCGACGATCTGACCTTGTCGGAAGCCGGCCTGGTCGAGGCGCTCGCGCAGGTGGTAGATCGCCGCGGCCGACACGCCGGTGCCAGCCAGGTAACGCAGTTCGGTGTCATTCCGGTAGCGCCGCACGGCGATCGGCGCGTAGCGTTCCAGCACCGCGTAGGAGGCCTGCGGATCAAGGCCCTCGACGAAGCGGCCGCCGTGGGTGTCGAGCCGCATGCCGAGCTGCCCGCCTGGGCCAGTCCGGGAAAGCGACGGCAGACGGCGAGCGCGTCGGTGATCTCGCGCCCGAAATAATCGACCAGCACGATGAGATCGTCTTCGGGAAAGGTCTCGTGGAACATCTCGGCGGCGCGGACGGTGGAGCCGGCGTAGCCGATCAGGGCGTGGGGCATGGTGCCGAGCCCCCGCTCGCGGCCGAAGTAGTGCGCCGTCGCGTCGTTGGCGTTGCCGACGAAGCCTTTCGCGCCGGACTGCTCGCGCGCCGCCCGGGAGCCGACCGCGGCGGCATAGGCCATCATCTCCTCCATCTCGATGCCGGCGCAATGGCGGGCATCGAAGGCGAGGAAGGCGACGTCGGGAAGATCGGTGCACATGGTGAACGCGTTGTAGGCGGCGACGCAAGGCGCGCCGAGCTTTTGCAGGTAGAGCGTCTCGAGATCGACGAGGTGGTAGAACGAGCCGGTGATGTACATCAGCGGCTCGCCGGCGCCGACCCATTCGCCCTCTTCGTAGTTCAGCTCGATGTCGAACGGGACGCCGCGCCCCGCCGCCACGCCGTTCAGCCAATCGACCGCCAGCTTCGGGGCGAACATCACCGGCCGGCGCATGAACACGGCGTACGTGACCGAGGTGTCGCCGAACCGGCCGATCGTCTCACGGGTCTTGACGGAAATAGCAGTCGGTCCAGCGGCGATCCCGTCATGCTCGGCGGCAGTCGCCTGTCCGCCGGCGCGGCCGCCTCTTCGGGCTCCGGCGGCTCAACCCGATTCAGATGTCGGCAGGCGCGGTCACGGCCGGCCTTCCTTGAGCGCCTCGGCGAGCAGAAAGGCCAGTTCCAGCGCCTGGCTGGCATTCAGGCGCGGATCGCATTGCGTGTTGTACCGATCGGCCAGGCCTTCTTCGGTGATCGCCTGGGCGCCGCCGATGCATTCGGTGACGTCCTGGCCGGTCATCTCGAAATGCACGCCGCCGGCATGGGTGCCCTGGTCGCGATGGATGTCGAAGAACGCCTTGACCTCGGCGAGGATGCGGTCGAACGGCCGGGTCTTGAAGCCGTTGGCGGCCTTGATCGTGTTGCCGTGCATCGGATCGCACGACCACACCACCTTGCGGCCCTCGCGCTTCACCGCGCGCACCAGCGGCGGCAGCGCGCTCCCGACCTTGTCCGGCCCCATGCGGCGATCAGGGTCAGCCGGCCCGGCTCGTTGTCGGGGTTCAGCCGGTCGATCAGGCGGATCAGCTCGTCCGGCTTCAGCGTCGGGCCGACCTTCAGGCCGATGGGGTTCTTGACGCCGCGCAGGAACTCGACATGGGCGCCGTCCGGCTGGCGGGTGCGGTCGCCGATCCACAGCATGTGGGCCGAACAGTCGTACCAGTCGCCGGAGGTGGAATCGACCCGGGTCAGCGCCTGCTCGTAGGGCAGCAGCAGCGCCTCGTGGCTGGTGTAGAAGTCGGTCTCGCGGATCTGCGGGGCGTGTCGGAGGTCAAGCCGCAGGCCGCCATGAACTCGAGCGCCTCGGCGAGGCGCTCGGCCATATCACGATACCGGTTGCCCTGAGGGCTGTCGGCGACGAAGCCGAGGTTCCACAGATGCACCTGATGGAGGTCGGCATAGCCGCCCTGGGCGAAGGCGCGGAGCAGGTTGAGGGTGGCGGCCGACTGGTTGTAGCACCGCAACAGGCGAAGGGGATCGGGAGCGCGCGCCTCCGGGGTGAACTCCATGCCGTTGACCATGTCGCCGCGGTAGCTCGGCAGCGACATGCCGTCCCGTGTCTCGAGGTCGTCCGAGCGCGGCTTGGCGAACTGGCCGGCCATGCGGCCGACCTTCACCACCGGCACGCCGGCGCCGAAGGTCAGCACCACCGCCATCTGCAGCAGCACGCGGAAGGTGTCGCGGATGTTGTTGGGGTGGAACTCGGCGAAGCTCTCGGCGCAGTCGCCGCCCAACGCTTCCGCGTCGGGATAGGTCGGCATCTGCTTGACAGGCCGGGAGCGCCAGGAGTCGGGACTCCACGGCTCCGGCACGACGTGGGGCTTGACGGCGTGGGGCTTGATGGCTTCGACCATGAACAATCCGCTTCGGTTCTGTTTCGTCGGCACGAGGCCCCGCTATACGCCGCGTGCCCGCGCATTTCAACAGCTCGGCACGCGGTGGCTGATCCGCGGTTGACGCACGCGTCCTGAATGCCTTCTATGCGTAATCGATACCGGGCGTAATAGATACATGGATGCTGGGCCGTGATCGTTACCGGAAGCTGCAACTGAGCGAAAGAAGCAACGATGAAGTTCAGAAGTCGAACGGCGCTGGCGTGTCTGGTCGCGTCGGCGGTGGCGGGCGCCGCCGAGGTTTCCCTGCCGACGCCGAGTTTGGCGCAGGAAGCAGCGACAACTCAGGAGGGCATGGCCCACTACTACGCCAAGCGCTTTCACGGGCGCAAGACCGCGAGCGGCATCCCGCTCGACAACAACGCCATGGTTGCCGCCCACAAGACCTGGCCGTTCGGAACCATCGTCCGCGTCACCGCCGTGAACACCGGCAAGTCCGTCGAGGTCAAGGTTATCGACCGCATTGGTCGATCGCCGACGGTCATCGATCTCTCCCGCGCGGCGGCTTCCGAACTGGGTTTCCTCGCCACCGGCGAAGGTCAGATCCCCGTCAAGCTGGACGTCGTCAAGTGGGGCAAGGAGTAGGGGCGGGCAGGACCAGAGATCGCGCACCTGGTGCACGCATCCCTGAAGGCATTACGTCCCCACATCGGCGTCGTGTTCGGGGCGTTTGTCGCGCATGGTGACGAACTCCTCGGCGGCAGTAGGGTGGATGCCGACCGTCGCGTCGAACTGCGCCTTGGTTGCGCCGCACTTCAAGGCGATGGCGATGCCCTGCACGATCTCCGGCGCGTCCGCACCCACCATGTGGCAGCCGACCACGCGGTCGGTGGCGCGTTCCACCACCAGTTTCATCATCGACTTGTCGTCGCGCCGGGTCATCGTGTGCTTGAGCGGCTTGAACGTCGACAGATACACGTCGCAGGCGCCCCGCTCGCGCGCCTCGTGCTCGGTCAGGCCGACCGTCGCCACCGGCGGTTGGCTGAACACGGCTGAGGGGACGTATTCGTAGTCCATGCGCATCGGCCGGTCGTTGAAGAACGTCTCGGCGAAGGCGCGGCCTTCGGCGATGGCCACCGGCGTCAGGTTGATGCGGTCGGTGACGTCCCCGACCGCGAAGATCGACTCGACGGTGCTGCGGTTCCAGTCGTCCACGACGACCGCCCCCTTTGTTGTTGAGGGTGACACCCGCCTCCTCCAAGCCCGATGCCGCGGGTATTCGGCGCGCGCCCCGTGGCATACATGACCAGGTCGGTCTCCAGCAACTCGTCTCGCCCGACGATGCGGAGCGAGTAGCCGCCGTTTTCGGGGGCGATGGAGCGGACGATGGTGTCCCGCATGATGCGGATGCCCTTTTTCTCCAGTTCATCTCCGAGGCAGTCGCGGATGTCGGCGTCGAAGCCGCGGAGGATGTTGCCGGCGCGGATGATCTGGGTGACTTCGACCCCGACCGCGTTGAAGATCCCGGCGAACTCGACGGCGATGTAGCCGCCGCCGACGATGACGATGCGACGCGGCAGTTCCGGCAGATCGAGCGCCTCGTTGGAGGTGATTGCGTGCTCAATGCCGGGTATTTCCGGCAAGGCCGGCCAGCCGCCGGTGGCGATCAGTATCTTATCTGCCGTGTGGCGCTTGCCGTCCACCTCGACCGTGTGAGGATCGACGATCCGGCCTTCGCCTTCCATCATCTCCACGTTGTTGTCCCGCAGGATGCGGCGGTAGACGCCCTCCAGGCGTTGCAGTTCGGCGTCCTTGCCGGCGATCAGCTTCGCCCAGTCCAGGCTGCGCTCGCCGTTGGACCACCCATATGCGCACGCATCTTCGAAGTCCTCGGCGAAATGGGCGGCGTAGACGAGAAGCTTCTTCGGTATGCACCCGCGCATGACACAGGTGCCGCCGACGCGGCTCTTCTCGACGATTGCGGTCTTCGCCCCATAGCCGCCGGCGAGACGGGTGGCGCGCACCCCGCCGGAGCCGGCGCCAATGGTCATCAGGTCGAAGTCGTAGCGGCTCATGGTCCGTCCTCGCGGCTTTTCTGAGATGCTCCCAAGTTCTAGCGCGGCGGGACGCAGAATGCCATCGGCTCAGGAGGTCTCGAACTCCCACGGGACGCAGTGCTGATTGCGCTCCTGCAGCGACTTGCACACCGCCTCCGCGGCGGCGTCGCTGGCCAGTGGAACCGAAAAGAGGCGATAGTACACCGCCTCCCCGTCGCGGCGATCCACCCGGACGATCGACGGCTGCATGTCCTTCAAGACCTCGCGGTGAGCGCGCCGGATCTGCGCCCAGCCTCGCGCCGCCTCCTGCCGGGAGCGGAACGACGCCAAGTGGACGCCGTGCGACCCGTTGAGGGCGGTACCTCCCAGCAGCGACAGCGGCTTGGGAGGCAGCGGGCGGGCGGTGATGGAGAGGTCGCCGGCCGCTTGCGTCGGCGCAGCGTCGGCGGGAGCGCCCCCAGCCATGGGCGCGGCGCTCCGCTCGGCGCTTGCCGCGATGGCGGCGCGCTCCCGCTCATGTTCCTCGCCGGTGATCCAGCCGGCGTCGTGGAGCATGGCAAGGCGGGCAAGCGCCTCGTCGGCAGGCTGCGTCGCTCGCGCGGCTGGAGCCGGGCCGGCGGCGCGCCCGGGTGCTCCGGGGAGCAGCGCATCGAGGATCATCGTCCGCTCGGCTGCGTGCTCCTGCGGCGTCATCGCCCCCATCTGCAGCGCCTGACCGATGGCCTGCAGCCGCCCGACGATCTGGCGCGGCTCCGGCACCGGCCGGTCGAGGCCGGCGGCCGGCGGCGGCGCAGTCAGAGGCAGCAGGGCGCCGATATTGGCGCGGCGCCGACGGTCGTAGTCCTCGTCGGTGATCACGTGCAGGTCGCGCAACTGCTGCACGATCTCGAACCGCTTGACAGCATTGTCAGGATGATCGGCGCGTCCGGCTGCAACCTCCGCTTCCCGCGCAACCGCATCCGTGAGCGAGCGCCGCGCCGGTCGGTTCAGGCGGGCAAGATTGGCTTCGGCAATATCAGCGATCGGTCGCGCCGTCATCTCCGACAGCGAGAATAGCGTCGCCGAGACCGGCGGATCGAGCGCCAGCACCCGCTGATAGTGCGCTCGCGCCTGTTCGGCGTCGCCGCGCGCCTCGTACACGATGGCGCGCCCCATCAGCGCCTGGACATCCTCGGGCTTGGCTTCGAGGGCGGCGTTGAAGTGGCGCTCGGCATCGTCGCCGGCGCCTCGCGCCAACGCAGCAAAACCACGCTCGACTTCCGCTTCGGCCGCCGCGTCGGAGCCTTGCCAGAAGGCGGGGCGGAACACCTCGGATGTCTGGACGTTGCAGGCGCTGATCATTGCGGTCGCCGCGGCGACCACCATTGCCATCCCCAGGCGGCTGTTGCGGATCACGTGTGTCGAACTCCCATACGGTTGCGCGCCGGCCGCTCGACGGGTGGCTTCCGGCAACCACCGCGACGACAACGACCATGGATCGTCGAGAGTTAGCCGTGGTATGGCTAACATCGCGTTAACCGGATGCGCGGTGCGCGATGCGCCCGGCATTGACAGCGGCGTCGCGCGCGTGAAAGCTCGCCGGCGGCGACGGGGCGGGACGCTACCGTTCACCCGGTCGGCGGTAGCGTGGCGCACGGCCCATTTGGCAACGATCCGCGAAGAGCAGACATGTCGAACCCGACCCGGCCCGAATCCTACGCATCGGAGTTCTGCGCGCGCTTGATGGCGGCGCGGGTGGCGTCGGGTTTGTCCCCGCAGGACCTTGCGGCGAGCGTCGGGCTCGATGCGGACACCTATGCGCAGTTCGAATCCGGGATGCTGTTGCCACATCACCTGATGGTTCCGTTTGTCGAGGCCACCGGCGCCAACCTCACCCATCTGCTTTCCGGCCGCGTCTCTGGCCGCGGTTCCTCTCGACGCGCGAGCACGGTCGAGGCGGACATCGCCCGGTGTCTGCCGCGGCGGCCGGCGGCGCTGGTCATGGATTTTGACGGCGTGTTCACCGACAACCGCGTCATCGTCGACCAGGACGGCCGCGAGGCAGTGCTGTGCAACCGCAGCGACGGTCTCGGCATGGAGCGGTTGAAGGGGCTCGGACTGCCGTTGCTGGTCCTTTCCAAGGAGCGCAACCCGGTCGTCCGCGCCCGCTGCAACAAGCTCGGCATCGAGTGTCTTCAGGGCGTGGAGGACAAGGGGCCGGCGCTGGTGGCCTGGTGTGATCGCCTGGATTTGAAGCTCGCCGACACGGTGTTCGTCGGCAACGACATCAACGACCTGCCGTGTCTGGAACTGGTCGGCTGCGCCGTCGCCGTCGCAGACGCCTACGACGAAGTGCTGGCGGTCGCCGACGTGGTTCTGAGCCGCCCCGGCGGTTTCGGCGCGCTCCGCGAATTGGCCGACGCTCTGCGCCGGCGAATGTTGCAGGGATAGCGCTCGGAATGCCGCACCTCGCCGCCGACACGGGCGCCGACGCGGCGGCATTGCCCGCCCGCATGAATATCGGCGACGGGTTCCGCTGGCACCGGCTGACATCGGGGCGGACGACGCTGTGGCTGACCGGCCACATCCGCGGCGCCTCCGAAGCAAAGCTGGCTGCCGCATTGGATGCTGCCGGCGGAACGGAAGCCGCCGTCTTGGAACTGCTCGGAAATCTCCGCGGCCACTTCGCCCTGGCGGCGGCCGCGCCGGAATGGGCCGTCGCCGCCGTCGACCGGGTCCGCTCGACGCCGCTGTTCCTGGCTACCCCGCAACACCAGCGCCCGGTTATCGCTGCTCACGCTGCCGATCTTGCAGCCGGGCTCGGCCTGACCGAGATCAACGAAGGGGCCGCACTGGCTTTTGCCATGTCCGGCTACACCATCGGCGCCGACACCCTCTACTCCGGCGTGACGCAGTTGTTGCCCGGCGAAATGGTGGTGGTCGCGGGCGACGGCTCCGTCACTCGCCGTCGCTATCACCGCTACCAGCCGTGGCGGATCGTCGCCGACGACGAGGACAGGCTGCGCCGCCGCCTCGGGGACGTGACGCTCGACATGATCGGGCGTTTGGCGCGCGAGGCGGGTGGCCGTGCCATCGCAGTGCCGCTCAGCGCCGGCCGAGACTCGCGGCTGATCGCCTCGGCCCTGGCTCACATCGGTTACCGGTCGGTCGTTTGTTTTGCCTATGGCGTCAAGGGGAACTACGAGGCGAAGGCCAGTGAGCGCATCGCCGAACGTCTTGGCTTTCCGTGGCGGTTCTGCCCGTTCTCCCACCGTAGCCAGCGGGCGCTGTTCACATCGGACCTGCACCGCGCCTACCTCCGGTTCGCCGATACCTGCGCCGCGGTGCCGTTCGTGCAGGACCTGCCGGCGGTGCGGGATTCGGCGGAGGCCGGGTTCCTCCCCGAGAACGCCATCATCGTCAACGGCGCCACCGGCGACTTCATTTCCGGTCATCACATTCCCGAGCCGTTGGCGCGTCCGCGCACAGACCTTGACGCCCAAGGGCGCCGGGCGCTGATCCTCGATGCGGCGATCAACAAGCACTTCCGGCTGTGGCAGTCGCTGGCGACGCCCGAAAACGACCGCCGCATTCGGGCGCGCCTCGACGCCGAGATCGCTCCGATGGCCGACGCCCTCGACGATCCCGAAGCGGCGCACGGGATCTACGAGGCCCTCGAGTTCGAGAATCGCCAGTGCAAGTATGTGATCAACGGCCAGCGCATCTACGAGTTTCTCGGCTTCGAGTGGCGCCTGCCGCTGTGGGACGACGAGTATCTGGATTTCTGGCAGGGGGTGCCGCTGGCCGCCAAGGCCCACCAGCGCCTCTACCGCGAGATGCTGGAGGAGCGAAACTGGGGCGGCGTCTGGCGCGGCCCGTCGTGGCGCTTCCCGCAGACCGTCAGCCCCGGCTGGATGCGCCGCTTCGTGCGCCCGATCTGCAAGGCCGCGCACGCGCCGGTCGGCAGGGACCGCTGGCGCGACTTCGAGCGCCGGTACCTCCAGTACTGGATGGAGATCACCTGCGCGTCGGCGGCAGTGCCATATCGCCGCGCCATCCGCGACGGCCGCGGCGCCCGTCATTCCGTCGCCTGGTTGACGGAAGCCTACCTCGCCGGCAAAGGGCTCGCCTATGACGGCACGCCGCGCGGCTGAGTCCGCCACAGTGGCGGAACAGGCCTTCGCCTTCTCGCTGCCCGGCTATCGGGCGCTGCTCGAGTCGATGTTGGGGCGCGGCTACGAAGCCGTCGCGTTTTCCGTCGCGGAGCCGTCGCGCCGTCATCTGGTGCTGCGCCACGATCTCGACATGTCGTTGCAGGCGGCCCTGCCGGTGGCGGAGGTCGAAGCTGCGCTCGGCGTCGCGGCGACGTACTTCGTGTTGCTGCGCACCGAGTTCTACAATCTCCACACGCCGCGGGCGAAGGCAGCGCTGGCGAAGCTCCGTCTGCTCGGCCACGCCATCGGCCTCCACTTCGACGCGTCGCTCTATAAAGAAGACGAACTTCACGCCCTCGATACGGCTGCAGCGGCGGAATGCGCCGCTCTCGAGGAGATCGTCGGCGCCCCGGTGGAAATGATCAGCTTCCACCGACCGGCGCCGGGGCTGGTCGGGCTCGACTGCACGCTTGCCGGCCGCGACCACGCCTACCGCCCGCGCTATGTCATGGCGATGGGGTACTGCTCCGACTCCCGCGGCGCCTGGCACCACGGCCATCCGCTCGACCATCCAGCGCTGGCGGAAGGCCGCGCCCTCCAACTCCTTACGCATCCCGTCTGGTGGACAGGCCAAGGCGACGAGGACCCGGTCGCCAAGCTCAACCGCTTCCTGCAAACCCGCCACGCCCTGCTGCAACAGGAGCTGGCGGCGAACTGCGAGCCGTATCGGCGCTACCTGGCGACGCCGGCGGCGCGGACAAACCAGGCGCCGCCATCCGTCGTGCCCGTGGCGCCTCTCAACCTCCCTTCCGTGACCATTCTTGGAGATTCGCGCGCCTTCGACACCTATTACCTCAACGCATCCTATGGCGAGTCCGGATACGGGTACGACCGTACGTTCCCGTTCCTGTTGCGTCGGGCGCTGCTCACCGACACGCCGGCGATCGCCGACGCCGTCCACATTCCCGATCATTTCCGCGGCGGGACGATCGAGAACAACATCATACGACTGGCGCTGACTGACCCGGCGGTTGTGGTCCTTCTCGACGGGCTCTGGGAATCGCTGCTGACCAAGGACCAGTTCCTCGCCTATTTGGCCGACAAGGTCCGCGATCACGATTGGCGGAATGGGCGGGTCCTGGACCTGTCGTTCAGCAGCCGTCGGGTCTGTGAGCTGTTTACCGCCGGCGCTTTCCCGGCGTCGCCGGAGCGCTACGCGTCTCGCCAACGCCGCCTTATCTCGTATTTTCGCCGCCGGCGTCGCCAGTGCATCTGGTTGACCCTGCCGATTCCGCCGCGGGATCACTTCGGTGGCTTGCATTTCGCCGGCGACTATATGACCATCCCCGAGTGGGGCGCATGCCTCGCCGCCATCAATGCGGAGCTTGCGCCGGTCGTGAAAGACTACGATGCGCTGCTGCTCGATCTCGACCAGTTGATGGCCCGACACGGCGGCCCCGGCGAGTGCCTGATCGATCAGTGGCACTTCACCCCCCGTTTCCACGCCGCCATCGCGGACGCGCTCGAGACAATGATCAAGCAGTTGGAGCCGCTCGAGCTTTCGATCGATCACGTGTCGCGGCGGTTCCTGTTTGCGCGTGAAGCCGGCGACACCGCGGTCTCCCTTTGCGGCTCGTCGGAAGCGTGCGCCGCCTGGGCCGCTAAGCACCCGGACGTGGGCGTCGATGTTTGCTTTCGTCCCGGCGATGACCGCCGCGACGCCGCGCCGTTGATCGTCGTGCTCGAGGCTGACGTCGATCAGCGCGAGGCCGTGGCCGTGAGCCTGCTACGCGCCGCGCCGCAGGAAAGCATCGTCGTCTATCCGGAAGAGCTTCGTCCACTCGTCAATCCCGTTGGCGATGAAAGGGCGCGATATGGCCGTCTCGGCTGAAGATCCTGTGATGACCGCGACGAAACGTACGGTTCCCTTTTTTAAACCGTACTTCCCGGAGCGCATGCAGCGGAGCATCAGCGAGGCGCTGAACGGCGTTCTCGCCTCCGGCGCGCTGATGATGGGCCCCTACAAGGAACGCTTTGAACGGAACTTCGCGAACCTGTGCGGGGTCGAACACGCCGTCAGTCTCAATAGCGCGACAACGGCGCTGCAGATCAGCCTCGAATACTTCCGCGCGGCTGGTCACGAGGTTCTCGTGCCGGCGGGAAGTTTCGTCACCGACGTCTCCGCCGTCCTGTTCGCGGGCGGCGAGCCCGTCCTCGTCGACATGAACCCCGAGACGCTCTCCTTTGATCTCGCGGATCTCGAACGCAAGGTGACCGCCAACACGCGGGGCGTGATCTGGGTCCACCTGACCGGAGTGATCAGCCACGAGTACCGCGAGATCCAGGCGTTTGCCCGACGGCACGGACTGTTCTTGCTTGAGGACGCGGCTCACGCCCACGGCGCGACGATCGCGGGTCAAGCAGCGGGGTCGCTCGGCGACGCCGGCGTGTTCAGCTTCTATCCCACCAAGGTCGTCACCGCCGGCACGGGCGGCATGCTCACCACCAACGACGCCAAACTCAAACGGTATGCGGAGGAAATGCGTCTGTTCGGCAAGGACGTCGAGAGCGGCGACGTCGTTCGCCTCGGAAACGACTGGTTTCTCGATGAAATCCGCTGTTGCGTCGGCTGCCATCAGGTCGAGGCTCTGGACGAGCAGCTTCGCTGTCGTCGGCGCATCGCCCGCCGGTACTCGGAAGCGCTCCGCAATCAGCCGGGCCTTCGCCTCCTGAACGTGCCCCGCGATCACCAGCCGGCATGGTATCACTACACGGTGTTCGTCGATGAGGCGATCGACTACGACGCCCTGGCCTCCCGGCTCCGCAAGGAGCACGGCGTCCACACGAAGCGGATCTACAAGCCGACCCACCATGAGCCGGTCTTCGCGCACCTGAATGATGGCACCCTTGGCGCGACGGAACGGACGCTGGATCGATCCCTGTGCCTTCCCCTGTACGTCGACCTGTCGGATGCCGATGTCGCCTACGCCGCAAACGCGGTCGTCGCTGCGGTGCGGGCGGTGTCTTGACTGCGAGGGTCCTGGTCACCGGCGCCGGCGGCTACCTCGGCGGCTGCGCCGCGGCTCATCTTGCCGCCGCGGGACTGGACGTGGCCGGGACCGTGTACCGGCGCCGCGCTCCTCTTCCGGCGGGAGTCAGAGGGATAGCGTGCGATCTCGCCGACGGCGCCGCCGTGGACAGCCTGATGCGATCAGAACGGCCCGACGTGGTTGTCCACGCCGCCGCAGCCGTCGGCTCCAATGGGAGTCCCGCGTTCGCCGCGCGGGCGCTTCGCGACAATCTTGCGGCGACAGCCATCGTGGCCAGCGCGGCGGTGGAGCACGGCTGCGCCCGCGTGGTCTACTGCTCGACCATCAGTGTGTATGGCAGGCGACCGGCGCGCGACCCGGCGTTCGCCGAGAGCGATCCGGCGCAACCGCGCGGTGCCTACGGTCAGAGCAAGTATCTCGGCGAACAGGCCTTGGACATCGTGGCGGCCAACAGCCGGGCCACCGCGGTCAGCTTGCGACTGGCGGGCATCCATGGTCCGCCGCGGCGGACGGGGGCGGTGGCGGCGATGGTGACAGCGGCCGCCGCGGGTCGCCCCGTCGTCGTTCGCGAACCCGAATCACGCTATCGTTTTCTTTTCATCGACGATGCCGTGATAGCCGTGCGCCTCGCGGTAACCGCCGAGCTTCCTGCCGGTCATCACCGCTTCAACATCGCCAGCGGCGAGGCGGCGACCCTGGCCCAGTTGGCGCAGCGAATCGTCGCGATGACCAAGACCGGATCTCGCGTCGAGAGCAGCGATGGCGCGCACGCACGTCAGGAAGCGATGTGCATCGATCGAGCGCGGGCAGCCCTCGGATTTGCGCCACGGTCGCTCGAGGACCGCCTGCCGCCGCTGATCGACTGGCTGCGCGGCTCCGCAACGTCCGCGGAATGATCGCCGCGCAAGATAGCGAGACGCCATCCCTCGCGCCGCTCCGGGTTCTGTGTCTCGACATCGAAGGCGGGCACGGGGGCTCGTCGCGCAGTCTGTTCGAGTCGGTCCGTCATACCGATCCGGGGACGGCGCGGGTGGAGGTGTGGTGCAGGCGCGACGGGCCGGTGCAGGAGCGCTACGCGGCGCTCGGCGTCCCCTGCCGGGTGACGCCGGACATGCCCAAGGTCAGCGCGCTGCCGCGGCTTTCGCGAAACCTCATCGTCCACGCCGGGTTCGTCCGTGATTTTGTCCGCGCCTCCGGCTTCAGATCCGAGTTGGCGCGGGAGGTTGCGGCGCGGTTCGACGTGGTGCACTTCAACCACGAGGCCCTATGGCTTCTGGCGCGATGGCTCCGGTCGCGCACCGCCAAGCCGCTGACCATGCACATCCGGACCAACCTCTGGGACACGCCGTTCGCCCGCCGGCAAGTGCGGACCATCGCCCACTGCGTCGACCACGTGGTGTTCATCAGCGAAAACGAACGCGCCACCCACCGCAGGCTCGGCGCGCCGGGACGCGGCACCGTCATCCACAACATCGCGACCCTGCCAGATACCGAGCCGGAGCCGCATCCCGCGATCCCCGATGACGGGCGCTTCAAGATCGCGTCGCTCTCCAATACGTCCTGGCTGCGCGGCACCGACCGTCTGGTCCACGTGGCGGCGGCGCTGGCGGCGCGCGGCCGCCGCGACGTGCTGTTCGTCGTAGCCGGCGACGTCGCCCTCGGCCGGTCGATGCCGGGGGCCCTCGGCAGCCTCGCGCGCCGCGGTGGCACGTTGAAGGACTACGCCATGGCCGAAGGCGTGGGCGACATGGTCCTGTTCCTGGGCCATGCCCGCGAGCCGGAGCGGGTTCTTGCGGCCTGCGACGCGCTTGCCAAGCCGACGCGTGAGAACAACCCGTGGGGGCGCGACATCATCGAGGCGATGGCGATGGGCAAGCCGGTGTTCAGCGTCGGCATCGACGCGACGTTCGTGGAAACCGGCGAGACCGGCGTCCTGCAGCCGGCTTTCGATGCGGACGACCTGGCCGACCGGATCATCGCCCTCGCCGGCGACCGCGAGGCCTGCCGCAAGCTCGGTGACCGCGGGCGCGAGCGTGTCGCACGCCTCTGCAATGGCCCCCGACGGGCGGCGGACCTGGTGGCGGTGTGGCGGCAGGCGGTCGCGGAGCGGCGGGAGAAGCAGGCCGAGGCCGCCGGGTCGTGACCGTCGTCGCCATCCATCAGCCGAATTACATGCCGTGGCTGGGATACTTCTGGAAGATCGCCCGCGCCGACGTGTTCGTGCTGCTCGACGACGTCCAGTACAGCAAGGGCAGTTACATCAACCGCACCCGCATCCTTGGCGCGGATGGCGCCCCGCGCTGGCTGTCGGTGCCGGTATCGGCGCGCCTTGGCGACGCCATCAACCGGGTGCGGCCGGCGGCGCCTAGCTGGCCGCAGCGGCACCTCGACGTCCTCCGCCCGGGTTACCGGCGCGCTCGCTCGTTCACGGAAACCTGGCCGGAGATCGCCTCGCTCTACGAGCACCTGCCCGAGAGCGACCTCGCCGGCGGCAACCGCCTGCTGATCGAGCGGCTCTGCGACGTGCTGGAGCTGCCTCGCCGTTTCGTTCTTTCATCGTCGCTCGCGACCGACGATGCCGTCGGCGATGACCGTCTCGTCCGCATCGTCGAGGCCGTCGCTCCCGGAGGCACGTACTTGTCCGGGCGCGGCGGCCGCGGCTACCAGGACGAACGGAAGTTCCGTGACGCCGGACTTCGGCTGGTCTATACCGACTTCACCCACCCGGAGTACACACAATGGGCAGGTTCGTTCGTGTCGGGGCTCTCTATCCTCGATGCGCTATTTCACTGCGGCCGGGTTGCGGTCTCCGGCTGGCTGCGCAGGGCCACTTCGGGAGCAGGCGCCTTTGCCTGACAGCGTTAACATCCTCGGCATCCACGACGGCCACAACTGCGGCGCCACGCTGGTCCGCGACGGGGTGGTGGTGGCGTCGGTGTCCGAAGAGCGACTGACGCGGCGGAAGAACGAGGCCGGCTACCCGCGACGCTCCATCGAGCGCTGCCTCGCGATCGGCGGCATCGACGCCGGCGAACTCGACGACGTGGCGTATGCGTCCCTGTTCATGCACCGCATCGAGTACCTCACCGACCTCGAGCCGTGGTATCTGCTCGGGATCGAGGACCAGCGCAAGGACGCGCGCAAGAACACGAGCCACCAGCAGAAGCTGATGTTCGAGGTCCGCCGCCGGGAGCGGATCGACACCGTTGCCGAGCATCTCGGCGTGGCGGCGGAGCGGGTTTCGTTCGTCGAGCACCACCTCGCCCACCTTGCCGCGGCGTACTACACGGCGCCCGGTCTGGCGCCAGGCGAGCCGGTGCTGGGCCTTACCTGCGACGGCGCCGGCGACGGCATCGCCGGCACGGTGTCGCTCTGCGACGGCAACACCATCACCCGCATCGCCGCCACCGACCGCAACGCCTCGCTCGGCAAGATCTATTCCCGCATCACCATGCTGATGGGCATGAAGCCGTGGGAGCACGAGTACAAGATCATGGGCCTCGCCCCCTACGCCGATCGGGAGCGCAGCGACCAGGCCGCCGAGGCGCTGCGGGGGCTGATCCGGCTCTCCGACGACGGCCTCGCGTTCGTCAAGGCGGGGGAGCTTTCCACCAACTACTGCTACGAGTCTCTGGCCCGCGCCTTCGAGCGGGTGCGGTTCGACACGATCGCCGGCGCCGCGCAGTTGTTCACGGAGGAGATGCTGACCGCCTGGGTCCGTGCCGCGATCGCCGCCACCGGGCGCCGGCGGATCGTCTGCGGCGGCGGCGTGTTCATGAACGTCAAGGCGAACATGCTGATCGCCGCCCTGCCGGAGGTCGACTCCCTCTTCGTGATGCCGAGCGCCGCCGATGAGTCGCTCTCCATCGGCGCCGCGCTGCACCGCTGTCACGAGCGCCTTGGATCGACCGACCATGGCGCCAGCACCCTGAACCACCTCTATCTCGGCGACGCCTACGACCGCTCTGCCGAGGAACAGGCCCTGGATGCGCTCGCCGGCGCCGATGGCGTCGCTGTTCGGGACTGCGACGATCCCGACGCCGTTGCCGCCGGCCTGCTCGCGGACGGCGCCATCATCGCCCGCTGCCGCGGCCGCATGGAGTGGGGCGCGCGGGCTCTGGGCAACCGCAGTATCCTCGCCAGCGCCCACGACGCCGGCGTGGTCGATCGCATCAACCGCGCCATCAAGCAGCGCGACTTCTGGATGCCGTTCGCGCCGTCGGTGCTGGCCGAGAGCGCCGACCGCTATTTCGATGATCCGAAAGGACTAGCCTCGCGGTTCATGACGACCGCGTTTCCGTCGCGGCCCGAGACGCGCGGAGACCTGGTTGCCGCCGCCCATCCCCGCGACCGCACGATCCGCCCGCAGGTGGTGACGGAGGACGCCAATCCGGCTTATCACCGCCTGCTCCAGCGGTTCGAGGCGCGGACAGGGCGCGGCGTGGTGCTGAATACGTCGTTCAACATTCATGGCGAGCCGATGGTCGACACCCCGGCCGACGCCGTCGACGTGTTCCTGCGCTCCGACCTCGACCACCTGATCCTAGACCATTTCGTCGTCGCCCGCGACCGGGCAGCGGCCGCACTGCGGCGAGGCGCGGCATGAGCCGCACGGCGGCGGGGCGCGGCATGAGCCGCACGTCATGAGCGGCGGCGCGGCATGAGCAGCGCAGCGCCGATCCCGTTCGTCGATCTCAAGGCCCAGTACGCGCGCCTGAAGCCCGGCATCGACGCCCGCATCCATGCCGTCCTCGACCACGGCCGCTACATCCTGGGGCCGGAGGTGGCGGAGCTGGAGGCGGAGCTTTGCCGTGTCTCCGGCGCCCGCCACGCCGTCGGCGTCGCCAGCGGCACCGATGCGTTGCTGGTGGCGCTGATGGCGGAGAGCATCGGGCCGGGCGACGCTGTATTCCTGCCGGCGTTCACCTTCCCGGCGACGGCGGAGGTGGTCTGTTGCGTCGGCGCCGAACCGGTGTTTGCCGAGGTCGAGGCGGAAACCTTCAACATCGACGTCGCCGACCTGGAGCGACGCATCGACGCGGTCCGCAGGAAAGGCCGCTTGCGCCCCCGCGCGGTGATCGCCGTCGACCTTTACGGGCTGCCGGCCGACTACGACGCCGTCCGCGCCGTGTCGGATCGGCACGGCCTGTTCGTCATCGCCGACGCCGCGCAGAGCTTCGGCGCCCGCCGCGGCGGCCGCGGCGTCGGCACCCTGGCGCCGGTCACCGCGGTCAGCTTCTATCCGGCCAAGCCGCTCGGCGGCTACGGCGACGGCGGCGCCATCCTCACCGACGACGATGGGCGCGCCGACCTGCTGCGCTCGCTCCGCGTCCACGGCGAGGGCGGCGGGCAATACGACATCGTCCGCATCGGCCGCAACGCTCGCCTTGACACGCTGCAGGCCGCCATTCTGCTCGCCAAGCTGGAGGCGTTCGCGGAGGATCTGGCGGCGCGCAACGCCGTCGCCGGCTGGTATGACTGTCGCCTGGACGGCATTGTCGCGACCCCTGGCCGGCCGCCGGAGACGCAAAGCGCCTGGGCCCAGTACACGCTGGTGCTCGACTCCGGCGAGCGCGATCGGGTGCGGAACCGGCTCAAGGCCGAGGGCGTGCCCACCATGGTGTACTATCCGGCGCCGCTGCATCTGCAGCCGGCGTTCGCCCGCTTCGGCGGCGGGAGCGGCTCCCTGCCGGTCAGCGAGGATCTGTGCCGGCGGGTGGTGAGCCTTCCCATCCATCCCGACCTGGACGAAGGCACGGTCGACCGCATCGCCGAGGCGGTGCGTCGCGCCGTTGCCTGACGGCGTCCATTCCGGGCCGCGCTCGGGCGCCCCTCCGACCATCGCGTTCGTGCTGCCGTCCTTCGCCGGCGGCGGCGCCGAACGGGTGATCCTCACTCTCATCGCCCGCCTCGATCGCACCCGCTTCCACCCCCACCTCATCGTCCTCGACGCCCACGGCCCGCTGGCGTCGTGCGTTCCCGCCGATATACCCGTCATCACCCTCGGCCATGGCCGGCTGCGGAGCGCGCTGCCGGCGTTGGCGCGCGCGCTCCATCGTCTCAGGCCCGCCGCCGTCGTAGCCACCATCGGCTACCTCAACCTCGGCGTCCTCGCCCTCAGGCCGGTGCTGCCCGCCCGCACCCGCATCATCGTCCGCGAAGCCAACTTGCCCCTGCCGGCGCTCCGCGGCCTGCCGACCTCGGCGCCGGCGCGCTGGCTCTACCGGCGGCTCTACCGCCGCGCTGACGCAGTCGTCTGTCCTGCCGAAGCGGTGGCGGAAGCAATGATCCGCGAGCACCGCATTTCTCCGCACCAAATCCACGTCGTCTACAGCCCGGTCGGCGTGGCCGCCGTGCGCGCCGCGGCGGTCCCGATCGAACGGGCCCCCGGAGCGGGCCCGCGCCTCGTCGCCGCCGGCCGGCTGCACCGGCAGAAGGGGTTCGATCGGCTGCTGCCCCTGTGTGGCGAGTTGCCGCCGGACGCGCGCCTCTGCATCATGGGCGAAGGCCCCGCGCGCGAAGAACTGGCCGGCCAGGCGCGCCGGCTGGGCGTTGCCGACCGCGTCGGCTTCCCGGGGTTCCGGTCCGATCCCTGGCGCCTGATCGCCGGCGCCGATGCGTTCTTGCTGCCGTCGCGGTGGGAGGGGATGCCGAACGTAGCGCTGGAGGCGCTGGCGCTCGGCGTCCCGGTCATCGCCACGCCCGAGGCCGGCGGCATCGTGGAAGTGGCGGCGCTGGCCCCCGCGGGCGCCGTTACCATCGCCGCGGCCGGACCGTCCTTCGCCGCGGCGATGGCGAGCGTACGCCCCTCGCCGCCCACGGGGCTGCGCGCAAGCCTGCTGCCGGTTGCGTTCCAGATTGAACCGGCGGTCCGGCGCTTCGAAGCGCTCCTGGACGCCGTGACATGAGGGTCCTCCACGTCATCACCGACCTGGACACCGGCGGCGCCGAAAGCACCCTGGTCGCCCTGGTCACCGCCGAGCGCCCGCACCGCCCCGAGCAGCATGTGGTCAGCCTGCTGCCGGACGGCGTCCTGGCGCACCGCCTCCGCGACGCCGGGATTCCCGTCAGCAGCCTCGCCATGCGCCGCGGCAGGCCGAGCATCGCGGCGGTGTGGCGGCTGGCCCGACTCCTCCGCGCCACGAAGCCGGATGCCGTGCAAAGCTGGATGTACCACGCCGACCTCATGGCTGCCGCCGCGTGGCGGCTGAGCGGCCGCTCGCGGGACACGCGCCTCTACTGGGGGGTGCGCTGCTCCGACATGGACGGCCGCCGCTACGGCGGCGCGTTCCGCCTGGTCCGCGCCGCCTGCGCCCGGCTGTCCCACCTGCCCATGGCGGTGGTCGCCAATTCCGACGCCGGCCGTGCCTGGCATCGCGGGCTCGGCTATCGGCCGCGGCGGTTCCCGGTCATCCGCAACGGCATCGACACCGACCGCTTCCGTCCCGACCCGGACGCCCGCGCGGCGCTCCGCCGTGAACTGGGCATCGACGCCGCCACGCCGTTGCTGATCCACGTCGCCCGCGTCGATCCGATGAAGCACCACGCCACCCTGGTCGCCGCCCTCGACCGCCTGCCCGGCGTGGCGGCGCTGGCAGCCGGCGCGGAAACCGAGGCGCTGCCCCCGCATCCCCGCCTCCATCGCCTTGGCCGCCGGGACGACGCGCCGCGGCTCTACGCCGCCGGCGACGCGGTGGTGTCCACCTCGGCCTTCGGCGAGGGGTTCTCGAACAGCGTCGCCGAAGGTATGTCGGCGGGCCTGCCGGCGATCGCCACCGACGTCGGCGACGCCCGCATCCTCGTCGGCGACTGTGGCACGGTGGTGCCGCCGCGCCAGCCCGCGGCGTTTGCCGACGCGGTCCAGGCGGTCCTGGCTGTGCCCGCGGAGTCCAGGGCGGAACTCGGCCGGCGGGCGCGGGACCGCATCGTCACGCGGTTTTCGCTGCAGCGGATGGTGGCGGCGTTCGATGCGCTGCATCGGGGTGAGTTGACGGATCCGGGATGAGGGTGAGATGAAGGGCCCATGTGCGGGATAGCCGGCCTTGTCGACTTCGCGGGGCTTGACTCCGGGACCCTGCCGGAGCGGCTGCAGCGGACGCTCGACCGGTTGACGCCGCGCGGGCCCGACGATCGCGGCGTCTGGCAGGACGACCATTGCGCCCTCGCCCACACCCGCCTAGCCGTCATCGACCTCACCGCCGGCGGCCACCAGCCCATGGCCGGCCACGGCCGGGTCGTCACCTACAACGGCGAGATCTATAACTTTGCCGAGTTGCGCCGCGAGCTTGCGGCGCGCGGCCACGCCTTCGCTTCCCGGAGCGACACCGAGGTGCTTCTCGCCGGCTGGGCCGAGTGGGGTCCGGCGCTGCTCGACCGGCTCAACGGCATGTTCGCCTTTGCGTTGTGGGACGCGGACCGGCGCCAACTGATCATCGCCCGCGACCGCTTCGGCAAAAAGCCGCTGGTGTTCCGCCACGACGGCGCGCGGCTCGCCTTCGCCTCCGACATCGTGGCGCTGAGGCACATCGCCGGTTGCGGGGTGGCCATCGATCCGACCGCGCTGCGGCTGTTGTTCCGGCTCAAATACATCCCGGAGCCGTGGACGATCGCTTCCGGCGTGCAGAAGCTGCCGGCGGGGCACATGGCGACGATGACCGCGCAGGGCATGGCCGTGCACCGCTGGTACGATCTGCCGCGGCACACGCCTCGACCTTACGCCGATGAGCAGACCGCGGCCGCCGACCTGCGGGAGCAGTTCGATGCGGCGGTCGGCGATCGCCTGGTCGCCGACGTGCCGATCGGGGCGTTCCTGTCGGGCGGCATCGATTCGGCCCTGGTCGCCGCCGCCCTCGTCCGCCGCGGCGGTCCTCTTCGCACGTTCACCGTCGGGTTCGCCGGCGCCTCCGCATACTACGAGGAGCGGCCGCAGGCCCGCGCCGTGGCCGCTCACCTCGGCCTCGACCACACCGAGATCGAGGTCGGGCCGGACGAGGCGCGCGCCGTCATCGACCAGGTGCTGGACGCCTGCGACGAGCCATTCGCCGACTCGTCGGCGATCCCCACTTTCATCCTGTCGCGGGAAACGCGCCGGCACGTCACCGTCGCCCTCTCCGGCGACGGCGCCGACGAGGTGTTCGGCGGCTACCGCAAGCACCTCGGCGAGGGCGCCGCGGCGCGCTATGCAACCCTGCCGCGCTGGCTGCGCGAGATGGTGATCGAACCCGCGGCCGCGCACCTGCCGGAAGGCAAGGACAGCGCCTGGCGGGAGCGGGCGCGGCGCCTCAGGCGTTTCCTCGATCATGCCAGCAAGGACGCCGCCGCGCGCCATGCCGGTTGGGCCAGCACCCTCGGCGAAGGCGAACTGGACCGCCTGTTCACCCGCGCCGTTGCGCCGGGAGCGACGACGGTGGAGTCGCTTGTCGCCATGTTCGAGGCGCAGGCCGGCGGCGATGACGGCATCAACGCCATGCTGTCGGCGGACATCGCGCTGGTGCTGCCGGGCGACATGCTGGTCAAGGTGGACCGCATGAGCATGGCGCACGGTCTCGAGGTGCGCTGCCCGTTCCTCGACCACCGCGTCGTCGAGTGCGCTGCGGCGATGCCGGGGTCGTTCAAGATAGGTAGCGGACAAGGCAAGCGCATCCTGCGCGGTGGAGAAGGCAAGCGCATCCTGCGCACGGCATTTGCCGACCGCCTGCCGGCGGAGGTGTTCGAGCGCCCCAAGAAGGGCTTCGAAGTCCCGATCGCCCGCTGGCTTACCACCGAGCTTCGCGACATGACCCGGAACGCCGTCGATCCCCGCCGGCTTACCGAGCAGGGTATCGTGCGCCCGGACCTGCCGGCGCAATGGCTCGCGGACCTCACGTCCGGGCGGCGCGACACCGCCTGGGCGCTGTGGACGCTCGTCGTGTTCCAGGCATGGGCCGACCGTAATGGCAACCCGGAGATCGCAACGCAATGATGACGCGTCCCGTTCGTACAGCATGCGCCGCCGTGCTGCTTGCGCTGGCGGCGGCGCCGGGGGTGGCGCCAGGAACGGCAAACGGCGCGGACGTCGGCCTCAACGACATTCGCCGCCTCCTTGCCGCCGGCCGGTTCAGCGATGCCGCGGCGGCCGGCGAGGCCGAGGGCTCGGCGCAGTCACTGGCGCTGGCCGCTCAGGCGCTGGGCTACGAGGCCCGCTGCCGGTATCGCGGCGACGATGCGCAGCAAGCCGCGTTGTTCACCCGGGCCGGCGAACTCGCGCGGCGGGCAACGGCGCTGGACGAAACGGACGCCCTCGCCTGGCGGCAGTTGGCGCGGGCGCGCGGCCACCTTCTGGAGAAGGACCGGGGCGCCTTGTCGCACGCCGCGGCGGTCGCGGAGTTGGGCGCGGTGGTCGATGCGCTCGACCGGGCGAAGGCGCTCGATCCCGCCGATCCGGAGACCGAGATGGCGCTGGGGGTGGTGGAGGCCAGCAAGCTGGTGGTGTCACGGGAGGCGTTGTTCGGGTTGTTCTCGGTGATGGGGGATCGGGAGGCGGCGCTGCAACACTTTTGCCTCGCCGCTCGCCTCGCCGACCGTAGCGACGATCCGGTCGGCCGGGTGGTGGTTCATACCGCGATCGGCAACAGCCTGTGGCGGCTGGATCCCGACCTTTACGGCGGCAGCGCCATCCGCCACCTGGACGAGGCGCTGGCGGCGTGCGACGGCGGCCACGCCGTCTGCGCCTGCATCCACGAAGAGGTCGCAGAGCTTCGGCAAAGCATCGCCGGTGCGGGCGCAACCGGAACGTCGAGAGAGGATGCGGAGGACTGCCCCCGCTGACGGCGCCAGCAACGCCGTCCGCGCCGCCTGCCGCCATCGGGCCGGATGGAACCGGGATCCCAGGATCGCCGTTGATGCCCGGCACGCAAAAAAAAGGAGGCCGGGTTCACCGGCCTCCTTGACGTTCGCCTTATCCGCGCGAGGCGGAGAAGGACAAGCTTAGATGACGACAACCACGATCGGGGTGTCGATGGTCACGCCAGAGTCGGCGTCGATCACCGAGTCCGGATCCTGCAGAAGCCGGTTGAGGCCGGCGGTGTTTGTGTTGACGCGGACGTCGAACGAGTTGCTGTTGTCGTCCTCGATCGTCAGCAGCGCCGCCGAGTTGTTCAGCTTGATGACGGTGATGGTGTCGATGTCATCGATGCCGGTGAAGTCGAGGAGCTCGCGGAAGTTGAAACCATTCACCCGGTCGAAGTCGCCGTCGAAGTCCGAGACCTTGTTCTCGTCCGGGCCGTCGCCCCACTCGTAGGTGTCAATGCCGCCACCGCCAGTCAACTGGTCGTTGTTCTTGCCGCCGTTGAGGACGTCCCTGCCGGCACCGCCATTCAGGCTGTCGTTGCCGTCGTTACCGCTGAGGTCGTCGTTGCCGCCCTCGCCCAGCAGCGTGTCGGCGGCGTTGCCACCGGTGAGGGTGTCGTTGCCGGTGCCGCCCTCGACGGTGTCTCGGCCGTTGCCGCCGTTGACTTCGTCGTTGCCCTCGTTGCCGTCAAGGAAGTCGTTGCCGTTGTCGCCGTTGATGGTGTCGCCTAACCGGCCGCCTTCGATGGAGTCGTTGCCGCCGCCGCCGTTGATCAGTGCGGAGACTTGCAGGTCATTGGCGGTGCCCGCCGGGTCGAACTCAATTGTGTCGTCGCCGCCCCTGGCATTGATGGTCAAGCCCTGGCCCGGGGACAACGGCACGTCGATGGCGACGCCGCCGGACGTGACGATGCTGGTCGGGTTGATAGGGGGTCCGTCGCCGTCGATCTCGAACGGATCTTCCGAAATAAGGAAGTCGTCGCCGTTGGTGCCGGTCAGGACTACGTCGCCGTTGTCTAGACTGAATGCGAATGGCATTTTTTATTCCTCCTCGAGAGTTCTGCGCGCGCCTGTTGGGCGCTATCCCACTTTCCAATGGGGGACATCGGCCATGCCTCGCCGGCATGCTTGAGCCGCCCCCTGTAGACCGGTCCGGCCGTCCTAGCCATCCCTCATCTTTAATATACTCTTCAGCTTCATCCCCTGGCAAGAAAAAACGCATTGCCGACACTTTGTTGCAACCGTATGAACGCTGCCGGCCGGAGTTCTCCGCAAATGGATGCATACCCTACTCCGTTCGAAACCTATTGGAGAAGCTCGCGCGTAAGGAATAGGATCGCAAAAGTAGTGCATGTTTTGTTGCGTGCGCAAGACGGTAGCGAAAAACGACTTGTGATCGAAGTTTTTTCGAGTTCGGCTACCCACGGTTACATCGCTTGCCCGGATTCGGTTCTCGACGCCGGCGTCGCGAGGACGGGCGTTGATAGCGGCCCCAATTATGGCAGAATGACGAGGCGCACCAGGAGGAGAGTGAACCGTGAGAGCCCAGTTTCAGCCATCATCGCCGGCGATTCCCAAGGTCCGGCAAGGCTGCCTCCGCGACGCCATGCGGGGGTTGCCGCGCGCGATCGCATCGGGCGCCGCCGTTGCCGCGGTCGCCGGAACGATCTGCGCCGGCGGGACCGCGCTGGCCGCGGCCGAACCGCCGTCCCTGCAGCTTCCGGTCGACTGCGCCATGGGATCCATGTGCACGATCCAGAAGTATGTGGACCATGACCCAGGGCCGGAGCGCATGGATTACGCCTGCGGGCGCTTGAGCAAGGACGGCGACACCGGCACCGACTTCCGGGTGCCCAACCTGCCGGCCATGGAGCAGGGGGTGCCGGTGGTGGCGGCGGCGCCTGGCGTGGTGCGGGCGACCAGGGACGGCATGGCCGACATCAGCGTGCGCGAAATCGGCGCCGAGGCTATACGCGGGCGCGAAGCCGGCAACGGCGTGGTCATCGACCACGGCGACGGCTGGGAGACCCAGTACAGCCACCTCCGCAACGGCAGCGTCGCCGTCCGGAAGGGCGATTCCGTGGCGGCGGGCCAGCGTCTCGGCCTCATCGGCATGTCCGGCAACGCCGAGTTCCCGCATACGGAGTTCAGCGTCCGCTATCGGGGCGAGGACGTGGATCCGTTCGTCGGCACGGCGCCGTTCTCGTCCTGCGGCGATCCGCGCCAGCCGCTGTGGTCGGAGGCCGCGCTCGCGCAGCTCGCCTACACGCCGACCTGGCTGTTGACCGCCGGCTTCGCGACCTCGCGTCCGGAGGCCGAAGCGGCGCGGCGCGGCGCCTATGATCAGGGCGCGCTGCGGGCCGATGCCGATGCCCTGGTCCTGTGGGCCGATGTCTCCGGCACCATCGCGGGGGACGTACAGAGCTTCCGCATCGAGGGGCCGGACGGCGCCGTCGTCCACGAGCACACCGACACGCTCAAGGACAACAATATCTCGTGGTTCGCGTTCAGCGGCCGCCGACCGCCCGGCGGCGGCTGGCAGCCCGGCCGCTACCGCGGCACCTACACGCTGACGCGCGACGGCACGGCGCTCATCCAGCAGACCCGCGAGGTGGTGCTGGAGTGACCCCCGTCCGCGCCGAGGCCGCGTCATCCGCAGTGTCGCCCGGGCGGGCTCCCTGGTGCACGACCCACAGCAGCAGATCGCCGGTAAAGCGATAGAAGCGGTGCTCGACGCCGGCGGGAACGAACAGCAGGTCGCCGCCGTTGAAGCTGCAGCGCTGGTCGCCGGCAGTAAAATGACCGCTGCCGCGGATGACGAAATAGATTTCATCTTCGGCGTGGGGCTGCTGACGATCCTCGTTGCGCGGAGCGTAGATGGACATCCGCAGGTCGCCGCGTTCCATCAGCGTCGCAATCGGCAACTGCTGGCCGCCGCCGGGAATCCGGTTGGCGGCATCCAGAACGTTGAAGTGCCAAAACTTCGGTTTCTCCGGCGGGTTCACGTGTCACTCCTGACCAGCGCTCTCTTAAGAACGCGCCCTTGAGTAAATGGTGCCGGCGCGGCCCCTCAGCAAATGCGCGGCAACTGCTCGCCCGCGAGCCAGTCGACGATGCGGGTGCCGCCGAACGACGTCTCCATCTGGACGAACCGGTGCGGATCCTCGGTGCAGGCGCCGATGATGCGGGCGTGGCGGCCGAGGGGGTGAGCCAGCATCACCGATAGCAATCGATCCGCATCGGCGGCCGCGCAGAACGCCACCAGCTTGCCCTCGTTGGGAACATAGAGCGGGTCGAGCCCCAGCAATTCGCAGGCGCCGCGGACGGCATCGGCAATGGGGATGGCGTCCTCGCGGACGGTGATGCCGATGCCGGATGCCATGGCGATTTCGTTGAGGACCGCCGCGAGGCCGCCGCGGGTCGGGTCGCGCAGCACGTGGATGCCGGGCACCGCCGCCACCATGTCGGCGACCAGGCCGTTCAGCGCCGCCGAGTCCGACAGCAGTTCCGTCTCGAACCTCAAGTCTTCCCGCTTCGACAACACCGCGACCCCATGATCGCCGATGCTGCCGCTGATCAGAACCGCGTCGCCGGGGCAGGCGCGATCGGCGGAGATGTCGACGCCGTCGGGCGCGACGCCGATGCCCGTTGTGGTTATGAAGATGCCGTCGCCCTTGCCGCGTTCGACCACCTTGGTGTCGCCGGCGACGATCGTGACGCCCGCGGCGCGCGCCGCCGCCGCCATCGAGCGGACGATGGCGTCGAGGTCCGCCAGAGCAAAGCCCTCCTCGATGATCATGCCGCAGGTCAGATAGAGCGGCCGCGCCCCGGCCATGGCGACGTCGTTGACGGTGCCGTGCACGGCGAGCGAGCCGATGTCGCCGCCGGGAAAGAACAGCGGCGAAATGACGAAGCCGTCGGTGCTGACCACGATGCGGCCGACGCCATGCGGAGCGCCCCCATGTGGGGCGCCGTTCTCCAGCGGCACGGTGGCGGCGTCGTGTTGTCCGGCGAGCCAGGTGTTGTCGAAGTGTCTGGCGAACATCTCGGCGATCAACTGCGCCATGGCGCGGCCGCCGGCCCCGTGGCTCAGATCGATACGTCCGTTCTCGAGGTCCAGCGGCCGGGGCCACGGGCTGCGCCGCCGCGCCGCGACTTCAGGCGGGGACACGCTCCGCCTCCCGGAAGCGGCCGTAGGTGTAGTACGCGGCGCAGGCGCCTTCCGAGGACACCATGCACGAGCCGATGGGGTTGTCCGGCGTGCATACCGTCCCGAAGATCTTGCAGTCGCTCGGCTTCTTGACGCCGCGGAGGATGGCGCCGCACGCGCACGCCTTGCTGTCGGGCACTTCCGTCTCCGCAAGCGCGAAGCGCCGCTCGGCATCGAAGCCGGCGAACGCCGCGTTGATGCGGAGGGCGCTGTACGGAACCGGGCCCAGCCCCCGCCATTCGAAGCTGGAGCGCAGATCGAACACTTCCGCCACCAGCGCCTGCGCCTTCGTGTTGCCGTCGCGGTCGACGACGCGGGTGTACTCGTTCTCGACTTCGGCGCGGCCGTCGTTGAGTTGGCGGATCAGCATCAGGATGGCCTGCATCACGTCGAGCGGCTCGAAACCGGCGATGACCACCGGGCGCTGGTAGGCCTCGGCGAAATGCTCGAACGGGCGCGAGCCGATGACGGCGCTGACGTGGGCCGGGCCGATGAAGGCGTCGAGCGGCAGCGTTCCGAGGCCGCGCACCTCCGGGCTTTCCAGGATGGCGGTGATCGCCGCTGGGGTGAGCACGTGGTTGCAGTGGACCGTGAAGTTCTCGAGGCCGAGCGCGCGCGCCTGCTTGAGCGCCACGGCGGTCGGCGGGGTCGTGGTTTCGAAGCCGATCGCAAAGAACACCACTTCGCGGTCCGGGGCCTCGCGGGCGATGCGGATCGCGTCGAGGCTGGAATACACCATGCGCACGTCGGCGCCGGCGGCCTTGGCCTTCAGCAGCGTCATGCGCTCCAAGCCCGGAACCCGCAAGAGATCTCCGTAGGTGCACAACACGACGCCGTGGTCCCGTGCGAGTTGCACCGCCTGGTCGACGCGGGCGATGGGCAGCACGCACACCGGGCAGCCCGGCCCGTGGATCATGTGCACGTTGGCCGGCAGCAGATCCTGGACGCCGTAACGGAAGATGGCGTGGGTGTGGCCGCCGCAGAACTCCATGATGTGGTAGTCGCGGACCGCGTGCGCCTCGGCGGCGATGGCGGCCGCCACGCTGCGGGCCAACGCGGGATCGCGGAACTCGTCGACGAAGCGGACCGTCATCGGGTTGGCGCCTCCTGGTCCGCTTCCCAATCGACGCCGTCGAGGGCGCCGACTCCGGCGAACAGCGCCAGCGTCTCCCGCGCCTCTTCCGGATCCAGCCGCGACAGCACGAAGCCGACATGGACGATGACATAGTCGCCGACCTGGATATCGTCGGTCAGGGCGAGGCTCACCTCCTTGACGATGCCGCCGACGGCGGCCCTGGCCATGCCGTTCTCGAAAATCTCGGTGATCTGCGCCGGGATCGCCAGACACATGGTCGCTAGTCCTTTTTCCTTCGGTGTTCGGCCATGGCAACCACCCAGGCCTGGCCGAGGCTGATCGCGGCGTCGCCCGGCCCCAATCCGCGCGGCGACAGCGTCTCCAGATCCCGCTCGGCAAGCGCCATGGTCAGGCCGGTCCTCAGCACCGTGTTGGCGAAGCAGCCGCCGGCGAGGACGACGCGGCGCACGCCGGTAGCGGCCGCCGTCGTCGCCACCCATTCGGCCAGCGCCGCGACGAGGGTGGCGTGGAACAGCCGGGCGCCCTGCCTCGGGTCCATGCCGATGAGACGCGCCAGCAGCGGCGTCATGTCGAGCACCCCGCCGTCGAGGCGCCAGCCGAGCGATCCGTCGTCGAGGCGCCAGCCGAGCGATTCATCGTCGAGGCGCCAGCCGAGCGATTCATCGTCGAGGCGCCAGCCGAGCGATTCATCGTCGAGGCGCCAGCCGAGCGTTCCATCGTCGAGGCGCCAGCCGCCGGAATCGACTTCCGCCGCCGCCTCCGCCTCCCCTTGGGCCACCGACGCGGCGAGTCGCTCGAGCGCCATCGGCGCCTCGCCTTCGAAGGCAGAGACCGCCTTGACCCCGAGCAGGCCGCACGCGGCGTCGAACAGCCGCCCGCAACTTGAGGTCGGCGGCGCATTGCAGCCCCGCTCCAGCATCCGGGCCACCACCCCGGCGCCCGGGAAGGCGGCGAAGCGCGCCGGGATCTCGGGACCGCGCCCCAAGGCGTGCAGCGCCGCCGCGCCCATGCGCCACGGCTGGCGTGCCGCGGCGTCGCCGCCCGGCTGGCGCAGGTGCTTCAAGTGTCCCAGTCGGCGAAACCCGCTGGCATCGACGCGCAGCAACTCGCCGCCCCACGCCTCGCCATCGTCGCCGTAGCCGTAGCCGTCCAGCGCCAGCCCGAGCACCGGCTGTTCCAGGCCGTGCTCCGCCATCACCGCAGCGACATGGGCATGGTGATGCTGCACCGCCACCGCCGGGACTCCAAGCCGGCCCGCCATGTCTTCTGCAAAACGCGTCGACGGGAAGTCGGGATGGCGATCATGGGCGATAATCGGCGGCCAGCCGTCGACACTGTCCAGAAATGCCGCGAACGTGCGTTCCGCAGCGCCCCGCGCCGACGCCGTCGACAGATCGCCGAGATCGTTGGAGACCAGGGAGGCCGAGCCCTGGGCCAGGCAAAGGGTATTCTTGAGAAAGGCGCCCACCGCCACCACCGGCGCAACGGAACGCGGCAGGGGAACGACGAACGCGTCGGCCATGGCGTCGTCTGCCGCCGGGCGTGCCAGGGCGAGGCTCAAACCGGAGCCTCCACGGACCGGTTCCCGGATGCGCAGGCGCGCCGCCGCGCGATCCAGTCATACCAGGCCGCGAGGCCCTTCCCCGTCGTCGCCGATACCGGCAGCATCTCGATGTCGCGGTTGACGCGCCGAGCATAGGAAAGGCAGCGATCCACGTCGAACGCTACGTGGGGCAGCAGGTCGATCTTGGTCAGCAGCATCAGCCGCGAGGCATGGAACATGTCGGGGTACTTGAGCGGCTTGTCCTCGCCCTCGGTCACCGACAACATCACCACCTTGCAGGCCTCGCCCAGGTCGAAAGCGGCCGGACACACCAGGTTGCCGACGTTCTCGATGAACAACAGGGAGTCCGGCTCCGGCTGCAGCCGCTCGATTGCGTGCCCGACCATATGGGCGTCGAGGTGGCAGCCCTTGCCGGTGTTGATCTGAACCGACGGCGCGCCGGCGGCGCGGATGCGCTCCGCATCGAACGCGGTCTGCTGGTCGCCCTCGATCACCGCGATCGGGACCCGGTCGCACAGGTCGGCGATGGTGCGGACCAGCAAGGTGGTCTTGCCGGAGCCGGGGCTGGAGACGAGGTTCAGGGCGACGACGCCGCGGGCGCCGAGCCAGGCGCGATTGGCCGCTGCGAACCTGTCGTTCTCTCCCAGAATATCCTGTTCGACCTGGACGATGCGGGCGTGGCTCGTCCCCGGCGCGTGCACCGCGTGCAGACGCGGGGGCTCGCCGGCTGGCGAACCACTGTGGGGGCTCTCCGCGACGTGATGAGGGTGCCCATGACCGTGGTCGTGATGGCGCCCATGGCGGTGCCCGTCGTGGTCGTGATGGCGCCCCTGACCGTGATCGTGATGGTGACTGTCGTGGTCGTGATGGCGCCCATGACCGTGGTCGTGATGGTGACCTTCGGGGCCGTGGATCGAGACGCTGTCGGCCGTCCCGCACCCGCATACCGTACACATCGCGCTTATGCCACCTCCAACTCGGCGACGCGAAGCTCGTCGCCGCCGGTCACCTGCAACTCATACGTCCTGCACTGCGGGCAGCAGTCGTAGCGTTCCGTCAGTTCCACCGTCTCCCCGCAGTTCATGCACCACGCATTGCCGGGGATGCGAACCATGTCCAGGATGGCGCCGTCGGCGACGGTTCCGCGCGCGATCGTCCGGAAGCAGAATTCCAGAGCCTCCGGTGCGGCGCACGAAAAGGCGCCGATCACGATGCGTACCGCGTTCACGCGCTGGAACCCGTGCGTGCGCTGCTCCGCCTCGATTATACGAATGATGCCTTCGCACAAGGACACTTCGTGCACAACGCTCCCTCCCGCAGCGGAGCGGATTCCGTTCCGGCTCGCGAACCCCAACGGGCTGCTTCAACGCTTGCCGCAGCCCTGGTGCGCCCCGCCCTTTTTGTTGTTCTCATGATACAGCGTTGCCGCCGCCGAGGACCATGGAAAACACGCTCGGCTTCGAAGATGAAACAGGATCGCACGCGCACTTCGGCCTCGCGAGAGGCATTGGCGGACGCGGCTCTGCGGTAAGTTTGTCGGCTGGGCGCCGGTTCTGGTCCGCACCTTCCGGCCGAACGCGATTTATTCGCGGGCGCTCGCGATGATCATCGACTTGTGGCGGCTTCGTCGTCATAACGTGTGCGAACGGACCATGGGGACGACAACGTCTCGACGCTGCGGTGGGGGCCGCACGTCTCATCGAGACTTCAGCGTGAAACGGGGAGGTTTTCCACGATGCCAGCGAAGAAGAACGCCGGACCGGCAGAAGACAATGCGGTGTACGAGATTCCGGAGGACTACCACACCGGGACCGATGTCGACAGCGTGGTGCAGAGCTACAACTTCCATCTGCACTTTACACTGGCCAAGGATCAGTACTCGGCCACCACACACGATTGTTATCAAGCTCTCGCACTGGCCGTCCGCGATCGCCTGGTTGGCCGCTGGATCCGCACGCAGCAGACCTACCATCACCAGAACGTCAAGCGCATCAACTACCTGTCCCTCGAGTTCCTGATCGGCCGAGCGATGGGCAATAACGTCATTAATCTGATGATGGAGGACACCTGCCGCCAAGCGATGACCCGGCTCGGCCTCGACTGGGACATCCTGCGCGACGTGGAGGTCGACGCGGCGCTCGGCAACGGCGGCCTCGGCCGTCTCGCCGCCTGCTTTCTCGACTCCATGGCGACCTTGAAGCTGCCGGCCATCGGTTACGGCATTCGCTACGACTACGGGATCTTCAAGCAACGCATCGAGAACGGGTACCAGGTCGAGGAGCCGGACAATTGGCTGCGGCTCGGCAATCCCTGGGAGATCCCCCACCCGGAAAAGACCCGCGCAGTGCAATTCGAAGGCCGCGCCGAACCCTACCGCATCGGCAAGCGCACCAAGTGGCAATGGCTCGACGCGCGGCCGGTTTACGGCTTGCCCTTTGACACGCCGATCGTCGGTTACGGCTCCAACAACGTCAACACCTTGCGCCTGTGGACGGCCAGTGCGACGCAGGAGTTCGACTTCCACGACTTCTCGCGCGGCTCCTACGTTGAGGCCGTCGAAGACAAAGTGATGGCCGAAAACCTGACCAAGGTTCTGTACCCGAGCGACGCCATCTATGCCGGTCGCGAACTCAGGCTCCGTCAGCAGTATTTCTTCGTCTCCTGTTCGATCCAAGATCTCATCCGCCGCTTCAAGGCGCACAACAACGACTGGAATTCTTTCCCCGACAAGTCCTTTATCCAGATGAACGACACCCATCCGGCGGTGGTGATTCCTGAACTGATGCGCATCCTGCTCGACGAGGAAGATCTCGAGTGGGAGAACGCCTGGGAGTTGACGGTCAACTCGACCGGCTACACCAATCATACCCTGTTGCCGGAAGCGCTGGAGAAGTGGCCGGTGAGCATGTTCGGGCGCCTGCTGCCGCGACACCTGCAGATCATCTATGAAATGAACAGTCGTTTTCTGCGCAAGGTTGCTACCCGCTATCCCGGCGATACCGGGCGTCTCGAGCGCATGAGCATGATCGAGGAGCAACCGGAGAAGCAGGTGCGCATGGCCAACATGTGCGTGGTGGGCAGCAAATCGACCAACGGCGTCGCCGCGCTTCACACCAAGCTGCTGAAGTCGCAGGCCATGCCGGACTTCGCCGATTTCTTCCCGGAACGTTTCAACAATAAGACCAACGGCGTCACGCCGCGGCGCTGGCTGCTGAAGGCCAATCCCGGCCTCTCCAAGCTGATCTGCGAGGAGATCGGCACGGGTTGGATCACCGACCTCGATCAACTCCGCGGGATCGAGAAACTTGTCGACGATCCCAAGATCATTCAGAAGATCATCGACATCAAGCAAGCCAACAAGAAAGCCTTGGCTGAGTATATCCAGAAAGAGTTGGGGATCCGCGTCCCCAGTGCGTCCATGTTCGACGTGCAGATCAAGCGCATTCACGAGTACAAGAGGCAATTGCTGCTGTGCCTCTATGCGATCACCCTGTTCAACCGCATAAAGGAAAACCCCGATCTGGATATCGTACCGCGGACGTTCATTTTCGCGGGCAAGGCCGCTCCGGGCTATTTCATGGCTAAGCTGATCATAAAGCTGATCAACTCGGTCGGCAGCGTGGTCAACTACGATCCGGACCTCAAGGACAAGTTGAAGGTCGTGTTCCTGCCCGATTACCGCGTGTCGCTGGCTGAAAAAATCATCCCCGCCGCGGAACTCAGCGAGCAGATCTCGACCGCAGGGACGGAAGCTTCCGGCACCGGCAACATGAAGTTCGCCATGAACGGCGCCCTCACCATCGGCACCCTGGACGGCGCCAACGTCGAGATCAAGGAACAGGTCGGCGACGACAACATCTTCATCTTTGGGCTGACCGCCGACCAGGTCGCGGCGCAACGCGGCAGCTATGACTCAATTTCCGCTTATCGGAGCCATGAGGACATCCGGCGCGCGATCGACCTGATCCGCGATGACTTCTTCAGTCTGAACGAGCCAGGGATCTTCCGACCCATCGTCGCCACCCTGCTCGAGGGCGGCGATCATTACATGCACCTCGCCGACCTCCCCAGCTACATCGACGAGCAGGCGCGGGTCGACGCGCTCTACCGGGATCAGCAGGCATGGAGCCGGAAAGCGCTGATCAACATTGCCCGCACCGGCAAGTTCAGCTCCGACCGCACCATCGCCGAGTACGCCAAGGAGATATGGGACGTAAAGCCCGTCAACGTCGCGGACAGTTGACCGACCGCCGCTGCGCAACGACGGGAGAAGGCGCACAATGTTCATTGCAATGGTGTCCTCGGAGCTTGCGCCCGTTGCGAAGGTCGGTAGCGCCGCCGACGCCGTGTTCGGGTTGAGCCGCGAACTGGAGCTCCGAGGCCACACCGTCGAGATCATTCTGCCGAAGTACGACTGCCTTTGGTACGAGGAGATCTGGGCCCTCCACAAGACATGGGAGGACCTGTGGGTCCCGTGGCATGGCGGCGCCATCCCCTGTTCGGTGTGGTACGGTTTCGTGCACGGCCGCAGATGCTTTTTCATCGAGCCGCATTCCCGCGACAATTTCTTCAATCGAGGCTGCTTCTACGGCCATCCGGACGACCCCTATCGCTTCGCTTTCTTCTGTCGGGCGACCCTGGAGTTCATGCTGAAGTCGGGCAAGCGCCCCGACATCATCCATTGCCACGACTGGCAGACCGGGCTTGTTCCGGTCTTGCTGTACGAGCTCTATCAGAACCTGGGGCTCGACCGGCAGCGGGTCTGCTACACCATCCACAATTTCAAGCATCAAGGCCTGTGCGGCGAGGCGCTGCTGTGGGCATGCGGCCTGGGGCGGCCAGAGTACTTCTTTCATCGCGACCGCCTGGGCGACAACGACAACCCGGCCGCCATCAACCTGATGAAAGGCGGGGTCGTCTACGCCAATCACGTGACGACTGTCTCGCCCCGCCATGCATGGGAGGTGATCCACACCGACCAGGGCCACGGCCTCGGCCCAACCTTGTCAACTCATTCAGCGAAGTTCACCGGCGTGCTGAATGGCCTCGACTATGACGAATGGAATCCGGAGACTGACCGCAGCATCCCATCGCACTACACCCGGTGGAATGCCGACGCCAAGTCCGCCAACGCGCAGGCGCTGCGCGAGCGGCTATGGTTACGCAACGACGGCATGCCGCTCGTCGCCTATGTCGGCCGGCTCGACGCGGACAACGGTATCCATCTCATCCAGCATTCGCTGTTCTACGGGATGGAGAGCGGGGCGCAGTTCGTTCTGTCGGGGGCCTCCCTCGACGCCGGTGTCAATGACCACTTCTGGAAACTCAAGCAGCAGCTCAACGAAAGCCCGGATTGTCATCTGGAGATCGGGTGCAACGAACAGCTCGCCCACCTTATCTACGCCGGGGCCGACATTGTGGTGCTGCCGAGCATGGTCGAGCCGTGCGGCACCGCACAGCTCATCGCCATGCGGTATGGCGACGTGCCGGTCGTCCGCGCGGTCGGCGGCTTGGCCGACACCGTGTTCGACCGCGACCACTCGGACCGGCCGCCAGAGATGCGCAACGGCTACTGCTTCGCCGACGCAGACTTCTCCGGCGTCGAGTCGGCGCTCGGTCGCGCCATCCGGCTCTGGTACGAGAGCCCAACGGACTTCCGCCAATTGATGAACAACGGCTTGGCCATGGACTATTCGTGGTCCGCGCCGGGTGGGCACTACCTCGGCATCTATGAACAGATACGCTGCTAGTGGTTCCGTGCTGAGGGTCGAGTCTTATCCGTCGCAGGACAACTCCTGTGGGTCAGCCGGCTTTTTTCCAGCCAACGGCACAAATGGCAAAAACAAAGTGACAGGTTGTAACATTGCTTCTATGTTGATTTCAGTTCAGACACAAAAGTCGGCTCAGACATAAAAGTCGGCAGTGACCGGCCCGGGTTTTGGGAGAAGCATCAAGCGATAGAAATTTACAACGACGAAGAACACAAAATCAGATGCCGTCGCAGACGGCGAGCGACGCTGCCGCGAGGTGTGGCGGTCGTTGCAGGCAAGATTAAATACTGATCTTGCCTGTTTTTTTGAGCACGGCTCTTCGAGCCCCGGTATTTCAGCGGCACCGCCCCGTGTTGGAGGACGCCGCCGGATCCCGAGCGGCGGGATGCAAATGTCGTCCCGTCTCGCGCACCAGGGATCACCCGGCGCCGGATGGGCTCCCCAACATCCTCAGACGGCGGCGATGGTCGGCGGTTGGATCCCGCTCTGCAGAAGCTGGTCAGACAACTGGGCGATCTGGCGGGCGAGCGCGTCCGAGGTCGCCGCCTCGCAGCGGCCCACCAGGACCGGTTGGGTGTTGGACGCCCGCAGCAGCCACCAGCCATCCGGCGACGAGACGCGGACGCCGTCGATGGTCTTGACGTCGACGCCCGACGCCTCGCCCAGTCGGCCCTTGACTTCGTCGATCACCGAGCGCTTGCGCTCGTCCGGACAGTCGATGCGGATCTCCGGCGTGTTGATCATCTGCGGCAACGCATCCCGCATCTCGCCCAGGCTCCGGTCGGAGCCGGCGACGATGGACAGCAGCCGCACCGCCGCATAGAGCGCGTCGTCATAGCCGTAGTAGCGATGGGCGAAAAACATGTGGCCGCTCATCTCCCCGGCTAGCGGGGCTCCGGTTTCGGCCATCATCGTCTTGATGGGCGAGTGGCCGGTGCGGCACATCAACGGCTTGCCGCCCATGCGGGCGATCTCGTCGAAGAACACTTGGCTCGCCTTGACGTCGGTGATGACGATGGCGCCCGGGATCTCCGCCAGGATCGGCCGGGCCAGGATCAACAGGAGCTGGTCCCCCCACAGGACGCGACCTGCGGCGTCGACCACGCCGATGCGGTCGCCATCGCCGTCGAAGGCGATGCCAAGATCGCAGCGGCTGGCGACAACCGTCTCTTGCAACTGCTCAAGGTTCTCGACCACGGTCGGATCCGGATGATGGGCGGGGAAGCGGCCATCCACCTCATCGTTGATAAGGACGTGGCGTCCCGGCAGATCGGCGCACATCCGCCGCACCGCGTCGCCGGCGGCGCCGTTGCCGGGATCCCATGCCACCGAGAGCTCCCGCCCCGGCTCGTAATCCGCGAGCAGCCGCCGGACATAGTCCGCCTCGACGGCGCGTTGTTGCGCACGGCCCTCGCCGCGCACGAACGGTCCCCGCTCGGCGCGCCGGCCGAGCTTGAGGATGTCTTCCCCGAAGAACGGGCGGCCCATCAGCACCATCTTGATGCCGTTGTATTCGGGCGGATTGTGCGAGCCGGTGATCATCATGCCGGCGTCGGCGCCGAGATGCCGGGCGCTGAAATAGAGCATCGGGGTCGGGCCGCGACCGACCCGATGGACGGTCATGCCGCTGCTGATCAGCCCATCCACCAGCACCCGCTCCAACTCCGGCGACGTCAGGCGGCCGTCATACCCGACCGCCACCGACGCGCCGCCGGCCTCGGCGACACTGGAGCCGAAGGCGCGGCCGATACGGTGCACGCCTTCGACCGTGAGCGTCTCGCCGACGATGCCGCGGATGTCGTACTCGCGGAAGATCGTCGGATGCAGGTCCATGGACGCCGCGATCGTCATGGTCAAACGGCGGCCTCTTCGGGAACCTGCTCCTCTGGAACCCGCTCCGGCACCTTGGCGAAGGCGGCGGCCGGCGGTGCTTCGCGGGGGCACACGCGCGGACGGCCGATCGACGTGTAGTCGAAGCCGGCGCTGGCCATTTCGCCGGGATCGTAGACGTTGCGGAGGTCGATCATCACCGGCGACCTGAGCAGGCTCTTTACCCGGCCGAGGTCGAGCAGCCGGAACTCGTTCCATTCGGTGATGATCGCCACCGCGTCGGCGTCGGTCATCGCGTCATAGGCGCTGTCGCACCACTGCACGTCGTCCAGCAGCTTCCTCGCCTCGGCCATGCCTTCCGGATCGAAGGCCTGGATCGCGGCACCGGCCTTCTGCAGGGCGGGAATGATGTCGAGACTGGGGCTGTCGCGCATGTCGTCGGTGTTCGGCTTGAAGGTGAGCCCGAGCACGGCGATGGTCTTGCCGCTGACCGAGCCGCCGCAGGCGGCGACGATGCGCTCCGCCATCAGCGCCTTGCGCCGGTCGTTGATGTCGATCACCGTCTCGACGATGCGCATCGGGCTCGACGCCAGTTGCGCCGTGTGAACCAGCGCCAGCGTGTCCTTGGGGAAGCACGATCCGCCGTAGCCGGGACCGGCGTGCAGGAACTTGCGGCCGATGCGGCCGTCGAGACCGATGCCGCGGGCGACATCGTGGACGTTGGCGCCGATCCGCTCGCACAGGTCGGCGACCTCGTTGATGAAGGTGATCTTGACCGCGAGGAACGCGTTGGCGGCGTACTTTGTGAGTTCGGAGGTCGAGCGCGAGGTAAACAGGATGGGCGTCTCGATCAGGTACAGAACCCGGTAGAGCTGGCGCATGATGTCCTGGGCGCGCTCGCTGTCGGTGCCGATCACCACCCGGTCCGGGCGCATGAAGTCGTTGATGGCCGAGCCTTCGCGCAGGAACTCCGGGTTGGAGACCACGTCGAAATCGGCGTCCGGGCGGGCCTCGCGGATGATCCGCTCGATCTCGTCGCCGGTGCCGACCGGCACCGTCGACTTGGTAACCACCACCGTGTAGCCGTTGAGCGCCGCCGCAATCTCGCGGGCCGCGGCGTAGACGAACGTGAGGTCGGCATGGCCGTCACCGCGGCGGCTGGGCGTGCCGACCGCAATGAATACGGCATCCGCTTCGCGAACCGCCTGCCGCAGATCGGTGGTGAACTTCAGTCGGCCGGCGTTGACGTTGCTGGCGACCAAGCCGTCCAGACCCGGCTCGAAAATCGGCATCTCGCCGCGCAGCAGGCGGTCGATCTTGCTCTTGTCGTTGTCGACGCAGGTGACGTTGACGCCGAACTCGGAAAAACACGCACCGGAAACCAGACCGACATAGCCGGTCCCAATCATCGCAACTTTCATGGATCAACCCTTGGCTGGTGCGGCAGAACGATGCTCTGCCTTCTGCTTTGCTTCCGACTTGCCTGCTTCCGACGTGCCGGACGACTCAATGCTCCCGGGCACCTCAGCGTCGAGGTACTTCCGCAGCATCGCGCGCAACTGACTGTTCATGTCGCTGCGGTGCAGCGCGAACGCCAGGTTCGCTTCCAGGTAGCCCAGCTTGTTGCCGCAGTCGAACCGGGTGCCTTCGAAACGAACGCCATGGAAAGGCACCAGACCGATGGTCCGCGCCATGGCGTCGGTTAACTGAATCTCGTTGCCGGCACCGCGATCCTGGTGCTCCAGCACGGTCAACACGATCGGCTCCAGGATGTAACGGCCGATGATGCCCAACCGCGACGGCGCCTTGTCGGGCGCCGGCTTCTCGACCAGGCCTTTCGCCCGCACGCAACGGCCGAAATCTTCCTCCAGGTCGAGAATGCCGTAGCTCTTGACCTGATCCTTCGGCACCTCCTCGATCGCCACCAGATTGCCGCCCATCTCCCGATGAACCTCGACCATCTGCTTGAGACAGCCGGTGGCGGAGAGGATGAGGTCGTCGGCGAGCAGCACCGCGAACGGCTCGTCGCCGATGAAGTTGCGGGCGCACCACACCGCGTGACCGAGGCCCATCGGCTCCTGTTGGCGGGTGTACGAGATGTGGCCCGGCGGCGGCATCCAGTCGAGTACCGACTTGAGCGCCTCGTCAGCGCCGCGCTCGCGGAGGATCTGCTCCAACTCGACGCTGTGGTCGAAGTGATCCTCGATCGCACTCTTGGCGCGCCCGGTGACGAATACGAACTCCTCGATGCCCGCCTGCTGCGCCTCTTCCACGGCGTACTGGATCAACGGTTTGTCGACGACCGGCAGCATCTCCTTCGGCATGGCCTTGGTTGCCGGAAGAAACCGCGTCCCGAGACCGGCCACCGGAAACACCGCCTTACGAATCGGCTTCGGCATGATTACCCTTCGCGCTTGATCATTGATCTTGCAACGCACATTTTGCCGACAGCACTCTGCCATAGAAGCGCACAGAACGCAACCACCGCGTGCGGAGTCGGCGATCGGCAACTCCAGAATGAGGGTGGCACGGGATCGGCGGCAATGTCGGAATGGCGTTGCGGATCGGGATGGTCGAAGCCGCCAGTATACCCGCCGCCGCCTCAACGACCCAGTAAAACTTGCCGGGCCTGATTTATCTTGGCAGCCAGGTAGTTGGAGCCGCCCTTGTCGGGGTGCAGGGACGCGATCAGGCGCTGGTGCGCGGCCTTGATGTCCGCATCTCCGGCACCGGGCGCGAGACCGAGCACATCATAAGCCTCCTCGCGGTTCATGGTCACGGTTTCGCTCGATGCCCGCCGGTCGTTCCCTGAATCGCCATCGTCGTGCTCAGCATGCATGCCGCTTCGCCAGTCCGGGTGGGCGCGGTCCAGATACGCCTCAAGCACCCGCTCCGATTCGGCGTCCGACGCGCTGACCACCTCCAGAAGCTGAAGCAGTTGCCGGGCCGAGAGATCGTTCAGCCGCCGGCCGACGAACGGTCCCTCCCGTACCTCGCCATCCATGGCGCCGCTGTCGTGATCGAGCACCATGCGGAGATAGCGGGTCTCGAGGTTGGTGGTCCGGCCGCTGCTGCCGATGCCGGCGGCGCGGGCATGGTTCTTCATGGTGCGCTGGGCGCGGTAGAGGCGCGCCGCCATCGGCATGAGCACCATGGCGCTGCCGATCGCCCAGCCGAGGCGCCCGGTTACGGCGAGGAACACCGTCACGGCCACCAGTGCGACGATGGCGAGCCATGTCAGCGCGGCGGTCAGCGCCTTGGGATCGGCTTCCACGAACCACTTGATGATGAGAAGAAAGCCGCCCAGCAGCGCCAGTCCCAGAAGCAGGTAAGCCAACCGAGTCAGCGCCCCTTCATCTGATGGGCGATCCGCAACACCGTGCCGCCCCGGCGCCCCGCCAGATCCTCCAGTGCCGGCCTCCCGCCGGCCGCGAACACGGCGACAGCGCTCAGCAGTTCTCGCAGCATGTCGGCGCTGCCCTCGTCGAAGCGCAGGTAGGCGCCGTTGGTCAGCCGCGCGATCTCCTTGAACGCGTACGCGGCGACCGTCATGCCGCCCTCATGGAACATGAACGCCGGCACTCCGAGCACGCCCAGTTCCCCCGCCAGTCGCCCCAGGCGATCCACGTCCTCTTCGACCGCGTCGCCGACGAACACCAGGGCGTTGACCTTGCGGTTCCGGGTCTCATTGACGGCATGGTGCAAGACCTTGCCGATCTGGGTCTCGCCGGCGCGACAGGTGACCGACGTCATCAGACGCACCAGCGGCTGCGCCTCGGTCAGCCACGGGCTCACTCGGAACTCGCCGAAGCCGCGATAGAAGCAGAGCTGGATCTCGAGCCCGCCCAAAGCAGCAGTCTCGGTGAACATTTCCCCCTGCAGGCGTGCGGCGTGATCCCAGGTGGGCTGGCGGCTCGCTGTCGCATCGAGAGCGAACATCAGCCGTCCGCGTCCCGTCGCCGGCTTGGCGCTGGGCGCACTCCGCACTTTGGCCAGAAACGCATCCACCTCGGCCGAGGAAGGCGGTTTCGAAGGCAGACCAGATTCATGACCACCCGGCATCACGTCATCCCGTGCACAACCGCTGATGGTCTAATAGTTAGCCTCCAAAGTCCCTATTTCCAGCCGCGTGGGCGCCGGCGTTTTCGGGCGCACGGGCGCGGGGACGCGCCGCACCCATACCGCCGTGTCGTGAAACGCCGCGCCCCCGGCCGGCGGGGCGGGATCGCCGCCGGTGAGGGTGTTGATGCCCCTCCCCTCCACGAACGCCGCGTTCGGCCACACGCTTTCCACGATGACGACGCCACGCTGAAGGCCGGCGAAGGGTTGAACGTCGACCACGACGGAGCCGCGGTGATTGCCGAGCCGCACCCGGTCCTCCGCCGTGAGATCCAGCGCCGCGCAGTCGTCCGGATGCAGCATCGCCGTCGGCTTGCCCTGCTTGCGCTGCGACGTCGGCGTTTCGGTGAAGCTGGTGTTGAGGAAGTTGTGGGCCGGCGCCGTCACCAGGCGGAACGGATGGTCCTCGTCCGTGTCCTCGATGATCGCCAGATGGTCCGGCAGCGGCGGCAGGCGAGATCCGCCCGGCCCGAGCGCCGCCCAGTCCGGCGCGAACCGGAACCGCCCATCGGGCCAGGCAAAGCCGTTTAGATAGTGCGCCTCTTCGAACGGAAGGGCGCAATCGACACCGCCGCTGGCCGCCACCGCGTCCGCGCCGGGGAGGCCGGCGGTGCGCAGGGTCTCGTCGATGATCTCCCACGCGGTCATCGTGAAGCCGCGATGGGTGAGGCCGAGGCGCCGCGCCAGATCGCACAGCACGTCGTGGTTGCTGCGACTTTCGCCGACCGGCGCGATTACCCGAGGCGCCACCTGCAGATAGGTATGGCCGCCACCGACATAGACGTCGTCGTGCTCCAGGAACGTCGTCGCCGGCAGCACCACATCGGCCATCTTCGCGGTCTCGGTCATGAACTGCTCGTGCACGCAGAGGAACAGGTCGTCCCTTGCCAGCCCCCGGTGGACAAGCGCCGACTCCGGCGCCACCGCCGCCGGGTTGGTGTTCTGGACGATCATCGCCGTCACCGGCGGCCCCCCGCAGAGAGCCTCCCGGTCGCCGGTCAGAACGCGGCCGATGCGCGACATGTCCAGTTCCCGGACGTCTTCGCGCCGCGCCTCCGTCCCCTCGATCAGGGAGCGGTCGAGCGCATAGAGGCCGCCGTTGGAGAACAGGGCGCCGCCGCCGCGATGTTGCCAGGCGCCGGTGACGGCCGGCAGGCACGAGGCGGCGTGCATGTTGACGGCGCCGTTGCGGGACCGCGTGAAGCCGTAGCCGAGCCGGAGGAAGCTCCGCTTGGTGCTGCCGTAGAGCCGGGCGAAGTGCTCGATCATCTTCGCATCCAGGCCGGTGATCCCTGCCGCCCACTGCGGCGTTCGCGTCTCCAGGTGACGCTCGAGGCGGTCGGGGCAGTCGGTGTAGCGGGCGAGGTAGTCGCGATCCGCGCAGCCGTCGCGGAACAGCACGTGCATGACCGCACACGCCAGCGCCCCGTCGGTTCCCGGTTTCAGCGCCAGGTGCAGGTCGGCGGCACGGGCGGTGGCGTTCGCGTAGGGGTCGATGGACACGAGCCTGGCGCCCCTCCTCTTCCGCGCCGCCGTGGCGTGGGTCATGACGTGGACCTGGGTCGCCGCCATGTTGCCGCCCCACAGCACGATGAGGTCGGAAGCCTCCATCTCCCGCGGGTCGAGGCCGCGATAGGCGCCGGCGCCGGCGATCCACCCGGGCTTGGCGATGGCGACGCAGATGGTCTCGGCCATCAGCGACGTGCCCATGACGTGGCGGAACCGCTTTATGCCGTCCCGCTGCACAAGCCCCATGGTGCCTGCATAGTTGTAGGGCCACACCGCCTCGGCGCCGTGGGTGGCGATTGCGGCGCGGAAGGCGTCAGCGACCCGGTCCAGCGCCTCGTCCCAGCCGATCGCCTCGAAGCGGCCCTCGCCCTTGGCGCCGACCCGCACCAGCGGCCGGGTCAGCCGGTCCGGATGGTGCACCCGCTCGGCATAGCGGGCCACCTTGGCGCAGACGACGCCGGCGGTGTACGGGTTGTCGGCGGCGCCGTGCACCCGGCCGATGGTCGCGTCATCGAGGCGCTCGACATCGAGGGCGCAGGTGCTGGGACAATCGTGCGGGCACGCGGTCCGCACCCTCTCGTGGCTCATCGGGAGTCCTCGCCGGCAGCGCTAATTTCGTTGCAGAGTCTAGCCCCCGACAACCGCTTGTTCAATGCCGCTCGCCGGCGGCGGGTTGATCGCCGCTTGCGGGCGGGCGCTCACGGTTTCACAATAAGCGCATGCCCGCTCGACCTGACGCCCACGCCGCCGCCGAGACGTGATGCCGACGCCGGACTCAGTTGACTGCGCTGTCGTCGGCGCCGGTGTGGTCGGCCTCGCCGCCGCCCGCGCCCTCGCCGCGGCCGGCCGCGAGGTGGTGGTGCTGGAGGCGGCCGACGCCATCGGCACTGCCACCAGTTCCCGCAACTCCGAAGTCATCCACGCCGGCCTGTACTACCCGCAGGGCAGCCTCAAGGCGCGGCTCTGCGTCGACGGCCGCAAGCGCCTCTACGCCTACCTCGACGCCCACGGCATCGACGTCGACCGGTGCGGCAAGCTGATCGTCGCCACGGAGGAGGCAGAGTTGCCGGCGCTGGCGGCGCTGGAGCGGACGGCCGCGACCAACGGCGTCGACGACCTGCGCCGGTTGAGCGGCCGGGAGGCGCGGGCGATGGAGCCGAACCTCCGCTGTGTCGCCGCCCTGTTGTCGCCGTCGAGCGGCATCTTCGACACCCACGCCTACATGCTGGCCCTGCAGGGCGACGCCGAAGAGCGGGGCGCGATGATCGCGTTCCTGAGCCCGGTCACCGGCGGCGAGGTCCGCGACGACGGCATCGTCATCAACGCCGGCGGGCCGGAGCCGATGAGCCTTCTCTGCCGGTCCGTGATCAATGCCGCCGGCCTCGGCGCGCAGCCTCTGGCACGGGCGGTCGCGGGTGTTGCCGACGCCACGATCCCTCCCCTCCACTTCGCCAAGGGCAGCTATTTCTCCCTTCTCGGGCGCCCCCCGTTCCGGCGCCTGATCTATCCGGTGCCGGGCCTCGCCAGCCTCGGCACGCACTACACCATGGACCTTGGCGGCCAGGGGCGGTTCGGGCCGGACGTGGAGTGGGTGGAGGCCATCGACTACCACGTGGATCCGGCTCGCGCCGAGACGTTCTACGGCGCCATCCGCCGCTACTGGCCGGACATCAACGCCGATGCTCTGGCGCCGGCGTATGCCGGCGTGCGCCCCAAGATCCAGGCCCCGGGCGCGCCGCCGCACGACTTCGTTATCCAGGGCGCCGACGTTCACGGCGTGCCGGGCCTGGTCAACCTCTACGGCATCGAGTCGCCCGGCCTCACCGCTTCCCTCGCCATTGCGGACGAAGTCCTGAAGCGCCTCGCGTAGGCGGGTTCCGGCGTCCTTGCGAGGCGGACCCTGCTCGCGATCACGATATTCCCGCTCGGTACAATCCTGGGTCGCGATATCAACATCGCGGTAAGGTTTGCCGTCGACACTGCCGGAAGCGAGGGCACTGAAGGACTGAAGGCATGAACCGATCCCGTTTCCGCACCGTCTCCGCCATCGCGCTGGCAAGCGCCGTCGCGTCCGCCGCCGGCGGCTGCAACACCTTTAGCCGCCTCTCCGACGTCGGCGCCGAGCCGCAGATGAGCGCGGTCTCCAACCCGGTGGCGCAACCGGGGTACCGGCCGGTCAGCCTGCCGATGCCGGCGCCGATGATCGCCGAGGAGAACCCCAGTTCACTGTGGCGGCCGGGCGCCAAGGCGTTCTTCAAGGACATCCGCGCCAAGGACGTGGGCGACATCCTCACCGTCCAGCTCAGCCTCGACGACAAGGCGTCGCTCAACAACGCCACCAACCGGCAGCGCGAAGCGAGCGAGTCAACCCAGCTCGACGCGCTGCTCGGCTTCGAAAATCCGGTGAAGGGGGTGTTCAAGAGGGCGGAGGACCCGAGCAACCTGCTCGACTTCGGCTCGACGAGCGAGACCGACGGCGACGGCGACATCGACCGCAGCGAACAGATCGACCTCAAGGTCGCCGCGGTGGTGACCCAGGTGCTGCCCAACGGCTCGCTGGCGATCATGGGCCGCCAGGAGCTGCGGGTGAACTACGAACTGCGCGAGCTGATGGTCCAAGGCATCATCCGGCCCCAGGACATCGAGGCCGACAACACCATCTCCCACGAGAAGATCGCCGAGATGCGCCTCGCATACGGCGGCCGCGGCACCTTGAGCGACCTGCAGCAGCCGCGCTGGGGCACCCAGGTGTGGGACATCCTGGCGCCGTTCTGAGGGACCCTTCAGTCCGTCGTCAGGCCTTCGCCGAGGGTCGGGCGCTGACCTCCTGGTGCCAGCGGCGGGCATGGGTGTGGTCGTCGGGGAGGCCGAGCTTTATCCAGCCGGCGAAGTCGACGGCGACCAGCGCGGTGATGTCGGCGATGGTGAAATGGCCGCCGGCGACGAACGGGGATTCGGCTAGGCGCTCGTCGAGGACACGGAAGAAGCGCCGGACGCGCATCCGCCCCCGCTCCGCCAGTTCCGGGATCTGCTCGACGCCGTCAACGCCGGTCAGCGCCCGGCCCTTCATGCCCTTGGACGCGTTTCGGAAGGCGTCCTGGGCGGGGAGGAAGCCATCGATCTCGCACCGGTGCTCCCACATCGCCACCACCGCCTTGTCCCTGGCGTCGCGGCCCATCAGCGGCGGGTCCGGCCACGTCTCCTCAATGTAGCGGCAGATCGCCACCGCCTCGGTGATCGTGGCGCCGTCGTCGAGGGCGAGCGCCGGCACCGTCGCCCATGGGTTGATGCGGCGGAATTCGGGCTGCAAGTGCTCGCCATTGCGCAGGTCCACCTGCACGGTCGGCAACTCGACGCCCTTCTCGGCCAGGAATATGCGCACACGGCGCGGGCTCGGCGCGGTGCTGCAGTCGTAGAATTTCATGGCTGTCCTCCCTGCCCTGTTCAGGCGGTCGATCTTGCCGGGAACGTGCATCCGCCACAACCGCGGATCAAGCGAGACCGCCGCCGGCTCCCTTCTTGCGACGGGCGGAACCAAAGGTCAGCCCGCCCGCTATGGCAACGATCGCCAACAGCGCGAAGGCGCCGGTAAAATTGCCGCTCGCTCCGGAGGCGACGGCGAACGCCGACGGGCCGGCGAGAACGCCCGCAAAGGTGAACACCAGGGAGCCGCCGGTGGCGCTGCCGATGCGATCGCGCGGACTGACCCGCGCCACCTCGGCCAGGTAGACGCCATTCCAGCCGATCGCGGTGAAGCCGAAAACGACCACCACGCCGACGATCCAGGCAACGGACACGTCCGGGCTGAGTTGCGTCGTGGCGAGCGCCGCCAACGCGCTGACGCCGCTCATTCCGAGCAGCACCGCCGGGCCGTTGTCGACCCGGTCCGCGAGCCAGCCCCAGAAGACGCGGCCGACCGCTCCCGAGGCCTGCACGGCGCCGAGCAACGCCCCCGCCTGCACGAGACCGAAATCAAGGTCCTCGACCAGCAGCGCCACCAGGAACGACATCAAACAGAGTTGGACCGCGGAGAAGAAGAAGGCGGCGATGGAGAGCCGGCGCAGCGCCGGATCGGACCACACGAGGCGGAGGTCGGTCCACGGCGATCGCGTCAGCACCGTCGTCCGGTCGCGGTCCCCGTCCCAGCGCCGGCGCACGAACTGCAACGCTGCGAGGGCGACGAGGCTTAGCGCCGAACAGGCCGCGAAGGCCCACGGCCAGCCGTAGCCGACGGTGACCGTCGGCGCCATCAGCCCGGCGGCGATGCCGCCCAGCGGGACGCCGGTCTGCTTGATGGAATAGATCAGGTTGCGATTGCGGCTGGCGGCGAAGCGCTCGAGCAGGTGCGACGAGGCCGGGTTGGTGAGGCCGTAGCCGAAGCCGATCAGCACGGAGGCCAATGCCAGTGCCGGCAGCCAGGGGACGATGGCGAGGCCGGTGCCGGCGCCGCAGAGGGCGAGCGCGGCCTGGCTGACCCTGCACGCGCCGAACCGGCGCACGACGCTGCCGCCGACCATGGAGGTGGCCATGGCGCCGCCGTACACGACAGCGATCTGGTAGCCGATGGCGCCGGCGCCGACGCCGAGGTCGGCCGCGAGCGTCGGGGCGATGGCGGACGGCACCAGCGCGCACATGGTGACCAACGTCTGCACGCTCGTCGCCGCCCCCACCACCAGCGCCGGGCGTTCGGACGGATGACCAGGTGGATGCGGGTTCGGCTCCGGCTCGCTCGGCTCGCTCGTCTCCATCGGCGGCGTGTACGGCCGCGGCGGCCGGAAGCAAAGCGTTTATCCGCAGTGCGTGCGCGTTTCGGACGGATTTTGCCGGGTTTGTGGCGGCTTTAGACGGTTCTGATCGGCCGTTTCCGGGTCAAGTGATTGATTCCAATAACTATGTGTCCGATTCCACGCGCAAGAATGTATGCAAATGTACTCGGATGTACTCAATACCATAGTTGAACTTGGGGTCTTTCCCGCTCCGCGGTTGATACGGCTCCCGGCGCCGTCTGACCGCGCACCGCTTATGTTCTAGGAGCGTTCCTGTTCGCGTCAAGGGGTTGACGATCGTGGCCGGCTTGGAGGAACTCCACGTGACGGGCGATGTCGTGGGCGGTGCGGGAATAGAGCTGGCGGTAGCGCAGCACGACGGTCACCAGAGCCGCGCCCAACATCATGGCGGCCGGGTGAATGAACCAGCCGAGGGCAGCGAGAGCGAAATAGTAGGCGCGGACACCGGCGTTGAATTGCCAGAAGGCGTGGCTGAGCATGTCCGCCATGCGGCGCGCCAGATGCGGATCCAACGGCGCGCTCGGCTCCGGCGCGCTGCCGACGATGGCGGAGAAGTAGTTGAACTGGCGGATGGCCCAGGTGAACTTGAAGAATGCATAGACGAAAATGCCGACCAGAAGCAGGACCTTGATCTCGAACAGCGCCAAGGCGCCGGAGGTCAACAGCAGGGACATGTTGGCTGTCGCCGCATGCAGGCGCTCGGCGGAACTCAGGAGTCCGATCAGGCCGGCAAGCAGTATCAGGGTCGTGGATGCGAAGAAGGTCGCGGTGCGGATGGAGTGGCCGATCAGCGCGGCATCCATCATGCGCTGTTCGCGGGCCAGCATGCGCCACATCCAACCTTCGCGCACGGCGATCATCAGGCTGTTGATGCTGCGGGGATGGCGGAAGCGCCCGTCGAGCAAGATATTGTAGATGATCCACACGCCGAAGAAGACGCACGCCGCGACCGCATCCATCAGCGGGACGGCCGCCAACGCGGTGTCACCAAAGCGATCCATGGCGAAACGATAGTCGCCCCTAAACGCGTGAAGCCGAAAGCCTGGAAGATCCATGTGCTGCGCCCTTCCAGACTGATGGATAACGGTCAGAATGTCTCGCCACTTTTGAACGTGTTGCGGCACGATACGCCGGGGGTGGACGACAACGACGGACGACGCAGGCAGACGTCTCATAACCCGAACAAGGTGGCTTAACCGGGTGCGATCGCGTATCGTTTCCAGTTCGCGTTCAACAGAGGACAAGCGGTAGTGAATGCGCGGGAGGGATGCCATGGGCGACGAAGCGGGCACGCGGCCGACGTTCGAGATCGGGCTGGTGATGGCGGGTGCGGTTTCGGCAGGCGCGTATACGGCCGGCGTCATCGATTTCATATTGGAGGCGCTGGACGCGATCGAGGACGTGCGCAACGGCGTCGATACATCGTACCTGAATACCGGCTTGGCGGGCGAGACGCCGCTGTTCGATCCGCCGCACCGGGTGCTCATCCGCGCCATGTCCGGCACGTCGGCGGGCGCCATGGTGACCGGCATGACCGCGGCGATGCTTGGCACCCGCGTGCCGCCGGTGGCCTCCGTGGATGCCCCGCGCACGCCGCAGCAACGCACCGGCAACCCGCTCTACGACAGCTGGGTGCAGCGCATCCATGCCGACGTCCTGCTCGGGACCGGCGACCTCGGGCCGGATCGGCCGATCGTCTCGCTGCTCAACTCCGACGAGTTGGGGCACATCGCGCGGGACGCGCTTGCCGTCTCGCAGCGAAACGATGCGCGACGCTCGTACATCGCCGACCGGCTGCCGATATATCTCTGTGTCGGCAACCTGCGCGGCGTGCGATACTCCCTCGCCCTGCACTCCGGCGATGTCGCGCGGGAGCATCAGATGTCGATGCACGCCGACAACGTGGGCTTCGTGTTCGGCCCCGAGGGGACGAGGAAGGACGGAATGGTCCCGCTCACCCCGGCCGGCACGCCTGAGAATTGGTCGGCGCTCGGCGATGCGGCTTTGGCGAGCGGCGCCTTCCCGATCGGGCTGGCGGCGCGGGCCCTGGAGCGGGATTTCGGAGCCTATTGCGATCGGCCGTGGTTCATTCCCTCGGCAGAGCAGCCGCCGGTGCGGAGACTGGCGAACGGCCAACCTGCGGAGCCGCCGGACTCGCCGGAGTCATGGAGGAGCCGCTCCGGCGAGTTTGTTCGCATCCCGCCGCTCGATCATCGCGAAGACTTTCCCGACGGCCGCTACGCATTCGCCAACGTCGACGGTGGCGTGTTCAACAACGAGCCGCTGGAGCTGTGTCGTCTGGCGCTGGCCGAGGAGGACGGTCGCAATCCTCGCGGCCGCACCGAGGCAAGCCGAGCAGTGCTGATGATCGATCCGTTCCCCAACCTTTTCGAGTTGGTTCGCGACTATGATCCGGGAGAGGAGATCGCCCTCGTCAACGTCGCCAAGCGCCTGCTCGGCGCCTTCGTCTCGCAGGCGCGATTCAAGGCGGACGAATTGGCGCTGGCCCGTGACGACACCGTGTTCAGCCGGTTCGCGATCTTCCCGGTCCGCTACGCCAGCCTGGACGCGGCGGAACCGGCGACCTATGCACTCGCTTGCGGCGCATTGGGCGGCTTCGGCGGGTTTCTGTCGCGGGAGTTCCGTCAACACGACTACATGCTGGGCCGGCGCAACTGCCAGAGGTTCCTTCGCAAGCATTTCGTGCTGCCGGCCGATCCGGACAACGGCGTCGTCAATCCGATTGTCGCCGGCTGGCCGAACGACGCCAACCGCGCCGCTTGCGCGGTCGTCAAGGAGATGGCAGTCGACGGCGAATACCGCCCGGTGGTCCACCTGCCGGTGATCCCGTTGCTCGGCAAGCTGGCGAGCGAGGCGTACACGCGCATGCCGCCGTGGCCGGCGCGCCCCGGCGACCTCAGCGTCGGGCGGCTTCGCGAAGCGGTGCTCGGCCGCGGCGACGCGTTGAAGCGGTGCATGGTCAGCAAGTCCGCCCCGTCGTGGATGTTTCGCCAGGGGATCAATTATTTCTGGTGGCGCAAGCGCAAGCAGTGGGTCGACCGCTTCGTCATCGAGCCCATCGTTGCGGACCTCCGGAAACGCGGGATCACCCCGGCCGCGTGACCACGGCTCGCTCATGGACGGCGGCGCTCGCGTTGTTGATGCTGGCCGGGTCGCCCGCGCTCGGCGGCGAGCGCATCAGCATCGCCGGCGGCGAGCGCATCGGCATCATCGGCGACGATGACCGGGCTATCCTGGACAGCGCAGAGTGGCCTTGGAGCGCCGTCGGCCGGGTCAACCGGACCTGGGGCGGCTATTGCACCGGAACGCTCGTCGCTGCCGAGGTGGTGCTGACCGCCGCCCACTGCATCTTCGACGCGCGCACCCGGCGGTGGATCAAGCCGGAGGAACTGCACTTCCTCGCGGGCTATCGCCGCGGCGGATACCTGTTCCACGCCACCGTCAGGCGCGTCGTGGCGCCCCTGACCCCGCCGCCTCGCCAGGGCGGCGTCGCCGGCAATGACTGGCCTGCCGATGATTGGGCCCTGCTCGTCCTGGGGGAGGCCGCGACGGTCGCGCCGATCCCCGTCAAGGCGCTCGACGACGGCGAGGCGGCCGGCGACGGCGAACTGCACGTGATGCGCGCCGGATACGGCCAGGATCGGCCGCATCTCCTGTCCCTCCATGACGACTGCAGGATTACGGGGCGGTTGGCGGCGGGCCGGGTGCTGAAACACGGCTGCGACGCGTTGCAGGGAGATTCCGGCTCGCCGCTGCTGGTGAGGTCCGGGGACGGGGTATTCGTGATCGGCGTCACCAGCGGCGTTGCCCGCATCGGCACGGTGCAGCAGGGTATGGCGGTGGGCGCAGCGGCGTTCCTCGCCGCGCTGCGGGCTCTGGATCAGCCGGACGAGGCCGGCGATGGCCGTCCCCGCAACTGAGACCACACCTTCATCACCCGGATCCGGTACTGCCGGTTCATGTGGAATTTGCCGTTGTGATAGAGCGACACGGCGGAGGGCCATGAGCCGGCCTGGCGAAACAGCGCACGCAGGTGACGGGCGGCATAACCGGCATTGGCGGCCGGATCGAAGGCCGCGTCGAGATCCGCGAAGGCGCGCGGATGGTAGTGCATGTTGACCTGCATGCAGCCGACGTCGATGTTGCGCACATCGCGCTCGCGAAGCTCCTGCACCGCACTGACGGCATCCGCCTTGCTGGCGAGGAACCGCCCCCTGCCCTCCGCGGTGATCGTCCACGGCCATGGGACGGTGCCGCTCGCTTCGCTGGGACGGCCGGACTCGACCAGGGCGATGGCAGCGAGGAGGTGGCGCGGCAGTCTTTCCGCCTGCTCGGCCGCGGAGATCGCCTGCCGGCAGACGCGCCACGGATCGGCCGGCGCCGGCGCAGCCTGCACCGATGCGGCAGCCACCCCCAAGGCGCCAACAATAGATATGTTTCTTAGCAGTGGCTTACCTGTCATGCGCCTTCCGATCCGACCAATGATCGCGGCGGCGATTCTAGCATCTTCGTTGCGATGCACCTACGCGTTTACCCTCCGTTAGGGCGACGCGAAGACAATCAGCTCGTGTCGCCACGCCACCCGGTTCTGCGGTGGATGGCGGGCGAATGCTGTCTCGGATCAATCGGAATGCCAGGGGGCTATGGAAAACCAGTCCATACTAATTGCGTGCCGGGACAGAGAGCCGCTGAAGAACATTATCAAGGCGATCGCTCTCAACCACAAGGTGACCCTTCATCAGGATGGCGCCGCGGCACTGGAGTCGATCCTGCTCGACATGCCGCGCATCGCGCTCATCGATATCGACCTGCCCGGCATGAACGCCACAGAGCTCGCGAGGCGGGTCCACCGCTCGATGTCGCACAGTTTGCCCACCCTGGTGCTGTTCGGCCGCAAGGGCGACGTGCGGCTGTCCGCGATGATCACCCATGGGTTCGCGCAGGGGTTCATCGAGCTGCCGTCATCGGACGGCGCGTTTCTCGAGCGCTTCTGGAACATTGTCGACAGCCGGCTGCGCGCGAGCTGGGCCGGGTTGAACGAGGTGCAGCGGGCGCTGCTCGAAGCGGGTTCCGAGTGCGTGGACATGATGGCCCGGACCGCTGCTGCCGATGAGCCGGTCGACGCGGATCTGGTCAACACATTCTGCAGTTCGGTCGTGGCGGCGGGCCGATCCGACAACCTTCTCGGCCTGCTCGGAACGCTGCGGGCGCACCTTGACGTCGCCTTCACCCACTGCCTGAAGGTCAGCGCCACGATGACCGTGTTCGGCCTCGGGCTCGGTCTCCGCGAGACGGATCTGGTTGATTTGGCCCAGTCTGGGCTTCTGCACGATATCGGCAAGATCACCATATCCCCGGATCTCCTGCTCAAGCCAACGCCGCTGGCGGACCAGGAACGGCGCATCTTCGAGGCGCACCCGAGGGCGTCGGTCGACGTTTTGCGGCGCAGCGAGGACTTCGACGAAACTGTCATCCGGATCGCCGAAAACCATCATGAACGCCTTGACGGCAGCGGCTATCCGCGCGCATTGAAGGGCGGCCAGATCGACGACCCCAGCCTGCTCGCGGCCATCGCTGATCGCTTCGCGACGCTAACCGAAGGCGGTCCGATGCAGCGGCGGATGACCGCGGAAGAGGCGGTCGCGGCCATGAAGCAGGAGGCGAAAGGAGGACTTGAACCGCATTTCTTCATGAAGTTCGCGGAGATGGTTGGCGACGGCCTGATCCTTTAACCCGACGGCAGCAACGAACCTACGCAAGCGCTCACATGACCAGGCCGCTCGTGTTCGCGGCTCGAGACACGGACCGCTACCGATCCATCGTGGCGTCGTTGACGGTCGACCACGCCAAGGTCGTCGTCATGGATGACGGCTTCAAGTGCCTGGACGCGATCGTCTTGCAACCGCCGCACGCCGTGCTGGTGGACATCGAAATTCCGGGAATGCCGGTGTTCGAACTGCTGACCCGCATCCGCCATTCCGGCGGCGAGCCCCGCCCGGTGGTCGTCGTGTTCGGTCGGCAGGACGAGCCGCGGCTACGGACGGTTGCGTCGCAAGGCCTGGCGGACGGGTTCATCGCGCTGCCATGCCGCGACGCGGCGTTCATGGCCAGATTTGCGGACGTGCTCGACGCGCGCGCGGAAGCCGCAAACACACGGCTCAACACCATCCAGCGCTCGCTGCTCAAGCTCGGCCGGCAATGCACGCACGACATGAGGCGGGCATTCGAAGCCGAGGAGCCGATAAACTCAACCACCGTCGACGCGTTCTGCCAAAGCCTTGTCGCGGCGGCCCGCTCCGAAGAGCTGGTCAGCACCTTCGACGCGCTGAGGGCACACCACAGTCACTCGTTCGTCCACGTGCTCCGCGTGGCGAGCGCGATGACCGTGTTCGGACACCATGCCGGCATGCGCGATGGCGACCTGATGCGGCTCGCTCAGGCGGGGTTCCTCCACGACGTCGGCAAGCTGTGCATGTCCCACGCCATTCTGAGCAAGCCGGGGCCGCTCACGGAGGACGAATGGGTGCTGGTGAAGGAGCACCCCGCAGTTTCGGTGGACATCCTGTCCCGCGGCAACGGCTTCAGCAAGGACACCATCGACGCCGCCCACAATCATCACGAGCGGATCGACGGAACCGGCTATCCGCGCGGCCTGAAGGGCGGCCAGATCGACGACCTGAGCCTGGTGTGCGCGGTGGCCGACGTGTTTTCCGCATTGACGGAGAAGCGCTCCTACAAGCCGCGGCTGTCCCACGCCGAGGCGCTGGTGATCATGCGGACGATGACCGGCCATCACCTGGAGCCATCGTTCTTCGCCCGCTTCGAAGAGATCGTCCACGCCGGCCTGATCGTCTGACGTCGGTCGAGGTGCAAAGGGTCGTAGCGCTCTCCTCCGCGGATTGGCCCCTTGTCCCATGCTAGGCGATCGCCCGGATGTGGCGGGCGAGGCGGAGGGCCAGGGCCGCCAGGGTGAGGGTCGGATTGGCGGCCGGTGACGACGGGAACACCGACAGGTCGCAAACGAACAGGTTGGCATAGCCGAGCATCTTGAGGTCCGGGTCGACGACGCCGTCCTGGTACTGGGCGCCGGGGTTGGTGCCCAAGCGCAAGGTCCCCACCTCGTGGGCGACCCCGCCTAGGCCCCCGCGGTCGGGGATCAGATCGCCGCCGGCGAGGGGCTGAGCCCCCACTTCCGCAAAGACCCGGTTCTGCACGGCGAGGATCTCGTTCCACTCCTCCACCGTTATCGGCACCTCGTCCATGGTCACCACCGGCTTGGCATACGCCGGGCCGGCGTGAACGAGGGCGTGGGTGTCGCTCAACGCCGCGTTGAACAGGAACACGATCTCGCAGAGCATGGTGTTGCCCTTGGCGGCAAGATGGGCGTTGAGGATGTCCGGATCGACGAACCGTCCCTGGTTGAAGTCGGCGCCGAGTTCGAGAATGACGTTGTAGCGGTGGAGGTTCTCGAACGGCGGCGCGCCGTTGCCGCCGCCCGGCAGAAACCCCGCCGCCTGGTGGCGGAACATGATCTTCGCGGCGGCGTTCAGGTCAAAGTAGGCGGACGAGGGGCCAATGGCAAAATGGGTGAAGAAGATCGGGTGGTCGGTGATCCCCTTGCCGATCTTGCCGTTGGGGTCGGCGAGATTGCTGAGCTGGGCGAGCTTGCCGCTTTCCACCGTGCCGGCCGCCAGCACCACGAACCGCGCCTTGTACGTCCGCACCTTGTCGCTGATCAGGTCGTAGGCGACCACCGATTTGGCCTCGCCGGCCTCGGTCTCGATGCTGGTGACCGCGTGGTTGAGATTGATGGTGAGCTTGTCGGCACCAACCGGGCCGCCGGTCAATCGGGATTCCATGAGCAGGTCGGCGGTCGAGAACACGCCGCCGGGGACCGTTCGCCGCTCCGCATTGGTGTGCTGGATGGCCATCGGCGCGGTGCGCACCACGTACTCCGGAAGCGCGCCGGCGATGCCGCCGAGTACCTGGTTCTGATAGGACGAATCGAGCGTCGCCTTGCTGAGGAGTTGTTCGCCGAGGTCGTAGGCGAAGTTCTCCAGATCCCAGCGCACCTGGGTCGGCCACGAGTCCAGTTCCCACCACGTCATCCTCGGCATGAACGCGCCCCAGAACAGGCTGCGGCCGCCGAGGTTGAACCCCTGGCCGCCTCCGTACTTGGAGCCGGGCGCGTTGACGTAGTTGGTGATCTTGAACTCGTCCCACAGGTGCCAGATGTTCTTGTCGACCTGGGCCTGCAACACGTGCTGACGCGGCAGGTTGCCGACGTGGGTTGGAAACAGGTAGCTGCCGGCCTCCAGGACCAGGACGTCGAGGCCAAAGTCCGAAAGCTGGTCGGCGAGGATACCGCCGCCGATGCCGGAGCCGACGACGATCACGTCGTAGAGCTTGTTCTCGTCGAGGTTGGGCACGAAGAACAGCTGCTGGACGCGGCCGTTCTCCTTGAGCACCTCGGTGATCACTTCGTTGACCGGTGGAAACGTGACCTGGGCCGCGTCGTACTCGTAGGTCTGGCCGTCCGCCGGCGCCAGCTGGAGATTACCGGAGGTCGACCAGTATTGCTCCTCCAGGATGAACTTGAACTCGAAACCGCCGGCGTAGCGGTCGGTGGGCAGCACGAAGTTCCAGGCGTCGTTCTCGTACTCGCCCGGCACGTCCTCGTTCCAGCCGTCGATGCTGTTGCGGAGCGTGATCTGCAGATCGGGGCGATAGGTGACGGTCTTGAACCGAATCGTGAACATCTGACGTTCCCTTCTCTGGCCCTCCTCCGGGCCGTTGTGTGCCGCGGCGCGACCGGCGCGACGCCTTGGGTACCGCCGCTGATCTTGAGGGTAAAGTTTATGTTGGCTATGCTCTGTGAAGAGGATCATAGCGAAAGCGATCAAGACGGCGACGCCGACATGAAGAACGAAACGCACCTCACATTCGCAGAACGTCGCCACCCATGCGGGGGTATGCGCGGGTGGAGTGCGGTGTTAGAAGCAGATTCTGGTTCCTTATCGAAGTAAATGAAACATGCTGTGATGGACGATCCGGCGTGCAGGGGATGCTTGCATACCGCCGTTCGGACATCACTCAACATGCCCGCTATTGGCACCATCACATCGGCTGATGAAGTCGGTCCGGCTTCAGCCCAAAGCAGAACGGGAGAAGGAAGAGATGGCGACTGCGACTCTTTCACAATTGGACGAAGGCACCACGTTGAATGTTGGCCCGCTGGTGCTGTCGAGCTTTACGATCGACAGCACCAGCGGTGGTGTTGATTTTGACACGTCGTCGCTCACGACCTTAGGAGATGACCCAAGTACGCCGGCGTTCGATCCCGGATATGCATTTCTGGCGGATCCGCGGCTGACCGCGACAGATACCCCGCTGGATCTGAGAATCCAGTACGACCTGAGGAGCAACAACGGCCCGGTCATCGAAGGCGCGTCGATGGAACTCGATTCGTTCGGGTTCACGTCGCCGGATGCCGGGGGCAGCATCGCTGTCGACCTGCGCCAAGCGAGCCAGTCGCCGTTTCTGAACCTGAGAGTCGAGAACACGCCGAGTGGCGTCAAGAACTCCAGTGGTTCCGCCGATCTTCCGGGCAATCCGCTCGACGCGACCGACATCACCCAGAACATCACCCTGACGCCATCGGCGGAGGCGGACCCCAACCTCGCCCGCTTCGAGACCAGATTCATCCTCACCGGCAATTTCGTGGTGGTGACCGGCACGGAAGGCGACGATGTCATCGGCGTCGGCCGCACCAGTTCTTCGTCCGGCATTTCTCCGCGGAGCGGCGCCACCAACAACGGCGACCAGATCGTCGCCAGGGGCGGTGCGGATTTCATTCGCGCCGGCGGTGGCGACGACACCATCGACGGCGGGGCCGGCAATGACGACATTTCCGGGGGACCCGGCGACGACACGTATGTCTTCGCCGGCGCCTACGGCAACGACACGATCACCGAGTCGGACCGCGGCCAAAGCGACGTGGTCCAGTTCGGGGCAGGCATCAGCAGCGACCAGGTGCAATTCTTCCGCGCCGCCGCGAGCGATGTCCTGGACGTTCGTGGTCCCGGCGGCAACGGCATCACCATCGCCAATCAGTACGACGAAGCGCGGGGAACCCCGGTTGCGGGGGTCGAAACCATCCAGTTCGCGGACGGCGCCGAGATCGACCTGACCTCCCAGGGCCTCACCTTCACCGGCACCAACGGCGCCGACCAGATGGGCGGGACGGCGTTCGACGACACGCTGCTCGGCCTCAACGACGCGGACGTGCTGAACGGGCTGGCGGGCAACGACACTCTCGACGGCGGGACCGGCAATGATCGCCTCAGCGGCGGCGCCGGTAACGACACGTATGTCTTCTCGGGCGCGTTCGGCAAGGACAGCATTGAAGAAGCGGCCAGCGGCGGTACCGACGTGATCAGCTTTGGAGCCGGCATTAGCGCCACCCAGGTTCGCTTCGTGGCGTCGGGCAGCCAGCTCGATCTCATCGTCGGCGCCAACACCATCAGCATCGACGGCCAGTACAACGAAACCACCGGCGCGCCGGTGCCCGTCGTGGAACGGCTCGACTTCGCCAATGGCGACAGCGTCAACCTCGCGGGTGGCTTGACCTTCACCGGGGCCAATACCGCCGACGTCATCTCCGGAACCAGCGGCAGCGATCAGCTGATCGGCCTCGGCGGCGACGATACGCTGTCCGGCCGCGGTGGTGACGACCGGCTGGACGGGGGCGCCGGCAACGACAGTCTGAGTGGCGGCGCAGGCGACGATGTCTACTCCTTTGCTGGCGCTTTCGGCCAGGACGTCATCGACGAGGCGGCTGATGGCGGCGAGGACGTCATCCAGTTCGGCCAGGGGATCTCGGCCAGTCAAGTGCGCTTCACCGCCTCGGAGGGGCGGCTAGACGTCATCGTCGGCGCCAACACCATCAGCATCGACGGCCAATACAACCCCGCGACCGGCGCGCCGGTGCCGGTGATCGAGCGCATCGAATTCGCCAGCGGCGACCCGATCAACCTCGGCGGCGGCATGACCTTCACCGGCGCTAACGCCGCCGACGCCATCACGGGCACCAGCCTGAACGACACGCTGGTCGGGCTCAACGGCGACGATACCCTCTCGGGCCTCGCCGGGGACGACAGCCTGGATGGCGGGGCCGGAAACGACTCGCTGGACGGCGGCGTTGGCGACGATGTGCTGAACGGCGGCGCCGGCAACGATGCCCTCGTCGGCGGCGTCGGCAACGACGTCTACGAGTTCGCCCCCAACTTTGGCAACGACGCCATCACGGAAGCCGCCGGCGGCGGCCAGGACGTGATCCGCTTCGACGAGACCGTGCGGGTGGATCAGGTTCAGTTCTTCCGGGCCGACGCCAGCGAACTGCTTACCATCCGGGCCGGCGCCGCCCACTCCATCACCGTCGCCGGACAGTTCGACGGCGCCGACGGCTCGCCTGCGGCCGGGGTTGAAAGCATCCGCTTCACCGCGGAAGGCGCGTCGCCGATCGATCTGACGAGCCAGGGGCTGACCTTTACCGGCACCAACGCTGCCGACCAGATGGGCGGCACCGCCTTCGCGGATACATTGCTTGGTCTCAGCGGAGACGATCTGTTGAGGGGTCTCGCTGGCGACGACGTTCTCGAAGGGGGCGCTGGCAACGACAGCCTCATCGGCGGTTCCGGCAACGACACCTATCTGTTTTCCGGCAATTTCGGAAAGGATGTGATCGAAGAGACGGGCGGCGGTGGCGGCGGGGACATCATTCAGTTCGGCGCCGGCATCACCGCAACGCAGGTGCGGTTCGTTGCCGCCGGAAGCCAGCTCGACGTGATCGTTGGAGCCAACACCATCAGCGTCGACGGGCAGTACAACCCGACCACCGGCGAACCGGTACCGGTAGTCGAACGGATCCAGTTCGCGGACGGCAATTCGATCAATCTCTCCGAAGGCTTGACATTCACCGGCGCCAATGCCGCCGACACCATCTCGGGCAGCAGTAAGAACGACGTGCTGCTGGGGCTGGGCGGCGACGATGTCCTCTTCGGGCTGGTCGGCAACGACGTATTGGAAGGCGGCGCGGGCAACGACAGCCTCGCCGGTGGCGCCGGCGACGACGCCTACGACTTCGCCGGCAGGTTCGGCAACGACACCATCGACGAGACGAGCGGCGGCGGGACCGACGTCATCCGGTTCGGCGACGGGATCACCGCCGAACAGGTAACGTTCTCCAATGTTGAAGGCCAGTTGACGATCAACGTGGCCGGCGCCGGCTCCGTCGTCGTTGTCAACCAGTACAATCCAGCCACCGGTCAGGCTGTTCCGCAAGTCGAGAGCATCCAGTTTGCCTCGGGCGATGAAATCGACCTCGCGGGTGGCCTGACGTTCACCGGCACGGCCGGCGCGGATTCTGTCGGCGGGACGAATAATAGCGACGTTCTGCTCGGGCTCGGCGGTGATGACGCCATCAGGGGCCTAGCCGGAAGCGACATCACCTCCGGTGGTCAAGGCAACGACACCCTCATCGGCGAGGCCGGCGACGATCTGCTGCTCGGCGGCGCCGGCAATGACGTGCTGATCGGCGGCCTCGGCGATGACACGTTCGCCGGCGGAGCGGGCGACGACGTCTACTCCGACGGGCCGGCCCAAAACGACAGCAACGTCTATGTCGTCCAGTCGGCAAGCGGCCGTGAGTTGATCCTTGATTTCGATGCGGGACGGGACAAGATCGGCCTGGTCGACGGCGACCTCACGTTCGCCGATCTCGCCATCGCGACCGTCGGTGGCGCAACCTCACAGTCGGCATTCACCACCATCGCGGTCGCCGACACGGGAACGGTGCTGGCGTCGATCAGCGGCATCACCGCGGGCGATCTGGACGAAGACAGCTTCACCCTGGTGCAGCTCGACAGTCTCCGTCCCGATCTCTGGTAGAGATCAGGAAACCAGAGCGGCTATCCGGCAATAGAGTATTGCTTCCAGGAGCCCCTCCCCCTCCCGCTCAAGCGGGCCCCCCTCTCCCGCATGGGGGAGGGGGTGGGGGTGAGGGACCTTTGGGGCGGCGAATTATAAGCCGCCGCCGGGGGTCGGCAGGGCGACCCGCATCAACTCATGCACGATGATGTCGAAGGCCTCGTCGACGGAATCGACCGTGTGGAACAAGCGGAGGTCATCCGCATCGATGGTGCCGAAACGCACCATGGCGTCAAGGTTGAGCACCGCATCCCAGAACTCGCGGCCATAGAGGACGATTGGAAGTTTCTTCCGTAGCTTGCCGGTCTGCACCATGGTCATCAGCTCGAAGAACTCGTCGAGGGTGCCGAAACCACCCGGGAACGCCACCAGGGCCTTGGCCAGGTAGACGAACCAGTATTTCCGCATGAAGAAATAGTGGAACTCGAACGCAAGCTGGCTCGTGATGTATGCGTTGCCGCATTCTTCGTGGGGCAGCGAGACTCCGAGGCCGACGTTGAGCCCGTGTGCCTCGGAAGCGCCGCGGTTGGCGGCCTCCATGATGCCGGGGCCGCCGCCGGTGCACACCACGAACCGTTGGCGCTCCTGATCGAGGCGCTTCGACCACTCGGTCAGGCGGCGGGCAAGGGTCCGGCAGTCCTCGTAGTACCGGGACATGGCAAGGCGTTGCTCCGCCGCGGCCACATCGCCTCTGTTGCGTCGTACGTCTTCCAACTCTGCAAGCGCCAATTCGCGGGAGCGCAACCGCGCGGATCCCCAAAAGACGATGGTGTCGGAGATGCGGAGCGCCTCGAAGCGCGCCGCCGGATGGAGGTACTCGGCAAGAATGCGCAACACCCGGGCGTCGCGGCTGGCGAGGAATTCGTGGTTGAGGTAGGACTTTCCGGGCGTGTCTCCGGCGTTCATTCCGATGTCTCCGATGGCACGATGGCTTGAAAGGAAGAGGCCGCGGCTACGGCATCAATTCGGTCAGATCGGCGATCGCCGGAGTGTCGGGCGGGAACGGATTTTGGCCGCCCGGCGGCACGCGGCCGATGAAGCGCAACTCGGTCGCGCAGGCTGCCTTGTAGTCGGTGAGCGAGTCGCCGACGAACAGCACGCGCGAGGGCTCGAATGCGTGCTCGTCCAGAAGGTCGCGAATGATCGGCACCTTGCTCGGCGGGGAGCCGTGGACCGCGACGAAGTAACCCTCCATGCCGCGACGCCGGACGATGCGCTGCAGTTCCTGCTCCGGCGTTCCCGAGATTACGAACAGCGGCAGCCGGTGCCGGTTGGCGTCGAGCCAGTCACGGGCCCCCGCGACCCACGCGGCATCGACCACTGCGTCTTCGACGAGCGCGGAAAACCGGCGCGCCAGTGCCTCCAATTGATCCTCGCTGAGGCGCTGGCCAAGAAACATCTTGTGGTAGTAGCGGATCTTCTTGCGGCGCGAAACGCCGGCGTGGACGGTGTGATGGGCGACGACGGCGTCGACCACCGCTGCACCGTGCTCCTTGTACATCTGGATGAAGGCGCGGGTCTTGATGTCGGCGGACTCCGCAAGGACGCCGTCAAAATCGAAGAACACCGCATCACAGGTTGCCGCAGTCGGCTCCGTCGCGCGGCGAGTCATCCGGCCCGTCAGTCCAAACCGGCGCGCCAGCGGGCGGCTGCGGCGTCGTCGGCGGCAAGGGCGTCGACCCAGCGCGCGCCGTCCGGACCCTCCTCCCGTTTCCAGAACGGCGCCCGCGTCTTGAGCCAGTCGATGAGGAAGCGGCAGGCACCGAACGCTGCGTCGCGGTGGGCCGATGCGGCGGCGACCAGAACGATGCGGTCGCCGGAGTGCAAGCGGCCGAAACGGTGAATGATGACTGTGTCGATGAGCGGCCAGCGTTCCCGCGCCTCCGTGTCGATGTCATGAAGTTGCCGCTCCGTCATCGCCGGATAGTGCTCGAGGGTCATGGAGGTGACCGGCGCGCCTCCCGCCATGTCGCGCACCAGACCGACAAAGGCGCAGACGCCGCCGACCGACGCATTATCGCGGGAAAGCCGCTCCAGTTCGGCACCCACATCGAAATCCTGTTGCTGAATGCGGATCATGGGCTCCGATCTTCGATCGAAGTGCGCGCCTTCATCCGCCGGTGACCGGCGGAAAGAACGCCACCTCGTCGCCCGGCTTGAGCGGGTGGTCGAACGCGACGTGCTCGTGGTTGACCGCAACACGCACCGCCCGGAGGTCGGCCAGCGCCGCGGCGGGTCTCCCTCCCCGCGCCTTCAACCAGGCGATCAGATCGGCCACATCGGCGATCTCATCCGGTGGCGCGACCTCTTCCTCGCCGACGCCCGCCTTTTCGCGCAGCCATGCAAAGTACAGGACCTTCAGCATCGTCTCTCGAACTCGCTCAAACGGTACCGCTCAGCGCACATCACTGGCCGGATCAACGCCTTTCAGCTTCGGCGGGCGCGCGCGGGGGTCTGCCGATCCCATGAGGCCGAGACCGGCGCGCAGGTAGTCGTAGCCGGTGATGATCGTCAACAGTGCCGCTCCCCACACACCGAACAGCCCGATATCGGTGAAGTCGATCGGACCCAGGGCAGGCCCATGGGGCCCCGTAAGCAGGAAGCCGATGGCGACCATTTGCAGCGTCGTTTTCCACTTCGACAGACGGGTGACCGGCATCGGCACGTTGAGTTCGGCCAGATACTCGCGCAAGCCGGACACCAGGATCTCGCGCCCGAGGATGACGGCGGCCGGCAGGACATGGGCGCCCGGCATGCGATCGATCCCCACCAGCATCAATAGAACCAGGCCGACCAGCAACTTGTCGGCGATGGGATCGAGGAAGCGGCCGAAGCTCGATTGCTGATCCCAGCTTCGCGCCAGGAACCCGTCCAGGAAGTCCGTGACGCAGGCATAGATGAACGCCAGAAGCGCCAGCCAGACGCTCAACCCGGTGTCCAGATAGAGCAGCACGCACACGACCGGCGTCGCCAGGACCCGTGAAATCGTCAACACATTGGGAAGATTGGGTTCCATGAACACGAGCACTTTCGGCGAGGAGCGCGCGCATCCGAGTCTATACTAACCTTCGGCGTGGAACCAATCATAGATCCGGTCGGCGATGGCGCGGCTGATCCCGTCCACCGCTTCGATGTCGGTGCGGCCGGCCCGCGCCACCGCAGTCGCCGATCCGAAGTGGTGGAGCAGCGCCTTCTTGCGGCGGGCGCCGATGCCGGGAATGGCGTCGAGGGACGAGGTCTTGAGCGCCCGGCTGCGCTTGTCGCGATGGCCGCCGATCGCGAACCGGTGCGCCTCGTCGCGGAGGCGCTGGAGAAAGTACAGCACCGGGTCGCTGGCCTCCAGCGTCAACGGCGGCCGGTCCGGCAGGAATATACGCTCCCGCCCCGCGTTGCGGTCCGGTCCCTTGGCGATGGCGGCCAGCGCGACGTCCTCGATGCCGAGATCGGCCAGCACCTGCCTGGCGACGTTGAGCTGACCGGCGCCTCCGTCGACGAGCACGAGCTGTGGCCACTGCCCGTGGTCACGGTCGGGATCGTCCTTCAGCGCCCGTGCGAAACGGCGGGTCAGCACCTCCCGCATCATCGCGTAATCGTCGCCGCCCGCCGGCGTCTCCGCGAAGCCGGCCGCCTTGATCGTCCACTTGCGATAGGCATTCTTCATCAGGCCCTCGGGGCCTGCGACGATCATCGCGCCGAGGGCGGCGCGGCCGCCAACATGGCTGTTGTCGTACACCTCGATGCGGTCTGGCGCCGTGTCCAGGTCGAGGACGGCGGCCAAGGCGTCGATCAACTGACGCTGGTTGGCGCTTTCCGCCATGCGACGGCTCAGCGCGGCGCGCGCGTTGTCGAGCGCGTGGTTGACCAGCGCCGCCTTGTCGCCGCGCTGCGGGCGGACGACCTGAACCCGATGCCCGGCATGGACGCACAGCGCCTCGGTGACCAGGTCGCGGTGCGGAAGGTCGTGGCTGACCAGAATCAGCGAGGGCACCGGCCGATCCTGGTAAAACTGCCCGAGGAACGCTTCGATGACCGCCTCCGTCCGCTGGTCATGGGCATGGTTCGGGTGATAGGCGCGGTTGCCGTTATTGCGCCCGGCGCGGAAGAAGAACGCCTGGATGCAGGTGCGCCCGCCGTCGCGGTGCGCCGCAAACACGTCGGCGTCGCCGATGCCGGCCAGATTGATGTCCTGGTGGGACTGGACTGCGGCGAGCGCCCGGATGCGGTCGCGATATCCGGCGGCGTCCTCGAATGCCAGCGCCTCGCTGGCCGCCTCCATGCGTTCGGCCAGTTCGTGTTGCACTTTCTGGCTGTCGCCGCGCAGGAACGCCCGCGCCTGCTCCACCAGATGCCCATAATCCGCCTCGCTGATCCGCCCGACGCACGGTGCCGAGCAGCGCTTTATCTGGTGCAGGAGGCACGGGCGGGTGCGCGCGGCGAACACGGAGTCCGAACAGATGCGCAGCAGAAACGCCCGCTGCAGCACCGCCAGCGTCTGGTTGACCGCGCCCGCCGAAGCGAACGGCCCGAAGTACTCGCCCCGGCGCGCCTTGGCGCCGCGGTGCTTGAGGATCTGGGGAAACGCGTGATCGGCGGTGACCAGGATGGACGGGAACGACTTGTCGTCACGCAGCAGGATGTTGTAGCGCGGCTTGAGGCGCTTGATCAGGTTGGCCTCGAGGAGCAGCGCTTCGGCCTCGGTGTGGGTGGTGACGATCTCCATCGCGGCGGTCTGCAACACCATGCGGCGGAGGCGGGATCCCAGCCGATGGGGTTGCCCGTACGCCGCGACCCGTTTCTTCAAATTGCGCGCCTTGCCGACGTAGAGCACGTCGCCGGCGCCGTCGATCATCCGGTAGACGCCCGGCGCCTCCGGCATCGTGCGCAGGTTTGCTTCGATCACCGCCGTGCCGAGGACGGGTGCGGAGGCGGACTCTCCTTGGGCGTCGACGGCCGGATCGGGCGTTACATCGGACGGCATGGCGGTCTCTGAAGCGCGTCGCGGCAGGCGCAATGACGAGGGGCGGCGGCGTTGCGGCGGCCGCAAGAAAGAGAGGTACTGCGTCGCGGCGACCGCAAGGACGAGAGTTTACTGAGTCGTGGTGGCCGCCAGGGGACCGGCCGCAAAGCGTTCGATCTCGACGCCGACGCTGGCGGCGTCCGCGAACACGTCGAGCTTCTCCACGCGCACCCGGGCGGAGCGTACCCGGCCGTCGCGCAGCACCAGGCGGGCAATGTCCTCGGCCAGCGTTTCCACAAGCTTGACGTGGCGACCGCCGACGATGGCGCGTACTCCATCGGCAATCCGTTCGTAACACACCACGTTGCCGAGCTCGTCGCCGATGTCGCCTTCGTCAACCACGGCCAGGTCGAGGTTGATGCGCACCCGCTGCGGCCGGACATGCTCGTGGCGATGCACCCCGATCGAGCAATGCAGCACGAAATCGCGGATGAAGACATGGCGGATGGCGTTCCGCGCATCGGCAATGTGCAGCGGGTGAACGATCCGTGCGGCCTCGGCCGTCACGGGCGGACCCACGGCGAGCGCATGCCGTCCATCACTCGTTCGCCCATCATTCTTCAATAGCCTGGACAGCCGGCTGCGGCTGGCACCAGCCCAGGTGCTGGCCGCCGTCGACGCAGATCATCTGGCCCGTCATTGATGGTGCGTCAAGGATGAAGCGCACCGCGTCGGCGATTTCCTGCGGCTCGACTCGCTGCGCCAGGGGCATCATCGACCACTGCCGGGCGAACTGGGCGTCGCTCTGGCGCGGGCTCGGCATCGTCGGCCCCGGCCCCACGGCGTTGACGCGGATCCGCGGCGCCAGAGCCAGAGCCATCTGCCGGGTCAAGGCCCACAGGGCCACCTTGCTGACCGTGTACGACATGAAGTGCGGCGTCAGATTCCACACCCTCTGGTCCAGAATGTTGACGATCGCGGCATGCGCGCCTTCCGGCACCTGCGCTGCTACGGCCGCGCTTAGAACGAAGGGCGCCCGCGTGTTGACCTGCATGTGGCGATCCCACGACAAGCGGGTGACGCTATCCCAGTGGTCGTTTTCGAACACTGATGCGTTGTTGACCAGGCAGGTCACGGGGCCGAGCGCGCGCGCCGTACGGTCAACCAGGTCCGCCGTTTCATCCTCGTCAGCGAGGTCCGCCTGCACGACCGCTGCCCGCCGGCCGTCCGCTTGCAGGTCGGAGACCAAGCTCTCCGCCTCGCTCAGGGAGCGGTGGCAATGAACGGCGACCGCCCAGCCCCGTTGCGCAAGATCCAGCGCAATGACGCGGCCGATGCGTTTTGCGGCGCCGGTGACGAGGGCGGTTCCAAGGCTTGTTCCAGGCATGTCGGCACCATGGCGAAGCGGCGCGCCCAAATCAAGGCGTCAGCGCTTGAAGGCGCATCGGGCGGGGATCCTCATGGCGCCGACATCGTGTACGTGACGCCGACGTAGCATGCATATCCCGCGATGAAGACCAGGCCGCCGAAGCGGCCGAAGCGGAGGCCCAACAGTATCGGCAGAAACGCCGCGGTCGCCATCAGCATGATCCAGGCGTCGAACCGCACGATCTGGTCGTCCACAGCGATGGGAACCACCGCTGCAACCGTGCCGCCCACGAGCAGCACATTGAAAAAGTTGCTGCCCAGAATGTTGCCCACGGCGATGTCGGTGTGACCGCGGATCCCGGCGACCACGGAGGCGGCCAGTTCGGGAACCGAAGTGCCGACGGCGACCAAGGTCAGTCCGATGACCGCTTCCGAAACGCCGAAGGCCCGCGCGAGGCCCACCGCGCCCTCCACCAGGAGATCCGCACCGATCAGGACGCCAGCCAAACCGGCGATGGCCAACCCCCAATGCCGCCACGGCGTGGCTGCGCCACCTTCCTCCGCGTCCGCCATGTCCTGCACCTCTTGCTGGTAGGCGGCGGCCGCCACACCGGCAGCGCCTCGCCGTTGCCGTCGGATCGAGACGATCATGAACGCCGTGAACGTCAGCAACATGACGCCGCCCTGCCAGCGCCCTATGGCGCCGCTGGCGGCGAACGCCACGAACATGAGTGTGCCCAGGACGAGCGCCAGCACGTCCATCTTGTCGACGCCTGCGGGCAAGGCGACCGGACGGCACAGCGCAGTGAAGCCCATGATGAGCAGCACGTTGGCGATATTGCTGCCGACGATGTTGCCGGCGGCGATGCCGGGGGCGCCCGACAGGGACGCATCCAGACTGACGACCAGCTCCGGCATGGACGTGCCGAAGGCGACGACCGTCATGCCGATCATCAGCGTCGAGACGCCGTGGTGTCGGGCCACGCCCACGGATCCGCGCACCAGCCCCTCCGCTCCCACCAGCAGCAGGACGAAGCCGCCAATGAGCGCAGCGACCATCATGAAGTTCATGCGTCGGCCCCGGAGGATTCCGGCATTTTCTCGTGCATCTGGCGCAGCATGGCCGCCGTGTCGCGGAACTCATCGACCACGGCGGCGTAGAGGGACCTCTTGAACCAGACGGCCAAGTCCGGAAGATCCTCGTAGTCCGCCCAGCGCCACGCGTCGAACTCCGGCTTTCGGGTGGCGTTCACGTCGATGTCGCTGTCGATGCCAGTGAAACGAAGGGCAAACCATCGTTGCTCCTGGCCATGATACCGGCCGCCCCGAACGCGTCCGGCGAGATCGGGCGGCAACTCGTAACGCAGCCAAGCCGACGACTCGGCGAGATACTGCACTTTGTCGGTCCCGATTTCCTCCTGAACTTCGCGATAGAGGGCGTGGCGCGGCGTCTCGCCCTTGCGCATGCCGCCCTGGGGAAGCTGCCATGCCTCGCCGGGTGTATCGATCCGCCGTGCAACCAGCACCTGTCCGTCGCCGCGAAAGACGACGGCGCCGACCCCGCGCCGGTAGCGGAGCGGCCGGTCCGTGGCGCTCTTATCCGAAGTTCGGACGCCAGTCATGGAAACAGCTGGCGATCAGCCAGGGCCGACACCGGCGCGAGAGCGATGCCGCGTTCGGACAATCCCGACGCCCATGCAGCCAGACGGTCGACGATCACCGGATACGCCCGGCCGATGCCGAGTGCAACCGCCCGATCGCGTGCAACGGCCTCCAGTTCGGCCAGCGCTGCATCGATGGCGTCCGCTGACAATTGGTCATCCAGAATGACGTTGGCGACCGCCCACGGCGTGCCCACCTCCGGCGCGATGTACTTGACGAGGCTTTCGCCGGGCGGACCTGCACCGACGAACATCAGGCCGCGCTCGCCGATCGCCGACAACACCGGTCGCAGGCTGTCCTCCTCGGAGAGGATCGGCGAGTCGCCGCTGCCCACCACGCCCACATACCCGAATGTCCGGCTTAACACGTTTCCCAGCCGATCGCCGTTGTCTTCGGTCGACAACGATGCTTGCAAGGCCGCCGGTCCGGCGTCGCGGAACGGGAACTGCCCGGATGCCATCGGCAGAACCAGCATGATCTCGTGGCCGTCCGCGCGGGCGCGGCGTGTCAGCGCGGCGGCTTTCTGGGCGTAGGGGCTGAAGGCGAGGGTGATGGCGCTCGGCAACCGCTCTATCGCCTTGGCGGTGTTGGCTTCCGACAAGCCGAGCCCGGTGACCAGAACCGCCACTCGTGGCCGGTCGTTGCGTACGTCGAAGGGACGCGCGTAGGCGATCCACGGCTTGCGGCCGTTGTCGGAGATCTTCGGCAGCGGGCCGTGAGGTCCGTCCTCCGTCAGTTCCGGATCCGGTGCATCGAGCCATGGCGTGAGCACCACGGACGCGACCGGCGTCGAATCCGAACCCGTCCGAGTTCGGTTGCCGCCCTCCATCCTGACGGGAACATCGATCACCACCGAACCCGCCGGGCGATCCGCCAGCTCCGCGGAGAAAAACCACCACGCCCCGGCTCCCAACAGCAGCAGCACGAAGGCTGCGCCCGCCGGCCCCGGCACACTTCGCCCGATCATTTCCGCGCGTCCTCTACCCTGGACCAGCGCCACTACAGGCGAGTCCGGCCGCAGGAGCCGCCTGCTGCCGAACCGAACCTCGACCCGGAGGTCACTGAGCCGTCGCTGCCGTCGTTGCGACCTTGTCGGAGAACAGCGAGATGCCGCGAATGAGGTCGAGGGCGCGGATCAGCTGATAGTCCTGGCTGGGCTTGGGGGGGGCAGTCGTGTCCTTGTCGAGCTTCAGGACCTCGCTTTCGTCTGCGGCGGGAGTCTCGTCAGTTTTCTCGCCATTCGTCAGAGCACCCCGCAGATCCGCCTCCCGGCGTCCATTCGGCTGCTCCACCACCTCGATCCGAGCCTGTTCGACCATAATATCGGGCTCGATGCCGACCGCCTGAATGGACCGTCCGGAGGGTGTGTAGTAACGGGCGGTGGTCAACCGAATGGCGCCATATCCCGACAACGGAATGATGGTCTGCACCGAGCCTTTGCCGAAGGATTTGGTCCCAAGAACCACGGCGCGGCGATGGTCTTGCAGAGCGCCGGCGACGATCTCCGACGCCGACGCGGAGCCGCCGTTGATCAGCACAACTATCGGCAAGCCGTCGGCAATGTCTCCGTCGCGGGCGTAGTAGCGTTGCGCGTCTTCGGTCTTGCGCGCGCCCGTGGAGACCACTTCGCCCTTGTCGAGAAATGCATCGGTCACCGCCACGGCTTGGGACAACAGACCGCCCGGGTTGTTGCGCAAGTCCAGGACAATGCCCTGCAGCGGCTCCGGCGATTGCTTCCTCAGGTCGTCAAGCGCGGCGCGCAGCGATTCGTCGGCTTGCTCGCTGAACGAACTGATGCGGATATAGCCGACGTTGCCCTCCAGGCGCGACCGGACCGACCGGATCTTGATGATTGCGCGCGTTATCGTGACGTCAAACGGCTCGCGGCCCTCGCGGCGCACCGTAAGATCAACTGCGGTGCCGACCCGCCCGCGCATCTTTTCGACCGCATCCGCCAGGGTCAGCCCCATGACCGCTTCCCCATCAAGATGGGTGATGAGGTCGTTGGGTTCGAGGCCGGCGCGAAACGCCGGCGTATCGTCGATCGGCGAGACGACCTTCACCAGCCCGTTCTCCATCGTCACCTCGATCCCGAGACCGCCGAACTCGCCGCGCGTCTGCACCTGCATCTCGCGGTAGCTGTCGGCGTTGAGGTAACCTGAGTGGGGATCGAGAGACGTCAGCATGCCGCTGATCGCTGCCTCGATCAGTTCCTTGTCGGTCGCCGGTTCAACATAGTCGGCTCGGACCCGTTCAAAGACATCTCCGAACAGCTTCAAGAGCTGATAGGTTTCCGCTCCGTCGTCATCGGCATCGGCCGCCCGTGCAGGCGAGGCAAACACGCCGCCCGCCAGCGCGGGCGCGACGAGCAGAAACGCCGTCGTGATCCAGAGGACCAGTCTTCCAGCTCTCATCCGTTGGCCTTTCCAGTGACCTGCACAAACCATGGCAGGGGATTGACGGGTTGTCCGTCGCGTCGAAGCTCAATGTAGAGGCTCGGGCGCTGCTCGCCAACATCGCCCATGACACCGATGGGATCTGCGGCCGCAATTTCTTGATCCGGGACCAGGTCGATACGGTCGAACCCCGCCATCAGGCTATGATATCCGCCGCCATGGTCGATGATCAAGAGCAGGCCATAACCCCGAAACGGCCCGACAAATGCGACGCGGCCGGACGACGGCGCGACGACAGCCGCTCGTGGCGGCGTCTCGATGCGCACGCCCTTGCTGACCGTTCCCATGCCCGGCGCATCCCCATCCGCGACGTCGCCGAAGCCGACGACGATGCGTCCCGAAACCGGCGCCCCCGGCGCCCGATGCCAAGGGGTCAACGCCGCCATGTCGTCCCCCATATCGTCCCTCGCCGGGGCCCGTGATGCGGTGTGCTGGCTCGCCGGCGCGGCGGCGGTGAGACTGGTCAGCGCCACGGCGAGGTCTTGGGTTTCCGCGATCAGGCCGGGAACAGGACCGTCGTCCCCTTTCACTGTGTTTTGAAGCCTTTGGCCGGCCTCGGCCGTGTCGTCGATCAAAACGGCCAGCCGACCGCGCGCCGCGTGCAGCTCTTCCAGGGCGACCGACAAGCTGCGGCGTGCCGCCGCCGCCGCTTCCTGCGCTTCCGCGATTCGCTCGCTCTCGGCGCGCGCCGTCTCGGCGCGGCGCGCCAACTCGTCGACCACCGTGCTCAGAACGACGCCGCTCCGCACCACGTCGATGGGGCCATTGGAGCGGGCAAGGATCGCCAACGGCGGCACCCGCGCCACGCCTTGCAGGCCGAACAACACCTTTGCCGCCGTCTGGCGACGCTCCGCCGCGCCACGGAGCAGAACGGCCTGCCGCGCCGCCAGCGTATCGATCCGCGACTGCTGACCGGCGATCTCCTGCTCCTTGGCTCGGATGAAATCGGCCACGGTCAGCAACTCGACGCGGAGATCCTGCAACCGCGCCTCCATCACATCGCGGCGGAACGGCTCTTCATCCGCGGCCGCATTCGTCGTCGCGTCAGCTTGACCGTTCTCCGGCCGCTGCTCGACAGCCTCCGACTCGGACCCAACCGACGGCGCCGGCTCCTCGGCGGTCGCCGCGGCACCGGGCGCCGCGCCCGCCACGACCGCGAGCACAATCGCCAGGACGGGGCCACGCCATCGGTCGATCATCGGCGATCCGTCACCTGAACGTGAGGGTGCTGGCGTCCCACATCTCCGGCGCCTCGAAGCCGAGCAGGTTGACGATGCTGGCAGCGATGTTGCTGAGTCCGTAGTTATTGCCGTGCACCAGTTCGACCGCACCGTTGGTCTGGTTGTCGTAATAGATCAGCGGTACGGGATTGAGAGTATGCGCGGTTTTCGCCGCAAACGACCCGTCCGGATTCTTCTTCGGCTCCCCGGTCTTCTTGTCGATCTCGAGCATTTCGTCGGCATTGCCGTGATCGGCCGTGATCAAGGCGACGCCGCCCATCTTGTCGACGACCGGCAGCAGCCTGGACAGAGCCAGGTCCACCGCCTCCACCGCGATGATCGCGGCCTGGTAGTTGCCGGTGTGGCCGACCATGTCGCCGTTGGCGTAGTTGACGCGCAGGAAACGGTACTGGCCGGAGCGCAGGGCGCGGAGCAGTTCGTCGGTGACCTCTGCCGATTTCATCCAAGGCCGCTGCTCGAACGGGACGATGTCGGACGGCACCTCAACATAGTCCTCCAGTTCCTCGCTGAATTTGCCGCTGCGGTTGCCGTTCCAGAAATAGGTGACATGCCCGAACTTCTGGGTCTCGGCGATGGCGAACTGGCGCACCCCCTCCGCGCACAGGTACTCCCCGAGGGTGTCGGAGATGGCCGGCGGCGGCACCAAGTAGCGAGACGGGATGTGCAGGTCGCCGTCGTACTCCAGCATGCCGGCGAAGACCACCTTCGGCCGGCGCACCCGGTCGAACTTGTCGAAGCCGTCGTCCTCGAAGGCGCGAGAGATTTCGATCGCCCGGTCGCCCCGGAAATTGAAGAACACGACGCTGTCGTTGTCGTGGATGGCGCCGATCGGCTCCCCGTCGCGGACGATCACGAACGGCGGCAGGTCCTGGTCGATTACGCCCGGATGCTGTTCCCGCAGGTCCTTGATTGCCGCGGACGCCGACGCGAAGGTCGGACCGTCGCCGAGGACGTGGGTGTGCCAGCCCTTTTCGACCATCGCCCAGTTGGCCTCGTAGCGATCCATGGTGATGTTCATGCGCCCGCCGCCGCTGGCGATGGCGGCATCGAAGCCGTCGGAACGGAGATCCGCAAGGAAAGCTTCGAACGGCTCGACGTAATCGAGGGCGGAGGTTTCCGGAACGTCGCGCCCGTCGAGCAGGATGTGCACGCGCACCCGCTTCTGACCCTCCTTCTTGCAGCGGGCGATGAGCGCCTTCAGGTGGCTCATGTGGGAGTGCACGTTGCCGTCGGAAAACAACCCGATGAAGTGCACCGTGGACATGTTCGCCTTAGCGTTTCCGACGATGTCCTTCCATGCTTGCTTCTCGAACAGCACGCCGCTGGCGATGGCCTCGTTGACCAGCGATGCGCCCTGCTCGTACACGCGGCCGGCGCCGAGCGCGTTGTGGCCCACCTCGGAGTTGCCCATGTCCTCGTCACTCGGCATGCCGACGGCGGTGCCGTGCGCCTTCAGCGTGATGTGCTGGCAGGTCTTGTACAGGCGGTCGAGGGTCGGCGTTCGGGCTTCGGCAATGGCGTTTCCCACCTTCCGCTCGCTGATCCCCATGCCGTCCATCACCACCGTCAGCACCGGGCCCCTGATGCCGGCAAACGTCGGGTGCTTGTTCAACATTGCGCTACTCCCGGTTATCTGTGAGGTCGACAGGGGCGTTCGAACCTTGGTCCTGCCGCCTGTCATTGACGCTGCTTAATGCCGATGGCTACATGCCGATTGTTGGTGTTGCCGATCCCGCTTTGCCCACAGAGCGACCGGCCTGCCGCCGTGGGGCGAGTCGCTGCCCGTGCTGCAACCGCTGGCGCCTTCAGGTTTGACCGCTCCACCGATCGTCCGCTCTACCGCCCAAAGTTCAGCGTCGACGGACCCAATCATACGGAGGCGCACCCACATGCTGTCGCGGCTTTGGCAGTCGTGGCTTTGGCGTTCCTCGAACCGGTTCGCCTTTCGTCCGATTGCAGATCTCTCGCGTCAAGGTGCCGGTCGGCGCGGCGACTGCGAATGAAGCAGCCGTGAAGCGCACCCGCATAGTAACGCCTCCGTCGGTACGAGCCTAGGGCAAAAGATCGCCGGCGGCGGCACCCCGGCGGCGTGGCCGGCCGCCATTGCCTGGTGCGCCGCGGGGCCATCAACGTTGCGCGGGCGAGCACAGTGGGTGCGGCGGGGGGGGGGGGGACAAAGAAACACCGCGGCTTGAATGACAAGCCGCGGCCAGTTGGCGCGTTTCTTGTTATTATGGCGCCTGGCGATTTTTTATTGCGCCTCCCCGGGGTTCAGGGCCCTAAGTTCAGTCCGGTATAGACGTTGTCTTGGTCCCTCGTTTATCTCTCCTTCAACGACAAGCTTGCGACAGACACGAAGATGCAACCCGCGTGCCACCCCAAAAACCCGCGAAAATGCAATGGCCTACTGAGACGCTGCCTGCCATCGGGGCGAAACACGCATGTCGTGTGGATATTTGTGTAAATTTTTTTGACAGGGCCACCGCTGAAAAATCGCTCCCGACCGCCCGCCGGTCCTTAAGATATCCAGCAGTTACAGAATGTTGCTACCCATCGGTCGGAGTCAGGGCGGCTGTCAAGCGCACCTGACACCCGACATGCGGCGCCGCCGCCTGCGTGGATGAGGACAACCCAGGCGGGCGGTAGCGCGTGCTGACCGCGCCCGTCGCGGCCGCAGTTTTCATCCCCGTGCACGACGAGCCGCCGCAGTCCGGTGAGATTGGTGCGACTGGAAAATCTGTCGACACCCTCCCGCGGCCCCGGGCTTCCATGGCTCGAAAACCCTCTTGATCGCAGAGCGGCAATGGCGCAAAAGGGAGAAACGATGTCCCCTTCGTCTAGAGGCCTAGGACACCGCCCTCTCACGGCGGCAACAGGGGTTCGAATCCCCTAGGGGACGCCAACGGTGCGCAAGTGATACTGCGCACGATCTCAATGCCCAGCATGACCGCGCGACGGGTCATGTTGCGCGAAGTCGTTCGGCAGTGTCCCATGGACACATGCGGCACGGGCTTGGCGATCCACTCGGCGAGGGCGGCCGGATGCGGCAAGGGGCCAGTTCGGCGCCGAGCGTTGCCGTTCATTGCGAGGATGTGGCGTCGCGGGTCAACAACAGGCCAAGTGCATCCTCTGTGCGAACTCCACCCCTAACGTAAAGTCAACAAAGCCTTGGCGGGGCTCCAGCCGGGGGATACCGGAGCCGTATGGGAAGCTCGGCGTCGTGCCGCGTTTCCACCGACGAGCGCAGGATGGAAATCTCCCAAACAAGAACGGGAACTGCCGCGTCATCTCGGCGTTGACTGAAAGCATATCCGGCGCGCACGTGCCGAGTTGATGCATTCCTGCCGCCACCTGGAGTTCTTTATGACGCCGCCAGCTTATGCTTCCGACGAGAATGCCTGCGAACGAGAAATTTCCGCTCAAGGACGCAGGAAAAGAGCCGATTTGGCATCCGCCACCAAGGGCAAAGGGTTCAGGCGCGCAGCGGGCGTGGCCCTGGGCATTGCCGCCGCACTGGCGGCAACCGCCGTCGCCGTAAACCTGCAGTCGCGCAGGGCGGAGCGGCGTCATCCGCCGATCGGCCGCTTTGTCACCGTGAACGGCGTGCGGCTCCACTACATCGAAGCCGGCGACGGCCCACCTGTCGTGCTGTTCCATGGCAACGGCGTTTCGTTGGACGACATGCGCATCAGCATCTTCGACCGGCTTGCCGAGCGCCATCGCGTCATCGCGTTCGACCGGCCCGGGTTCGGGTACAGTGAGCGACCGCGACAGGTGGTCTGGGATCCTGAGGCGCAGGCCGCTTTATTTCGGGATGCCTTCCGTACCCTCGGGATCGAGCGCCCGGTGATCCTCGGACATTCCTGGGGCGGGCCGCTGGTCGTCACCTTTGCGCTGCTCTATCCCGAAGAGGTGCGCGCCGTTGTCGCAGCTTCCGGCTACTACTACCCGAACTGGCGCGCCGACAGCCCACTCGCCTGGTTGAACTACCTGCCCGTGATCGGCACGGTCATGCGCAACACCTTGACGCCCGTGCAGGGTGCGCTGATGGGCAAGCCGGGGTTCCGCGCCCTCTTCGCTCCGAATGAGGTCCCCGATCGTGTAATGGAGGACTTTCCGGCAAGCCTCGTCCTACGCCCCTCGCAGATCCGCGCCTCTTCCGAGGACGGCGCCACATTACGAGACTGGGCCAAGCGGATCAGCCCTCACTACGGCTTCATTCGCGTCCCCGTCATCATTGTCGCGGGCGCGGATGATCCGATCGTCGATGCCGAAGGCCATTCGGCGCGCTTGCACGCCGATATTCCCGACTCGGACCTGCTGATGGTGCCGGATACAGGCCATATGGTGCATCATGTTCACCCGGAGGCGGTGCTCCATGCGATCGACAGGGCCTTCCGCTCCGCTGACCGTCACTCGGCTCTCGGCGGGGTACGCTAGTCAGACGTAGACCAGCGCCGGCGACGCGTCCATGCCTTGATACAATGTCGTCGCCATAGCGTCCGCCGTCGGCAACCCTGTGATCCGCGCGTTTTCTTGCCGAGCCACCGCCCCTCCATTTGCACCCAAGCCGCGTTGCAGGTATTAATTTGTGCGTCGCAAAACGCGCCGGGCGCTAGCGACGTCGGTCGGGGCACGAAACCGCGGTCCGGCGACGCACCGAAAGCCGGCGCACGCTCGGGGGATACGGCATGAGGACCTACGGTATTGCGGGGGTGGCGGCGGCGATCACGTGGCTGGTGCCGCTGATGGCAATGGCGGCCGTCGGCGGTGGAGCCGTCGACGCTCATGGCGGCGGCGCACCGCATCTGGACGGTGCAGAACTCGGCCTATGGTGGGGGGTGCCATTCGCCGGCATCCTGCTCTCGATCGCCATTTTTCCGCTCGCCGCGCCGCACTTCTGGGAAGAGCATTTCGGCAAAGTCTCGGCGCTATGGATAGTGGCGACGCTGGTTCCGTTTTTTCTGGCTTTCGGCTGGCAACTGGCTCTTTACGAAGTTTTACACCTGACCCTTCTCGAATACTTGCCGTTCATAATTCTGCTGTTGGCACTATACACCGTCGCCGGCGGCATCCATTTCCGCGGCAGCTTCCGCGGCTCCCCGGCCTCCAACACTGCGTTCCTGGCGGCAGGCACCGCAATCGCCAGCTGGACCGGGACCACCGGCGCTTCCATGCTGCTGATCCGGCCGGTGATGCGCGCCAACGCCGAGCGTCGTTACAAAGTGCATGTCATCGTTTTCTTTATTTTCCTGGTCTCAAACATCGGTGGCGCGTTGACTCCTCTCGGCGATCCGCCGCTGTTCCTTGGCTTCCTCAAGGGCGTCGACTTCTTCTGGCCGACGGTGCACGTTTTCCTGCCGATGCTGGTGGTGGCCATCCCGCTGCTGGCCATTTTTTTCATCATGGACACGGTGCTGTACCGGCGCGAGACGCCGGCCGCGCAGATGGCGAGGCCCGGCGAGCCGGCCAAGGTCGGCATCAGCGGCTGGGCCAACGTAGCGCTGCTCGGCGGGGTCGTCGCCGCCGTGCTGCTGAGCGGCACTTGGAAGCCGGGGGTGACGTTCAACATCTATCATGTGTTGGTAGAGCTGCAGAATGTGGTGCGCGACGTGCTGCTGCTGCTCATCACCTGGGTCTCATGGCGCTATACCGACCGCGCTCACCGCAGGGCCAATGCCTTCAACTGGCATCCGATCCTGGAAGTCGCCAAGTTGTTCGCAGGCATTTTCGTCACCATCATGCCGGTTATCGCCATTCTCAAGGCGGGCCAGCTGGGCGCTCTGCAACCTGTCCTGTCGCTGGTCACCACGGAAACCGGAGAGCCGGTGAATGCAATGTACTTCTGGGTGACGGGGATCCTTTCCAGCTTCCTCGACAACGCGCCGACATACCTTGTGTTCTTCAACGCCGCCGGCGGCGACGCCGAGGTGCTGATGGGGCCGATGGCGCAAACATTGCTGGCGATCTCCGCCGGCGCCGTGTTCATGGGCGCCAACAGCTACATCGGCAACGCCCCCAACTTCATGGTCAAGGCGATCGCCGAATCATCCGGGATTCGCATGCCGAGCTTCATCGGCTATCTCGGTTGGTCGACCGTGATCCTGCTGCCGCTGTTCGCGGTGGTGACCTTCATATTCTTCATGTGAGGTGCGCCGTCAATGCGAGTGCAGTGGTGCATTCAATGAATACACCACTGCACGCAACCTCTTGACTTTCGTGCACACCAGGGCCCATCGACTGAATCATTCGAATGGGTCTGTGCACCAGGAGTTAGAGCCGACGCGGCCATCCTGAAACGGCGACTTCGCCTACCGGATCGCCATGCGTGGTTTGCGATCATGCTCGCAAACACGTCGAAAGAGACGCGCTGCGTTAGGGCGGGAACGGGGACTGAGTCCCTCGCCTCAGTGGCGGAGGAGCAGCGGAATCGAGGTTTCACGCAGCACGTGGTCGGTGGCACCGCCAAGGATCATCGCGCGCAAGCTGGTGCGCCCGGTCGCACCCATGACGATGAGGTCGCAGTCGCAGTCTCTGGCAGCATTCAGAATGGCCTCGCCGCCGGCGCCTCCGGTCGTGCCATAGATCTCCGCCTGGACGTCGTGCCGCTTCAGATAAGCGACGAGTTCGCTGCCGGGCGGATCGACCCGCTCGTCGTGGGCATCCGCGAGGATGAAGGTCGAGTGCGCGTCGCACAGGAATGGAAGAGAATTGCGTACCGCACTGATCGCCTCCTTGGAGTTCTTCCAGGCGATCAGGATGCGCTGCCCGACCGGCACCGCTTGCCAGCCGTCCGGGACGAGGAGGGTTACGCAGCTGGCCGCCATGACCAGGTAGTCCGATACTTCCAGGCTGATCGTCGCGTCGCCGTGGGTGAGCGGCGCCTGACCGAAGATCAACAAGTCCGCCAGGTTGGCATAATGCGCAATAATTTCATCGACGGCGCCCTGTTCCACATGCCATTCCCAGGACGGCAGGCCGGCGCACGCCTCTTGCGTTTCCAGCTTCATGGCCTCGATGCGCTGCTTAGCCGCCCCCGCGATCTCGTCGAGGTAGGCCAGCGACATGGCGCGGCCGATCATGCCCGCCGGATAATCCGGCCGCTCCCCGACGCAGACCACATTGAGGTGTGCATCGAAGCGTTTCGCGAGATCGATGCCCATCTGCAGACGCGTATGGCGGAGAGCGTCGCTACTTTGACCGACGACAATGCACTTGATCGCCATGATGACCTGCTCCCCCGCTGATGAGACCGCCGTGAGCGAGTGTGTTGACGCTGCCGGCTGCAAGCGAAGCTACCGTTGCGCCCGCGGAGAATCAATATCGCGCTTCGATACCGCTTCCCCACTCGGCGCCCGACGCCGATCAGCCGGTCTCCATGTTCCATTGCGGATCGGGCGCCTCTGCAAACACCCGCCGGAGCCCCTCGCCCCAATGCCGGCGCAGGCCGACAAAGTAGGCGTCGTCGTTCTGAATGCGCTGGCGGGTCTCGATGCAATAGCCGTCGGCGCGAACCACCACCAGATCGATGGGCGGCCCGACCGAGATGTTCGCCCGGATCGTCGAATCGAATGAGACCAGCGCACATTTGGCGGTTTCCATCACGGTCATTGCGGGATTGAGCACCCGCTCCAGGATCGGCTTGCCGTACTTGGTCTCGCCAAGCTGGAAGTACGGAGTCTCCTCGCTGACCTCGATGAAGTTGCCGACCGCGTATAGCATGAACAGGCGGTGGCGCTCGCCACGGATCTGCCCACCGACGATCAATGTTGCGACGAAGTCGCTGCCGTGAGCCTTGAAGTAGTTGGCATCGCGGTCGAACACGGTGCGGAGGCAGTTGCCGACGATGCGGGCTACGTCGAACATCGACTCGACCATCATGATGTTGCGCTGCCCGTCGTCGAACGCGAGGCCGCGGTCCACCATGTCGATGACTTCCTGGGTGACGGCAAGGTTGCCGGCGGTCAGCACCACGATGACCCGCTCCCCCGGTTCGTCGAACACGAACAGCTTGCGGAACGTCGCAACGCTGTCGACGCCCGCATTCGTCCGCGTATCCGCGGCGAACACCAGACCCTCCGCAACCTTGATGCCGAGACAATAACTCACCGCCTAGAACTCCCGCTCGTCGTCATCGCGTTCCCCTCCTCCACCGGTTCCCGATGGTTCGATGCCGATGGATGAGTTTCATCCGTCGGTTCGATCGGGCCACCAGATCACAAACCCGGTTCCACATCAGCGTGTCAACCGTGTCTACGCTGTACTCCGGCGTTGTTCTCTCCGGATCATACGCCGCTGTGGGAAAAAGTGCTGTAAGCTCCTGCGCAATCGGCGGGCATCGCCAACAGCGACCACATAGCAGCGGGGAGAAGGAGATGGTTCCTGGCGTTCACTTGGTGGTCGGGGCGACCGATGTGACGGTCGACCGCGCGACCCATCCGGGCGACAAGCTGGGCGTTCGTCTGCTGAACGACTCGGGTACGAAGCGAATCGACGTGCCGGCCAAGGCCGGCGAAACCGAGCGGTTGCGGCGGGAGATTGCCGACAAAGGCACCCCGGATTTGCGGACAGATAACGGGATCGGATGAACCGTCGGGAGCCCTGCGCGGCGGCGCTGCGATGACGCGGAAAGGGTGGGTTTGGGCGGCGCTGGGTGGCGGCGCAGCGGTGTTTTGCGGGTTGATCGCGCGCGAAGGCGCCGGCGAAGTCCTTGCTGCGTTTGTCGCAGTCGGGTGGGGCATTGCGGCCGTCGCCGCCTGGCAGGTTGGGATCGTCGCCGTCAACGCGGTCGGCTGGGCGGTGCTGATACCACGGGCGATGCGGCCGTCGCCAGTCATTGTGCTTTGGATGAGGTGGCTTGCCGCTTCGGTCAACCAGATGCTGCCGGTCGCGCAGGTCGGCGGCGAAATGCTCCGCGCGCGCCTGCTCACGCGGAGCGGCGTGCCGGGCGCCATCGCCGGCGCCGGCGTCATCGCCGACATGACCGCGGGACTGGCGACGCAAGGGGTGTTCGCGGGCTTCGGCGTCGCCCTGTTGCTTTTGAACGGCGACGGGACCGGGGGGCTGCCGGTCGCCGCCAGCCTCGGCGCATTGGCTGCGCTGCTCGCGCTGTTCTACTGGGCGCAACGCGGCGGCGGGTTTGAGCGTTTCGCCCATCACGTGGAGCGCTTCGCGGGTCCTCGCGATCTCACCCGCCTCACGGGCGGCGCAGCGGCCCTCGATGCCGCGCTTCGCGACATCTATGGACGGCCGGCCGGGTTTCTGACCTGTTGCCTGTGGCGGCTGACCGCTTGGGGCCTGTTCGCCATGGAGACATGGCTGGTGTTGTGGTTCCTGGACCACCCGGTGGCTCTCGGCGACGCCATCGCCATCGAAGGCCTGGCGCAGGTGGTGCGCACCGTCGGGTTCATTGTCCCCGGCGCTCTCGGCGTGCAGGAGGCCGGTTATCTGGCCTTGGGTGCCCTCGTCGGCGTGCCGCCCGAAACGGCGCTGGCGCTGTCCCTGGTCAAGCGGGCACGGGATGTGATCCTGGGCGTGCCTGGTCTGGCCGCGTGGCAGATCCACGAACTGCTGCGCCTGCGACGCGCCGGCCCGGTCGGCTGAAAATGCCTACGACGGCCCACGGCGTGCGGTCGCCTGCAGACACCGAACCCAGGGGCTGATACGATGCTGAAAATAACAATCGTCTGGGTGAACAACGCCCTTTTTCGAGGCGACGTCCTGGTGCAATGAACACGAATATCGGTGTGGCGCCGGCTGCGGGGCAGTCCGGGTGGACCAGCAGCGGCTTCATGATGGCGCCGATCCTGGACGTCATCGGAGCCCTGGTCGTCGCCCTCGACACCGAGGGCCGCATCGTGCTGTTCAACAGGGCTTGCGAGACTCTGACCGGCTACAGCTTCGAAGAGGTCAGGGACCAGCCGTTCTTCGATCTCTTCCTGCCGCCGGAGGAGGTCGAGCAGGTACGAGCGGTGTTCGCGGCGCTGGTCGCAGGCGACTATCCCAACAGCCACACCAACCGTTGGTGCACGAGATCCGGCGAAACGCGTCTGATCACCTGGACCAACACCGCGATCATCGGGTCCGGCGGGGCCGTGGACTACGTAATCGGCACCGGCATCGACATGTCTCAGCGCACAGCCGCCGAGCAGAAGGTCCAGGACCTACGCGATCAGCTTCTTCGGGTCACGCGATTGAGCGAGCTCGGCCAGATGGTCTCCGCGCTCGCCCACGAGGTCAACCAGCCGCTGGCGGCGGTCATGAACTACGTTCAGGCCGGCAGGCGACTGCTGCAGACGCGCCCGGATGAGACCCGCGAGCACGTTCTCGCCTTGATGGACAAGGCGGTCGGGCAGGTGGAGCGGGCCAGCGCGATCATCCGCGGGCTGCGGAACTTCGCGGCGAAGAGCAATACACGGCGCCACCCGGAGGAGATCGACGCGGTTGTCGAAGAAGCGAGCCGTCTGGCCCTGATCGGCGCCTCTGCTCTCGGTGTTCGCAGCACGTTGCGGCTGGAGGCTGGGCCCTTGCTGGTCGTCATGGACAAGGTGCAGGTTCAGCAGGTGATCTTGAACCTGATCAGGAACGCCGTGGAAGCGATGGCGGAGGTTCGGCGCCGGGACCTCGTCATCGAGAGCGTTTGCGTCGGCGACATGGTCGAAGTGGCGGTGCACGACAGCGGGCCCGGCTTCGCAAACTCGGTGACCGAGCGCTTGTTCGAGCCGTTCGTCACGACCAAGCCCGACGGTATCGGCATTGGGCTGCCGCTGTCCCAGACGATTATCGACGCCCACGGCGGCCGGCTGAGGGTCGAGCGCAATGCCCTCGGGGGCGCCACGCTCCGGTTCACGCTGCCGCTGGCGACGCCACGGCCGGAGCCGGAGCCTGCGCCGGAAGGCGGGTAGCGCCCGATGACGCGGGTGGTGGACTTGGCGGCGACCATTTTCATCGTGGATGACGACGAAGCCGATCGATGCTCCCTTGCGGCGCTCATAGAGTCCCATGGGTTTCAGTCACGATCGTACGCCTCGGCGACGGCATTCCTGGACGACCGCGTTGCGTCGCAGCGCGGGTGCCTGTTGGTGGACGTGCAAATGCCGGAGATGGGAGGGCTCTTGCTGCAGCGGAGGATGCGGGAGGCCGGCATGTCCATGCCGGTGATCGTGATGACTGCGTTCGGGGATGTTCCGACGGCCGTGCAGGCGATGAAGGACGGCGCCGTCGACTTCATCGAGAAGCCGTTCCGCGAAGAGGCTCTGCTCGCTGCCGTTCAGGCCGCTCTCGACCGGGACCGCATGACGGCGGAGCATGCCGCACGGATCGCCGACGTCAGAGTCCGCCGGGAACGTCTGACGCCACGGGAACGACAGGTGCTCGACGGCCTGACCCGCGGCCGCCAAAACAAGGAGATCGCCTACGATCTCGGAATAAGCCCGCGGACGGTCGAGATCCATCGCGCGCGGGTTATGGAGAAGATGGAGGTCCACAATCTGCCGCAGCTCATTCGCTTGACGCTGGCGGCGGGGCCCTGAGGACACGACGGCTGATCGACGCTTTCGCCCGACGTCGACGACGTCGTTACGTACATCACCGTATTCTAGGGCAGTTCGCTTCAGGCTATGGTTCCGATCGACAGCGCCCCGGCAGCCCCGGGGCGAATGATTTTGTGTGCACCATGGACATGAGTTTGCGGAAAAAACGCGTTTACGTGGTCGACAACGACGAAGCGGTGCGGGATTCGTTGAAGGCGTTGCTCGAGGTCGCCGGTTTCGATCCGAGCCTGTTTGCCTCGGGCGAAGACTTCCTGGATGCGGTCGATCTCCTTAGCGACGGCTGCGTTCTTCTCGACATCCACCTGCCGAAGCGGGACGGCTTCGAGGTGCTGAAGGACCTGAGCGCCCGCGGTCGTGCGCTGCCGGTGGTTCTTATCACCGCTCATGCTCGTCTGGCGGAGCGGGCGCGCTCAACCCCCGTCGATGTCGTCGCCGTATTAGAGAAGCCCATTGATGACCGGGCGTTGCTGCCGGTCATAGAACGGGCGCTAGAGGCCGACGAGCGGTCATCGCCTGCCACATAGATCGCAATCGAAATGGGGCCAATTGCTCTTTGCGCCGGCACTTTGATGTGGACGGCGAACCGCACTTTATACGTACAACTCCGCATTCACGCATCTCCGGGCTTTGCTATCCTTGTAGGGCATGGTGCCGCGCGGGTCGCGAGGGCTTCAGCAGACCAACCGGAACACGATCCGCGGCCGATATCGGCTGCGCAATAACAAGCGCTTTGAGGGACGTCGGCGCGACAGGGCAAGTCGTGCTGAACTTATTGGGAAGGCAACGCGATGAAGCGGACCACAGTTGTTCATGACCCGGCGCTCGCCGCCGCCGAGCGCGCCGCTATGGCGGAGGCTGCGTTTCTCGCCATCCCGGCAAATGTCGCCAAGGGCTGGATGCAGACGGATTTCATTGCGGCGGAAGAGGAATGGGAGGCGGCTGACGAACGCTTCGCCGACGCCGTTCCGCGCACGGCTGCCGGGGCAATGGCCAAGCTGAAGGCGGTGGAGGGCATGCTGCGGGCGGCGCGGGTCGACGAGGACAGCCTGGAGATGCGCCACGTCCAGTCCCTGTTGTGCTACTTGGAAACCGACGATCCGAAAGCCTGAGTCGCGCGCGGCAACAACTCCTTCGGATCGTCAGTAAAGACGGACTGGACGCCCCATCCAGCTAGTTTCTCCGCTGAACCCCGCCGGTTGACGGTGTAGCAGCGAAGCGGCACGCCTGCGGCGACGACAGCCGCAGCTTGACTGCGGCGAAGGCGCCGGGCGCCGCAATGCAGCGCGCCGCAGCCCAGGTCGTGCAAGCGCTGCCGCCAATCCTCAGGCACGTCGTTCACCAGCAGTGCCAGTTCGGCCTCGGGGTCGGCAGTGCGCGCGGCCGTCAGTGCATCCGCCTGGAAGCTGGAAATCAGCGGGGGCGGCAGCTCCGGCGGCCAATCCCTGTTTATCACTTCCATGGTCGTCACTACCGTTTCGACGACACGCGCCACGTCCGGCTTGATCTCGATGTTCGCGCCGAGGCGCAAGCGGCCGAGGGTCCCCATCGCTGCTTCGAGGGTCGGAACAGGTTCGCCGCGAAACGCCGGCCCGAACCAGCCGCCGGCATCGAGAGTCAGCAGATCCTCCAGGTCCTGGTCGGCCACCGGGCCCGAGCCATTGGTGGTCCTGTTCAGGTCGTCGTCGTGGAACAGGACGGGAAATCCGTCGCGGCTGAGGCGCACGTCGAACTCCACCCAACGGGCGCCGAGAGCGGCGGCGGCGCGGATCGACGCCAGCGTGTTCTCCGGCGCCCACGCCGCGGCGCCGCGATGGCCGATGACGAATGGCAGAGTTGCCATGGCTTGTCCTCGCCTGTGTTGCCGGTTATATTCCCGGTCTTGTTCGTTAGCAACGCTCATCCGGGGGCGGTCATCCGATGGAGTCATCTCGACATAAGGCGGTCCGTGCCCATCGCAGTCGACGGAAAGCCCTCGGCGTGGTTCGAGTGGAAGTCCAGGCGCCGGAGAGTGACGTGCCGCTGATCCGCTCGCTCGCGGCGGCGCTGCGGGACGACCCGGTCATCGCTGGTCGGGTCCGGGCGCAAGTGCGGAACGCGCTGCAACCGCCGCAACAGATCAATCTGCTCGAGATGTTGTCTTGCGAGTTGCCCGACGACGTGCCCGACGACGTGGTCGACGAGGCGCTCGAACGGCCGCGCGATCTCGGCCGGGACATCCGCCTGTGACGGACCCGCCAGTGGCGTACCTGTTGGACACCAGCGTGCTTTCGGAACTGCGAAAGGGGGCACGCTGCCAGCCCCATGTCGCACGATGGGCTTCGACCGCGGCCCCCGGTATCTTCCACACCAGCGTGCTCGTCATCGGCGAGATCCGCCGCGGGATCGAGCGGGTCCGACGCAAGGACAGTCGACAGGCGACGGTCTTTGAAACCTGGCTGGAGCAGGTGCAAACCGCCTTCGCGGACCGCATCCATGGCGTCGATGAGCGCATCGCAGAGGAATGGGGCCGAATGAGCGTGCCGGATCCGCTTCCCGTAATCGACGGACTGCTGGCGGCGACCGCGAAGGTGCATGGGCTGACGCTCGCCACGCGCGATGTCGCCGACGTGGCACGCACCGGCGTGCCGGCGATCGATCCCTTCAGCGCTCAGAGGTAGCCCCCTTGACGGCGGCGGCCAAGTTCCGGAGGCTGCGCGTTGCACAGGATCGAGAGCGGACACCATGCCCGAGACTTTCCACCACTTTGTCGGCGGCCGCCACGTCGCCGGAAGCAGCGGCCGCTTCGGCGACGTGTTCAACCCGGCGACCGGTGAGGTGCAGGCTCGCCTTCCGCTGGCGTCCGCGGACGACGTGACCGCCGCCGTAGCGGTCGCAGAGGCGGCGTTTCCGGCGTGGGCGGCGACGCCGCCGCTCGCCCGCGCCCGCGTCCTCTTCCGCTTCAAGGCGCTGATCGAGAGCCACGCGGACGAACTGGTGGCGCTGATTGTCGCCGAGCACGGCAAGGTCCGGGGCGACGCCCTCGGCTCGCTGACCCGCGGGCTCGAGGTGGTGGAGTTCGCCTGCGGCATCCCGCACTTGCTGAAGGGCGAGTTTTCGGAAGACGTCAGCTCCGGCATCGACTCGTGGTCGCTCCGCCAGCCGCTCGGCGTCTGCGCCGGGATCACTCCCTTCAACTTCCCCGCCATGGTGCCCATGTGGATGTTCCCGCTGGCCATCGCCTGCGGCAACACCTTCGTTCTCAAGCCGTCCGAGAAGGTGCCGTCCTGCTCCCTGCGCCTGGCGGAACTGTTCCACGAGGCGGGACTGCCGGCAGGCGTATTGAACGTCATCGGCGGCGACCGCGAGGCGGTGGATGCGCTGCTGACCGACCCACGCATCCAGGCCATCAGCTTCGTCGGCTCGGAGCCGGTGGCGCGCCACGTCTACGCGGTCGGCTCGGCCCACGGCAAGCGCGTTCAGGCCCTGTCCGGGGCCAAGAACCACATGGTGGTGATGCCGGACGCCGACATGGATCAGGCGGTCGACGCCCTGATGGGAGCGGCGTACGGTTCGGCCGGCGAGCGCTGCATGGCGGTATCGGTGGCGGTCACCGTCGGCACCGCCGGAGACGCGCTCCGCGATGCCCTGGCGCCGCGGGTGCGGGCGCTGAAAGTGGCGCCGGGCACCGACCCGGAGGCCGAGATGGGGCCCCTGATCAGCAGGGAGCACCGGGACAAGGTCGCCGGCTATGTCGACCTGGGCGTCGACGAAGGGGCGGAACTGGTGGTGGACGGTCGCGGCCTTCGCCTCCAGGGCTATGAGGACGGGTTTTTCTTCGGCGGCTGCCTGTTCGACCGCGTCGAAACCGCCATGCGCATCTACCGGGAGGAGATCTTCGGCCCGGTCCTCTGCATGGTCCGCGCCGACGACTTCGAGCAGGCGGTCGGCATCACCAACGGCCACCCGTTCGGCAACGGCGCCGCCATCTTCACCCGCGACGGCGACGCCGCCCGCGCCTTCGCCAGCCGCGTCCAGGCCGGGATGGTCGGCGTCAACGTCGCCATTCCGGTGCCGATGGCGTTCCACAGCTTCGGCGGCTGGAAGGCGTCCCGCTTCGGCGACCTCTGCGTCCACGGTCCGGACGGAGTGCGCTTCTATACCCGGCTCAAGACGGTGACCTCGCGCTGGCCCTCCGGCATCGCTGCCGGCGCCCAGTTCGTCATGCCGACCTTGGGGTGAGCGCGCGATCTAACGCCCCTTGCGGCGCCGGGACTTGGAGCGGGCCTTGGCCTTGGCGGTCCAGCCGCCGCGGGCGGCGGCGGCGGGGGCGACGCCGGCCTTGTCGAGACCCAAGTCCATGGCTTCGAGGCGGCGGATCTCGTCGCGGATGCGCGCCGCTTCTTCGAACTCCAGCTCCGCGGCGGCGGCGCGCATGCGCTTTTCCAGCTCCGCCATGTGGCTCTTCAGGTTGTGGCCGACCAGGTGGCGGTCGCCCGAGGCGCCGGTGTCGATCGTCACATAGTCGCGTTCGTACACGCTCTCCAGAACGTCGGAGATCGACTTCCGGATACTCTCCGGGTTGATGCCGTGGGCGGCGTTGTAGGCCTGCTGCTTTTCGCGCCGGCGGTTGGTTTCGTCGAGGGCGTACTGCAGCGAGTCGGTCATGCGGTCGGCATAGAGGATCACCCGGCCGTCGACGTTTCGGGCGGCGCGGCCGATGGTCTGGATCAGGCTGGTCCGTGAGCGGAGGTAGCCCTCCTTGTCGGCGTCGAGGATGGCAACGAGAGCGCATTCCGGGATGTCGAGCCCTTCCCGCAACAGGTTGATGCCGACCAGCACGTCGAACGCGCCCAGACGCAGGTCGCGGATGATCTCGATGCGCTCGAGCGTATCGATGTCGGAGTGCATGTAACGGACTCGCACCCCCTGTTCGTAGAGGTATTCGGTCAAGTCCTCGGCCATGCGTTTGGTGAGCGTCGTGACCAAGCTGCGCTGTCCGCGCGCCGCCAAGGCCTTCACCTCGCCGAGCAGATCGTCGACCTGGTGCTCGACCGGGCGGACGATGCAGAGCGGATCGATGAGGCCGGTCGGACGCACCACCTGCTCGACGATGACGCCGCCGGTGCGCTCCAACTCCCACGGTCCTGGCGTCGCCGAGACGAAGACGGTCTGCGGGCGCATCGCCTCCCATTCCTCGAACTTCAGCGGCCGGTTGTCGACACAGGACGGAAGGCGGAAGCCGAATTCCGCCAGCGTCGATTTGCGGTTGCGGTCGCCGCGGAACATGCCGCCGATCTGCGGCACGGTCACGTGGCTCTCGTCGACGATCAGCACCGCGTTCTCGGGGATGTACTCGAACAGGGTCGGCGGCGGGTCGCCGGGATTGCGGCCGGTGAGATAGCGGGAGTAGTTCTCGATGCCGTTGCAGTGGCCGGTGGTCTCCAGCATCTCCAGATCGAAGCCGGTACGTTCCTCCAGGCGTTGCGCCTCCAGGAGCTTGCCGTCGGCGCGCAGTTCGTCCAGCCGGACCTTGAGTTCCGCCTTGATGCGCGGGATCGCCTGCTGCAGGGTCGGGCGCGGGGTCACGTAGTGGCTGTTGGGGTAGATGGTGATCTCCTTGAGCTCGTGTGTTTTCTCCCCGGTCAGGGGGTCGAACTCGGAAATCTCTTCCACGTCGTCGCCGAACATGGAGATGCGCCAGGCAGCGTCCTCGTAGTGCGACGGATAAATCTCGAGGACGTCGCCCCGTACCCGGAACGCGCCGCGCTGGAAGCCGAGATCATTGCGCCGGTATTGCAGATCGACGAGCCGCTTCATCAGGTCGCGCTGGTCGAAGCTTTGACCGGCGGCGACGCGCACAACCATCTGCGCGTAGGTTTCGACGGCGCCGATGCCGTAGATGCAGGAGACAGAGGCGACGATGATGACGTCGTTGCGCTCCAGCAACGCGCGGGTGGCGCTGTGACGCATTCGGTCGATCTGCTCGTTGATGGAGGCGTCCTTCTCGATATAGGTGTCGGTGCGCGGCACATAGGCCTCGGGCTGGTAATAGTCGTAGTACGAGACGAAGTACTCGACAGCGTTATCTGGAAAGAACGACTTCATCTCGAAATAGAGCTGGGCGGCCAGGGTCTTGTTGGGGGCCAGCACCAGGGCCGGGCGCTGCACGTTCCGGATGGCCTGGGCGACGGTGAACGTCTTGCCGGACCCGGTGACGCCGAGCAGCACCTGATCGCGCTCGCCGCGCTCCAGGCCCTCGGTCAGCGCGGCAATGGCCTGCGGCTGATCGCCAGCCGGCTGGAACTCGGAGACGAGCCGGAAGCGATTCGTGCCGGCCACCGGCGGCCGCTTCTCCGGGATGAACAGGATCGGACTGACGATGGTGTCCATGCCACAGTTATAGTGGACGCCGCGGCCGCCCGCCATGGCGCCGCATCACGATTGTGAACGCCTGCGCGTTTCTCCGGCCTTGAGGTCGATGGGGGTACGGCGCTACGCTAGCCCCATTCCGGGTACATCACCCGGCACGAATCAAACCGCACACAGCCAACGGGTGGGCGCGGATCGAGAGAGCGGCAGGGTCGGTGAACATGTCTCTGAGGTACCGGATCGCTGTCCTGATCGTCGCCTTGGAGGCGGTGCTGATTGCCGCTCTCCTGGGGGTGATCCTCAATCAATCGCTGCGGGACGTCCGCGACCACGCGGCTGACACCGAACGAGTGTGGCTGCAAGCGGTCGGCGACGTGAGCGTTGCGGCTCTGGCGACGGGGGATGCGGCGGGTCTCCAGGCGTTCATCGAGTCTACCCTGCGCCATCCGCGGATCACTGCCGTGGTCATCGCTGATTCCGAAAATCGGGTGGTGGCGGCGACCTCGCGGGAACTTGTCGGCAAAGCTGCGCCGGCGTTCGAGGACGGGGATGATCGCTACTGGCGCTCCATCGAGATCCGCGACCATGACGACCGCCTCGGCGGCGTCGCCATCCAGTTTTCCGACGAGGCCCTGATGTTGGCCTACCGGCAGACGCGGAACCTCGGCCTGATGATCGGGCTCGCCGGACTTCTGTTCACCGCCGTGCTTGGGTTCGGCGTCGGATATGTTCTGACCCGCCGGTTGAAGATCCTCGCCGACGCCGCCGACGGCATCAACGCCGGTGACATGACGGTGCCTTTCGTCATCAGCGGCACGGATGAGGTGTCGCGGCTGGCGCGAGCATTCGACGGGATGCTGCGGCGATTGCACGAGAGCATGGCAGCACTGACGCGGGCCCGCGATATGTTGGTGGAGCCGACCGAAGCGATGTCCCAGGGCTTCGTGTTGTGGGACGTCAACGATCGCCTGGTGCTGTGCAATACGCGGTTCCGCATGATGTTCAAGGAGATCGACGATCACATCGCAGTCGGCGCTGGCTTCGACGATCTGATCGCCAGGCTGCACCGGTCGATCGTCGGCGTCGAGGGCGACGCGATGACCGTCCGGGACTGGCTGGCGAGGCGGCGTGCGGGACCCGCCGCCGCCCAATTCGTCGTCGATGTGTGTTTCCGTTCGAACCGCTGGATCAAGGTGTCGGAGTCGCGAACGCGCGAGGGCGGCAGGGTCGCCATCTGCACGGACATCACCGACGACAAGATTCGCCAGCGCGCGCTTTACGCGAGCGAGCGCCGTTTGCGGGAGATCATGGCGTCGGTGTTCGACGGCATCATCACCATTGACGGCGACGGCCTGATTGACAGCGTCAACCACGCCGCCCAGCGCATGTTTCGCCGTTCCGCCCTGGATATGCTCGGGCGGCCTATTGAACAGTTTCTGGTGGCCCATTCCCGGGCCGGCAATGTGCCCGCGAAGGGGTTGACGTCGGCCGATCTGGCCTCGTCGCCAATGCAGGCGCTGCGCGAGATCGGCGGCGTCCGCAAGGGCGGCGAGGCGTTCCCGATCGAAATTTCCGTCGCCAGGATCGAGCTTCAGGGCAGGTCGACCCTCATCTGCACCGTCCGCGACATTACCGATCGCAAGGCCGCGGAGCGGGAGATCCTGTTCCACGCCACCCACGATGCGTTGACGGGGCTGCCCAACCGCACGTTGTTCGACGATCGCCTCACCAATGCCCTCAGCCATGCCAAACGTTCCGGCGAGACGCTGGCGCTGGTGTTCCTCGACGTCGATCGCTTCAAGGTCATCAACGACATGCTGGGTCACCCGATCGGCGACGCAGTCATCATCGCCGTGGCGCGCCGCCTTCTCGGCCAGTTGCGGAAGTCGGACACTGTCGCCCGTCTCGGCGGCGACGAATTCATCCTGCTGCTGCGAGACGTGGGCAACAGCCGCAACGCCGTGACCATCGGCCAAGGCATTGTGGAGGCGATGCGCCACCCGTTTCAGATCCTCGGCCACGACCTTCACGTTACTGTCAGCCTCGGCATCAGCGCCTTCCCGGCCGACGGGGAGACACCGGACCAGCTTCGCAAGCACGCCGACGTCGCGCTGTACCGGGCGAAGTCCGGCGGCCGCAACCAGCTCCGGCTGTTCACGCCGGAGATGGCTCCGTCGCCGGGCGGGAGATGACGATCGAGACCGACCTCCGCCAAGCACTGGAGCGCCAGCAGTTCCGGCTCCGCTACCAGCCGGTGGTGAATTTGCACACCGGCCGCATGATCGGCGTCGAGGCCCTGGTGCGCTGGCGCCACCCGGAGCTTGGCCTTCTCGCGCCGAGCCAGTTCCTTCCGTTCGCAGAGACGACCGGCTTGATCTCGTCGATCGGACTGTGGGTCATCCACTCCGCCTGCATGCAGTGGACGGCATGGCGGGGTTTGACGAAAGAACCGCTGCGCCTCGCCATCAACCTTTCGGCGCGTCAGATGGAGAGCCAGGACTTGTCGCTCAAGATCGCGGAGATCATCCGCGACACCGGCGTCGATGCGCGCTCGGTCGATCTCGAATTCAACGAAAGCGCGCTGATGCAGTTTGGCCAGGCGAACAGCCAGCGGATCGCTGCACTGCGCGCCCTCCGCGTCGGACTGGTGCTGGACGATTTCGCAACCGGTTATTCGTCGCTCGAGCATCTCGAAAGGTACTCGATCCGGCGGATCAAGATCGATCGGTCCTTCACTGCCGCGATCGAGCACGACCAAGAGTGCGCGCTGCAGATCAAGTCGACCATGGAGATGGCCCACGAGATGGGCATGACGGTCATCGCCGAGGGTATCGAAACAATCCGCCAGGCCGAGATCCTGCGCGATTTCGGATGCGACGAGGGCCAGGGCTTCCTCACCGGTCAACCGGTCAGCGCCGAGGAGATCGATGCGATCCTGCGAAGCTCGGCCGGATTATCGCCGCCGACGGATGACGACGCCGGCGCCCGCCCTCCGCCCCGCACGCCCGGCGCCTCATCCCTCAAGCTGGTCAAACGGACTTAGGGGCGAAACGGTTGCGGCTTTGCCCATCGGGCTGGGATTTCTGGGAAGATCGGGTCCCGGATGCATCGGAGCGAGGTGGCGATGCCCGGCTGCTGCGGCGGTGACGAGAGATTTGATGGTGTGTCGGCAGGATTCCGGCGGGCGCTGTTCGCGGTGATCGCCATCAATGCCGGCATGTTCGTAATCGAGATGGCGGCGGGCGCGATCGCCGGCTCGCAGGCGCTCAAGGCCGACGCGCTCGACTTCCTCGGCGACACCGCGACCTACACGCTCACTCTCCTGGTGATCGGACGGCCATTGGCATGGCGGGCGCGGGCCGCCCTCGTCAAGGGCCTGAGCCTGGGGGCGATGGGGCTCTGGGTGTTGGCGTCCACGGTCTACCGCGCCCTGGTTCTTGGCGTACCGCAGGCGGAAGTCATGGGTGCGGTCGGCATGCTCGCTCTCGCCGCCAACCTGACCAGTGTCCTGCTGCTGCTCAAGTACCGGGACGGCGACGCCAACGTACGGTCGGTGTGGCTCTGCAGCCGCAATGACGCCATCGGCAACATCGCCGTGGTCGCCGCCGCCGGTGGCGTGTGGGCGACGGCGGGGGCGTGGCCCGACCTGATCGTCGCCGGCGTGATGGCGAGCCTGTTCCTGTGGTCGGCCGCACAGATCATCCGTCAGGCTTCGGCGGAACTGCGCACTCAACCATCAAACGTTGCCGCGGAATAACAAGGACGGGTGCTTGACAGCGCGGCGATGAGCGCAGAAGACGTGGCTTCCATCGGGATAAGGGAAACGTCAATGAAGCTGCGCTGGTCACCGACCTCACCTTACGTGCGCAAGGCCACCGCGACGTTGATCGAAACGGGCCTGGAAGATCGCGTCGAGCGGATCACCACCAACGCCTGGGATCCGGCCACCGACCTCGCCCGCGACAACCCGCTCGGCAAGGTCCCGGCGCTGCTCACCGACGGCGGCGAGGTGCTCTATGATTCGCCGGTGATCTGCGAGTACCTCGACAGCCTCCACGACGGCCGCAAGCTGTTCCCGCGTTCCGGCGGCGACCGCTGGACGGCGCTCCGGCGGCAGGCGTTGGGCGACGGCATCATCGACGCCGCGGTGTTCCGGCTGCTGGAGGGTCGCCGCCCACCCGAGCTTCAATCGCAGCCGTGGGTGGATCGCCAGAGAGCCGTCGTCTCCCGCGGCGTCGACGCCCTCGAAGACGAGGCTGGCGCGCTCGGCGGCGCCATAACCATCGGCCACCTCGCCATCGCCTGCGCCCTCGGCTACCTAGATTTTCGCTTCCCGGGCGACGACTGGCGCGCCGGCCGCCCCGGTCTGGCGGCGTGGTACGACTCCATGACCGATCGCCGTTCCATCCGCGACACGGTGCCGCGCGAGGCGACTTGATCCTCATTGTGCGCCGGGAGGCGCGTCGCATCCTCATTGTGCGCCGGGAGGCGCACCGCGACGAAGCCCACCGGAATCCTGCCGGAGCCCGAGTGACCGCGTCCCCATGTGCGGCTTTGCCAGCCTGATCGAGCCGGGGCGGCGTTTCCCGCCGCCGCTGTTGGCGGCGATGGAGCGGGATCTCCAGCACCGCGGGCCCGACTCCGGCGGCGTCGTCGCGGAGCCCGGCGTCGCGCTGGTGTTCCGCCGCCTGGCGATCCTCGACCCGACATCCCGCTCCGACCAGCCCATGAACGATGCGTCCGGCCGCTGCACCATCGTGTTCAACGGCGAGATCTACAATTACCGGGCCGTGCGCGCCGCGCTGGTTCAGGCCGGCACCGTCCTCACCACCGATGGCGACACCGAGGCCGTCCTCGCCGGGTACCTGCGCTGGGGCGAAGCGGTGCTGGATCGCCTCGACGGCATGTATGCCTTCACGTTGGTCGACCGGCGGCGGGGCGTGGCGTTGGCGGCGCGCGATCCGCTCGGCATCAAACCGCTCTATCGTTTGCGGCGCGGCTCGCTCACGGCATTCGCCAGCGAGATGCGGCCGCTGCACCGCCTTCAGCCGGCGGCGGTCGACGCGGCGGCTCTGGCCGAGTTGCTGACCTTCGGCTGGGCGGCGGGGCGGCTTTCGAACTATCGGGACATCGAGCGGATTCCCGGCGGCACGCTGGTCACCGTCTCCCTCGCCGACGGCGCCATCCGCGAGCGGCGGTTCTGCGACACTCTGGCGACCATCACCGGGGACGCCGGCGCCAGCGAAGCCGACGCGCACCGGACCGTCCAGGAGTCGGTGCGCGCCCATCTGGTCAGTGATGTGGGCTACGCCCTGCAACTCTCCGGCGGCATCGATTCCAGCCTCGTCGCGGCCCTCGCGGCGCGCGCTGCGGGTGAGCGCCTGCATGCCTACGCCCTCACCCTCGAGGGCGAACCGCAGGACGAAAGCCGCTATCAGCGGGAAGTTACGTCGCGCTACGGCCTCGACCTGACGTCGGTTCCGATCACCGGCGACGCCTATGCCGATGCCCTGCCGCGCGCCGTCGCCACCATGGAGGGACCGACGCCGCATGGCGGCTGCGTCATGCTGATGCTGCTGTGCGAAACCATCCGCCGGCGCCACAAGGTGGTGCTGACCGGGGAGGGCGGCGACGAGATGTTCGGCGGCTACATCCGCTACGCCTGGTGGCGGCGACTGATGTGGCACGAGCGCCTCGGCAAGGTGCTCCCCGCCGCGGCATTGCCGGCGCGGTGGCCGTTCGCCGGCATCAGGCGCCTTGCCGGCGTCGACGCGGCCGCCTACGCCGGCGTTCACCACGATTTCCAACGCGTGCACGAGGCGTTTCCCGAATTGGTGCCGGCGCCGGGCGCCCGCGAGGCGGCGAGCCGGCGCTTCACCGACTTCCGTGACCGACTGTTTGCCGTCGACCAGACCTGCTACCTGGAATCGCTGTTGGTGCGCCAGGACAAGATGAGCATGGCGTCCTCGGTGGAGGCGCGGGTGCCGTTCGTGCACCGGCCGCTGCTCGCCGTCGTCAACCGCCTGCGCCGAAGAGAGCGGGTGCCCGGCAACGACACCAAGCCGATCCTCAAGCGTCTCGCCGACCGCTACCTGCCCCATGATCTGGTACACCGCCGCAAGGTCGGCTTGGCGTTGCCGTACGGGCGGTGGTTCGCCGACGACCGACTGGCCGGGCGCTACCTCACCGCTCTCACCGACGGCGACAGCCGCCTCGCCGCCTACGCCGCCAGGCCGGCGCTGGCGCGCATCGCCGATGACGCACGCTCCGGCGCACGCTCAGGCGGCGGCATCACCCGCCTGATCGTCGAAACCGAGCTATGGCTTCGCCAGGCGGAGGCGCGGCCGCCGGGGGTGGTGGACTATTGAGGCTGTGCGCAGCGGGAGAAGTCCTGCAACGCCGGTTGCGCATCAGTACAGGTGCTGGCCGCCGGTGACCCAGAGTTCGGTGCCGGTGATGTATCCGGCGTCTTCCGAGGCGAGGTAGTAGATGGCTCGGGCCACGTCTTCCGGCGCACCCATGCGCTCCATCGGGATGCGCGGGATCAGGGCTTCATACTCCGGCTGGATCATGTCTGTCTCGATCTCCCCTGGGGCGACGGCGTTCACGCGGATGTCGAGGTCGGCGAACTCGTGGGCCAGTTCGCGGGTCAGCGCCGACAGCGCCGCCTTGGAAACCGAGTAGGCCGAGCCGGCGAACGGATGCACCGCATGGCCGGCGATGGAAGTGACGTTGACGATCGCGCCGTGGCCGCGATGCAGGGCCGTCGCGAAGCCACGGGCGAGACGCAGCGCCGAGTAGAAGTTGACCTCGAACACCTCGCGCCAGGCGTCCAAATCGCCGTTGAGGCAGCCGAGGCGCTCCTTGTAGGGCGTCTTCGGCGACATGCCGGCGTTATTGACAAGGGCGTGCAGCGGCCCGTCGCCCAGCACCCGGTTGGCTTCGGCGATGAAACGACCAAGGCTGGCGGCATCGCCGAGGTCGGTCGGGATGTGCAGGCTCCAGTTGGGATCGCGCTTGCACTCCGGCGGCACGTCATCCCGCGAACAGGTGAGGATGCGCCAGCCCCGCGCGAGGAAGAGCTTGGCGGTTGTGTGGCCGATGCCGCGGCTGGCGCCGGTGATTATGACGGTGTTGCGGTTGTCAACGTCCACGAGGCGTCGGCCGCCCTTGCCGCCCGATCAGTGCGCCATCAACAGCGGGATGCGGGCGTTGGCCAGCACGTGCCGGGTCACACCGCCCATGATCAATTCCCTGAGGCGACTGTGGGTGTAGGCGCCGATGACCAGCAGATCGGCGCCGGCGCTTCTGCAGGCCTCCAGGATCCGCGCTCCGACCGGACCGTCTTCGGAGGTGACGGCGCCGCGTCGGGCATCGATCTCATGCCACGCCAGGTAATCGACGAGATCTTCCGCCCGATCCGGCGACGTGGCGGCGGAGCCTGCCGTCAACACCGTCACCGTCTCGGCTGCCTTCAGGAACGACAGGGCCCCCGACACGGCCCGCGCCGATTCGGCACTCCCGTTCCAGGCGACGGCCACGTTTCGACCGATCTGCGGCGACGGCGTCCCGGCCGGCACCAGCACCGGGCGGCCGCCTTCGTACAGTGCGGCGTTGAGGGTCATTCCGGCGACCGCCTCCATTTCCGCCAAGGGTCGCTCGACCACCACCAGATCGGCCAGACGGGCGCGCGCGACGACCATGTCGTCGGTTCGTCCCGTCGCCTCGACCCACGCCCCCGACGGCCCGGCCGCCGGTCGATCGGCAATGCGCAGGCCGTGGGTGTGGCAAAGCTCGTCGAACATCGCCCGGGCGATCTTGGCGCGAGCTTGCGTCTCCTGCTCGGTGAGGACGATGAGTTCGTCGACCATCGCGCCGGACACCCCTTCGCCGAGCAACGGCACTGCATCGCGCGGGTCCGGGCGCACGTGGAGCCCCTCGACGTGGGCCCCGAACGCCCTTGCGGTGATCAGCGCGGCGTCGACGGCGATGCGCCCGCCGGGCGAACCGTCAACCGCAACCAGAATTTTCCGGATCGCCATTGAATTCATCTCCGCAATCTTTGCGCCTGCCATGATACGGTCATGATGGCTGCGCGGTTTAGAAAAGAAAAGCCCTTGCACGACCGCCGCCCGTCGGTGGGCTGTCGGCTAAGGCCCACCGAATTCTTCGCGTTGCAGCGCGTTCACCTCTCCTCACAGCTCGAGCGCTTGGCGAGCGCGGGTCAGCGACTCCTCCCGCGGGCCGGAGGTGTCGAGGCGGCGCCAATGCATGGGACCGAGGTCGTACTGCAACTGGAGGCGCACCACCCAGGCGGTGGCGTCGGAGACGTTGCGGCGTCGCCACGTCACCCGTTCCTCCATCACCTCCGGCGACGCTTCCAGCCACAGCCCCTGGAACGGAAGGCGTGTCTCGATCGCGACCTGCTCGATCGCATCGCGCTCGCGAAGGTCGGCGAACACCGCGTCGGCGATCACGGATCGGCCGGCACTGAGGGCGCGGCGGCATTCCTCGAACATCGCGGCATAGGTCTTCGAGTTCATGGCTTGCGTGTAGCCGTCGGCGCCGAGACGGTCGCCGAGGGCGATGCCGACGAGCCGCTTGCGGGTGCTGTCGGTGCGGACGACGCGGGCTCCCGGCGGGGTGCCGATCAATGGCGCCAACTCGCGCGCCAGCCGCGACTTGCCGCTGCCCGACAGACCGCCGATCGCGATGAGCCGCGGCGGCGCCGGCATCAGGAAGCGGCGCGCCAGATTCAGATAATTGGCGGCATCGGCATCGAGCGCTGCGGCATCGCCCGGATCGGACTGCTCCGTAGCGGCGACCGCCTGAACGTGGCTGCGAATCGCCGCCCGCAACGACAGGAAAAGCGGCAGCGTCGCCAGCCCGTCGACATCGCCGGTGTTGTCCAGGTAGCGGTTGAGGACGATGCTGGCGAGCTCCGGCAGCGCCCGATGGCCGAGGTCCATGACGAGGAAGGCGAGGTCGTACAGCACGTCGATGTCGGCGAGGTCCGGATCGAACTCGATGGCGTCGAACAGCGTCGCCTGGCCGTGGTGAAGAAAAATGTTGCGAAGGTGCAGGTCGCCATGACAGTGACGGACGAAGCCGCGGTCACGGCGGTCCTCCAACAGCGTTTCGACCTCACTCAACGCCCGCCACGTCCGTTGCGTCACGTCGGCGACAGCGTCGGGATCGAGGGAAGTTGACGGGCATTCCCGGAAGGATCGAGCGTTCGAGTCGATGATCTTCGCCGCCATGGCGCGGCCGCCGCGGCCGGGCCGCGGTTCCGCGTCATGATGAAAACGAGCCACCCGGTCGGCGAGATCCTCCATGGCGAAGCGATCGAGCACGCCCTTCCGGGCGAGCCGGTCGAACAGGGTTTCCTCGTCGAACCGCGCCATCTCCACCAGCCATTCGACGGCGATGCCATCGCCGCCGAGGCGGAGTTTGCCGTGCATGTCGCGGGTCACCGCCACTACGTTCAGATAAGTGTCGGGCGCGGTGCGGCGGTTGATGCGTACCTCTGCGTGACAAAATCGCCGCCGGACGTCCGTGGTGGAATAGTCGAGGTAGGGGAAGCGGACCGCCCGCTTCAGCTTGTAGGCGCGGTCGCCGACCAGAAAGACGACGGACGCATGGGTCTCGACCCGCTCTACAGGGGACCCGGCGAGCCCATAGGCGTCGCCACGCGACAAGAAGGCAATGACCTCGGTCTGGTCCTCGACGATCACGACGAACGCTCCCCCGCAACGCAGGCGTCCAGCGTAAGCCTTTCCGGCGGTTCGCATAACAGGAATGTGATCAATAAAGGAATGTGATCGATGCTGCGCGATCATACCGGGGCGGCGTCGTTGGCCCGTAGAAGGCCATGAACATGCCGCGCTTGGCTCAGGGTGCGAAAGGCTTACGATGAGGCTCCGGGTCCTTTCCCGGCTGAGGATGAAGGCTTTTGGTTCGATGATCGACTTCCAGGGGTTCGGAGATCGGTTGCTGCTCGGTGCCGCGATGACCGTCGCGCTGGCGTTCGGCGCTTTGGCGTTGGGCGTGGCGCTCGGGCTGGCGGGGGCGGCGGCCAAGCTGTCCCGCGTCGCGGTCCTCAGAGCCATCGGCGGAACCTACACCACCGTGGTGCGCGGCTTGCCGGAGCTTCTGGTGGTGCTGATCATTTATTTTGGGTCGTCAGGATTGCTGACCACCGCCGCTGGCTGGCTGGGATACGAGGGGTTTGTCGAGGTCGGGCCGTTCGCGGCCGGCGTCGTCGCCCTCGGCCTCACCTTCGGCGCTTACGCGACGGAGGTATTTCGCGGCGCCATCCTCGCCATCCCCAAGGGTCAGACCGAGGCGGCGCGGGCATACGGCATGGGCCGGGCGCTCACCTTTCGCCGCATCGTCCTCCCGCAAGTGTGGCGCATCGCGCTGCCGGGCCTCGGAAACCTGTTCCTGGTGCTGTTGAAGGACACGTCGCTGGTCTCGGTTATCGGGCTCGATGAACTGATGCGCCAGTCGTCGATCGCCGTCGGCTTCACCCGCGCGCCGTTCACCTTCTATCTCGCCGCGGCGATCCTTTATCTGATGATGACCGTGGTGGCGATGGCGGTGATCGGGTTCGCCGAACGGTCGGCCTCCAAGGGCCTGCCGCGGGCGGCGGCGTGAGCGGCGACGCGCCATGAACGTCGAGGTGATCGTCGACAACCTGCCGAAGCTCCTGGAGGGCCTTGGGCTGACGGTAGAACTGGTGGCGCTGTCGGTGCTCGCCGGGTTCATGCTAGCGGTGCCGACGGCGCTGGCGCGGGTCTCCCCGAACTGGGCGCTGCGCGGCCCGGCCTACGCCTACATCTTTTTCTTTCGCGGCACACCGCTGCTGGTGCAGATATTTCTGGTGTACTACGGCCTCAGCCAGTTCGAGACGGTGCGAGACAGTGCCTTGTGGCCGATCCTGCGGGAGCCGTATTGGTGCGCCCTCATCGCCTTTTCGCTCAACACCGGCGCATATACCGCGGAGATCTTCCGCGGCGCCATCGAAGCGGTGCCGGCCGGGCAAGTGGAGGCCGCTCGCGTGATCGGAATGGGGAGGGCGCTAGCCTACCGACGCATCATCCTGCCGCAGGCGTTCCGTATCGCGCTCCCGGCCTATGGCAACGAGATCATTCTGATGATCAAGGGGAGCGCGCTTGCCAGCACCATCACTCTTCTCGACCTCACCGGCATGGCGCGCACCATCATCGCCCGCACCTACATGCCGGTAGAAATCTTCCTCGCCGCCGGCGTCCTCTATCTGCTGCTCACCTTCGCCTTCACGCAAGCATACCGCCTCCTGGAACACCGTCTCACCCGCCACATGGCCGTGCAGCGGTGAGCGGAATCGCGGGGCATAGCGGCCCACCGAGAGCCGACGGGCATGACGCGGGGAGAGGGCGTCAGGGCGCGGCCGGGGTGAAGACGAGGCGGAGGAAGTCGCGGTAGAGCAGGATCTGGCGGGGCAGGGCTGCCGGGTCCTTGGTGACCTTCGAGAGGATGATGCCGCCGTCGGCAACCACCGACAGCATGTCCGCCAAGTCGTCGAGGTCCACCGGGATGCGCGGCGGGTAGCGGGCGGCAATGCGATCGAGCCGCTCGCGAAAACGCCGGCGCCACTGAAGGACCGCGCCCGTGTTGATGTCGCGCACCTCGCGATCGAACAGTTGTTCGTGGTAGCAGATGGAGGCGACCATGCAGCCCGGATGGCCATTGGGGAGATCCGCGAAGATCTCGGTCAGCATCTTCAGCGCAATCAGGAAGCTGTGGAGCGGATCCTCGCTCAGCTCGTCCGCCCGCGCGAAGACGCCGTCGAAGATCCGGTCGTCCTCTTCCACGTAGCGCTTCAGGAGGGACTTGGCGAGCTCGGTCTTGTCGCGGAAATGGTAAAAGAACCCGCTCTTCGAAATGCCGACCGTGGCAATCAACTCGTCGATCGAGGTGCCGCTGAACCCCTTGGCAAGCACCGCCTCCTCTGCTGCATCGAGTAGCTGCTGACGTGTCGGCGGACCCTTGCGGAGCGTTGTCGTCCCATCCATCCCCTGCCTCCCAACATCGCACCACTGTACCACAAGTACAGTTCCAAGCCTCCATATGCCGAGCCGCCGGGTCCCTTCTCCGAGCATCGGCCGTAACATGTTCAGGGACAATGATAATAATTTGCATCGGCGGCAAGACCGCGGGTTCACTATCGGCGATCCGGAGAACTCAGTATCGTTTTTCCAACAACGCTCGCGGGCTTGTGAAGCTCGCGGAAACGGAACCCACGAGCTGAACCTGAACACGAGGGAGGCAGACATGTTTGCGGATCGACAAGGAAACGCCATGACCGGCGGCACTGGCGATGCCGTCGCGCGGTTCGACGAAGCCGTCGCGGCCTTCAACATCTATCGCGGCGACCCGGTGGCGCTGGTCGACGGCGCCATCGCCGCAGCCCCGACGTTCGCAATGGCGCACATCTTCAAGGCGTGGCTGTTCGCGGTCGCCACCGAACCGGAAGCGGCCGCAGCGGCCAGGACCATCGTCGCGCACGTGAAGTCGCTGCCGATGAACGACCGCGAGCGGTCGCACGTCGTCGCTCTCGACCACGTGCTGGCCAACAACTGGACCGATGCCGCGGTGGCGCTCGACCATCACAACATGCGCCACCCGCACGACCTTGTCGCCCTGCAGGCCGGGAGCCTGGTGGACTTCTTCCGCGCCAACGCCCGCGATCTTCGCGACCGGATCGCCAGGGTCCTGCCGCAATGGTCTGAGGATCGGCCGGGCTACTCGATCGTGCTCGGACTGTACGCCTTCGGCCTGGAAGAGACCGGCGACTATGCCCGCGCCGAAGCGATGGGACGCGACGCTGTAGACCGCCAGCCGCTCGACGCGTGGGCGCATCACGCGGTGGCGCACGTCATGGAAATGCAGGGCCGCGCCGCAGACGGGATACGTTGGATGGAGGAGCGCGAGCCGCACTGGTCAGGCGACGAGAACTTCTTTCAGGTGCACAACTGGTGGCACAAGGCGCTCTTCCACTTCGATCTCGGAGAGCGCGACCGGGTGTTGGCCCTCTACGATCAGCGCATCCGCGCCGGCAACAGCATCATCGCCATCGATCTGGTGGATGCGTCGGCGTTGCTGTGGCGCGCCCACCTGGACGGCATCGACGTCGGGCGCCGTTGGGACGAGGTGGCGGCCGCCTGGGACCAACATGCAGACGGCAAGCTCTACCCGTTCAACGACTGGCACGCGGCCATGGCATGGCTTGGGGCCGACCGGCAACACGATGTCGACCGCCTGATCGCCCACTTCCGCCGGGACGCGGCGCCCGTCAACGAAGTGGAGCGCTGGGCGCGGGCGACCGGACTGCCGCTGATCGAGGGCTTCGCGGCCTTCTGGCGAGGTGACTACACGGCAGCCGTCGAACGGCTCCACCCGGCGCGTTTCATCGCCAACACGTTCGGCGGCAGCCACGCCCAGCGGGACATCATCGACTGGACGCTGATCGAAGCGGCGATCCGCGGCGGCATGATGGACACCGCCACGGCCCTGGCCCACGAGCGCCTGGCGCTGAAACCGCACGGCGTGATCAACGGGAGCTTCCTCTCGCGGGCCGGCGCCATCGGATCGAAGACGAACCTGGCGGCGTAGGATCAAGCCTGGCTCGTTGATGCGCCGTTGTGGCCAGCGCCCCTTGCGACGGGCGCTGGCCACTCGCAACCCAGGCGTTGGATCAGGCGGCCGCGACCCGGCCGAAACGGCCGCTGTTGAAGTCATCGACGGCCCTGCGGATCTCGGCTTCCGTGTTCATCACGAACGGACCGTGGCCAACGACCGGCTCGTCGATGGGCTCGCCGGTCAGGACGAGCAGGATCGCGTCACCGTCGGCGCCGGCCGTCACTTCGCTTCCGCTGCGTTCGAAACGGACGACCTCCGCCTCGCCCGCACCCTCGACGCCGTTCACCGTGACATGGCCCGCCAGTACCGCGATCATCGCCGTGTGGCCCTCGGGCAGATCGAGGCCGAGTTCTGCACCCCGATCAAGCCGCACATCCCACAGATTGACCGGGGTGAAGGTGCGTGCGGGACCACGTGCGTCCCGGAACTCGCCGGCGATGACCCGCGCCCGTCCCCCGTCCAGTTCCACCGTGGGAATGTCGGCGCTGGAGATAGCCTGATACCCGGGCGGCTTCATCTTGTCCCTCGCCGGCAGATTGACCCACAGCTGCGCCATCCGGAACGGACCGCCGGTCCTGCTGAACGCCGGCGAGTGGAACTCCTCGTGGATGATGCCGCCCGCAGCCGTCATCCACTGCACGTCCCCCGATCCGATGGTGCCGCCCGTGCCAGTGGAGTCGCGGTGCGCAACCTCTCCGTCATAGACGATGGTGACGGTCTCGAAACCGCGATGGGGGTGCTGGCCGACGCCACGCGGCTTTGCCGACGGCTCGAACATCCGCGGCCCCGCGTAATCGAACAGCAGGAACGGACTGACCGCCGCCGCGTCGCGGTGGTAGGAAAAGAGCGAGCGGACGGGAAACCCGTCGCCCACCCAATGAGCGCCCTGCGGCCGCAGGATTTCGGCAATTTTTTTCATACCCGGTCTCCGCTTGGGCTGGACTTCTGCGGGGCGCGGCGCGCCCTGTCAGGTTTCATCTCCGACCACCTCACGAGAGTATTGGTTCGGATTGGCGCGAAACAAGTACAGCCCCGTTCCTAAAGAGATCGGGTGTGCCAAAGCGCGCAAGATGCCGCTATGTCGCGGCTCAATCGATCAGGATGGCGCGGAAATCGTTGACGTTGGTGAGCGTCGGGCCGGTGACCACGAGGTCGCCGAGGCGCTCGAACAAGGTGTAGGCATCGTTGTTGTCGAGGTAGGCGCGCGGGTCCATGCCAAGATCGACGGCGCGCTCCAAAGTGCTTGGGCCGATGAGCGCGCCGGCGTTGTCCTCGGTGCCGTCGATGCCGTCGGTATCGCAGGCGATGGCGTGAATGTCGGGGTGGCCGCCGAGGGCGATGGCGAGCGCCAACAGATAGTGGGTGTTGCGGCCGCCGCGGCCGTGCCCGGTGACCGCCACCGAAGTCTCGCCGCCGGACAACAGCACCCGCGGCTCGGTGCCCGCCATGCGCTCGCCGGCGATATCCCGCGCCAAGCTGGCCTGGATGGCGGCTACGTCTTCCGCGTGTCCCTGGATGGCGTCTCCAAGCATCACCGGCGTCACGCCCGCCGCCCGCGCGACTTTGGCGGCAGCTTCGAGGCTGGCCCTCGGCGTGGCGACGAGGATCCAACGAGAGCGCCCGAAGCCAGGATGCCCCGGCTTCGGCGTTTCGTTGGCAGGGTCGTCGAGATGGGCGGCGACCGCCGGCGGCAGGGCGACGCGATAACGTGCCAGCACCTCGCGCGCTTCGGCGAGCGTGGTTCGATCGGGGACTGTGGGGCCCGAGGCGATCACCGCCGGATCGTCGCCCGGCACGTCGGATATCAGCAGCGTCACGGTCTCGGCCGGCGCGGCGGCGAGCCCTAGTCGGCCGCCCTTGATGGCGGAGAGATGCTTGCGGACAGTGTTGATCTCCGCAATCGAGGCGCCGCAGCGCAACAGTTCGCCATTGATGGCGCGGGTGTCATCGAGGCTGATGCCGGGCGCAGGCAAGGTCAGCAAGGCCGAGCCTCCGCCGGTGATCAGCGCCAGCACCAGATCGTGCTCGCCGGCGTCGCGAGCCAGCGCCAGGATCCGTTCCGCCGCCCGAAGCCCGTCTGCGTCGGGCATCGGGTGCCCGGCTTCGACGACCTCGATGTGCCGCGTCGGTCGCTTGTGGCCATAGCGTGTCACCACCAGGCCGCACAACTCGCCTGGCCATGCCGCTTCCACCGCCTCCGCCATGGCGGCGGCCCCCTTGCCGGCGCCGACGACGATAGTGCGACCCTTCGGCGGGCGCGGCAGGTGTTTGACGACTCGATCGGGGCAGGCCGCGGCGATCGCCGCATCGAACATCCGGCGGAGCAACTCGGAAGCGGATTCGGACATGGCAGGTCTGCTCCGTGGTCATGTGGTGGCGGTGCGACGGCAACGCCAAGTCTGGATGGCAGCGTTGCGTGCACAGGGCTTGGGTTCGGCGCGCATCCAGGATATCGTCTTTCGCATCTGCAGCAAAGAACGCGCTCGGGAAGGGTCGCCTGCCATGAAACTCGAAGTGATTTCCGAACACCCGCGGGGGAAGGCCAAAGCTACGCCGCTGCTGTTCGTGCACGGCGCCTGCGCCGGCGCCTGGGTGTGGCAGCCGCACTTTCTGGCGTATTTTGCCGACCATGGTTACGCGGCGCACGCCGTCAGCCTGCGCGGCCATGGCGGCAGCGAAGGGGGGGAGGGCCTGCCGCTCGCGCGTCTGTCCGATTTTGCCGCCGACGTCGAACAGGTGGCGGCCTCATTGAACGCGCCGCCGGTGATCGTCGGTCATTCCCTGGGCGGAATGGTGGTGCAGAAGGTTCTGCACAACCGGCGCGTTCAAGCACCGGGCGCGGTGCTGATGGCGTCGGCGCCGCCCCATGGCATCGCCGGCTGCTTCGTCCACATGTTGACGCAGAATCCGGGGCTGTTGTTCGACATGACCATGGTGCTGACCACCGGCCCGTCCCGCCTCGATGCCTCCAGCTTTCGGCGCATCCAGCGGGCGCTGTTCTCAACCGACACGACCGATGACGTGGTTCTACAGATCTATGCCGCGATTCGGAGGGGAATCGGCGATGGCGGTGGTCGACCTGTGGGGCTTCGGCACCGTGCCGTCGCGCCGCGTGTTGGACCTTCCGGTGCTAGTGCTTGGCGCCGAGGTCGACGCCTTCATCTCCCCGGGAGCGCTGCGCGAAACGGCCTGGACCTATCGCACGGAGGCGGAGACCATCCCAAACGTGGCGCACGCGATGATGCTCGATCACAACTGGGAGCGCGTCGCCGCGCGGATCCTGGCATGGCTGGCGGACGCGCTGCCGCAGCGGCCGGAGGCGGACCGCCACGATCTGGCGGCGTGAGCGTCGTTACCCGCTTCGCGCCGAGCCCGACCGGGGACCTCCATCTCGGCCATGCCTACGCGGCGTGCTACGCAAGAGACGTGGCGAAGCGCTCCGGCGGCCGCTTCCTGGTGCGCATAGAGGACATCGACACCGGCCGCTGCCGACCGGAGTTCATCGGCCGCAACATCGACGATCTCCGCTGGCTCGGCATTGCCGGGAGCGGCCCGGTTGTGCGTCAGTCGGAGCGGATTCCCCTCTACCGCGCCGCGCTCGATCGCCTGCAGGCGCTCGGCGTCACGTACCCTTGCTTCTGCACCCGGGCCGAGATCCGTGCCGAAGTGGCGGCGGCCGCGGTCGCGCCGCACCCCACGGGGCCGGACGGTGCGCCGGTCTACCCCGGCACCTGCCGGGCGCTCGATCCGGCGCGGCGCGATGATCTGCAGGCGTCCGGCCGATCCTATGCCGTCCGCCTGAACCTCGCGCGGGCGCGTCACCTGACCGGGGACATCACCTGGACCGACCGCCTGCGCGGAACGGTGCGCGCGGAACCCGAGCGGTTGGGAGATGTCGTCGTCGCTCGCAAGGACGTCGCCACGAGTTATCATCTGGCGGTGGTGGTCGACGACGCCGATCAGGGCGTGACCGAAGTCACCCGCGGCGCAGACCTGCTCGACGCCACCCACATCCACCGCCTGCTTTATGGGCTTCTCGATCTGCCGGTCCCGGTCTGGCACCATCACGCCCTGGTGCGCGACACTACCGGCCGCCGCCTCGCCAAGCGCAGCGGCGACGAAGCCATTGCCGCACTCCGTGATCGCGGCTACACGCCCGAGCAGGTTCTGGCGATGGCTGCCAAGGGGGCGAGGTAGCCTCCCGCGCCGCTGCGGCGGTGACGTATGCCAACCGCAGCCATTCCATGGACCCTCACCGTCTCATCGTCGGCGCCGGGCCAGATCGTCGAGGATCCGCTTCCGGTCCTGGTCGAGATCGGGCGCAGGCCTGCGCGTGGATGGGGCCGGAAAGGCCGGCATCTTGATGGGGCTGCCGGCCATCTGCAGCGTGCCGGCGGTCGGATCGTCGACAGTGACCACCATGTTGCGAGCCAGCACCTGGGGGTCGGCCAGCACCTTGTCGACGGTGTTGATCGGGCCGCACGGGATTCCCGCGTCCTCCAGCACCCGAAGCCACTCGGCGATCGGACGGCGTGCGAATTGGATCTCCAGCTCGACCTTCAAAGCCGCATGGTGTTCCGTCCGTTGTGTATTGGAGGCGAACAGCGGGTTGGCGCCGAGATCAGGCCGCCCGACCACCTCGCAGAGTTTGTTGAACAGGGCGTCGTTACCGGCGGCGACGATCATGAAACCGTCTTCGGCTGCGAAGGCGTCGAACGGGGTGATCGACGGATGCCGGGCGCCCAATGCATGGGGGACCTCGCCGGTGGCCGCGAAACGGGCGATGGCGTTCTCCAGGATGGCGACCTGGCAGTCGAGCATCGCCACGTCCACCAGCACGCCGGCGCCGCTTCGTTCGCGGTCATAGAGGGCCGCATTGATTCCGACCGCGGCGAACAGGCCGGCGGTGATATCGCCCACGGAGGTCCCGACCCGGGTCGGCGGGCCGTCCGGATAGCCGGTCAGGCTCATGATGCCGCCCATCGCCTGCACCACCATGTCGTAGGCCGGGCGCTTCGCGTAGGGGCCGGTCCGGCCGAAGCCGGAGACGCCGGCGTAAATCAGGCGGGGGTAGCGCTGGTGCAGGTCCTCCCACGCATAGCCCAGACGATCCATGGCGCCCGGGCGGAAATTCTCGACCAGGACATCGGCTTGTTGGAGAAGGGCCTCGAAGGTTTCCCGGTCGCGGCTGTCCTTGAGGTCGAGGGCGATGCTTTCCTTGCCGCAGTTGAGCGACATGTAATAGGCGGACTTGTCGCCCACGAACGGACCGAAGTATCGGGAATCATCGCCGCGCTCCGGCGTCTCGACCTTGATTACGCGAGCGCCGAGGTCCGCCAGGACCATCGTGCAGTACGGTCCGGCGAGGACCCGGCTTAGGTCGACGACGACGACGCCCTCGAGGGGCCCCGCCTTTGTCAAGGTCGGCTTCGTCCATGTCCGGGTCGCTGTCTCGCTCATTGTTCCCGCCCCATCAGTACGTCCGGCAGCCACAGTGCGATCTCCGGAAAGATGCTGAGTATGACGATGCCGAGGACCATGCAACCCACGTACGGCATCGCGCCGCGGAGGATCGCGCCGAGCGGCAGGTCCGGCAGGATCGCGTTGATCACGAACAGATTGAGCCCCACCGGCGGGGTGATCAGACCGATTTCCATGTTGATGGTTAAGATCACCGCGAACCAGTAGGGATCGAAGCCGACCTGGGTAATGATCGGCAGCAGGATCGGCGCGGTCATCAGGATGACGGCGACCGGCGGCAGAAAGAAGCCGGCGACGAGCAGGAACACGTTGATAATGCCCATCAACACCCAGCGGTTGACGTCCAGCGCAGCAATCCACTCGGCGATCGACTGGGTGATGAACAACGAGGACAGCGTGAAGGAGAACAACTCCGCGGCGCCGATGATCATCATGATCATGACGCTTTCCTTGATGGTGTCGCGAAATACCGCCGCGAAGGCCGAGAACCGCCACAGGCGATAGATCACCGCCACCAGCACGATGACGAACAGCGCTCCGACCCCGGCCGCCTCCGACGGCGTCGCGACGCCGCCGTAGAGGACGTAGAGAATGCCAGCCACGATGGCGAGAAACGGCAGGACGCGCGGCAGCAGCTCCAGCTTCTGTTTCAAGCTGTACCGGCTCGCCATCGCGCTGAGGCCGAGGCCCTTCATCTTGCAGTACAACAGCGTCCACGCCATGAACAGCACCGTCAACAGCACACCCGGCAGCAGCCCGGCGAGGAACAGGCGGCCGATGGAGGTCTCGGTGGCGATGCCGTAGACGATCATTGTGATGCTGGGCGGGATCAGGATCCCGAGGGTGCCGCCGGCGGCAATCGATCCGGCGGCGATCTCCTGCGGATAGCCGCGGCTGGTCATCTCGGGGATGCCCATCTTGCCGATGGCGGCGCAGGTGGCCGGCGACGACCCCGACAGCGCCGCGAAGATGGAGCACGCGCCGAGGTTGGAGAGAACGAGGCCCCCCGGCACCCGATTGAGCCAGCGATCTAGGCCCTCGTAGAGGTCGCGTCCGGCCGGCGAGGCGGCGACCGCACCGCCCATCAGGATGAACATGGGGATCGACACGAGCGCGAAGCTGGCCAGCCCGCCGAAGAAAGTCTCGCCGATGATATTGATGCTGAACCAACCGTCGCTGAGGATCAGCGCGGCGACGGACACCAGTCCGAGCGCGAACGCGATCGGCATCCCGATTGCGAATAACGCAATCAGTGCAGCGAGGACGAGGATGCCGGTGATCAGCGGCGTCACTGCAGTTCCTCCTCCAACCGGAGGAAGTCGGCAACGAACTGCAGGCACAACAGCCCGAAGCTCAACGGCATCGGCAGCAGCGGAATCCACAACGGTAGCGCCCACACCGTATCGGTCGTCCAGTTGTTGACCCAGGCCTCATGGAAGTAGACCCATCCGGCCCACGCCAGCACTCCGCAGAACACGAGGCTCAGCACGTCGGAGAGCAACCGCAACGCGATCTTGCCGTCGTCGCCGACGGCGTTCTCGATGAGGTCGACGCGCACGTGGCCCTTGAGCAAGAGCACATACGGGCTGCCGAGCAGGGTGGAGGCGACCAGCGCGAACGTCACGAACTCCGTCTGCCAGATCGTCGAACCGGCCAGCACGTAGCGGACGAACACCATCTGGCTGACCACCAGCACCGACGCCACCAGCAGCAGCACCGCGACCAGACCGAAAAGCTTCGACAGGGCATCCACGAACCGCACGAAGTGCTCGAACCCGCGCAATTCCGGTTTTCCTATCTCCGCCGTCGCGAGACGTGTGGATCGCCGCGTCGGCTGCGCCGCCTCCAGGCGACGGAGAGAGCGGAGGCCGGCGCCGAGTGCGTCACTTGACCGCGAGCGCCTTGTCGATGAGTTCCTGGCCGTCGGGGACGGTCTCTGCGAAGGTCTTGTAGGAGGTGTCCTTGGCGATCTGCAGCCAGGCGTCATAGTCTTCCTGAGACATTTCGACAACCTCGACGCCGGCCTTTTTGAAGGTGTCGATCATTTCCTGATCGAGTTTCTTGGCTTCCCCCACGAAGTACTCTTCTGCCTTTTTGCCCGCGGCCTTCAAGGCATCCTGCTGCTCCTTCGAGAGCTGATCCCAGCTCCGTTTCGACATCAGGATCGGCTCATACATGAACCAGAGCGCGTTCTCGCCCGGCGCGGTGAGGCACTTGACCTGCTCGTAAAGCCGGTAGGAGACGAAGCTGCCGGAACTGGTGTTGGCGGCGTCGAGCACGCCGGTCTGCATGCCGGTGTAGACTTCCGAACTCGGCATCGAGGATAGCGACGCCCCGGCGCCGGCCAGCATCTCCTCGAACGCAGGCCCGGCGGCGCGGGTGACCTGTCCGGCAATGGACTGAGGATTGGTGATGCAGTCCTTCTTGGAGGCGAATGCGCCAGCCAGCCAGGCGTCGGCGAGCACGACGACGCCGGCGTCATTGATGCTCTTTTTGATGTCCTGCATGAACTCGGAGCTATTAAGCCGCTGCGCCCGTTCGTGATTGCGCACCAGACCCGGCATCAGCGTTGCCGAGAACTCGGGATGGCGGCCGGACGCGTAATCGAGCGGGAAGGCGGCAATGTCGAGCACGCCCTTGGTCAGCGCGCCCCATTGTTCCTTCGGCTTGTGCAGCGACGCGCCGGGGTATACGCGGATGTCGAGGCCGACGTCAGCCTTCTCGACCTCCTTCGCCAGGATCTGCACCATTTCGTCCCGGACGTCGCCCTTGCCACCGGGCCATTGGTGAGACGCCTTGAGGGTCGTGTCGGCTTCGGCCGTCGCGGCGACCACCGTCATGGCGACGCCCAAGCACAGGATCGTGCGAATACTGATCACGCTTTCCTCCCTTCTCTCTCGGCCTACGCCCACCTGTTTCCGGGTTGCGCATTGGCGCGAGGGGCCGATTGTATATTCCGGCCTTCCGCACACAGCTAAGCAGGAAACCCTGCCGCCATGTCAAGGTCATACTGTGAAGCGGCGACGGGATGGACGGCTTACGCCGAGCGCGAGCGCGCGAAATCGCCTCTCGCCGAACCGCACCGGCTTGCGTTATCATGCTGAACCGATGGGCGGGGGTGTTCGAGCAGGAAATGCCAACAATGAACAAGGTTCTTGAGACGAGACTTCGACGTTTTCGCGCCAGACGGCGGCTCTACCGCTTGCAGCATCCGAGGCGCCGCAAACTGACCGAGATCGATCTGGACCGTGTCCTGGAGGGGCACCAGATGTGGATCGGCTCCGGTTGGGAGATGGGCAAGCGCGCTGATCTGCACAGGGTTTCCCTCGGCCATATCGACCTCCATGGGGCGCTCCTGCAGGAGGCCGACCTGCACGGCGCCGACCTGCATCGCGCCGACCTCCGCGACGCGGACCTGGAGGGCGCCGACCTGCATCGCGCCGACCTCACCCGCGCCAAGTTGCACGGCGCCGAGTTGCGGTGGGCCGATCTGCACGAAGCGGATCTCTACGCAGCCGATCTGCACGGGGCCGACCTCAAGGATGCCGACCTGCATCGTGCCGACCTGCGCGGCGCCAACCTCTACGAGGCGGATCTGCGCGCGGCCGACCTGCGCGGCGCCAACCTCTCCGGCGCCAAGGGGCTGACAGCGGAACAACTGAAGGCCACCAGCGTCGACGCCAAGACCCGTCTGCCGAAGGAACTGCGCAACCTCGAAAGTGTCCGCGCCTCCGCCTGATCGGCGACGTGTCGGCGGCCTCAGCGTCCGTTGGCAAGTCGGCACCACACGGGCGTGTGGTCAGACGGTCGGTCCCAGCCGCGCGGCGTGCGGTCGATGTCGGCGGCCTCGAGGCGATCGGCGGCCTCCGGCGACAGAAGCAGGTGGTCGATGCGCATGCCGAGATCGCCGGCAAAGGCGCGCCGCTGATAATCCCACCATGTATACCGGGCCGCGTCGCCGCTGAGCGCGCGGATCGCGTCGGTCAGGCCGAGGTACAGGATCTTGCGGAGGGCGGCGCGGGACTCCGGCTGGCAGAGGGCGTCGCCGGCCCACGCCGACGGATCGTGGACGTCGCGATCGTCGGGCGCGATGTTGTAGTCGCCGCCGAGGACGAAGGCATCCTCGGTTTCGAGGAGGTCCTGGACGTGCCGGTAGAGGCGGTCCAGCCACGCCAGCTTGTAGGTGAACTTGGGCGTGCCGATGGGATTGCCGTTGGGCAAATAGATCGACGCCACCCGCACCCCGCCGGTGAAGCCCTCGATGTAGCGGGCGTGCGCGTCAGACGCCTCCCCAGGGAGGGTGGTGGCGATGATGTCGATCGGCGTCTTCGAGAGGATGGCGACACCGTTGTAGGCCGGCTGCCCGACCATCGCCCAGTTATATCCGAGATCGCCGATTTCCAACCCGGGAAAATTGGCCTCTACTACCTTCAGCTCCTGCAGCAGGACGATGTCGGGCTGTGCCTGGTGCAGCCAGCGCACCAGGTGCGGCAGCCGCGCCTTGATGGAGTTGACGTTCCAGGTGGCGATAACCGTCACGACCCCGCCGCCCCCGTCACTCCCGCTCGAGCCGCTCGACCAGCCAGCGGGCGGTGCGGAGCAGGCGGGCGTCGTCGTTGCGGAGACCGACGAGTTGGGCGCCGAACGGCAGGCCGTTCTCCGCCTCGAACAGCGGGATGCTGACCGCGGGCACGCCGAGATAACTCCAGATGGTGCAAAAGATGGGGTCTCCGGTGGCGCCGAGGCCATGCGGCGCCGGACCCGTGGTCGACGGCGTGATCAACGCGTCGCACCACTCGAACGCCTTTTCAAACGCGACATTGGCGACCGGGATCCAGTCCAGCGCCCGGTTGTAGTCGAGCGCCAGATACGTCTGGCCGGCTTCGATCATCGTGCGCAGCCGGGGGCTGATGCGGTCGCCGCCACGGGCGTAGTCCCCGGCGAGGTTCTTGGCGAGGTCCGCCTCCATGATGACGCGGTGCCAGTCGACGATCCGGTCGAACGGCGCCCCCAGGGCTATCTCCTCGACGTCGTCACCGAGCACGTCGACCAGTTCCGCGAAGGCCTGCTGCGTGCCGGCCTCCGCATGGTCCCACAGCGCGGTCTTGACGAAGCCGATGCGGGGAGTCACCGGCGGCGGCGAAGAGGCTGTCGCAACCATCGCCGGCCGCGCAGCCGGCCGCATGTCCGGATCGCGGTCGTCATAGGCCATGAGGGTCTCGGTGATCAGCGCCAGATCCTCGACCGAGCGCGCGAACACACCGATATGGTCGAGCGCCCGCGACAGCGGCAGCACGCCACGCCGCGAGATCGTGCCGTGGGTCGGCTTGAACCCGTACACCCCGCAGAACGAGGCAGGGCGAATGACCGAGCCGTTGGTTTGCGAGCCCACCGCCAGCGGCACCATGCCGGCGCCCACGGCGGCGGCCGAGCCGCTCGACGAGCCGCCCGGGGTATGTTCCGGGTTGTGCGGGTTGCGGGTCTTGCCGGGCGAATAGACGGCGAATTCGGTGGACACGGTCTTGCCCATGATGACCGCGCCGGCGGCGCGCAGCAGCGACACGACGGTGGCGTCGGCCCGCGGCCGGCGGCCGGCATGCAACGCCGTTCCGTACTCGGTCGGCATGTCGCGGGTGTCGATGATGTCCTTGATCCCGACCGGAACGCCGTGCAACGGTCCCCGCGGGCGTCCGGCCCGGGATGCGGCGTCGGCAGCTTGCGCCTGCGCCCGGGCGTGCTCAGGGTCGAAATGGATCCAGGCCTGAACGGCGTCCTCCCGCTCGCCAATGCGCGCGAGGCAGGCTTCCACCAGCTCGGTCGCCGTCAGCGCGCCGTCGCGGATGGCTGCTGCTGCGTCACTGGCGGTCAGGTCAGCCGGGTTCATTGTGTTGCCGAGCCCTTGGACTTGCGCTGCCGCGTTCGCCTACCGCCCATAGAGGTAGCTTGGGAGCCAGTGGGCGATGCCGGGAAAGATGTAGAGCAGCACCATGGCGATGAGCACCATCATCAGGAACGGCATGATTCCCTTGAATATCTCCACGAGTTGAACGTGCGGCGGCGCGACGCCCTTGAGGTAGTACGCCGCCATCGCCATCGGCGGCGTGAGGAACGATGTTTGCAGGTTGAGCGCTACCAGAATACCGAAGAACAGGGGATCGATTCCGAAGTGCGGCAGCATCGGCAAGAAGATCGGCACGAAAATGATGATGATCTCGCTCCACTCCAGCGGCCAGCCGAGCAAAAAAATGATGATCTGCGCCAGGATCAGGAACGCCACCGGTGACAGATCGAGGCCGAGTACGAAGTCGGAGATCAGACGTTCGCCGCCGAGATAGGAGAACACGGACGAAAACGTCCAGGAACCGACGAACAGCCAGCACACCATCGCCGACGTGCGGACCGTCAGATAGACCGACTCCTTGAGCCGGTCCCAGGTCAGCGCCCGGTAGGCGGCGGCGAGCAGCAGTGCGCCCAGCGCTCCCACCGCCGCCGCTTCCGAAGGCGTGGCAAGACCGAAAAGAATGGCGCCGAGCACGGACAGGATCAGCACCGCCAGCGGGAAGAACGACGTCAGCATCATCCAGACGACCTGGGTGACCGGCATGTGGCCGACATCTTCCTCTCGCATCTTCGGCGCAACCTTCGGATCGAAGATGGAGCGTCCGACCACGTAGATCATATAGAGGCCGGCGAGCAGGAACCCGGGGATGATGGCTCCGGCGTAGAGTTGCACGACTGAAATACCGGCGGTCGCCGCGTAGACGATCAGCATGATGCTGGGGGGAATGAGAATTCCGAGGCAGCCGCCGGCACAGATAACGCCGGCCGAGAAGCTGGTGTTGTAGCGCGCCTTCAGCATGGCAGGGAAGGCGAGCAAGCCCATCAGCGTCACCACCGCGCCGACGATGCCGGTGGCAGTGGCGAACAGCGCGCACGTGGCAAGCGCCGCCACCGCCATCGAGCCAGGAATGTGGCGAGTGGCGACCTGGAGGCTGTGGAACAGCCGGTCGACGATGTTGGCTCGCTCGACGATGTATCCCATGAACAGGAACAGGGGAACGGCGGTAAGCACGTCGTTGGCCATGACCGAATAGGTCTGGTTGACCAACAAGTCGAAGATCCGATTGTCGAAGATGGTCTGCATCCGCTCCGGATCCCAATACGCGTAGAAACCGAAGCCGACGCCCATGGCGACCAGGGTAAAGGCGATCGGGAAGCCGAGCAGGATGGTCAGCACGAAGATGCCGAGCATGAACAGGGCGACTTGAGGGTCGGTCATGGCGGGTCAGCTCGCGGGTGGCTTGTTGGCGTAAGAGCCCAACACTTCTGTCGAGCCTTCTTGCTGATGCAGCAGAACCGATTCCATCTCCTCGACATCATGTTCGGGCTTGGGCCATGCGCCCCGTCGCAGGCATTGGATGCAGCGTATGACCTGTGCGATCCCCTGCAAGAACAGCAACGCGCCGGCGATCGGGATGATCGTCTTGAACGGATAGATCGGCACATTGGCTGGGCTCATGACGCTGACTTCGAGGTACTGCCAGGAACGGTTGGCATACTTCATCCCGGCGACGATCAGTGCCGTGATCCCGGGGAAAAAGAACAGAAAATAGAGGACCAGTTCAATGGAGGCCTGCACCCGCGCCGGCCACAGGCGGTAGATCACGTCGCCCCGGACGTGCCCGTCCCGCGACAACGTATAGGCGCCGCCCATCATGAACAGCGTTCCGTACATGATGTAGCTGATATCGAACGCCCAGGATGTCGGATCGCGGAACAGGTAACGGACCATGACCTCGTAGCTCACCCCGAAGGTCATGACCATGATACACCAGGCGAATGCCTTGCCCGCCCAGGCGCTGATGCTATCGATGAAGCGGACGATGTTATCCATCATAGCGCCGATCTACGTTCGACTGCCACATTACGAGTAAAAATTCAGCATACGGGATCCGGTCCCGGCCGCGGTCGCAGGATGAGCCCGTCAAGGGGCCAGCCAGCCGGCGGCATATCGGACATGCCGAACGGGTGACGCTCATTGGCGCCACCCACCCGGTCATCTCCATGGGAGCAAGATCGCCTGAGCCGTCAACCCTTGAGCATGCCGGGGAAGTAGTGGTTGTACGCCAGCTCGTAATCGGCCTGGCCCATCAGGGAGAAGAACCCGACCCGCTTGGCCCACTCCTTCTGGCTGTCGACGATTTTCTTGAAGACCGGATCCTGGTTCAGCTTTTCGAGCACGGTGTCCCAGGACTTGAGCTGCGCCTCCATGACCGATTGCGGCGTTCGATAGACCTTCACGCCGTCCTCGTTGATCAAACCCTGCAGGTCGCTGGAGTAGCTGTCCATGGCGAGAGCAAAGTTCGCCGTGTTGGCGGCTTCCGCACCGTACTCGAGGATCGCTTGCAATTCCTGCGGCAGCGACTCGAACCTGTTCTTGTTGAAGATGATCTCGAAGAACTCGGTGGCCTGATGGTAGCTGCTCAACATGTAGACCTTGGACACGTCCTGGGCGCCGAAGCGGCGGTCAGAGGTCGGATTGTTGTACTCGAAGGCGTCGATCACGCCGCGCTCCAGGGCCGGCACGATCTCGCCGCCGGGAAGCTGCGTCACCCTCAGGCCCATGCCCTGCATGATGTCGGTGGCGAGGCCGACGGTGCGATACTTCAACCCTTGCATTTCGTCGACGCTGGTAATCTCCTTCTTGAACCAACCGAGCGGCTGCGTCGGCATCGGCATCGCGAAAAAGCCGACGAGGTTGAGGCCGAGAACATCCTGGATCAACTCACGGTAAAGGTCCCTGCCTCCGCCGTGGTGGATCCAGGCGAGGACCTGCGCGGCGTCGGCGCCGAACACCGGGCCGGTGCCGAACAAGGACGCGGCCTTGTGCTTGCCGTACCAGTAGGCCGCAACCTGATGGCCGGCGTCGAGGATGCCGTCATGCACGGCGTCCTGGACCTGGAAGGCCTGCACCACCGCGCCGGCGTTCAGATATTCGATCTTGAGGCGGCCGCTCGCCATCTTGTTGACGCGCTCGACGTACTGCATCGCCATCTCGTTGAAGATGTCGGCGGCGCCCCAGGCGCCCTGCATCTTCAAGGTCACCGTCTCCGCCCGCGATACTTGCGGGAAGGCGACGGTGGCAGCGGCCGCACCGGCGGCGACCCCGCCGGCCCTGATGAACTTGCGCCGCGACACCGGAGGCTTGGCCTGAGGGTCGGACTTCTGCTGGTTTGTTTCGGTTGACTCTATCGCGGATGTCATTTTGTTGTTTCCTCCCGAAGACTTCACGTGAGATCCAACACCCGCCGCTCGCAACACTCGACGGGCGAAACCGGGTCGCAATGTCGTACATTAGGTTAAATGAATTTCGGGCGTCGACGCGTCTCCCCATGCCCTATTCTTGACCTGACGACCGCCGTTCATAACGGTGTTCAGGCTTCCTTGTCCGCCGCGGCAGGAATTTCGAGGGCGCCCAACGAACATTTCGGTCATGATCCCTATTTCGCGCCGAGACTGCAAGCGGTTTGCGCAACTTGCACCCGATCACGCGACGCGGTCGCGGGCGGCACGACCCGCGAAGATGGCGTCGAGGTTGTCGAGGGCGCGGAACCCCATGGCGTCGCGTGTCTCGCGGGTGGCGCTGCCGATGTGGGGCAGCAGAACGACGTTGTCGAGTTCGCGATAGCCGGGGTGGATGTCCGGCTCGTTGTTGAACACGTCGAGCCCGGCGGCGAAGACGTGCCGCGACCGGAGCGCGGCGACCAAAGCTTCGTCCTCGACGATCGCGCCGCGAGCAGTGTTCACGACGACCGCGTTCCGCGGCAGCAACGCCAGGCGCCGGGCGTCCAGCAGCCCCCGCGACTCCTCTGTCGCCGGGCAATGGATGGAGAGGAACTGGCAGCCCGGCAGCAGGTCATCGACCCTCGCGTGAAACACCGCGCCCCGTTCCGCCGCCGGCTCCAGGCGACGTCGGTTATGGTAGTGGATCTCCATCCCGAAGCCCCTCGCCCGCTCCGCCATGACCTGTCCGACACGCCCCATGCCGATGATGCCGAGGCGCTTGCCGGTCACCTGCAGCCCGACCATGAACGCCGGGCTCCAGTCGCGCCAGCGCTGCTCGCGCACCAGCCGCTCGCCCTCGCCGGCGCGCCGGGCGGCGCCGAGCAGCAGCAGCATCGCGATTTCCGCGGTGGCGTCCGACAGCACGTCCGGGGTGTTGGTGACGATGATGCCGCGCGCCGCGGCGGCGTCGGTATCCACGTGGTCGTAGCCGACGGAGAAATTGCAGATCGCCCGCAGCCGATCGGGCAGACGGGCGATCACGTCGGCGGTGAACCTCTCGGTGTGACACGGAACCACGGCGTCCGCGTCGGCGGCCAACGCAACGAGATCTTCGCTGCCATACAATCGGTCGTCCGGATTGAGGCGAGCGTCATAGTCGCGCTGCAGTCGCGCCTCCACCGCGTCGGGCAACTTGCGGGTCACCAGAACCACAGGTCTTCCAGGTGTCATAGCCATGCCAGCCTCCTCTCCGGAACACGCCCGGAAGCTTAGCCGGTTTTGTCCGCAGAGCGCGACAAGTGCGACCGCTTCCCCAGTTGAGGCACAGCAGGTAGTGCTCGCTCGCGACAAACACACAATCCGTAGACATGAGTGGCTTGATGCGCAGCGAATCGAATCGGCTCGCAGGCGCTGCCGGCATCGACCGGCGTCATCGGCCCGCACAGGGCGTGCACGGGGCGATCGCAAAACGTCAATGACCTCAACGGCGTGCCGAATCGGGCCGAGCGCTGTCATTGCCGGCCTTGCCAGCATCCGAAAATTGATGACAGCTACATCCAGATGTGGAGACTGAGCGGCACGCAGACCGCAACATCGTGGGTGGCACATGAGCAGATCCCAACTTCGTGGATGGACTTCCAAATGACATCGGCCGCTACCGTCACCGAGCTTCCCAAGGGCGGGCGTCGCCACGTGGATCTGCGCGGGGCATCCTTCACGCTGCTTGTGCTCCGCATGACCGATCCCAAGGACGACACCCTCTATGCCGCGCTCGCCGATCGCGTGGCCCAGGCGCCCAGCTTCTTTCGGCACGCTCCGGTGGTCGTCGATCTCTCCGCCCTCGCCGAGGCGCCACCCATCAACATCGCAGAAGTGGGCCGTCGGCTGCGCCAGCACGGTCTGGTGCCGGTCGGCGTGCAGAACGCGACCGCGGAGCAGAACAAGGCAGCCGTCAACGCCGGCTTCAGCGTGCTTCGCGAAGGCTCGCAGGCGCCGATCTCGCTCGACGACGATGGTGTGGCCTCGGGGATCGAGTTGCGCGTCGTCGCCCCGCCCGCCGCCGATCGGCCGCCCATCGGCACCCAGACCAAGGTCGTCACCCAGCCGGTCCGTTCCGGCCAACAGGTGTACGCCCAGGGCGGCGATCTGGTGGTGCTGGCCTCCACGTCCCCTGGCGCCGAGCTTCTGGCCGACGGGCACATCCACGTCTACGGGGCGCTGAAAGGGCGGGCGCTCGCCGGTGTCTCCGGCGATCAGAGTTCCCGCATTTTTTGCCACAAACTTGACGCCGATCTGGTGTCGATCGCCGGCACGTGGCAGGTGCGGGAAGATTTGCCCGAAGAGCACATCGGCAAGCCGGTGCAGATTTCGCTCGAAGGCGACCGCGTCGTGTTCCAGCCGCTGTCCTGAGCAAGGTCCTGACGCGGCTTACCAGGTTTTTGATCCATGGGATTGGAGGGATCGTTGTCCAAAGTCATCGTCATAACGTCCGGCAAGGGCGGCGTCGGCAAGACCACGTCGGCCGCCGCATTCGCAGCCGGTCTCGCCCTCAGGGGCTACAAGACCGTCGTTGTCGACTTCGACGTGGGCCTCCGCAACCTCGACCTGGTTATGGGCTGCGAGCGCCGCGTCGTGTTCGATTTCATCAACGTGATCAACGGCGACGCCCGTATCAGTCAGGCGCTGATCAAGGACAAGCGCCTCGAGAACCTGTCGGTGCTGCCGACCAGCCAGACCCGCGACAAGGATGCGCTCACCAAGCCGGGGGTGGAAAAGGTCCTCAAGGAACTCAAGAACTCCTTCGACTACATCGTCTGCGACAGCCCGGCCGGCATCGAGAAGGGGGCCTTGATGGCGCTCTATTTCGCCGACGAAGCGATCATCGTCACCAACCCGGAAGTCTCGAGCGTCCGCGATAGCGACCGCATCATCGGCGTTCTGCAAAGCCGCTCACGCCGCGCCGAACAGGGCCTGGAACCGGTCAAGGAGCACCTTCTGCTCACCCGCTACGACGCCAACCGCGTGGACCGCGGCGAAATGCTGAAGGTCGAGGATGTGCTCGAAATTCTCGCCATCCCGCTGCTCGGCATCATTCCGGAGAGCCAGACGGTGCTGAAGGCGTCCAACCTCGGCATGCCGGTGGTCCTCGACCCGGCGTCGCCGGCGGGCAAGGCTTACGTCGACGCCGTCGGCCGGTTCGTCGGCGAGACCATCGAGCATCACTTCAACCAGGCCCGGCGCGGGCTGTTTCAGCGGCTATTCTGGAGGACCGCATGAGGCTCCTGGACATGAAACTCCTGGACTTCTTTCGCTCTCGCAAGCGGCCATCCGCCGATGCGGCGAAGGAACGGTTGCAGATCCTGCTCGCCCACGAGCGCGCCGGAACCTCTCAGCCGGCGTACATGCCGCAACTGCATCGGGACATCCTCAAGGTCATCTGCAAGTACGTGGAGATCGACGACGAGAAACTGACCGTGCAGTTCGAGAACATCGACTCCGTCTCCGTTCTGGAGGTCAACGTCGAGCTTCCGAACCGGTCGTGGAGCGACACGCCGCCGCCGCCGCGGCCGGCGCAGCCTCAACGGCCGAAGCGCATCCGACGCAAGGCGGCGGAACCCCCGATCCTGCCGGACGGCGCGAGCGCGGACACCATTTAGGAATGCCAATTCGGTCGGCCTGTCGGGAAAAAGGAGGTGAGTTTCTTCTTCGCGGTGATTATTGTCTCGTGCCATCCCACCGACGGATGCTAGTCATTGGTCGGTGCAGCAGTGCGTTCGTGCTGTGATCGTCGGCGTGCCGGGGCTCGAACTTCAAACCAAACGACCACGTCGCGCGGCCGCTCCATCGTTGCGGGGCAAATCCGCTGACCTGGAACCCATGACTGAGCGTTTCAAGATCAAGATCAATATCCGCAATTCGGACGGCGATGGGGACACCTCCGCCATGATGGACACCACGGCGGACACCACGGCGGGCACCACGGCGGACAGGAAGAGCGGCTTCGCGAAGACGATGCAGCGCAGTCGCCGGTTCCTCAGGATGGAGGTGGCCATCGTCGCCATCGCCGTCGTTGCCGCCCTGATCGCCATAGCCCTCACCCCGGCAGTCGATACCGAGGTGGCGGAGTCGGACGCGCAACCAGCGGCCGTCGATCCGCAGACTTCGCAAACGCCGGGAGCGGGTTCCGCGACGTCGCGCACAGAAGAATCCGCAACCGTTTCGCTGCAAACTGCATCCTCCCCAACGGAACCGGACGTTGACACAAGCGATGCAACGGGCTTCGTGACCGCCGACGCTGGTGCTGGAGATGAGGCCGAAGCGGGTGCCGCCGATACGATTGACGCGCCTCCGCCCCCCGAGGCGGCGCCCGTGCTCTCTGATCGCCCCTCGGGCTCGTATAGTGAAGAGCAGTCTCCGACGGCCGACGAACCGCAACCATCAGTCGGCGCTTTCCAACCTGCGACGCAACCGGACGCGGAACCGCCTGTCGACATGCTCGCCGACGCCACGGCGCCGGACGAGATGCCGCCGATGGAGCCGGAAGCCGATGCGAGGACCGCGGCGCCGTCCCGGATGGAGCCGGCGGTGACCGACGTGTTGGCTGAGAGTGTCGGCATTCCCGCTGAAGCGGTGGCGCGAGACGGCGCACCCGTAGCACCGCCGCAGCCCGTGGGCGACAGCGCTGATGCGCCCGCCGGGTCGGCGTCCGATGCGGCGGGTGATGCTTCCATGGATGTCCGGTCGGAGCCGGATGAGGCCGCCCCCGTCGCGGACGACCAACCGGACACACAGGCTCCAGTCACCGTTTTGGCCTCTGTGGTGCCCGATTACAAGCCTACGCGGCCCGCCTCGGTCCCGGCCGAGGAGGGCGCAGCGATCGCGGACGGAGAGGCGACGCCCGTCGTCGCCGTCCAGCAGTGGACCGGCGTCGCGGCCGACGTCGCGGTTCCGGCCAAGAAGCCTGACGCAGCGCCAGGGCCGTCGGAGACATCGTCGTCGACCCGCGATGAGGTCCGATCGATGGACGAGGAACCGGCTCAAGACTTTGCGTCGCTTCCAGAGCCAGCGCGGCGGCCGTCGGTGGCGGCGCTCGATCATGTGGCGACCAACGCCGGCGGCTCCGTGGCGAGGGCATATCTCGCCACCGGCATTCGCGGGCGCGAACCCGTCGACACCATCACCGAAAGCTTTAACTTTCCGAGCGAGGACGGCCGGGAGTTCTTCTATTTTACTGAGTTGCTGGGCCTCGCCGGCGAGGCCGTGGTGCACCGCTGGGAACGGGACGGCCATTTCGAGGGCAACGTCACCTTTCCGGTCGGCTCCAACCGCTGGCGCGTCTATTCCACGAAGACGATCGCGCCACGCCAGGACGGGGTGTGGACGGTCTCGGTCCGAACGAAGGACGGCGCGACCCTCGCCGAAACCGAATTCGTCGTCCGCCGGCCGTAAGCCTTCGTTGTCCCGGCCGTTGGCCTTCGTTGTCCGCCGGCCGTCGGCCGAGAAGCCGCAACGCGCTCCATTGACACCCATGTGCAACGGGCTCACCCTGAGCCTGTCGTTCGCGTGGCGGGCGCCTTGAGGCGTCAAGGGTAACCACGCCTTGAGGCGTCAAGGGTAATCACGCCTTGAGGCGTCAAGGGAAAGCTTGAGGAGGGAATCCGCTCATGGCCGATCAGATCATTGCGTCCATCGCGCTTCTGATATTTCTCGTCTTCCTCGGCTTCCTCGCGCTCTACATCGGCGAACTGGATCTCTGGATCATCATCCTCGCCGTCGGCATGCTGGCCGCCACGGATTTCGCGTCGAGCATCCGTCAGCGCAAATAACCGCGCCCACACCACCTCCGGCAGCGAAGCCGCATCAGCCGAACGACCCTCTGCCGACACCGTTTACGGCTACGGCTACGTCTCGAAAACCTTGATCAGCGCCGCGTGGTCCAGGTTGCCGTGGCCGGCGGCGATCACCTTGTCGTAGAGGTCGCGGTTGAGACGCGTCGCCGGGAGGTCGAAGCCGAGCGAGGCGGCCAATTCTAGGGCTTGGCTCATGTCCTTGCGCTGGGTGACGCACTTGCCGCCCGGCGTGAACGTATCGTCGACCATGCGCTGCCCATGCACCTCGAGGATGCGGGAGTCTGCGAAACCGTCCTTGAGCGCCTCGCGGACCCGTGCCGGATCGGCGCCGGCGCGCTTCGCCAACGTCAGCGCCTCGGCCACCGCGCCAATGTTGAGGCCGACGATGACCTGATTGGCGGCCTTGGCAACCTGACCCATGCCGACGGGGCCCACATGGGTGGTTCGCCGGCCGAGCACCTCGAAGATCGGCAGGGCGCGGGCGAAGGCGTCGTCGCTGCCGCCGGCCATGACGATGAGCGCGCCGCTTTCCGCGCCGATGGTGCCGCCCGACACCGGCGCGTCTACGTAAGACCCGCCGGCGGCGGCGACGCGTTCGGCGAAGCGGCGGGTCTCGGTCATCATTGTGGTGCCCATGTCGATTATCAGGCTGCCGGGCCGCAGCGCGGACACCACGCCGTCCGCGCCGAGCAGCACGGCCTCCACCGCGGGCGTATCGGGCAGCATCAGAATGATGGTATCGGCCCGCGCGGCGACGTCGGCGGGTGTGGCCGCCGCCTCCATTCCCATGGCCGCAAGATCGTCGACCACCGCCCGCGATCGGTTGGAGACGACCATGCGGGCGCCAGCCCGGTGCAAGTTGATGGCCATCGGCCTGCCCATCAGCCCCAGCCCGATGAATCCGATCGTCTGTCCGCTCACCGCCGCCATCGTCATCCGCCCTTCGCCGTGGCATGTTACCCTGGTGCAGCGTCGCGGGACTGCATCATCGACGCAAGGCAAAATCGCCCAGGGCCAACGCAGGGGAGAGGAACTGAAGATCATGCGCATCGCCATCATCGGCACCGGCGGGGTCGGCGGCACATTCGGGGCGCGTCTCGCCAAAGCCGGCGAGGACGTGCACTTCGTCGCGCGGGGCGCCCATCTCGCGGCGATCCGGCGGAACGGGTTGACGATCCGCCGCGACGAGGGCGAGCTTCACCTGCACCCGGCGCAGGCGACGGACGACGTGGCCTCGGTCGGGCCGGTGGACCTGGTCTTGATAGCGGTCAAGCTCTACGACACCGACGGCGTGGCGGCCATGCTGCCGGCGCTGATGGGGCCGGAGACCGCGGTCGTCTCGTTCCAGAACGGCGTCACCGCGGCCGAGACCTTGATCCGGGCGGTGGGAGCGGAGCGGGTCTTCGGCGGCGTCACCTACATCATGGCGGTGATCGCCGAGCCGGGGGTCATTGCTCAGACCGGCGCCATGGCGCGGCTGATCTTCGGGGAGTTCGACGGCGGTCGGACGGCGCGCATCGACTCGTTCCGGGACGCCTGCCAGCGCGCGGGAATCGACGCCGTCGTCAGCGGCGACATTGCTGCCGACATCTGGAGCAAGTTCACCTTCCTGACGGCGTTGAGCGGCGTCACGGCGCTCACGCGCCTGCCGATCGGTCCGATCCGTGAGGACGCGGATACGCGGGCCCTGCTCGAGGCCGCGGTCGACGAAGCGGTTGCGGTGGCCCGCGCCCGTGGCGTCGCGCTGCCGGCAGACTTGGCGTCCCGCCACATGGCGCGGTTCGATGGCGCCCCCGCCGATGTGGGTTCGTCCATGCTCTACGACTTGACCCACGGCAAACGCCTGGAACTGGCGTGGCTCTCAGGCGCGATGGTCGACCTCGGACGCGAGTCCGGCGTCCCGACCCCGACCCACGCCTTCATCACCGCCGCCCTCAAGCTTCACGCCGGCGGATCGCACGGAGACCGTCGATACGGGACTTGACCCGCCGTAAAGCTTCGCCTGAAATGCCGAGAGGTTGAGCACGGCTGTTCCGGTTAGGTCGGGACGATCTGGTCATGACGATCCGGTCGGGTGCGTGCTTTTTTTTGCGGAGGCAGGCAACCCGTGACCGCATCCGTTCCCGAAACGATGCGCGCTGTCGAGATCACTGCGCCCGGCGGTCCGGAGACGCTGGCCACGACGATCCGGCCGGTCCCGAAGCCCGGCTCGGGCGAGGTGCTGATTCGGGTCGCCGCGGCCGGCGTCAACGGCCCGGACATCCTGCAACGACAGGGCGCGTATCCCGCTCCGCCGGGCGTCACCGACATTCCGGGGCTGGAGGTGGCCGGCGCCGTGGCCGGCCTCGGCTCAGATGTCCCGGATTGGCGGGTGGGCGATCAGCTGTGCGCCCTGGTGGCCGGCGGCGGCTATGCCGAGTATTGTACGGTCCCGGCGGCACAATGCTTGCCGATTCCGGACGGCCTCGACACTGCCGAAGCGGCAGCCCTGCCGGAGACGTTCTTCACCGTGTGGACCAACGTGTTCGAGCGGGGGCGGCTCGCGTCCGGCGAATCGCTGCTGGTGCACGGCGGCGCCGGCGGCATCGGAACCACCGCGATCCAGATGGCGAACCGCCTGGGCGCGCGGGTGTTCGCCACCGCCGGCAGCGCCGACAAGTGCGATGTGTGCCGGCGGCTCGGTGCGGAGCGCGCCATCGACTATACGCGTGAAGATTTCGTCGACGTGATCAAGGAGGCGACCGATAGCCGCGGCGTCGACGTGATCCTCGACATGGTCGGCGGCGACTACGTGTCGCGCAACATCAAGTGCCTGGCGCGCGAGGGGCGGCTGGTCAGCATCGCCTTCCGCCGTGGCAGCCGCGTCGAGATCGACCTCATGCCGGTCATGCTGAAGCGCCTGACCCTGACCGGCTCGACCTTGCGCATCCAGTCGGTCCCGCGCAAGGGCGAGATCGCCGCCGCCCTGCGTGAACGCATCTGGCCGCTGATCGCCGACGGGCGCATCCGCCCGCTCATCCACGCGCGCCTCCCGCTCGCCGACGCCGCCGAAGCGCACCGGTTGATGGAGGCGTCCGTCCATGTCGGCAAGATCGTCCTCGTCGTCTGAGGGGAGTCCGTGTCCAAGGGCGGCATTAGCGGTCTCGCGTTGATCGGAACAGGAGGATGGAGCGCGTGACGGCGTCAGACCCGCGCATTGTTTCGCTGCTGCCGAGCGCAACCGAAATCGTGGTCGCCCTCGGCCTGGGGGAACGTCTCGTCGGGCGATCCCATGAGTGCGACTTCCCGCCATTCGTGGCGCAGCTTCCCGTGTGCACCTCGAGCAAGCTCGAGAAGGGGCTGTCATCGCGGGAAATCGAGGTGCGGGTGCAGGAAATCGTCCGGCAGGGCCTTTCCGTCTACGACGTCGATGTAAACCTGCTCCGTGACCTCCGCCCCGACGTGATCCTGACCCAGTCGCAATGTGCGGTCTGCGCCGTCACGCCGCGCGATCTCGAGGACGCGTTGGCCGACTGGACCGGCAGCGACCCGCTGCTGTTGTCGCTGGCGCCCGACACGCTGGATGATGTCTGGGGCGACATGCTGCGGGTCGGCGAGGCTGTAGACGCGCAAGGACAGGCCGATGCGGCGGTCGCCGGTCTCCGGGGACGGCTCGAGATGCTTCGCCGCCGCCACGCCACTTCGGCGCACCGCCCCACCGTGGCCGCAATAGAGTGGACGGAACCACTGATGGCGGCGGGAAACTGGGTGCCGGAACTGATCGAAATCGCCGGAGGTCAGCCGTTGTTCGCGACGGCCGGTCAGCACTCGCCGTGGCTGGAGTGGGAGGCGCTGGCAAAGGCGGATCCGGAGATCATCGTGCTGATGCCGTGTGGCTACCAGATCGACCAGACCCTTGCAGAACTCGGCACACTCGAGTCCGAAGCGCGCTGGCAAGACCTCGCCGCCGTCCGCAACGGGCGCGTGTACGCCGCCGACGGCCACCATTTCTTCAACAGACCCGGGCCGAGACTTGTCGACTCGGCAGAAATATTGGCCGATCTTTTTGGCCAGAGCGGCTCCGGCGCGAGGCGTGAAGGCCATGGCTGGGTTGCCGCTGTCTAGCGCCCGCATTCCGAAAGCACCAGATGTTGGCCACGGCAGACTCGGCGCGCGGTGGCAGACGTATCCGCAGCAAGGAGCATGAGGCAGGGAGCCTCTCTCGATGTAAGCCATAATCAACGTGTTGTGCTCGCGCGGCTTTAATTGCTCGCGGCATCCGATTATATTGAGCTATACGGGCAATGAACGACGTTTCACAACCTCCCCCGTGATCGCCGTTTTGTTGCTCTCAATTCATGCGCCGACGGGAAGAAGATTATGAACAAACCGCTCATGCCGAAAGCCACCGCGGTCTGGCTGGTTGAAAACACCGCCTTGACGTTCGAGCAGATCGCGGATTTTTGCGGAATGCACGCCCTCGAAGTTCAGGCCATCGCCGACGCGGAGGTGGCGATGGGCATGCAGGGACGGGATCCGCTGGTCGCCGGCGAACTGACGCGCGACGAGATCGAACGCTGCTCGGCTGACCCCGAGGCCAAGTTGAACTTCGCCAAACCCAACATCCCGACGGCCCAGGTGCGGCAGAAGGGGGCGCGCTATACGCCGGTCGCCAAGCGCCAGGACCGGCCCGACGCCATCGCCTGGATTCTTAAAAACTACCCGGAGGTCGGCGACGGGCAGATCTGTCGGCTGATCGGCACCACCAAGGCGACCATCGACAAGATCCGCGACCGTACCCACTGGAACTCCCAGAACATAAAGCCGCAAAACCCCGTCAGCCTCGGCCTCTGCTCCGAAGCGGAGTTGGAGAAACAGGTCAACCTCGCCCGCGCCCGCACCGGCACCGTCCACAGCGGTTGAAGCGTGTCCCGCGGCCGGGATTGAAGTGTGTCTCGCGGCCGGGCCGCCGCTGCCGATGTGCGGCATGAGCGGCGGTTGTGGCACCGGCCATGGGCTACAGGTGGTCCATCTCCACGTCTTCACAGGAAATGCCGAGCTGGGCGAGACCTTCCTCGAGGTAGTCGCCGAGGAGCGGGATCTGCATCAACGCTTCGGGGCGGCGGCTTTCGGTGTCTTCGCGGGCGGCGGTGAGGGCGCTTTTCCAGGTGTCGAACCCGTAGTCGCCGCCGAGCCAGACCAGAGCCAGTACCTCGCACGCCTCATCCTCGTTGAGGCTTTCGAGGCAGGCCCGGACCTCCAGAGCAGTCGGGTCGTCGGGAAAATCGAACAGGATCTCGCTGTCGCCGTCGTCGGTCGGATTGTCGCCCGGGTCGGGCACTTCCGGATCCATCTTGGCGTCGAACTCGCGCGCCTTGATGATCAGGTAGCAAACCTTCTCATGATCGATCGTCAGCATTTTCGTCCCCAGACCATTGAACGCAGGCGACAATAGTGGGCATCGACAGCGATGGAAAGCAGCCTGCGACGCCGAAGCGGCCCGGCCGGGCGCGCCATCCGCTTCAACGCTAAAGGAGCGATAACTGGCTGCCTTCCCTGTTGTCCGGCCGCCTGAACTGGCTGGTGTCCAAGTCGAAATCCGCCGCCCGGCCGTAGCCGAGCCCCAGTCGCCCGCAAGCCAGCCGGAGCCGTTGCTGCAGCAGTTCGGCATAGGCGCCCTCGCCGGTCATGCGCGTGCCGTACGCGGCGTCATAGAGGGCGCCGCCGCGGCACTCGCGGACGCGCGCCAGGACTCGCGCGGCCTTGAGCGGCGCGTGGGCCTGCAGCCAGTCGGCGAACAGATCCTTGACCTCGTGGGGCAGGCGCAGCAGGACGGCGCCGGCGCTGACGGCGCCGGCCCGGGCGGCAGCGGCGAGGATGGCCTCGATCTCGTGGTCGTTGATGAACGGGATCAACGGCGCCACCAGGACCGAGACGCGAATGCCGGCGTCGGTCAACGTGCGGATGGCCTCCAGTCGGCGCCGCGGCGCCGACGCCCGCGGCTCCATGCGGCCCGCAAGGCGAGGATCCAGGGTCGTCACCGAAATGGCGACGCTGCCGAGGCGACGCGCCGCCATCGGCGCCAACAGGTCGACGTCGCGGGTGACCAGGCGCGACTTGGTGACCACCGCCACCGGATGATGACAATCCGAGAGGACCTCCAGAATCCCGCGGGTGATGCACCGCTCGCGCTCGATCGGCTGGTAAGGATCGGTGTTGGCGCCGAGGGTGATCGGCTGGGGTCGGTATCCCGGAGCCCGCAACTGGCGCTCGAGGACGGCGGGGGCGTTGGTCTTGGCGACCAGATGCGTCTCGAAGTCGAGGCCCGGCGACAGACCGAGATAGGCGTGGGTCGGCCGAGCGAAGCAGTAGACACAGCCGTGCTCGCAGCCGCGGTAGGGGTTGATGGAGCGGTCGAACGGCACGTCGGGAGAGTCGTTGCGGGCGATTATGGTCCGGCAAGCCTCGTCGGTGACCACTGTCGCCGGCGGTACAACGTCCGCGTCGCCTCCGTCACCGCTTCCGTCGCCGCCTGCGCCTCGGCCGACGCCCCAGTCATCGTCCACGGCCTCGCGAATCAGCGGCTCGAAACGGCCGCTCGGGTTCCCGATGGCGCCGCGCCCTTTCCGCGGCCGTTTCTGCGAGGCGTGGCTCATGGGTGGAGGATAGTGCCATCAAAAGAACAAGGCAAGAACTTCCGCCAGCGGGTGGGCGGTGCTGGCGCTCAGGCTGGGCTCTCCCTTGACCCCTTGTCGAAGGGTGAGCGACGTCGGTATGGTCGGCCGCGGATTGCAGGCGGCGGACGATGTTGGCGGTTGTCATCCCCACTCTCAATGCGGCCGCGACCCTGGGGCGGACGCTGGAGGCCGTGGCCGCGGGGGGCGACGCGGCGGTGGAAGTGGTCGTCGCGGACGGCGGCTCGGCCGACTCCACCTGCCGGATCGCCGTGGAGGGCGGCGCAAGGGTCGTCGTGGCGTCACGCGGCCGCGGCCGGCAGTTGGCGGCCGGCGCGCGCGTCGCCGTCGGCGCCTGGCTGCTGTTTCTGCACGCGGACACGCGGTTGCCGCGCGGGTGGCGCGCGGTCGTCGCGACGTTCGCTGAATCCCCCGAAAACGTCGGCCGCGCCGGCTACTTCCGGTTCGCGCTGGACGACGACGCCGCGGCGGCGCGGCGGCTGGAAGCGGCGGTCGCTTGGCGGTGCCGCCGCCTCGGGCTTCCATACGGGGACCAAGGGCTGCTGATCGCCCGCAGGTTCTACGAGGGCCTGGGGGGATATCAGCCGATGCCGCTGATGGAGGACGTGGATCTGGTGCGCCGCATCGGCAAGCGCCGGCTGGTCGAACTCGGAGCGACAGCCGTAACGTCCGCGGAGCGGTATCGGCGCGACGGATATGGGCGGCGCGCCGCACGCAATGCGATGTGCCTCGGCTTGTACACGGCGGGCGTGCCGCCGCACCTGATCGCCCGGTTCTACGGTTGAGCGCCGAAAGTGTAGCTGCGATGGGTCTCGACCAACACCTCGTCGCGTTCGCCCGCGCGCCCCGTATCGGGCGGGTCAAGCGGCGCCTCGCCGCGGACGTCGGCGCGGTGGCCGCCTGGCAGTTCTACCGCCAGACCCTGCAGGCGGTGCTGACGACCCTTGCGGGCGGCGGGCGATGGCGGCGGTGGCTCGCGGTCACTCCGGATGCAGCTTTGGGCGAGGACCGGGTGTGGCCGCGCGGCTGGCGGCGAATCGGACAGGGCGGCGGCGACCTCGGGATGCGGATGTCGCGGGTGATGGCGAAACTGCCGCCCGGCCCGGCGGTGATCATCGGAACCGATGTTCCGGAGCTTTGTCCGCGACATATCGCAGCGGCGTTCGACGCTCTGGGGGCCCATGACGCCGCCATCGGCCCGGCGGCGGACGGCGGCTACTGGCTGATCGGGCTGAAACGGCGCCCGCGCCTGTCCAATGCCTTTGCGGATGTGCGCTGGTCATCGCCCCACACCCTGGCCGACACGCTCGCCGCTCTCGACGGGCTTGACGTCGCCATTCTGGAAACATTGGACGATGTGGATGACGGCGCCGGACTGGCGCGCTGGCGCCGGCGCCGAGGTCGGGCCGGCGATGGCGATCAGTGAGCGGTTCCCGGTCGGGTGACGTAGCGGCCGCCATCCCAGCCCGAGAACATCTCGCTCACCTGCGGGTGACCGACCGGCTTGCCGCTTTCATCCGGCAGCAGATTCTGCTCGGAAACGTAGGCGATGTAGCTCGTCTCCTCGTTCTCGGCGAGCAGGTGGTAGAACGGCTGGTTCTTGCTCGGCCGGATGTGCTCCGGGATGGACTGCCACCACTCCTCCGTGTTGGCGAACACAGGGTCGACGTCGTAGATGACTCCACGAAACGGGTAGATGCGGTGGCGCACGACCTGCCCGATTTGGAACTTTGCCTGGTGAATCGTCATCACGCACCTTCATGCCTGTTACCCATCAAGTTGTGCTTGAACACCAGTGGATTTCAAGGGCGCTGATCGGACTATCGGCGAATTGCGGCAAATCGGCGCGGCCGGCCGGCCGCCGCCGGCCGCGGCATCCCATGACCGGCTGATGATCATAGCGCTCGAGCAACGGTTTCTTCAGCAATTGTGGAAGATTCTATCTTCATCAGATGGCGCGCCCGCCCGAGGCGCGATCCGCTGTGCAGACAGCCTGGGGGCGAGCAATGCCGAACACCTTGCCGGATGGACGACGCCGCCCGGTCGTCACGTTCGAGGTGCTGTTCAAGCAGCACAACGGGCAGTGGCAAGGCCGAGGCACTTTTGCGGGGACGGAGCGCGAACTGGCCATCGACACGGCGCGCGCGCTGGAGCAGGACCTGACGGTCGCGCTCGTCAAGGTGGTCAAGGAGACCTACGACCCTGCGACCAACGCCACGGAGGAAACCACCGTCTACCGCTACAGCGCCGCTGCCGCCATTGACGAGGATGCGCTCCAGGCGAGGCGCGCCCGCGCCAAGGCGCGAGAGGACGCAGCGCGCGCGCGAGAGGCTTCGCGCCGTCGGCGGCGTTTTGGCGTGTCGAATTGTGTGGCGGGGCTGCCGGCGCTGGTAAGGGCCTTTGCCGCCGGATGCTGCCGATTGGTCCGCTTCCGGCGTTACCGGACCCCTCTCCCGGCCACCGGCGCCACAACCGCCAAACGCGTACCGACGCTCGCTGCCAAACCGCCGCAGCCGGCCTGTGCCTGGGCGCAGCAGAAGCGGATCGTCAGCGGATTTCTCCGCGGCGTGGCAGATCGAATGGCGGAACTCGGCCCCGGCGCCGACAACGACATTCGCCTCGGCCTCTGCTTCTACATTTGCGGCGCCTGCTCGGCGGTGATCGAGCACCGACCCATGACCGCGGCCGACGCCAACGGCCTCATCGCCGACTGCCTGTCGGTTCTTCGGCTTCCGCGCCAGCGTGCGCTTCAGTTCGCAGCCGATCGCGAGGTCCATGTGGCGGAAAGCCCGCGGTTCAGGACCATGTTTGATCTCGGGCACGCGGCGATGCTCGCCTACCTCAGGACTTCAACACCCAGCGCCGACAGCCTGACGCAGGCGCTCAGGACCTGGAGCGCCGCCGCACCGCAGATGCAGCCGGCTCCCCGGCGGCACGTCACGATCGTTCTGACCGAGATCCTGCACGAACCGGCGGCGATGGCGGACTCGAACGCCGATAGCGCCGCAAGGGACCGCCAAGTTCACGACCGCATCTGCGACAGCGTGCTCCGACGGTTCAAGGGCGCAAAGGCCGGCCACGCGCCGCGCGGCATGGCGGCGGTATTCGACGACCCGACTTCTGCGGTCAAATGCGCGGTGCTCATTCAGCGGTGCGTCGACGATCACAACGCGGGGCAGAACGGGATCGCGGCGGAGGGGCCGGTGTCGTTGCGCATCGCCGTCGTCGATCAGGCCGCGGACACCGATGGCGCCGCAGCGCGCACCGGAGCGGCGGACCTTGCCCGCACGATGATCGCCACCGCCGAACCGGGGCGCATCGTCTGCACGGACGCTGTCCGCCGCGCCGCCGAAGCCTTGAACCTCCCGTGCGCCGCCCGCGCACCGCTGGCCACACCGGAGCGTCCTTCGCCTGTGTCATGTTGCGAGATCATTGTGGCGCCGCGGGGCCAACAACTCCGGGAAGCGGCTTGGGTTGCGCCTACGGCTTCAGGTGCTCCTGCAGGCGGGGCATGAGCTCAACGAAGTTGCAGGGGGTGTGGCGGGAATCGAGCTGGTGGACGAGGATCTCGTCCCAGGCGTCCTTGCAGGCACCGGTTGAGCCGGGAATGGCGAACAGGTAGGTGCCGCCGGCGACGGCGCCGATGGCTCGGGACTGAATGGTGGAGGTTTTGACTTTCTGGTAGCTGATCCAGCGGAAAAGCTCGCCGAACCCGGGGATCTCCTTCTCGGCGACCGCCTTGAAGGCTTCCGGCGTGATGTCGCGGCCGGTGACGCCGGTGCCGCCGGTGGCGATGACCACGTCCACGTCGGGGTCGGCGATCCACGCCTCGAGCTGCTGCACGATGTCCGCCTGCTCGTCCTTGACGATGCGACGGTCGGCGAGACGATGGCCGGCTGCGGCGATGCGGTCGACCAGGGTCTGGCCGGAGCGGTCGGTCTCCATGGAGCGCGTGTCCGATACGGTCAGCACCGCGATGTTGACGGGGAGAAACGGGCGGCTGCCCTCGATCATGGCCATGGCGCAAGACTCCTCGCTGGACGGCTGATGCAGCCGTTCATTTCATCCGAAAGCATCGCACACTAGTGTCCGCCGCGGGCATCCCGCGACAACGGCGGAAACGCCGGCTCCCTGCCCTCCTCCTGGCGTACGGCGGGGTTGTATTTGAGACAGTTGGGGATGCAGTCGCACTCGACGGCGATCTTCATCGCGCCGATGCGACCGTCGTGGCGGAGCTGGAACAGCCGCGGCACCACCCGATCGCGCATGGACTCCGGGTCGATGGTGTTGACGTAGACACGGGTCCCGCCTTCGAACCCCGCCGGCGTCGTCAGGCGCCACTTGAGCAGAACCCGCCACGGCATCGCGACATCGGCGTCCGGCGGCTTGTAGTACCACTCCTCATTGCAGGGCACTTCCGGCCCGGTCGCCGCGTGACAGGCGTGGACCAGGTCGGAGATGCCGCGCAGCGCCTCGACGGAATGGTTCCACGGCTGGCTGCGCTCGCTCTTGGAAAAGACCTCCAGGGTCGGGTAACGGTGGCCGAACCCGGCGAAGGCGATGGCGTGGTCGTTCTCGGCGATGACCAGGTTGTGATAGGCGGCGAAGTTGACGGCGGCGTCGTTGTAGATGTTGGGGTTGGCGCGCGCCAGGCGGATCTCGATCTCGCTCTGCACGCCGCGTTCGTCGATCGCCACCAGTTGCTTGTGGAGGTGGTCGAAGGAGGCGCCGGCCGGCCGCAGCCAGTTCTGGAACACGGCGACATAGCGGACGTAGCGGTTGTCCAGGTAGATGTCGCGCACCGCGTCGATGGTGAAGCGCATGTACTCGTAATGCTCGTCCGGGGTCAGCGATCCGGATGAGGCCAGCTGGTTGTCGAAGCGCGCCCCTTCGGTGAAATGGCGGCGAGCGACGATCAGCTCATGGCCGCCGCCGAAGAAGGCGTTCGACATCTGGAACCGCTGTTCGGCGGGGATGCGCTCGATATCGAGGGGCGTCATGCCTGACGCCTTCAGGCGCGCTTCCAGAATGGCGAGAACGTGGCGCCGTCCCAACTCGGTCGCCAGGTAAGCGTGCATGCGGGACTGCACGAGATCGGGGATCGCGTAGCCGAAATTCTTCTGCCAGTACTCGAAGGAGACGATTTCGAAAAGGTTCGGGATGCGGCGGTATTCGGCGACCGTATCCGACAGCTCCTCGGCGCGCAGACCGCGGAGGGTAACGAACCCGGCCTCGGTGGCCACCAGCCGTGCCTTCTCCGGCGGCGTTTCCAGGTAGCGCCCGCTGCAGAAGGCGCAATGGGCGGTGTGGTCGTTTGGGCTCAAGGCGTTGGGGTTGGCGTTGCTGTTGCCGAGGGGACGATTTGCGCGGCCGGGAACCGTCCACACCTCGGTGCCGGTGAACGGGTTGACCTGCTTGATGGTGCCGTCGGCCATGCGCATCAGGTAGTTCGACTGGGGAATGAGCTCAGGAAGCATGCGACTGCGGCCCTCTCCAAGAAGCGTCGAACGTGACAGGGCGGAAGCGGTGGCCGCCGGGCTCGGGGCGGTGCGCGCGCATGTCAACGACGCGCCCGCCCGCGACGGAGACGATTACCCAGACCAGGTCCGGCTCGAACGCCATCTCCGCATCCCGCGCCGACGGCTCCGCCGGATGATCGGGATGGGAGTGGTAGTGGCCGACGATGCGCTCCGGCCCCTCCCCCAGTTCCCGCATCAAGGCGAAGCGAACCGCCGGATCCACCTCGAAGCGGTCGCGGCGCGGCTCGGTGGCCACGTTGCGGCTGGCGACGGCGCGGGTGACGCGAATACGGTCGCTGGCGCTGTCTTCGTTGTCCGTCCGACCGATCAGCAGGCCGCAGCACTCCTCCGGATAGGCGGCCTCGGCGGCCGCGGCTATCTCCTCGACGACGGCGCCGGGAACAATGATCATGGGGTGATCTGGATCGTGCCCAGTTCCGCGCCGGTGCCGGTGTCGATCACGATGATCCGCTCGCAGAGACCGGCGGGCCCGGTGCGCAGATAAAGTCGCGATCCGTCCGGGCGCATGTCGACCACATTGCAGCCGGCCGGCAGGACCAGACGAGCCGTGCCGAAGCCGGGCTGAGGCGGCCGAGGAGCAACCGCAACGGCGCTGGCCGGCTCTTCTTCGGTCCCCGCGATATTCGTGATAAAGCCATAGAACAGAAGGACGAAGCTGAGCACGATGAGGGCGCCGAGGCCGATGACGAGGCCCTTCATGGCGCGCATGGGATCGAGTTGTCTCTGCATGTCGGACACCACTTACACCGTGCATGTCGGGGACGACAAGGCCGGTCTGCGCCTTGATCGGCTGCTCGCGGAGGCGCTGCCGCAGCATTCACGAACCCGGCTGCAGGCCCTCATTCAGGAGGGCGGCGTGCGGGAGGCAGACGTTGCGGCGGTGCGCGACCCCGCGGTTCGCGTCCGCGCCGGCGCCACGTACGAGGTGGCGGTGCCGGCCGCGACAGCGGCGACGCTCGAACCGCAACCGTTGGCGCTCGCGGTGGTCTACGAAGACGACGACGTGATCGTCGTCGACAAGCCGGCAGGTCTGGTGGTTCATCCGGGCGCCGGGAATGCGGATCACACCCTGGTCAACGCGCTGCTCGCACATTGCCAGGGTCGACTGGCGACGATCGGCGGCCCGCTGCGTCCCGGCATCGTCCACCGCCTGGACAAGGACACGAGCGGCCTTCTAGTGGCGGCAAAAACCGACGGCGCGTACATGTCCCTGGTCGCCCAGTTTTCGGCGCACAGCGTGCAGCGCGTTTATCATGCGGCGGTGTGGGGCGTGCCGGCGCGCCGCCACGGCCACATCGACGCGGCGATCGGACGCGATCCGCGGCACCGCAAGCGCATGGCGGTGGTTCGAACCGGCGGCAAGCCGGCCAAGACCGGCTACCGAGTAATGGCCCGCTACGGCGACGGCCTCGCCAGCCTGGCGGAGTGCCGGCCCTACACCGGGCGTACCCACCAGATTCGTGTTCACATGGCCGCCTCCGGGCACCCGCTCATCGGCGACGCCCTGTATGGCGGCGGGCCGAGGCGGGCGTCCGTCACCGGCGATGCGGTGCGGGGGGCCGTCGTGAGCCTGGGGCGGCAGGCGCTTCACGCGCATTTGATCGGATTTCTGCATCCGGCGCGGCGCGTCGCGATGTCTTTCACGTCGGATTTCCCAAGCGACTTCAGGATGCTCATCGACACATTGGAGCACCTATAGATTTCCCTATACTCGACCGCTGAAGTACATTATCCTTTCCTCAAGGAACGCCGCGGTTTATCGTTGGCATCTGGCGAACGGAACCGCGGGCCATGAAGGAACGTTTGCAGGAAGCAACGTTTGCAGAAAGGAAGCTTTGAGAAAGAACCCTGGCGGAAGGAACGCCGGTTAGGACACCCTGGGATACTGCGATGCTGTACTCTGAGTTCGACACGGATCTGTCGCCCGAACGCAACCTGTCCCGCTACCTTCAGCGCATCCGCGCATTTCCGATGCTGCCTGCGGAGGAGGAGGAGCGCCTCGCCCGCCGTTGGGTCGAGCACGGCGACGGGAACGCGGCGCACGTGCTGGTGACCAGCCATCTGCGCCTTGTCGCCAAGATCGCCATGGGCTACCGGGGCTATGGCCTGCCGTTGGGAGAACTGATCTCCGAAGGCAACGTTGGGATGATGCAAGCTGTCAAGCGTTTCGATCCTGACCGTGGCTTCCGGCTCGCCACCTATGCCATGTGGTGGATCCGCGCCGCCATTCAAGAGTACATCCTGCACTCCTGGTCGCTGGTCAAGATCGGCACCACGGCGGCGCAGAAAAAGCTGTTCTTCAATCTGCGCAAGCTCAAGGGCCAGATGCAGGCGATGGAGGAGGGCGACTTGACGCCCGACCATGTCTCCGGCATCTCCGAACGTCTCGGGGTGTCGGCCACCGAGGTGGTGCAGATGAACCGCCGCATCGCCAGCCCCGACATGTCGCTCAACGCCCCGTTGCGTGAGGAGGGCGAGGGCGAATGGCAGGACTGGCTGGTCGACACCGATGACAACCAGGAAACCCGGGTCGGCGAGGACGAGGAGTTTCAGCGGCGGCGGCGATTGCTGGTCGGCGCCATGGAGACGCTGACGGATCGCGAACGCGAGATCATCGCGGAGCGCCGTCTGAAGGACGACCCGGCGACCCTGGAGAACCTCAGCCAGCGCTTCGGCATCTCCCGCGAACGGGTGCGGCAGATCGAAGCCAAGGCCTTCGAGAAGCTGCAGAAATCGGTCCGCAACACCGTCATCGACCAGCGCCTGGCGTTCTAGGGGCGACGGAACGGATACGGCGGCGCGCCACGAAGCGCTGACGGAAAACCTTCTGCGTCCGCCGTCAGGCACGCCGGCGGCGAAATGGCCACCCGAGGCGCACGCCGCGGTCGGGATGGCGGATCAGGGTCGGCACCACCACAGACGCGGAGACGATGACCATGGCTGCCGGCAACAGCAGCCATAGGGTGTCGCGGAACGCGCGACCGATCAGATCCACTGCGACGTAGAGGCCGAACCCCAGATAGAGGATCGCCGACACCCGCTCCACCTCGCGCAGAGCCACTGCGAACCAGTGGCCGACGGCGGCGCTGCCCGGGGATTTCATCGATTGCCTGCGGTCCCCGGCGGTGGCGGTCAGCCGACGCCGATCACGGTGACCTCGATCGGCCGCCTGCGAGGCTTGTTGTCGTGATTGATGACGATGACCTGCTGCCAGGTTCCGAGGCGCAACCGGCCCGCGCGCACCGGCACGACCAGGGACGGCCCCAGCAGCGCCGCCTGGACGTGGCTGTGGCCGTTGCCGTCGTGCCACGTCATCTCGTGGGCATACGCCAGGTCCGGCGGCGCCAATCGGCGGATGGCGTCCTTGAGGTCGGCGACAGCGCCCGGCTCGTACTCGATGGTGGTGATCGACGCCGTGGAGCCGATCGCCACCACATGGGCGCTGCCGGCCTTGACGCCGGTCCCGGCGACGATTTTGGCGACGGCATCGGTGATGTCGGCAATGTCCGGCCCGGTTGCGAGAGACACTTCGAACGACCCGCATTGCACCACCACATCGCCAGCGCCCATTGCTCCTCTCCTCGCTCCGGATGTTGCCCTTTCAGGAATGCTAGCACGGCTGCGGCTGCGAAGCATCGCCGCCGGTGTCGCGCCGTAACGGGCGTCGCCGTCGCTGACGTCGTCTCCGGCAGTGGCGGTGGCAGGGAAACGTGATAAACCACTGTCGGCGCCGCAACCTTCAGCCTGGCTCGCGATCGCATCCATGACCGTCGTCACCCGCTTCGCTCCGTCCCCGACCGGGTTCCTCCACATCGGCGGCGCCCGCACGGCGCTGTTCAACTGGCTCTTCGCCCGCCACCACGGCGGCAGCTACCACCTCCGCATCGAGGACACCGACCGCAAGCGCTCCACCCCGGAGGCCGTCGCCGCGATCATCGGCGGCCTTTCGTGGCTCGGCCTGGACTGGGACGGCAAGGTGGTCTCCCAGTTCGAGCGGGCGTCCCGCCACGCCGAGGCGGCCGAGCGCCTGGTTGCGGAGGGCAACGCCTACTATTGCTATGCCAGCCCGGACGAACTGGCGGCGATGCGCGAAGAGGCGCGGCGAGGGAAAGGTCCGCTACGACGGACCGCTGGCGCGACCGGGACCCGGGCGAGGCGCCCGACGGGCGCGGCCGGTGGTGCGCCTGAAGGCGCCCCAGACGGGCGAGACCTGCATCGACGACAACGTCCAGGGGCGGGTGACCGTCGCCAACGCACAGCTCGACGACATGATTCTTCTGCGCGCCGATGGCACCCCCACCTACATGCTGGCCGTGGTCGTCGATGATCACGACATGGGCGTCACCCACGTCATCCGCGGCGACGACCACCTCACCAATGCATTTCGCCAGATGCAGCTCTATCGCGCCCTCGGCTGGGAGCCGCCGGCATTCGCCCACATCCCGCTGATCCACGGCGCGGATGGCGCCAAGCTGTCGAAGCGGCACGGCGCCCTCGGCGTCGACGCCTACCGGGAGATGGGCATCCTGCCGGAGGCCATGTGCAACTACCTGCTTCGGCTCGGCTGGGGGCACGGCGACGACGAGTTCATCAGCCGCGAGCAGGCCGTGGCGTGGTTCGATCTCGACGGGGTCGGACGGTCGCCGGCCCGATTCGACATGGCCAAGCTGCTGAACGTCAGCGCCCACTACCTGCGCGCCGCCGAAGACGCCCGCCTCTGCCGCCTGGTGCTCGAGCGGTTGCATGGGTCCTGCTGCGCGGCCGTTGTCGGCGCACGCCGAACAGCGAATCTTGAACGGGATGGAGAGCCTCAAGCCACGCGCCAGGACGGTGGCGGATCTGGCGGACGCCGCCGCGGTCTACGCCGTGGATGCGCCGCCGGCGATGGCTGCGGAGGCGGCGGCGCTGTTGACGGAGGATGCCCTGGCGTTGTTAAGCGATTTGACGCGGACCTTGGAGGCTCATAAACAGTGGGACGCACGGTCTTTGGAGGCGTTGGTGCGGGATTTCGTCACGACACGACAACCGGAGCCGCGGAAGCTCGGCGAGGTTGCGCAGCCGCTGCGCATAGCCCTCACCGGGTCGAAGGTTTCGCCGCCGATCTTCGACGTGATGGAGATTTTGGGACGGACGGAAACGCTGGCTCGCCTCGCTCTAGTCGTTTCTGCCTCCGCTCCCGCCCTGGAAGATAAGGAAGCCTGACGATGAGTGACTCCACTGCCGCCGGCCGCGCTGAGAAACGCACGGTCACCGTGATCGACAACGCCACGGGCCGCCAGTTCGAACTGCCGGTTCTCTCGGGAAGCACTGGCCCCGACGTGATGGACGTCCGCAACCTCTACAGCGACACGGGCTTCTTCACGTTCGATCCGGGGTATACGTCGACCGGAAGCTGCGAGTCGGCGATCACCTTCATCGACGGCGCCGAGGGCATCCTGCGCTACCGCGGCTACCCGATCCAGGACCTCGCGGAACACACCGACTTCATGGAGGTCTGCTATCTGCTGCTGTACGGGGATCTGCCGACCGCCGAACAGAAGCGCAAGTTCGAACACGACATCACCTACCACACCATGCTGCACGAACAGCTGGTACGGTTCTACGAAGGCTTCCGCAGGGACTCGCATCCGATGGCGGTCATGGTGGGAGTCGTCGGCGCTTTGTCGGCGTTCTACCACGACTCGACCGACATCACCAATCCGCGCCACCGCATGATCGCGTCCTACCGGATGATCGCCAAGATGCCGACGATCGCCGCATGGGCCTACAAGTATTCGATCGGCCAGCCCTTCGTGTATCCCCGTAACGAGCTCCGGTATTCCGAGAACTTTCTCCACATGCTGTTCAGCATTCCTTGCGAGCCGTACATCGTCAACCCGGTGCTGGCGCGGGCGATGGATCGCATCTTGATCCTGCACGCCGACCACGAGCAGAACGCCTCGACCTCGACGGTGCGCCTCGCCGGATCGAGCGGCGCCAACCCGTTCGCCTGCATCGCCGCGGGCATCGCGTCCCTGTGGGGGCCGGCGCACGGCGGCGCCAACGAGGCGGTGCTGCGCATGCTGGAGCAGATCGGCGACCAGAGCCGCATTCCAGAGTACGTCAAGCGCGCCAAGGACCCCAATGACTCGTTCCGGCTGATGGGCTTCGGGCATCGCGTCTACAAGAACCACGACCCGCGCGCGACGATCATGCGCCAGACCTGCCACGAAGTGCTCGACGAATTGGGGGCGCGCGACGAGCCGCTCTGGAAATCGCCATGGAGCTGGAGCGCATCGCCCTGGAGGACGACTTCTTCATTTCGAAGAAGCTCTATCCCAACGTCGACTTCTATTCCGGGATCATTTTCAAGGCGATCGGGATTCCGACGTCGATGTTCACGGTGCTGTTTGCGGTCGCCCGCACCGTCGGCTGGGTTGCCCAGTGGAACGAGATGATAGAGGACCCCACCCAGAAGATCGGCCGCCCGCGCCAGCTTTACACCGGCGCGACGGAGCGGGCGCGCGGCTCGCGCGGAGGGGCCTGACCGCCAGGATCGGGGGCGGACCACGGCCCGCGGCCTTTCGGCCGTCGGGCCCTCCGGGGGGAGTCACGCCCGGCGCCACCGAGCAGCGGGCGCGGGGCGGTGTGCGACGTCGACGGAGCGCGCGCCGAGGAGGTGGCCCGGGAGGTCGGGTGCCGCACCGTCACCGACTACCGGGAATTGCTGGGTCGAGTGGACGCGGTCAGCGTCGTCGTGCCCACCAAGGCGCACCGGGAGATCGCCCTCGCGTTCCTCGAACACGGGGCGCACGTGCTGGTCGAGAAGCCGATCGCCGACACCGTAGAGGCGGCGGACGACCTGATTCGGGCGGCAGCGGCGCGCGGGCGGGTGCTACAGGTAGGGCACCTGGAGCGGTTCTCGACGGTCCGCACCGCCATCGACGAGACCATCACCCATCCGGTCTACATCGAGGCCAACCGTATCTCGCCGTTCCGGATGCGCGGTACCGACGTCAGCATCGTCCTCGACCTGATGATCCACGACATCGACATGGTGCTGTCGCTGGTCGACGCGCCGGTGGAGTCGGTGGACGCGGTCGGCGCGCCGGTGCTGTCCCCGCTCGAGGACATCGCCAACGCGCGGATCCGCTTCGCCAACGGCTGCGTCGCCTCGATCACCGCCAGCCGGATCAGCCTGAAGAATGAACGCAAGATGCGGATCTTCTCGCCCAGCGCCTACGTCTCCGTCGACTTCCTCGCCCGCAAGGTGCTGCAGGCGCGGAAGACCGGCGAAACGTCGGATCAGGGGGTCCCGGCCATCGACGTCAAGGACCGGGCGTTCGAGGAGGGCGACAGCCTCCGCGCCGAGATCGAGTCGTTCCTCGCCGCCATCGCGGACGGCCGCCCGCCGGTGGTCAGCGGCGAGGACGGCCGCCGCGCGCTGGCGACCGCCATCATGATCGGCGACAGCCTGGAAACCCACCGCGCCCTGGTCCAACGGCACCTGGACCCGAGTGCGTCACCTCAAATGTAGTAGGGGAGTAGGGCGGGTCTAAAGCATAGCGTGACCCGCCGCATGTCGGCGACATCCACGAACCATTCGGCGGAATACGCTACGCTATTCCGCCCTACCCGAGCTACCTCTCGCGCTGCGAACACGTTGCCGCTGCCCGGGGTCACCGGGATTTCGGCTTCTCGCTTCTTGACCATTGCTCGTAATCCTCCTTCGCTCGCTTGAGCCGCTGCGCGATCAGGTCCAACTCGGCTTTCGGCGTGGCGATGCCGCGCTTCGACTTCTTCTGGAAGGCGTGCAGCACGTAGACGGCCCCGGCGAAGCGCACGGTGTAGACGGCGCGGCTGTGGCAGGCTCACCCTTCGACAAGCTCAGGGTGAAGTTTCTCTATTATCTCGAGCCACAAGCCTCAAATGTCCGCATACACGTGGGTTTCCGCCTTGCCGCCGGGGTGGGTGACGGCGCCGGCGTAGGCGTCGCCGACGGTCTGGGCGTAACGCCAGAGGGCGCCGGATTGGAAGTCATGGGCCCGCGGCGCCCATGAGGCGCGGCGCTCGGCCAACTCGGCCTCGCTCAACTCCACGTCGATGGCGCCCGCCGCGGCGTCGATGGCGATGATGTCGCCGTCGCGAAGCAAGCCGATGGGCCCGCCGGCCGCCGCCTCGGGACCGACATGGCCGACGCAGAAGCCGCGGGTGGCGCCGGAAAAGCGCCCGTCGGTGATCAACGCCATCTTGCCGTCGGTGCCCTGGCCGTATAACGCCGCGGTGACCGACAGCATCTCGCGCATGCCGGGACCGCCGCGCGGGCCCTCGTAGCGGATGACCAGCACCTCGCCTTCCCGGTAGTTGCGGTTCTGCACCGCCTCGAAGCAGGCCTCCTCGCTGTCGAAGCAGCGGGCCGGGCCGCGGAAGCGCAGCTCCTTCATGCCGGCAACCTTGACGATCGCCCCCTGCGGCGCCAGAGAGCCCTTGAGGCCAACCACGCCGCCGGTGGGCGACAACGGATTGGTGAGCGGGCGAATGACCTCCTGCGCCTCCGAGACAACCACCTGCTCAAGGTTTTCGGCCAGGGTGCGGCCGGTCACCGTGAGGCAGTCGCCGTGCAGGTAGCCGCCGTCGAGGAGGATCTTGAGCAGCGCCGGCACGCCGCCGGCCTCGAACATGTCCTTGGCGACGAACCGCCCGGCCGGCTTCAAGTCGGCGATGTAGGGTGTGCGGCGGAAGACCTCGCAGACTGCGTCGAGGTCGAAGTCGATGCCGGCCTCGTGGGCGATGGCCGGCAGATGGAGCCCGGCGTTGGTGGAGCCGCCGGAGGCGGCGACGACGGTGGCGGCGTTCTCCAGCGATTTGCGGGTGACGATATCGCGCGGGCGGATCCCGAGCGCCAACAGGGACATCACCGCCTCGCCGGACGCTTCGCACAGCGCGTCCCGCGATTCGTACGGCGCCGGCGCGCCGGACGAGCCCGGCAGCGCCAAGCCGATGGCCTCGGAGACGCAGGCCATGGTGTTGGCGGTGAACTGGCCGCCGCAGGCGCCGGCCGACGGACAGGCGACGCACTCCAGTTCGTGGAGGTCGCCGTCCGACATTTTGCCGGTAGCGTGCTGGCCAACAGCCTCGAACACGTCCTGGACGGTGACGTCGCGGCCGTGGAACCGGCCCGGCAGGATCGAGCCGCCGTAGATGAACACCGACGGCACGTTGAGGCGGACCATCGCCATCATCATGCCGGGCAGCGACTTGTCGCAGCCGGCGAGGCCGACCAGCGCGTCATAGCAGTGGCCGCGCATGGTCAGTTCCACCGAATCGGCGATCACCTCGCGGCTGACCAGCGACGACTTCATGCCGGCATGGCCCATGGCGATGCCGTCGGTGACGGTGATGGTGACGAACTCGCGGGGCGTGCCGCCGCCGACCTTGACGCCGTGCTTGACCACCTGCGCTTGGCGCGACAACGCGATGTTGCAGGGGGCCGCCTCGTTCCAGCACGTGGCGACGCCGACGAAGGGCTGGTGGATCTCGGCCTCGGAGAGGCCCATGGCGTAGTAGTAGCTGCGATGGGGCGCCCGCGACGGCCCCTCGGTCACGTGGCGGCTCGGTAGCCTGGCCTTGTCGAACACAGGCCGTGCGCTGTCATCGGGCATGTCGCGTCCCCTCCACTTCCGTCTGCAATTGCGATCGCGATTGCGGCGGGCAGGATAGTGCAGCGGTGGCGCCGTGCCTAGACCTGCGCTTTCAGACGGAAAATGCCCGGCTTGTGGCGGTCTTGATCAGGTGAAACAGGTCAAAGCCTTTGATATCGAACGAAATGTGTCCGCAACATGCGTCGCCGATGTATGCGGATGTATGCAAATGTACTCAATACCCGCATACATTGTAAGGTCAATTTCTTCGAAGAAACCGAACAGGCAAGGAACATAAGCGGTCGAGGCGGCGTCGTCAACCAGCGCTTGACGCCGCCAGCGGGACGGATCGCCGCAAGCTCAAGCGACGGCAGGCTCTGCGGTGTCAACCGCCCGGCTGGTCGATGTACTTGCAGAACACCGGGCGGTCCTTGCCAAAATCGTAGACCCAGGTATCCCGGTTGTTGCGGCAATAGCGGACCACCGAGCCCGGCTCCCGCACACTGTCGACGCGGGGGCCGACCGTGGCGCTGATGGTCCTGATCACCGAAGTCAGCAGCGACGGAGAACCTGGCCGCGGCGGCTGCGAGGCCGCGTCGCGGCGCAAGGACGCCAGAACCCGGTCATCGACCGCGCCCGTGACGGCGAGGCCGCGCCGGGTCTGGTAGGCGCGGATGGCGCGGCGTGTCCGCGGTCCCTCGGCGCCGTCGATCGGACCGGGGGAGAAGCCGAGCTGGGTGAGCAGAGACTGCGCCGTGGCGACACGATCGGAAGGGGCGCGACGCGGTGCGCGCGCCGCGATGCGACGCTTGCGCTCCGGTGCGACGGCGCCGGCGGTGGTCGGCGGAGCGGCATCGACGGCGGTCGCCGGCGCCGTCGGTTCCAGGATCTCCGCCACGTCGGGCGGCGGATCGCCGGCTGGTGCCGCCGTCTCGATCTCCTCGGGCAGCATCATCTGGCCGCCTGTGGGCGCCTCCGATAGCGTCTCCGCAACCGGCTCCGCTGGGGGCGCCGCCGCCGCGACGGCGGGCTCCGGTGCGGGCTCCGGCAGTGATTGGTCTACGACGTCGGCGACCGCGTCACGGGGAACTGCCGGCGGCGTCTCGGGATCGATGTCGGACGCGACCTGCCTCGGTAGTGCAGGCGGACCGGCGCCGTCCGGCGCCACATGCACGGCAACGCCGATGCCGATCGCGAAACAGGCGACCGCCGCCAAGACCAGCGGACGCGCCGCAGACCGCAGCCTGCGGCCTGTCGGCGCGGCGACGGGCTCCGAGAGCGCCGCACCCGGTACCCCGGCAGAGGAGTCTGAATCCGCTGTGTCCGCGTCGGCGCCGCCCGCCGCATGGGGGGATGATGCGGCTGACGCCATTTCGATCTGAGCCGCATCCGCCTCCGGCCGGCCGTGCCCGAGCGCCGGCAAGCGGTCCTTGAGGGACTCCGGCAGGAACAGCGACCACGCCACCTCCCGCACCAGCGCCTCCCCCACCGGCCACACCGCGCGTTCCTCCGCGACCGAGAGCGCCGCACGGCAAAGGCGGGTGATCCGGCCGGGGAGGCCGCGGGAGTAGAACTCGATACGCCCCATCGCCTCTTCGGTGAACGGCGACGGGCCGTCGTAGCCGGCGCGTCTGAGCCGCGCAGCGACGAACGCCTCCACGTCGGAGCGGGTCATCGGATTGAGAACAAAGCAGTTGTCCGCGCCGATGTCGTCCTCGCCGCCGAGCCCCGGCAACCCGGCACGGAGCGAGCGGCGGTCCGTCGTCACCACCAACTGCGCACGCGGCTGTAACGCGTCCGGCGCCTGGCAGTCGGGACAGGGCGCGGCGACGCGCCGTACCCACCATTCGTCGGCCAGATGCAGGTCGTCAATCAGAAGAACAGCCGGCTGCGCCGAGTGGGCCGGTGCATCGTCGGGGGCGAGCGGCTTTGCAGTCCCGTCGGCGGCGGTCGCGGCCGCAGAGGGCACGCCGGTGGCGGACACGAGAGTGGTCTTGCGGTGAGGATCCAGAGCCTTCGCCAAGCTCGTCAGGAACGCCGATTTGCCGACGCCGGCCGTGCCCTGCACCACCAGGGGCGACCGGCCCGCCTCGATCCTGGCGAGGGTGGCGTCCATAACACGCCGACGCTCTGGCCACCAGTCGGCTTCAGCGTTCTCATGCCAGTCGGCGAAAGCGTCCTGTAGCCGGCTGTAATCCCTTATGTTCATGCGAATTGTCCACCACGTCGAATGCGCACGCAACCCGGTCTGCCTCCAGAGGTTTCTGCTGAGGCCAGTTTACAGCTATTGCGTGCGTTTTCACTACATCTTTAACGTGCATTATACAGACATTGCAGCGGCGTGTCGCCCCCCGCGTCACACGCTCAGATATGCGGCGCGCGCCGACGCATTTTCCGCCAATTCGGCCATCGGACCGGCGAACCGGATGCGGCCCTTGGCGATGACGCACGCGCGCTCGCAAAGGGGTTCGGCGAAGCGGAGGTTCTGCTCCGACAACAGGATGGCGAGGCCGTGGCGTTTCAAGGAGATGATCGTGCGGCACAGCTGATCGACGACCACCGGCGCCAAGCCTTCGGAGGGCTCGTCGAGGAGGATCAGCGATGGATTGCCCATCAGGGTGCGAGCGATGGTCAGCATCTGCTGCTCGCCGCCGCTCAACTGGCCGCCTCGCTGGTGCAGCCGGTCGCCGAGGGCCGGGAACATCTCCAAGAGTTTTTCGACCGTCCACGCGGGCACCCCGTCGCGCGGCGGCTGGCGGCCGACCTCCAGGTTTTCGAGGACGGTCAACCCGGTCAGGATGCGGCGATCTTCGGGGACATAGCCGATACCGCGGCGGGCGATGGCGTGCACCGGCAGGCGCTGGATCTGTTCGCCGCGGAATACGATCGTCCCCGACGCCGGCCGTACAAGGCCGATGATGCTCTTGAGGGTGGTCGACTTGCCGGCGCCATTGCGTCCGATCAGCACCACCACCTCTCCGGCGGCGACGTCGAGGGCGACGTCGAACAGGATGTGCGCCCGGCCATAGAGGCTGTTGAGGCCGCGAACCTGGAGCATCGGTCAGTCGCCTTCAAGATCGGCGCAGACGGCGCCGCTGCCTAGATAGACCTCCTGCACTGCCGGGTCAGCGCGGATTTCGGCCGGGGCGCCCATCGCGATGATCCCGCCGCGGTCGAGCACCATGATGCGGTCGGCGTGGGTAAACACCACGTCCATGTCGTGCTCGGTGAACAGCACGGCGCAGCCGCGCTCGGCCACGATGCGGCGGGTCAACGCCATCAAGGAGACGCGTTCAGTGCCGGCCATGCCGGCGGTCGGCTCGTCCATCAGCAGCAGCACCGGGTCGTGGGCAATAGCGACGGCAAGCTCGACCTTCTTCAGGTCGCCGTAGGCCAGCACCCCGCACGGCCGCTCCGCCTGGTCCGCGACCTCGACCAGGTCGAGCAACGCATCGGCTGCGTCGGTGTAGAGGCGGCTCGCGGGCGCTGCGATGGAGAGGATGCGGCGGTGGTGGGAGATCAGCGCCATGCGAACGTTGTCGCGGACGCTGAGCGAGTGGAAGGTGGCGGTGATCTGAAAGGTGCGTCCGACCCCGAGGCGCCAGATGCGGCGCGGACTTTTGCCGGCGATTTCCCGGCCTTGCAGGCGGATGGAACCGGCGTCGGGGCGAAGCTGGCCGTTGATCATGTTGAAGCAGGTGGACTTGCCCGCGCCGTTGGGGCCGATCAGCGGCGAGAACCTCCCCGGCGGCGAGATCGAAATCGATACCATCGACAGCCTTCAGGCCGCCGAAGCTCTTGCGCAGATGGCGCACCGCAAGCAGGGTCATGACGCGGGCGGCCGGTCGCGGTCGCCGGTGAGATCGACCGCCGCGCCGACGACGCCTTTGGGCATCAGGACGCAGATGCCGACGATGGCGAGGCCTAGGATCAGGCGCCAGTACGCCAGCCGGGCGAGCCAATCCTCCAGGCCGACGAATGCGAACGCGCCGACGATGGGGCCGCTGAGCGTTTGGACGCCGCCGAGCAGGACCATGAGCAGGGCGTCGACGGAACGCGGGATCGCCAGTTCGTCCGGGAACACGCTGCCCTTGGAGAACGCGTAGAGGCCGCCGGCGAGGCCGGCCATGGCGCCGGCGATGGCGAATGCCAGCCATTGCTGGCGACGAACGTCTATGCCGACGGCGTCGGCGCGCAGCGGCGAATCACGGCCGGCGCGCAGCGCCATCCCGAACGGCGTGAAGAACAGGCGGCGCAGCGACAGCACGCCGCTGCCGCACAGCGCCAGGGTCAGATAATAGTACGCGGCCGGCTGGCTGGCCCAGGCGGATGGCCACACGCCGACGAGGCCGTCGTCGCCGCCGGTGACCGCGTGCCACTGGAGGGCGATGGACCAGGTAATCTGGGCGAACGCCAGGCTGAGCATGGCGAGATAGACGCCGGAGAGACGCACGCAGAACCAGCCGAACAACAGCCCGCCGGCGCCGGACAGCAGCGGCGCCAGGACCAGCGCCACCTCCATCGGCGCCGCCAGATGCACCACCGCCAGGCCGGCCCCGTAGGCGCCGAGGCCAAAGTACGCGGCGTGGCCGAACGACACCATGCCGCCGCCGCCCATGATGAAATGGAGGCTCGCCGCGAACAGCGCGAAGATCAGAATCTCGGTCATCAGCACCAGAGTGAAGCGGTCGGCGACGACCGGCAACATCAGGAGCATCGCCGCGACCGCGAACAGGACCAGGCGGAGGCGCGGCCCGGCGGGCGCCAGCGGGCGCTCCTCGCCATGGCCGCCACCGTGGGCAGTCGGTTCGGGGCGCCCCATCAGCCCCTGGGGGCGCAGCACCAGCACCACCATCATCACCAGGAACACCAGCACGAGGGTGATTTCGGGCAGGATCAGGATGCCGAACACCTTGAGTTGGCCGATCAGCACGGCGGCGAGGAAGGAGCCGAGGATGCTGCCCATGCCGCCGACCACCACAACCACGAACACCTCGGCGATGATGTTGAGGTCCATCAACAGGCTGACCGGCTCGCGGGGCACCCGGACAGCGCCGCCGAGGCCGGCGAGGAACGAGCCGAGGGCGAACACGCCGGTGAAGATCCAGGTCTGATTGACGCCGAGGGCGGCGACGATCTCGCGGTCCTCGGTGGCGCCGCGCACGATGATGCCCCAGCGGGTGCGATAGAACAGGAGCCACAGGCCGGCGAGCACCAATGGCGCCAGCGCCACCAGCGCCAGGTCGTATTCCGGGATGTAGTGGCCGCCGATCGCGACGGCGCCGTCGAGCCCGGGAGCGCGCGGGCCGAGGACGTCGAACGGGCCCCATACGGCAAGCGCGACGTCCTGGACTATGAGGACGATGCCGAACGTCGCCGCCAGCTGGAACAGTTCCGGCGCGCGGTAGATGCGGCGCAACACCGTCATTTCGATGATGGCCCCGAGGATCGCGACGACGGCGGCGGCGGCCATGACGCTTAGCGCGAAACCGGTGAGCGTGTCGCCGATGCGGCCAGCGATTGGGTAGTTTGCGATGGTGAGGGCCAGATAGGCGCCGAGCATGTAAAACGAGCCGTGCGCGAAGTTGACGATGCGCGTGACCCCGAAGATGATCGACAGCCCCGACGCCACCAGGAACAGCGACGCCGCGTTCGAGAGGCCGGTGAGGATCTGCACCAGGATGAAGCTCAACGGCCTTCCCGCTCACGTTCGGTGTTCATCGTCGAAACCCGCGCCGCCTCGCGGTTCGCTTGGAGGCGAAGCCGACGCGACAGTCCAGGGCGCCGCGGCGGGCGGTTCAGTTGCCTGGGCGAAGGGCGCGGACGGCGTCGTCGCTCGGCAGGTAGTCGGCGCCATCGGCGTAGCGCCAGTCGACCATGACGCCTTCGCCGTCCCTGACCGCGGTGCGGCCGACGTAGGCGCCCATGGTTGACTGGTGGTCGATGGCGCGGAAGGTGATGGGGCCGAACGGGCTGTCGACGGTCAATCCTTTCGCCGCCGCGATCATCGCGTCGGTCTCGGTGGAGCCGGCCTTGTTGATGATCGCCCCGATTGCCTTGAAGGTGTTGTAGCCGACCACCGAGCCCAGCATCGGCGGCGCATTGAAGCGCGACCGGTAGGCCTCCAGGAACGCATCGTGGGCTTCGGTGTCTATGTCGTACCAGGGGTAACCGGTGACGATCCAGCCCTCCGGCGCTTCGCTGCCGAGCGGCGACAGGTACTCGGGCTCGCCGGTCAGCAGACTCACCACCTCGCGCCCCTCGAACAGCCGGCGCAGCTTGCCCTCGCGGACGAACTGGGCGACATCGGGGCCGAACGTCACGTTGAAGATGGCGTCGGGATTGGCGGCGGCGAGGGCCTGCGCCTCGGCCCCGGCGTCGATCTTGAACAGCGCCGGCCACTGCTGCGCGACGATCTCGATGTCAGGGCGCTTCTGCTTCAAAAGCTGGACGAAGGATTCGACGGCGTCCTGGCCGTACTTGTAGTTGGGCGCAATCGTCGCCCAGCGCCTGGCCGGCAGCTTCGCCGCTTCTTCCGCCAGCATCGCCGCCTGCATGTATGTGCTGGGGCGGAGGCGGAAGGTGTAGGGATTGCCCTTCTGCCAGGTCAGCGCGTCGCTCAAGGGCTCGGCGGCGACGAACAGGACCCGGCGCTGGTTGGCGAAATCGGCGACCGCGAGGCCGACGTGGGAGAAGTAGGTGCCGGCGATCAGGTCGACATCGTCCTTGCTGAGCAGTTCCTCGGCGATCTTGACGGCGGCGCCGGGTTTGCCGGCGTCGTCGCGGCTGATGACCTCGAGGGGTTTTCCGAGAACCCCGCCGGCGGCGTTGATCTCGTCCACGGCAAGCTGCCAGCCGTTGCGGTACGGTTCGGTGAATGCCGGAAGGCGCGTGTAGCTGTTGATCTCGCCGACCCGGATGACGTCCGCGGCGGGTGCGGGCGTGGCGCCGGTCACCAGCGCGGCGACGACTGCCGCCACCGTCGCCGCCAAAACATGTTTCCGTGTATTCATCGATCGTCCCTCTCTATCGTTGGCGCGCCCGCCGGTCCGGCGTGAAAGCCCCGTCTGGCATAGAAGCCGCGTCTGGCATAGAAGCTTCGTCTGGCATAGAAACAACGTGCCATGGCTCTGTCATCCTGCCTTCGCATCATCGCCGCCGGCGCCCTGATCGGGCTTCTGGTCGGATGTGCAGAGGCGGACACCTGCCCCGGCGACGACCCTGCCTCCATCGCCCGTGCCATCGCCGACGGCCATGCGTACCGGAAGCACGTCGTCCAAAGCGGCGAGTTCAGCGCCGGGCGTCGGATCGACGGGCTGGCGTTTCCCTTGGCAAGCATCGACACGAGAGCCGACTTTGCCGCGTTCATCGCCGACATCCTCGCTGATCCCGATCGCGACAAGCGGCTGGCGAACCGCCGGCATGGCTATTGGGACGAGAATACCGGGACCGTCGTCATATACAATGCCCGCGCTGCCGACTGCGGCACCGCCTTCCGCCCCGACCGCGGCGTCCGCTATTACCAGAACCTGAACTGAACCGGAAGGCCAGGGCCGCGAACCATGGACATCGAGTGCGCCGCCAGCGACGAGGCTCTGCTGCGCCTGACCCGGGACGAACTCGTGGTTCTGGCCAACGCCCTCAACACCGTCTGTAACGCCGTCGACCTGCCGGAGTTCACGACCCTCCTCGGCGTCGATCGGTCCGAGGCCGACGCGCTGCTCGCCGACCTCGCCGCAGTCCTGCAGCGGATGTCGCCCGATCGTGGCGCGTAGGGGCTTAAAGCCCGTACCACCAGGGGGCGAAGGCGCTGAAGGCGAGCCACATGATGACGATGAGCGGGATGCCGGCGCGGGCAAAGTCGATGAAGCGGTAGTGACCGGGGCCGAGCACGAGCAGGTTGGTCTGGTAGCCGAGCGGCGAGGCGAAGGAGCAGTTGGCCGCGAACACGACGGCGACGGCGAAGGCCTCTGGTGGAACGCCAACCTCGTAGGCGACATCGAGGGCGATCGGCGTGAACAAGACCGCTGCGGTCTTGGTGGTGACCAGGTTCGACAACACGGCGACGGTGAGAAAGAATACCGACAGCACGACGCCCGGGCCGGCGCCATGCATCGCATCGACCATCTGCCGCGCGACGAACTGGGCGCCGCCGGTTTCCTGAAGCGCCACACCCATCGCGAGCGCCGCGCCGATGGTGGTGACGATGCGCGTGTCCACGGCGCGGGCGGCCTGGCGCACGTTGAGCGCCCCTGTGGCCACCACCGCCACGGCGCCGGTCAAGGTAGCGACGACCAGCGACAACAACCCCGCGGCCGCGAGGCCGATGGCGGCGACGAAGATCAACGCCGCCAGCGGCGCGCTCGACTGGGTCGGCAGCTCCTCGGCGGACCACTCGATCAGCACGACCTCGCGGTTGGCCTTGAGGTCGTTGATGTCGGCGGCGTCGCCCTGCACCAGCAATACGTCCCCGGCCTCCATCCGGATATCGGTCATCCTGGTGCGGATCATCCGTGAGCGGCGCTGAATCCCGAGCACCACGCAGCGGGTATGGTTGAAGAACCCGATCTGACGAAGCGTCTGACCCTCGTAGCGGGAACCGGGAGCGACCATGACTTCGGCCATTACCTGCGCGGTGCCGTCCCACGGAAGCCCCCCATCGTCGGCGCGTGCCTTGTCCGCCGGACGCGGCGCCCGCGCCTCGGTCGCGAACTTGGGGTCGATCTGCGCGGTCTTGCGGGACAACGCCTCGGTCAGAGCCTTGCGGGTCGCCGCCACCACCAGCACGTCCCCAGGACGGGCCGCGAACGCCTCGAACGGCGGCAGGATCGCCTCCTCCTCGCGCTGCACCATGCGCACCGTGATGTCGGGCAGGCTGGGAAACATGCCGCCGGGGGCGCCCTTGCCCACCAGCGGCGAGCCGTCGAGGACGGTGAGCTGGGCGATGAACTGTCTGCCGCCGGGTCCCGACAGCAGCCGGTCAGCCATGCTTTCGCGCGCCGGCAGGATGCGCGGCGCCACCCCCATCAAGTAGGCGAGGCCTGTGGCCGCCATGACGAGGCCAGGGATGGTGAAATCGAAAAAACCGAACGGCTCGCCGCCCAACTCGATCATGGCACTGTTGACCAGGAGGTTGGTGGACGAGCCGACCAGGGTCGTCATCCCGCCCAACACCGCGGCGTAGCTCAACGGAATCATCAGCTTGCTCGGCGCTCGTCCAAACCGGGTGGCGAGGCCCTGCATGATCGGGATGAAGATCACCACGACCGGAATGTTGTTGAGAAAGGCGCTGACCGACATCGCCACAAGCAGGACCAGGAGCACCGAGAACCACAGGCTGCCGCGGCCGGCGCGCAACACGATTCGCGCCAGCACGTCCAACACCCCGGCGCGCACCATCGCCTGGCCCATGACCAGCAGCGCGAGCACCGTAACCAGCGCCGGGTTGGCGAATCCCTGCAAAAGCCGCTGACCGTTCAGCAGGTTTTCGCCAGTGGCATCAATGACCGGGAACAAGTGAAAAAAGATCATCAACGCGCAGACGACGCCGATGGACACCACCTCCATCGGCAGCCTTTCCGACGCGTAGAGGGCCAGCGCGCCGATCACCAGCGCGTAGGTCATCCACATCTGGATAGTGGCTTCGATCCCCATTGCTGCGTCAGGTCCGGACGTCGACCCGGAAACCGGCGCAGACGGGCGGCAACGCATTCGGCATGGTCAGGCGGTGCACGTGTCCTCCATCCAAAACATGAATTGCGCGGGAACTATTCGGTTCGGGAGTCGGATCCGGCGGACCCGGAGGATGACGGCCCCGCATGAAGGCGGCTTTCCAGGTGCTGGTAACGCTCGGTCACCCGCGCGATCTTGTCGCTCAACGACCGCATCACCGCAAGGGCAACATCAGGATTTTCGGTCACCAGCTTGAGGAACACGCTTGCATCGATCTTCAATACCTTGAGCGGCGTGGCGGCGCGGATTTTGGCGGTGCGCGGCTGGTTGAGAATGATCGCCATCTCGCCGAACAGATCCTGGCGCTGCAGCCTGCCGACCGTGATTTGGCGCCCGCCCACGGCCGTCAGCACTTCCACCTCGCCCTCGTCTATGATGTAGGCCCCGTCGGCGGGATCGCCTTCCTGGAACAGCTCCTCTCCCGCCTCGAAGGTGAGGTAGGTGCTGGAAAAGGCCAGCAACTTGAGCTTGCTGGGATTGAGCTTGCTGAACAGAGGCAAGCACCGCAAGACGCCGATCGCATCTCCGTACTGCACCACGCTCCTCCCTGCACCGGCCCCGCCGCGGTTGCGCCCGTAACGGTCAAGACCCTGACGCCGTTCAGGAACGGATCACACGTCGCCTTGCGGCGAAGCCAGCCGCAACGGCGGCTCGGCCTGATCCGAACGAAGGTCCTTCTGGCCGACGATCTTGCCGTTCTCCATCGCGATCACCCGATCGAAGCCGGGCAGGTCCGGCTCTTCGCTGGACGTCCACACCAAGCCGGCGCCGTCCAGTGCCTCGATCACGTTGGTCATGATCACCTTTTGGCTTCTCGGGTCAAGGGCGGCCATGGCCTGGTCGACCACCAGGAGGTCGGGCCGCTTGAGGAGGCTGCGCGCGAGGGACAGCTTCTGGCGCTGCGCCGCCGACAGCCGGCTGCCGCCGATGCCGACCGGACATGCGAGGCCGAGCTCGATGATGGCGCGCCGGAGGTCGAGGGCGTCGATGACTTCCGCCATGAGATCGCCGACGACGCGCTGGCTTTGCGGCCGGCCATAGACCAGGCGCCCGAACAGTATGTTGTCCTGCACCGACGCGGCGACGTTGAAGTGGTTGGCGTCGAAGAACGCGACTGCATCGCGCAGCTCCGACGGCAGGCCGGCGGCGAACGCGCGCCGCGCCTCCAGCAATCTCTGCTCGCCCTCCGCATCGAGCAGACCCAGCCGGTGGCGCGCCGGCACCAGCGGGAACGGGACGGACAACAGCCTCTGGCGATCCTCGGCGCCAAGGCCGCTGATCCCGCCGATGTCGGCGCGGCGGATGATCGCCTCGAACTCCGGAATCGCCTCGGCGCTGACGAAACTGAAGCGGGCGAAAATCTCGTCCCCCGGCTGCACGTCGCGGAACAGGTCGACCATGATGCGCGCCGCCTGGAGGCCGATGTCGATGAACGCGTCCACCAGGCCGACCTGTTTCAGCACCGACAGCATGTACGGGTTTTTCGCGATGTGCTGCAGATCGAAGACTTCCCCGACCGGCGTGCCGAACAGGATGTTCTCGGCGATCGACATGTTGAAGTTGAAGCGCTCGTAGTCAAACGGCTCGAGCAGGTCGCGGTAGGCCGGCGCCTGCAGCCGTTCGCGCAGCAGGAAGCGAGCCTCCAGGATTCTGACGGAGAGGTCGTGGTGGATTTCGGGATCGACCGTGCTGTGGGCGCCGAACAGAAATAGATCGCGGTCGAGTTGCACCGTTTCAAGAACGTGGATGGTGCGGTCGAGCAGGCCCGCCGCGTCTGCCACGCCGGCAGCCGCATAATCGACCCAATCGGCGTCGGGATCGCTGTCGGTATTGCCGGCCTCGCGTGCTTCCCGCACGTATTTCTCCCACGCCGCCCGCCGTTCGCCATCACCGTGTGTCACCGGCGCGATCGGCTGGTGGCGGAGGCCGTACTCCAGATTATCGCGCAACGAGCCGAAGAACAATGTGACGCCGGCGCCGACATAGCCGATGCGGCGCCCAGTGACCGCCTGCGGCAGCGACGCCAGATCGACGCCGCCGACCCGGATGCTGCCAGCGCTCGGCGTCAACAGTCTCGCCAATAGCTTGGCGACGGCGGAGGTGCCGGCACCCTCGGGACCCACAAGCGCCACCCGTTCGCCGATGTCGAAATTGAACGTCGCGCCGTCGACCACCTTCAGGCCGCCTTCCTCCTCCAGAGTCAAATTGGAGCAGACGACAGAGCCAGCGAGACACGATACCGGCGCTTCGTGGCGCGCCTGCAGGGACTCGGGAAGCATTCCGGCCGGCTGGAACTGCTCGATGATCTGCTCGTATTTGATGCGGCTGTCTTCTTTCAGTTGATACCAGCTCAGCAACTCCTTCCAGGGCGATGACAGATCCTTGTAGGCGGCGAGCACGGCGACCAAAGCGCCGAACGTCAACTGACCCGTTATGACCAGATATCCGCCAATGGAAAAGAAGAAAAAAGGTGTGAGCTGGCTGACCATGTTGTTAATGAATTTAATGAGAAATTTCTTCTTATATATTTTATAGCGAATATTGTAGATGGTGCCGAGCCATCGCGCGATGTCGGCCCGCTCCAGCTCTGCCGTGTCATGGGCATGGACATCCTCGATACCGTCGACGACTTCTCCAAGACGCTCCGACAACTTGCGGACGGTGCGAACACGTTCTTTTGCCAGCGCGTTGATCTGCCGTTGCAGCTTGGGGATGACGTACGCCTGCACCGGGATGAGGGAGATGGCGGCGAGTCCCAGGATGGGGTCCTGCACAAACATGAACGCCAGGATGGTGAGCATGGTGCCGCCCTCGAACGCGGGCAGCGCGACGGCGTCGCCGATGAAGCCGCCGAGCGGCTCGACCTCGGCGGTGCTCATGGCGATGATCTCGCCCTGGGAGGTCTTGCGGAAGTGGGGGAGCGGAAAGCGCAGCACCGCCGAAAACAGCTGGTAGCGAAGCCGCCGCAGCATGCGTTCGGCAAGAACGCCTTTGTAAAGGTTGACGTAATAGCGTAGCGCGAACCGCCCCAGCACCATCAACAGAAACCCGAAGCACAAGATCAGAAGATAATCGACCTGAGCAAACGGGACGCCGGCGAGAGGCTTGGGGAAATCGGTGGAGCCGATCGCCTCGTTGACGATGACCTTGGGAAGCTCCAGCGACGCGTAGAGGAACGGAAACGAGACGAACGTGAGGGCGACGAGAAACACCTGCTGACGCAGGCTGTAGCGATAGATGAACTTGAAGATGCTCGGTTCCATGGCGGGTGCTTCAGGCGAGCGTCGTCGCGCTCGGGCGTTGGTCTGCGGGCCCCGCCCAATCATCGGCGATGACGCGGATCACGTCGGACTGCAGATCATGGTGCGTCACGTCCAAAATGAAGCCCGCGCCGTCGACATCCCCCGCGCCGTCACAATCCAAGCGGAAGCCGAGATCCTCCAGCGCCTGGCGCGCCGGTGCGTTGCGGGCAGTCGGGCGGAAACGCACCCACAGCCGCTCCGGCCGCGGCGCAGTGCTGGTGATCAGGTGGGCGAAAACGGCGCGCTCGAGGCCGCGCCCCTGAACACGACAGGACAGCATGAGGTCCTCGATCCTGAGGGTGGCGCCCAGCCGCGCAACGACCGCGACACCGATGGTTCCATAGTCACCGAACCGGTCGCGGCAGGTCATGACGCAGATGCGGAAACAGGAGTCCCTCACCAGCCTGAGGATATCATCGCGACCGTAATGGCGACCGGAGAAGTTGAGCTGATTGGTCCGCTGGATCAGCTCGGCGGTCCTGTCCAGGTCCTTGGACGCGAAAGTCCTGGCCGAAAGTTCGATGTCGCACGACCGGAGAAACGCCCCGTAATCGTGGCTGGACTGCTTCCGCACCGCGTTGCGCGCCATCTCGTCCCGGTAATACTGCCGACGCCGCGCGGCATCGACGCTGTCGCTGCCACGGAAGCGCGGGTGATCGAGGATCGCCTCCATCTCCGCGGCGTCGAAGGCCACGACCTCCGGGCAGGCGGCGGCGACTTCGGCGCGCTCGAACGGATTGTCGTCAACGAAGGCGAAGGCGTCGAGCCCGAGATTGAGGTGATCCGCGATGCGGGCGATGCCGATGCTTTTCGGCTGCCAGCCGATCTGCGGGTGCAGGAACAGGTCATCAAGACCCATACGGATCAGTTGCTCCCAGGCGCTCCCATAGTCGTTCTTGCTGGCAAGGCTGAGGAGGATGCCGCGGCGGTCCAGCTCGCGCAGAACCCGCTCCACCCCCGGCCGCAGCCGTGGGCGGTCGCCGTGCAGCAGTACGCCGGTCCACAGCGTGTCGTCGAGGTCGAAGACGACGCACTTGACCTGGTTGGCGACCCCCGGAGCGGCCGCTTCCCTGCCATCCTCGATAACGAAATCGCAAGCAAGAAACACCAGCCGCACCGCCTCGTCGCCGGCCGGCAGCAGGGCTACCTTTGAACGGCAGTCCCGAAGCGACGATGGCCTCGAAGCCGGTGCTCTCGATCCGGTGGCACGTGTAGCCGGGAGCGAGGCGAAGCGTCGCCAGCAACGGCGGCGGCGCCTCGGATGGGTGTTGCGGCGGCAGAAGCGTGGCAAGCCGCATCACCACCTGCAGATCGACCGGCGCTACGCCCGGATTGTAGACCTCGATCAGAAACGCCTGCGGCCGGCGGGGTGGCGAACCGCGGCGGTGCAGGCGGCGGGCGATTTTGCGCGGCTCCGGCAGGTCGGGCTGCCATCGCGGGTTGTCGGTGAGGCGGGCGGCCAGGCTGCCGATCCACCGCGCCAGCCGGCGCTTCAGCGCCAGCGCCCGCTCCCGCCGCAGCACCGCCGCCGCCGGTTCCATCCAGACGTTGCCGTCGGCCTCCAGCTTGCCCCACCGCTTGAACGCCACCTCGGCGCCGTACCCGCGGAACGAGCGATAGCGCCGATTCTTGAAGATGCCGTAGGTGAACCGCCGACAACGGCCATCCGGACGGGGTGCGAACAGCGCGCAACTGGTGTAGCAGTCCGGATCGGCGCATTCGACGCAGTGCTCGCTCCACCACAGGAACGACAGCTGCGTGACGCGGGAGGTCGAGCGATACGTCGCCAGCGGCGGCTCGCTCCCGCGTTCACGCAGCGCACGCTGGACCTGGTCGAACTCGAACACGGTGGCATCCGGGCAGGTTTTTGCGGAGCATACTTCAACCCCGCCCGCCGCACGACCGCCTTTCATCGATGTTTCAAAATCGTGATGGCGAGGCTGCCCGCACGGCAGGCGCCGCACAATGAAGGGGACCGGATTCGACATCGCCATCTGCAGGCCCTATCAGGGGCCCACACAGCGTTGAAGAATTTGCCCCGATGTCCGCCGCCATGCCTTTGCCGACTTCGCCGCTTCGTTACGTGGGCGATCTGTCGCGGAATGACGCAGCCTGTCTGGCGGAGCTGGCGGGACGGCATCGGCGCATCATCGAGTTCGGCGTTGGCGCGTCGACCCAGATCTTCGCACAAACTGGTGGGGTCGGCGCCACCATCGTCAGCCTCGACCGGGCGGCGGTGTGGATCGAGCGCACCCGCGTCATCGTCGACTTGCTGGCGCCCGAGTCCGCTGTAAGGTTCGTGCACTTCGAGAGGCTTTCCGTGCTGGACGCCTTCCAGGACAGCGCCTTCGACCTGATCTTCGACGATGGCGACGATGATCTGCGTCTGGAGTTCGCGCTCGCCGCGTGGCGCCTGCTCGCGCCGGGCGGGTTGCTGGTCCTGCACGACACCCGCCGGCCCCGCGACATCGGCAACGCGTTGACCGTGGCGGCGCGCTTCTACCGGGAGATCGGGCGCATCGACGTCAATCCAGACGATACCAACCTCACCATCACTCACAAGACGGAGGCGCGGCCTATGGCAGCGCAGCCGGAGCGTTCGCCGGAGCGGCGGCACAAGACCCCGCCGCGGTGACAATCCAACAATAACGGCGCGATTTGTCGCTGTAGTTGTTTCCGTCTGGCGCGTTGGCGTTTACCATGCGGGCGAAGGGACGTGTCGGGAGGGGAGGGGTCATGGCACGAGGCAGCGGCCACCGCCGGCTCCTGATCTACAGCCATGACTCGTTCGGGCTCGGCCACCTGCGGCGCTGCCGGACCATCGCCCACGCGCTGGTGGATCACCGGCCGGATCTGTCGGTGCTGATCCTTTCGGGATCGCCGATCATCGGCAGCTTCAGCTTTCGGAGCCGCGTCGATTTCGTGCGGGTGCCGGGGGTCATCAAGCTGCGCCGCGGCGACTACACGCCCCTCAACCTGGAAATCGGCATCGAACAGACGCTGCGCCTCCGCGCCTCGATCATCCGCCATACCGCCGCCGCCTTCGCACCCGATGTGTTTCTGGTCGACAAGGAGCCGCTCGGGCTGCGCGGCGAGGTGGGCGCGACGCTTTCCATGCTGAAGGCGCGGGGCACGCCGCTGGTCCTCGGGCTGCGCGACATCATGGACCAGCCCGACCTGCTGTCCGAAGAATGGCAGCGCAAGAACGCCGTCCCGGCGTTGAGCAAGCTCTACGATCACATCTGGATCTACGGCCTGCCCGAAATCTGCCATCCGCTCGCCGGGGTGCCGCTGCCGGCGGATGTCCACCGCAAGATCCGCTTCACCGGTTATCTCCGCCGTTCCGCGCCGCCGTCGCCGCGGGTGGCGCCGGACGCCGTGGGCGTCATGGACGACCCCTATATCCTGGTCACCACGGGCGGCGGCGGCGACGGTGCGGAGGTCGTCGACTGGGTGCTCAGCGCCTACGAGCACGACCGGAACTGCCGCACCGCGCCATCGTCGTCTTCGGCCCGTTCATGCTGTCCTCCATCCAGGCCGGTTTCATGGAGCGGGTGGCGCGGCTCGACAAGGTGTCGGCCATCACCTTCGACGCCAACATCGAGCTGCTGATGGCCGGCGCCGCCGGCATCGTCGCCATGGGCGGCTACAATACGTTTTGCGAGATCCTGTCGTTCGACCGGCCGGGCTTGATCGTGCCGCGCACGGTGCCGCGCCTGGAACAGTACATCCGTGCCGCCCGCGCCGAAGCGCTCGGGCTGGCGCGCATGCTGCCGATCGACGACGACCGCGATCCGGCGCGCATGGCGGCGGCGATCCGCGCCCTCCCCGGCCAGCCGCGACCGTCGGAGGTCCGCATCCCGGGGCTGCTTGACGGCCTCGCGGAGATCAACGGCATGGTCGACGACTGGTTGGACGGGCGAGCGGGCGCGGCCTCGCGGCGCGCCGCCGGGTAGGACCGGCGCCCGTGCAGACCGCCATCGCAATCGTCCTCAAGGGCTATCCCCGCCTCTCCGAAACGTTCATCGCCCAGGAAATCCTCGCCTTGGAGCGGTTGGGCCTCGACCTTCGCCTTTATTCCCTGCGCCACCCCACCGACCCGCACGTCCACCCCATCCACCGCGACATCCGGGCGCCGGTGCGCACCCTGCCGGAGTATCTGCATGATCAGCCGGAGCGGGTCCACACCGCGTGGCGCGCGGTGCGGGGCCGCTTTGGCTACCGGCGGGCGCGGGCGGCGTGGCTCCGCGACCTCGCCCGCGACCGGAGCCGCAACCGCATCCGCCGCTTCGGACAGTCGCTGGTGCTGGCCCACGAGATGCCGGCGGAAGTCGGCTGGCTGCACGCCCATTTCCTTCACACGCCGGCGTCGGTCACCCGCTATGCGGCGATGATCCTGGACCTGCCGTGGAGCGTCTCCGCCCATGCCAAGGACATCTGGACGACGCCGGAGTGGGACAAGCGCGACAAGCTTGCCGAGTGCCGCTGGGCGGTCACCTGCACGCGGGCCGGCGCCGACCACCTGGCCGCATTGGCGCCGACGGCGGAGCGGGTCGACCTGGTGTATCATGGGCTCGACCCCGCGCGCTTTCCGCCGCCGCCAGCCGCTGCTCCCTGCCTCCGCAACGGGGGCGACGCGAGCGACCCGGCGGTGCTGCTGTCGGTCGGCCGCGCCGTCGCCAAGAAGGGCACCGACGTGCTGCTCGCGGCGCTGGCCCGGCTGCCGGAGGATGTGCATTGGCGGCTGGACCACATCGGCGGGGGGCCGCTGCTCGCGGACCTGCAGCGCCTGGCGCAGCGGCTTGGGATCGGCGGGCGTGTGCGGTGGCTGGGGCCGCAGCCCCACGACGTGGTGCTGGAACGGTTCCGCGCAGCCGACGTGTTCGCGCTTGCCTCCCGCGTCGCGGCGGACGGTGACCGCGACGGTCTCCCCAACGTGTTGATGGAGGCGCAGAGTCAGGGGCTTGCATGCGTGTCGACCACCGTCTCGGCAATCCCCGAGCTGATCACCGACGGCGAAAACGGGCTCCTGGTGCCGCCCGACGACGCCGCGTCTCTCGGTCACGCGATCGAGCGGTTGATCCGGGCGCCGATGCTGCGCCGCCGCCTCGGGCGGGCCGGGATGGAGCGGGTGCGGTCGCGGTTCACCCTGGACGCCGGCATTGCTCGCCTGGCGCGCCGATTCGGAATTGCAGCCAGCGAATCCCCGCCATGCGCATCGCGTTCTACGCGCCCTTGAAACCGCCCGATCATCCGACGCCGTCGGGAGAGCGCACGATGGCGCGGCTGTTGATGGCGGCGCTGTCGGCGGCGGGATGCAAGGTCGAGCTGGCGGCACGGTTCCGAAGCCTGGATGCGAGCGGCGACGGCGATCGTCAGCGGCGCATCGCGGCGCTCGGCGGGCGCGTGGCCGGGCGTCTGGTCGCCCGCTACCGCCGCCGGCCGCCGGCGGAGCGGCCGCAGACGTGGTTCACCTATCACCTCTACCACAAGGCGCCGGATTGGCTGGGACCGGCGGTGAGCCGGGCGCTCGGCATCCCCTACGTGGTGGCGGAAGCGTCCCACGCGGAGAAACAACGGCGCGGACCCTGGTCCGCGGGTCATGCCGCCGCGGCCAAGGCGATCGTTGCCGCCGATCTTGTCGTGGGCCTAAACAGCAGCGATGGCGACGGCCTCCGACCGCTGCTCGCGGATCCGGCGCGGCTGCAGTCGCTGAAACCGTTCATCGACGCACGCCCGTTTGCGCGCGCCGCACGGGACCGGGACCGACACCGGGCGGCGCTGGCGGCGCGGTTGGGGACAGCGGCGACGGAACCCTTGCTGCTGACTGTGGCGATGATGCGTCCCGGCGCCAAACGATGCTCCTATCGCGTCCTCGGACGGGCCTTGCGCCGCATCGGCGATAGGCCGTGGCGGCTGATCGTGGCCGGTGACGGCCCGGCGGCCGATGATGCCGGCGCGGCGCTGGCGCCCCTCGGCGCGCGGGCGATCCAACTCGGACGGGTCGATGAAGCCGCACTGCCGGCGCTCTATGCAGCGTGCGATCTCTATGTCTGGCCGGCGGTGGGCGAGGCGTACGGGCTGGCGTTGCTGGAAGCCGAGGCCGCCGGCCTCCCGGTGGTCGCCGGCAACACCGGCGGGGTTCCGGACGTCGTCACCGATAAGGAAACCGGACTGCTCGTGCCGGTCGGCGATGCGGAAACCTTTGCAGACGCGGTGGCGTCTCTGCTCGACGATGCAGTACGGCGCCGGGCAATGGGAAAGCGCGCCGCCGAGCGGGTGCGCCGGGACCACGACCTGCCGGGGGCGGCACGGAAGCTCGGTGGTCTGCTTGAGGGATTGATCTAGCGATGGGCGCGCGCGTGATGTTCTACGTCCAGCATGTGCTGGGCGTCGGCCACCTGAAGCGGGCGTCGATCATTGCTCAAGCGATGGTGGACGCGGCGCTAGAGGTTACGGTGGTGCTGGGCGGGATGGATGTTCCCGGGATCGACTTCGACGGCTGCGCCCGCATCCGCCTGCCGGCGATCCGGGCCGCCGACGGGACATTCAGCTCGCTGGTGGACGAGCACGGCCGGACGGTCGACGACGCCCTCAGGGACGCGCGGATGGCGCGGCTGTTGGTCGAGTTCGAGGCTTTGCATCCCGACGTGCTGCTGATCGAGCAGTTTCCGTTCGGCCGCCGCCAGTTCCGCTTCGAGTTGCTGCCGCTTCTCGAAGCGGCGCGGACCGCGGCGCCGCGTCCGCGGGTGCTGTGCTCGCTTCGCGACGTGCTGGTGGCGAAGGCCGACCCGGAGCGCCGCCGCGACATGGTCGCCCTCGCCCGACGCTGGTTGGACGGCGTGCTGGTTCATGGCGACCCGGGCTTGTTGCGCCTCGAAGACACGTTTCCCGAAGCCGCGGAGATCGCGTCGATGATCCGCTATACCGGCTACGTCGCCGCGCACCCGTCGGCGGGCGCAATCCGCGGCAGCCGGGCCGGCGTGGGCGAGGTCATCGTGTCGGCCGGCGGCGGCGCCGTCGGGGCGCCGCTGTTGCAGGCGGCGCTGGCCGCGCGTCCGCTATCCGTGCTCGCCGACCGGCCATGGCGGCTGATAACCGGCCCCAACCTTCCGGATGCAGACTTCGCTGCGCTGGCGTGGGATCCGCCGGCAGGGGTGGTGGTGGAACGCTGGCGGGACGACATGCCGACGGTGCTCCGCAACTGCGTCGTCAGCATCTCCCAAGGCGGCTACAACACGGTCATGGACATCCTGCAGGCTGGGGCACGGGCGGTAATCGTGCCGTTCGCGGCGAAGGACCAGACCGAGCAGGCGTTCCGGGCGCGAACGCTTGCTGCACAGCGGGCGATCATTATGCTGGAGTGGAAGATGCTGGAGCAAGGGGCGGCGGGCCCGGCAGAGGTGGCGCAGGAATTGGCGCAGGCGATCGGACGGGCGCTGACGATGCAACCGAGGTCCGCCGCCGTCGACATGAATGGCGCGCGGGAGACGGCGCGAGCCGTTGCCGCCTGCGCCGCACAGGCGCCTTTCTGAGCGGGCGCGGACCGGGCGGAGACGGATGGATCCTTGGCAGGCGCTGCACGATGAACTGGACGCCTGGAGCCGGGACGGGCGGACGGCCACCCTGTGGTGGCGGGACGATGACGCGACGCGGGCGACGCCGGCGCTGCGGCGCCTGTTGGGCCTCAGCAGCGACACCGGCACGCCGGTTGCCCTCGCCGTGATCCCCCGCGACATCGACGGGACGCTCGGCGCGGCGATCGGGGAGCATCCGCAGGCGGCGGCGCTTCAGCACGGCTGGGCGCACGCCAACCATGCACCGTCGGACCAGCGCCAGGAGGAATACGGCCCGGATCGGCCGCGGGCGGCGATCATGGCGGAACTGGCCGAGGGCTGGCGGCGGATCTCTCAATTGCCCGGCGGCCTCCCCGCCTTCGTCGCGCCTTGGAACAGGATGGACGACGACCTGCTCCCGGACCTGCCCTCCGCGGGGCTCGCCGCCGTCTCGACCTTGGGGCCGCGCGGCACGGCGGAGCCGGCGCCGGGGGTGCGGCGCACCAACGTGCACGTGGACATCATGGACTGGCAGGGCGGCGGCTTCGCCGGCGACGGGCGCGCCATCGAGCAGGTGCTGGATCACCTTGCGACGCGGCGGTGCCGCGACGTGGACCCGGACGAGCCAACCGGTCTGATGACCCACCACGGCTACCACGACGAGGCGTGCTGGCGCTTCATCGAGGAACTGCTGCGGGCGACCTGCGCCCATCCCGCCGCCCGCTGGGTGACGGCCCGCGAGGCGTTTTGGCCGTGAGCATACACCGCTACGGCGCGGACGCGGTGATCGCCGACTACGCGCGGAGCGGCGCCGGCCTCGCCATCACCCTGGGACCGCTGGTGGCGGTGCCGACGGCGCCGGCGGCGACGGTCCTGCTCGGTCTGGGCGCCGCCGTGTTCGCGCTGTTCGGCGGGACGACAGTGGTGCGCCACCTGACCCGCATCGAGGTGGACGACGACGGCGTGCACGTGCGCGGCCCGCGTGGCGGCGACGTGGCGTGGCGGTCGCTCCGCGCCGTGCGTCTGGCGTACTACTCGACGCGGCGCGATGGGGGCAACGGCTGGCTGCAGTTGACCTTGCACGGCGGTCGGCGGCGGCTTCGCGTCGATTCCCGCATCGCCGATTTTCACGGACTGGCGACTCGTGCCGCCGCCGCCGCCGGCGCCCAGGGAGTCGCCCTCGACGCAGCGACCGCCTTCAACTTCCGGGCGATGGGGATTGCGACTGCCGCGGCCGCTCCCGGTCCGGCTCCCGTCATCGCCATGGCGGCGAGCGCGGAATGAGCAACCTCATCGAGATCCGCGATCTCAGCGTCGAGTTCCGCACCCAGGCCGGGCCAATTCAGGCGATCGACGGGCTTAGCCTCCGCATCCGGCCGGGAGCGACGGTGGCGCTGGTCGGCGAATCCGGCTCCGGCAAGTCGGTCACCGCTCAGGCTATCCTGGGCATTCTGCCGCGCACGGCGCGCATCTCCGGCGGCCAGATCCTGATGCGGGATCCGGCGCCCGTCGATCTGGCGGCGCTCGATCCGGCCAGCGACCAGTACCGGGCAATCCGCGGCAACCGCATCTCGATGATTTTCCAGGAGCCGATGACGTCGCTGTCGCCGTTGCACACGATAGGCAACCAGATCAGCGAGGCCTTGTTTCTTCATCGCCGGATGAGCCGGAGCGATGGCCGGCAAGCCACCATAGACATGCTCGACATGGTCGGGTTCCCCCAGCCGCGCCGGGCCTACGACACCTATCCGTTCGAATTGTCGGGGGGGCTCCGCCAGCGGGCGATGATCGCGATGGCGCTGATCTGTCATCCGGCGCTATTGATCGCCGACGAGCCGAGCACCGCCCTCGACGTGACGATCCAGGCGCAGATCCTCAAGCTGATCCAGGACCTGCAGGCGGAACTGCAGATGGCGCTCTTGATCATCACCCACGACCTCGGCGTCGTCGCCAACGTCGCCGAAGAGGTGGTGGTGATGTACAACGGCCGGGTGGTGGAAAGCGGCACGCTCCACGACATCTACGGAAACCCGCGACATCCCTACCTCAAGGCGCTGCTCAAGGCGGTGCCGCACTTCGACATGAAGCGCGGCGAGCGGCTGACCCCGCTCCGCGAGATCAGCCAGGACGCCGGCCGGCGGCTGATGGACAACGGCAACGCGGGGCTCCGCCCGGCGGCGGCGACAGACCCGCCGCTGCTCGAAGTCCGCGGCCTCAGCAAGAGGTTTACCCACCGCAAGCAGAGCGGAATGTTTCGCACCGGCCGCGTCACGACGCACCTGGCCGTCGATGATGTCAGCTTCAGCGTACCGCGCGGGACCTGTCTCGGACTCGTCGGGGAAAGCGGCTGCGGCAAGACCACGGTCAGCAAGCTGGTCATGCGCGCCATCGAGCCGGACGCCGGCACGGTGACCTACAACGGCGATGACGGCCCGATCGACGTGCTGGCGCTGCAGGGCAAGGCGCTGACCCGGTTCCGCCGGCGCATCCAGTATGTGTTCCAGGACCCGTTCGGCTCCCTCAATCCGCGCATGCCGGTCCTCGACATCGTCAGCGAGCCGCTGGTGATCCACGACATCGGCGACCGCGACTTTCGCCGGGAGATGGTGGTGGAGTTGATGGAACTGGTCGGGCTCGAAAAGACGCACCTCAACCGCTACCCGCACAGCTTCTCCGGAGGCCAACGCCAGCGCATCGGCATCGCCCGGGCGCTGGCGCTGCGCCCGGAGCTTTTGATCTGCGATGAGCCGGTTTCGGCGCTCGATGTCTCGGTGCAGGCGCAGATCCTCAATTTGCTCAAGGATCTCCAGGCCGCGCTGGGACTGACCTATCTGTTCATCTCGCACAATCTTGCCGTCGTCGACTACATGGCCGACCACATCGCGGTGATGTGCGCCGGGCGCCTGGTCGAGCTGGCGCCGCGGGAAGTCTTGTTCCGCAACCCGGTGCATCCCTACACCCGCGCCCTTCTCGCCGCGGTTCCATACCCCGACCCCGAGCGCCGCCTCGACTTCGCGGCGCTGATGGATGGTCGGGCGTCCGACCCACACGCGTGGCCACCGCCGTTCAATGTCGACGCGGGCGGCATGGAGGGGCTGTTTGATCTGGGCGACGGGCACCGCGTGCGGGCGCATTCGGCACCCGCGGGCGGCGCGGACGTGGTACCATGAGGCCAAGCAGGACGAACAAGGCCAACAAGCCGCATGAAGGGGGCAGAAGGCCATGTCCATGACCAGGCTCTTGAAGGAGGTGCGGCTCTTGCAGTTCTGCGGGAGGGCGTTGCTGGCTGTTCTGTCTCTGTGGATGAGCGCCGGCTTGGCTGGCGCGGGTGCGGAGGAGCCGCCCATTTTCGCGGAGCGCGTCGCGGCCGGTGAGTTGCCGCCCTTGGCGGAACGTCTGCCGCAGACACCGTCGGTAGTCCCGTTGGCAGCGCTCGGCAAGACCTCTGGCCGCTACGGCGGCGAACTGCGGACGCTGATGGGGCGGGAGCAGGACACCCGCATGCTGGTCGTCTACGGCTACGCCCGGCTGGTCGGCTATGGGCCGGACTGGATCCTCACGCCGGATATTCTGGAAAGCCTTGAGGTCGAAGAGGATCGCCGATTCACGTTCCATCTGCGTCCGGGCCACCAATGGTCCGACGGACACCCGTTCACGGCCGAGGATTTCCGTTATCATTGGGAGGACGTGCTTACCAATGCGGAAATGTCGCCGGGCGGGCTGCCGGCGTTTCTGCGGGTCGACGGGGCGGGGCCGCGTTTCGAGGCCGTCGACGAGACGACCGTCCGCTACACCTGGGACAAGCCCAACCTCTACTTCCTGCCGGTCCTGGCCGGAGCCCGGCCGGAGTATCTCTATCAGCCGGCCCACTACCTGAAGCAATTCCACGCCCGCTACGCGGAGCCGGACGCTCTGAACCGGCGCATCGCGGAGGCTGGACAGCGCAATTGGGTGGCGCTTCATTTCCGCAAGGCGCAACAGTACAAGAACGACGATCCGGACCTGCCGACCTTGCAGCCGTGGCGGATCGTGACCCGTCCACCCTCCAACCGGTTTCTGTTCGAGCGCAACCCCTACTACCACCGCATCGATGAGGAGGGCCGGCAACTTCCGTACATCGACACCGTCACCGTCGCGGTGGTGAGCGCCAAGCTGATCCCGGCCAAGGCGGCGGCCGGGGAGACGGATCTGCAGGCGCGTGGCCTCGGGTTCGAGAACTACACTATTCTCAAACAAGGCGAGGAGCGCCACAACTACACGGTGGCGCTGTGGCCGACGGCGGCCGGCTCCGAGATGGCGCTCTACCCGAACCTGACGGTCGCCGATCCGGTGTGGCGCGAGGTGCTGCGCAACCCCGATTTTCGGCGGGCGTTGTCGCTCGCCATCGATCGCCACGAAATCAACCAGACGATCTATTACGGCCTCGCCGATGTCGGCGGCAATACGGTGCTGCCGGACAGCCCGCTGTTCGATCCGGATTTCCCGGCGCGGTGGACCACGTACGACCCTGCCCGCGCCAACACGATGCTGGACGCCATCGGCCTCACCCGCCAGGGGGACGGTCTCCGCCAATTGCCGGACGGGCGGCCCGCCGACATCGTCGTCGAGACCGCCGGCGAAAGCGCGACCGAGATCGACGTTCTGCAATTGGTCCGAGATTCCTGGGCGCAAATCGGCATCCGCCTGCACATCAAGCCGTTGCAGCGGGAGGTGTTCCGCAATCGCATCTTTGCGGGCGCGACCGTCATGTCGGTCTGGAAGGGCCTGGAAAACGCCCTGCCGACGCCGATCATGGCGCCGCACGAACTGGCGCCGACCAACCAGATGCAGCTGCAGTGGCCGCAGTGGGGGCAGTACGCCGAAACCTCGGGCCAGGCCGGCGAGGCGATCGACCTGGAACCGGCGAAAGCGCTCGACGATCTGCATCAAGCCTGGGAGGCGGCAACTGACGTCGAGGCGAAAACCGCGATCTGGCAGGAGATGCTCGACATCTACTCGGACCAGGTGTTCAGCATCGGCATCGTGCGCGCCGTGCCGCAACCGGTCGTAATCAGCAAGCGCCTGCAGAACGTGCCCAAGACCGGTGTCTACAACTGGGAGCCGGGAGCGCACTTCGGCATTCACCGCCCGGACACGTTCTGGTTCCAGTAGGGCCGTGGACGACAGGGACAGCGCGGGGGGTCGATGCTGAGCTACCTGAGCCGGCGCCTGTTGACCATGCTGCTGACGCTGCTCGTCATCAGTTTGTTGATCTTTATCATCATTCAGCTTCCGCCGGGGGATTACCTTTCCAGCCACATCGCCGAACTGCAGAGCCAGGGCGAACTCGTTCCCGTCGAGCGCATCGAGTTCCTCCGCCGTCAGTACGGGCTCGATCGGAGCATGTTCGAGCAGTACTTCTTCTGGTTGTTCGGCCTCATCCAGGGCGACCTCGGCTACTCGTTCGAGCACAACCTGCCCGTCGCCGAGCTGGTCGGCGACCGGCTGTTCCTGACCCTGGTGCTCAACTTCGTTACCATCCTGTTCGTCTACGTCGTGTCGTTCCCGATCGGCGTCTATTCCGCGACCCATCAATACAGTTGGGGCGACCACGGACTGACGCTGATCGGCTTTCTCGGTCTGGCGACGCCGAACTTTCTGCTCGCCCTGATTTTGATGTACCTCGCCAACGTGTGGTTCGGGACCTCCATCGGCACCCTGATGGACCCGCAGTATGTGAACCAGCCGTGGTCCATCGCCAAGGCGCTGTCGGTGCTGGAGCACCTGTGGGTGCCGGTGCTGGTGATCGGCACCTCGGGCACCGCCGGCATGATCCGGCGGCTCAGCGCCAACTTGCTCGACGAACTGCAGAAGCAGTACGTGGTCACCGGACGCGCCAAGGGCCTGCCGCCGGGGCGCCTGCTCATCAAGTATCCCCTTCGCATGGCGCTCAATCCGTTCATCGCCGACATCGGCAACCTGATCCCGCAGATCGTCTCCGGCTCGGTCATCGTTTCGGCGGTGATGTCGCTGCAGACCACGGGGCCGATGCTGCTGCAGGCCCTGCAGAGCCAGGACATGTACCTAGCCGGATCGTTCCTGATGTTCCTCGCGGTGCTGACGGTCATCGGCATGTTCGTCTCCGACGTGTTGCTGGCGATGCTGGACCCTCGCATCCGCCTCACCGGGACAGCAACGCAATGAGAGCGCGGCGAGCGAGCGCCCAATGAACGAACGGCTGCCACACTTCGTCTCCGACGCGCCCTTTGACGCGCAAGAGGTCGAGCGCCTGACGCCCGAGCAGGAGCGTTACTACCTGGCGTCGCAATGGAAGATGATCTGGTGGCGGTTTCGCCGTCACAAGGTCGCGGTGGTCGCGGGGATCCTCCTGTTGGCGTCTTACGCGACGATTCTGATCACCGAATTCCTGGCCCCCTACAACCTGCACACCCGCCACACGAATTATATCTATGCGCCGCCGCAGATGATCCACCTGTTCGACGACGGCGCCTTCGTCGGTCCGTTCGTCTATGGGCTGGACTTCAAGCTCAACATGGAAACCCTGCAGCGCGAATACCGGACCGACACGGACACGATCCACCGCCTCCGCTTCTTCTGCTCGGGCGATTCCTACATGTTCTGGGGCCTGATCCCGGGTGACCTGCACCTTATCTGCCCGGCCGAACGCGGCACCCTGTTCATATTCGGGACCGACCGCCTGGGCCGCGACATGGCGTCCCGCATGCTGTACGGCGGCCGCATCTCGCTGACCGTCGGGCTGATCGGCATTCTGATCAGCTTCACCCTCGGCATCACCATCGGCGGAACCGCCGGCTACTTCGGCGGCTGGGTCGACAACGTGGTGCAGCGCCTGATCGAGATCATCCGCTCGCTGCCGGAACTGCCGCTGTGGATGGCGCTCTCGGCGGCTCTGCCGGTGACGTGGAGCCCCATCCTGATCTATTTCGGCATCACCATCATTCTTGGACTCCTGGACTGGCCGGGACTGGCGCGCGCCGTCCGCTCCAAGCTTCTGGCGCTTCGCGAGGAGGATTTCTGCCAGGCCGCGCGGCTGATGGGGGCGGCGCCGACGCGGATCATCGGCCGCCACCTGTTGCCGAACTTCATGTCGCACCTGATTGCGTCCGCGACCTTGTCGGTGCCGTCGATGATCCTAGGGGAGACCGCGTTGAGCTTCCTGGGGTTGGGCCTGCGCCCGCCGGTGACGAGCTGGGGGGTGTTGCTGACCGAGGCCCAGAACATCGAGGCGGTCGCCCTCTACCCGTGGCTGATCCTGCCGATGTTCCCGGTGATCGTCACGGTGTTGACCTTCAACTTCCTCGGCGACGGCCTTCGCGACGCCGCCGATCCTTACGATTAGCGGACATGCCATCGACGAAGACCGGCCAAGCGCTCGTTCATGGCGCCGACCCCGCGGCCCCTGCGGTGCGGCCGTGGATCGCGGCGGCGACGGACGTGCGTCATCTGCATCCGGACGACGATACCTGCGGCCTCCCGGCCGATGTCGACGCGGAAAGCGTCGACGTTATCGTTGATGCCGGGCCGTTGGAGCGCCGGCTCATCTTCGCTGTGTGGGCGTGGCCGCGTCTCGCGGTCGGCGGGCGGCTCGTGCTCGTGGCGGCCGGGAGCGCGCGCGCCATCGGCATCACCTTCGCCGTCGCTCTCCAGGTGTTCCGTGAACTCGACCGCATCGACATCGTGCCCGACGGCGCGGATGTGGCGATCCTCCGCAAGTGCGGGCCGAAGCCGTACGCGAATTGGAACCGGGTCGAAGGCCGAGCGTCCTGGCAAGTCGGCGACGACGACTTGGTTGCCACGCTCGAGCGCCTCGGCGCCGCATAACAGCCCATTGCAGTGAACGCGCCGCTGCCGGCGCTCGGCCTCGATCGCGACCGCAATGAGAGATTTGGAATGACGCAAGTGTCGAAAAGAAAATGACATCATCCGACTCAGTCCGCACCACCATCTTTGCCTACTGCGAGCGGGGGGTGGACCCGGGGTTGTCGGCGGAGCCGCTGAACGCCGCCAGCAACCTTGCGTTCATCGTCGCAGGTGCGGCGTTGCTCCATGCCATGGTGACCGGGCCGGCTCAGGCGCGGCGGGCGGTGCCGTTGGGACTGGCGGGGCTGGTGATGCTGATCGGCGTCGGCAGTTTCCTGTTCCACACCACCGCCAGCCGGTGGGCGGCGATCGCCGATGTGGCGCCGATAGGCGTGTTTATGATCGTGTATTTCGCGTTCGCGCTCCGGGTGTTCGCGCGGCTCCCGGTGCTTTGGGTCGTGCTGCTGACCGCGGGCTTCATGGTGGCCTTGTGGGCGGCTCCGCAGGTGCGCTGCGGCCCGAACGTTCTGATGCCGGTCGCCGGCGGCGGCCGCGCCTGCCTCAACGGCTCGGTCGGTTACATGCCGGCGCTAATCGCGCTGCTCGGGATCGGCGGCTGGCTGGCGGTGCGGCGCCATCCGGCCGGGCGGGTGCTGATCGCCGCCGGCGCCGTCTTCGCGGTGTCGCTCACCTTTCGCACCCTCGACCGGACCCTCTGTCAGCAAACGGTCGTCGGCACGCACTTTCTTTGGCATCTGCTCAACGCGCTCATGCTGTATTTCCTGACCCGCGCAGCGCACCGCCACGTCTACAGCACGAACCACAGCAGCAGCGGCAGGGTGGCGAAGGAGAGGGCGGTGGAGAGGACGACGAGGCCCGCGACCTCCTCCGGCGATCGCCCGTAGCGTTGCGCGAACAGGTAGTTGAAGACGGCCGCCGGCATCGACGCCTGGATGATGAGGACGCCCCGGGCCGGCCCTTCCAGGCCGAGCAACCAGGCGAGCGTCACGCCGACGGTGAACCCCAGGGCGAGACGCAGCATCGCGAGGCCGAGGCTGACCGGCAGGCGCTGCACGCCGAGGCGGCCGAGCGAGACGCCAAGCGCTATCAGCATTGTCGGGATGGTGATGCCGCCGAGCAGCTTGGTGGTATTGGTGATCCACGCCGGTGGCGTCGTGCCGCTCGCCATGAACACCAACGCAGCGGCGACGGCATAGAGCACCGGAACCTGCGCGAGGCGGCGGAGCGATGCGTGCCCGGAAACGATGGCGACGCCGGCGGTGAAGTGGGTCGCCGAGTTGACGCAGAACACTGCGATCGCCAAGCCGAGTCCCACTTCTCCGAACGCGAGGAAATTGAGCGGCAACCCCATGTTGCCGGTGTTGGGCCACATCAACGGCGGCAGGTAGGAGCGGAGCGGAAGCCCCGCGACCTTGAGGACGGCTGCGCTGACCAGCCCGCAAACGATCAAGGCCGCGACGGCGGCACCCGCCATGGTCGCAAAGGCTGCGCCGCCGACGGTGAGGGTGGCGAGCGTGTGGAATACCAGGCACGGCGCCGCGATGTTGGTGACCAGGGTGGTGACGAACTCCGTCTCGAAGGCGCGGCCCACCCGCGTCCAGCCGTAGCCGATCCCGGCGCACACGAACACCGGCGCGACGATGGCGAATAGATCGCTCAGCATTCTTTCCGGAGCCTGGCGCCGTCAGCGGCGCATCGGCCTACACTTGCCCGGGCGCATGCGCCGCGGCGTCCGCTTCATCGACCTCGACCACGTGCAGCATGTTGGTGTGGCCCGGCACCATGAGCGGCGTTCCCGCCGTCACCACCAGGCGGTCCCCGGCCTCGGCGAAGCCCTCGCGGAGCGCGATCCTCACCGCCGCGGCGATCATCTCGTCGATGTTGTCGAACGGGGCGACCTCGAGCGCGTAGACGCCCCAGGCGAGGGTGAGGCGGCGGGCGGTGCGCGGGTTCGGGGTCAGCGCCAGGATCGGCATCGGCGGGCGTTCCCGCGAAACGCGAACGGTGGTCGAGCCGCTGGCGGTGAAGGTGACGATGGCCGCCGCCGGCGCCGTTTCCGCCACCTGACGGGCGGCGCTGGTGATCGACGCCGATGTGGAGGTTTCCGGGACCGTCCGGGTGGCGTCCATCATCGCCCGCTGCAGGGTGTCGGACTCGACGCGCCTGATGATGCGGCTCATCATCGCCACCGCCTCCACCGGATAACGGCCGACCGCGGTTTCCGCGGATAGCATGACGGCGTCGGCGCCGTCGTACACCGCTGTCGCCACGTCGGAGGCCTCGGCGCGCGTCGGCATCGCCGAGTCGACCATGGAGTCCAGCATCTGCGTCGCGACGATGACCGGCTTGCCGGCGCTGCGGCAGGCGCGAATGATGCGTTTCTGCAGAACCGGCACATCCTCCGGCTGCATCTCCACACCCAGGTCACCGCGCGCCACCATGACGCCGTCGGCCAGATCGACGATCGGCGCGAGCTGGCGCACCGCGGACGGTTTCTCCAGCTTGGCGATCAGGTGGGCGCGGCCGTCGATCAGCCTCTTGGCTTCCTCCAGATCAGATGGATGCTGCACGAACGACAGAGCCACCCAACTGATCCCGAGACTTAAAATGAATTCCAGGTCAATCCGGTCCTTCGACGTGAGCGGCGAGAGGCTGAGCACCGCGTCGGGAAGATTGACGCCTTTGTGGTCGGAGAGGAAACCGCCGTTGACGACGCGGGTGGCGGCGAAGTTCGGGCCGCAGTCACTTACCTGCAGGGTGATCTTGCCGTCATCGAGCAACAAGGTGGTGCCGGGCTTCAGGGCCTCGAACACCTCCGGGTGAGGCAGAGTTGCCCGCCGCTCGTCCCCTGGCATGTCATCGAGATCAAGGCGGAATGCCGCACCCGACTGAAGGTGCACCGGCCCGTCGGCGATGGCGCCGATGCGGAGCTTCGGCCCCTGGAGGTCGGCGATGATGCCGATCGGGCGGCCGTGCGTGCTCTGCAACTCGCGGATGATGCGGAACCGCTCGGCGTGCTCGTCATGGCTGCCGTGGCTGAAATTGAGGCGGAACACGTCGGCGCCGGCCTCGAACAGGCGATCGATGGCCTCCTTCGAGCTGGTTGCCGGTCCCAGAGTGGAGACGATCTTGGCATGGCGCTGGCGTCGCATGGCCGGGACGATACCCATCCACAGGCAGCAGCGCCAGACGTTTCATTGTCCGGAGCAAGGAAAAATTGCTTGATATCAGCTTATGATCCTTGCATTGCAGGAATAATAGGTATATGTACCTTTCAAGATTTTGAGCCCTGCACGGTGCGGCCAGTCGACATCTAGACGAGCGCCCTGGAGGGCCGGCACCACAGACGGAAGGCACGCCATGCCCGCAATTCCTCCTGAAGAAGTGTTCGACAAAAGGGTCGCCCTGATCCAGGACGACCACGAAACCTTGGGCCGCCTAGTGACAGCGGCTTTCGATACCCTCGGAGCCGCTGACAAGGCGATCGCCGGCGAGACGATCGAGGCCCTCTACAGATCCAACAAGGTCCACACCTATAGCGAAAACCTGCTTATGCGGCTCTACCGGTATCCGGACCGCGCCCTTCATGGCGCGGAGCATGTCACGCTCGACAGGCTGGGGACCGAGGTCTGGGAGCGTTTTCGAGCCGACGATGTGGAAGGTTGCCGCGAACGTCTTGAGCAGTATGCCGCGGCTTTGGAGAACCACCTGAACACGTTCGACCGGAAATTAGGCAGCTTCCTCGACGAGGTCGGCGCCGTGGTGAAATGAAGGCTGGCGTCGCCGAACTGCAAGCTCTTGGAGCACTCTTTCCACAACAGGAGGCCATAGCAGTGCCCCACACCTCGAGACATTACGATATCTACCCTCGGTCCCCCGAGCACGCTCTGTGGCTTGCGGTGCTCGATCAGGTCATCCGTGACGCCTTCGACGTCGCGGGCGGACCTGCCCGGGATGATGCACGGCGCTGGCTTACCGAAGGCAGCAGCGACCTGCACCTCGTCTGCGGGTTCGTCGGCATCGACGCCAGGCGCCTGTCGCAGCACATGCGGGACCTGGCCGAGCGAGATGAATGGTTCGGCGAGGCCGAAGATCAGGCGGCGGCGTGAGCGTCGAGGCGTGGCTCCAGGAGGTGGTCGAGCGCCTCGACGAGTACATCGCTTCCCAACCATGCGGGAACGCCGGCCGCGGACATCGGAGGGCCGATCAGGAATCCTTGGATCGCATCACAGCCGAGCCTGACCAGGGCGTCTAGCATCTCACGAGTTTCAACGCCTTCCGAGACGACCTTGAGGCCGAGGTTGTGGGCCAGGTCGATCGTCGAATGGACGATAGTCGCGTTTGTGCCGGAATGCGCCATGCTGAGGACGAACGACTTGTCGATCTTCAGCTCGTTGACCGGAAGGCGGCTCAGGTACGACAGAGATGAGTACCCGGTGCCGAAGTCGTCGATGGAGAGCTTGCAGCCGATCTCGGAGACGGTATTGGCGATCTCCAGCGCCCGGTCGGGATCCTTCATCAAAGCGCTTTCTGTGATCTCGATGGTGACGCTGGCCGGGTCGACGTTCCACGTTTGAAGCTTTTCGGACAGGAGATCAGGCAGACCCCTGTTGAGCATTTCCCGCGCCGACAGATTGATGGCGACGCTCAGGTCCAGTCCCGCCGCCCGCCACGTCGCCAGTTGCTCAAGCGCCAAATTCACTGTCGACGCCGTCAGTTGCTGAGTCAGACCGCAGCGTTCGGCCTGCGCGACGAACTCGTCCGGGCCGATGCGGCCGTAGAGGGGATGGTGCCAGCGGGCCAGCGCCTCCAGCCCGAGGATCCTGCGCTGGCGGATGTCCAATTTTGGCTGGTATTCCAGGAAGATCTGGCCGTTGTCGATGGCGCGCCGCAACTCGCTCGCTAGGGTGAGCTGGCGCACGCTATAGCGGTCCTCGTCGTGCTGGTAGAGGGCGATGCCGCACTGGCTCTCTTTGGCGGCGTACATGGCGACGTCGGCGCACTGCAACAGCCGCTCCTTCTCGCGGCCATGCTCGGGATAGAGGGCGATGCCGATGCTGCCGCCAATCTCGATGACCACGCCGTCGTAGGTGAACGGGTCACGAAGTGACTCGGCGATGCGCCTCGCTACTCGCCGCGCCCGATCTTCGCCGCTTCCCGCCGGCAGCACAGCCGCAAACTCGTCGCCGCCGAGACGGGCGACGACGTCGGAGGTGCGCATCGACGTGCGCAGTCGGCGCGCCACATCGCACAGCAAGGCGTCGCCGGCCGGGTGGCCGAGGGTGTCGTTGACTTCCTTGAAGCGGTCGAGATCGAGCATCAGCAGCGCCGCCGTCTGCCCGGTCCGCTCCGCAAGCGACAGGGTTTGATCCAGTTGCTCCGCCAGGTAGGCGCGGTTGGGCAAACCGGTCAGGGCGTCGTGCAGGGCCTGGTACTGGAGGCGCGCCTCCTGTGCCTTGCGATCCGTAATGTCGCGAACGATGAACACCAACCGGCGCTCCGAGTTCACATGGATGACCCCGGCGCCGATCTCGATCGGGAACTCGGCGCCATTGGCTTTGCGGCCGGTCGCCTCGTGATACGCGACGAGAGGACTGATCTCGCCGCTCATGTCCGGCAGGCCGGCGGACAGCAGCGTCGACGGTATCAAGTCGAACACCGAGCGGCCGGTCAGCGTGCCGCGCCGCAGGCCGAACAGGCGGGCCGCCGCGTCATTGGTCAGTTCAATGCGTCCATCCACTCCGGCGACCAGGATCGCATCGAAGCTCCGCTCGAAGAGGCTGTTGATCAGCGCGTCTGCGCGCTGCAGCTTGGCGGCGTTGACGATGCCGAGCGCGGCGTTGGTGCGGTGGCGCGCCGCTTCGTAGGCCGCAGCGTAACGGGCCAGGGCCGAATCGCGGGTGCCGCGCCGGGAGGCGGAGGAGGTCCGCATTGCTAGATCCTCGTGGCACTCTGCCGTGGCGGCCTACTGGCCATTCCGCCACCGTTTCATGACCGTCTGGATGAGGGTCGCGTCCGCTGCATCGTGCCGCCACGCATGGCAGAACGACGCCGTGGCGCTGCGCGGACGCTGTCCTTCCGGCAGTTGGTCGAAGCGCACGCGCGCGGGCACCGGCACGCCTTCGCCGACGACCACCGCCTCGGAGTTGCGGAGCGACGGCAGGAAGTCCAACAGGCCGTCGCTCCAGTCCGGCATGACGCCGCGCACGAAATCCTGATCTGTATGACTGGTCAGGCGCAGCGCGAAGATGGTGTTGCATTGGGACAGCGCGCTCAGCGCCAGATCGGACGGCCGTTGGCTGACGATCCCCAGCGAAACGCCGTACTTCCGTCCCTCCTTGGCGATGCGGGACAGGATGCGTTTCGTCGGCTCGAAGCCGAGCTTCGAGTCCTCGGGGATGTAGCGGTGGGCCTCCTCGCACACCAGAAGGATGGGCACTGCGCCCTCGCTGTACAGCGCAAAATCGAACGTGATGCGGCAAAGCACGGCGACGACGATGTTGAGGATCTCGGAGGGAACGGCCGACAGGTCGAGGATGGTGATCGGCTTGTCGTCGACGGGAATGCGGAAGATGCGCGAAAGGATACTCTGCATGGTGTCGTGCACCATGATCCCACCGAACATGAACTTGTAGCGCGCGTCGGAGGACAGCGTGTTGATCGTCGTCATCAATTTGGCGTAGGGCGCCGTCGTGTCGCTTTTCTCAAGCTGCCCCATGTCCCGGTCGAGGATCTTGAGCACGTCACCCATGTGATAGGGCAGCGGCGTGTTGACGGTGATGTGCTTGGCTCGGGTCTTGTTCCCCGGGAACGCCTGCTTCGCTTCGAGGATGACCTCAGCCAGGAGGCGCAGTTCGGTCGCCTGCTCGCCCTTTCCATAGTCCGGCCCGAGCAGCGCGGCGGCCATCTCCTCGAAATTGAACAGCCAGAACGGCAGTTGCAGGGAGCCCGCCTCGATGCGTTCCGCAAAATCCGGGAAGGCGGCGGCGTATTCATTGTGCGGATCGAGCAGCACGACGTGGCCGCTGCCATGGGCCTCCAGGACTCGGCGCAGCAGCAGCGCGGCGGCGCAGGATTTGCCGGTGCCGGTGGTGCCGAGGATCGCGAAGTGCTTGCCAAGCAGGGTGTCGACCAGCACGTAGGCCGGAATCGAGCGGTCCTGATAGATGGTGCCGATGGAGACGCACGAGTTGGCCGGCTTGGCGTAGACGACGGTCATGTCCTTCTGATCGGCGAGGAACACCTGGTCGGCGACAGTGGGATAAAAGCTGACGCCGCGCTTGAAGTGCATACTGGAGGCGTCCGCTGCCGTACTCGCGGATTCGCCGAGGAGGGCGATCTCGGCGAAGCGCAGTTCGGTTTCGTTGGCGCTGCTTGCCGGCACCGGCACCGTCAGTGCGGTGACCAAGCCGAACACCCAGAAGCCGTGGATCTCCAGCTTGACCAGGCTGCCCTTACGGAGCACAACTTGGGGTTCGGGCGACTGAAAGTCCTCGATCAGCACGATGATCTGGGCCCCGGACACGCTGGCGACCCGACCGATGCGTCGCGCTTCGGCCGGAGCGGTGGCGCGCGGCTCTTCGGGTTCGTCTTCGGGAGAAAGCGCTGCAGACGGTTGAACCGCAGTCATGATCATCGTCGCCGTCGTCCCGTGTTGCCGCCATAGTCGCGATGCGGAGATCCGCCGGATCCTCCGTGGCTCCACCGCACACAAATACCATCTACAACCATAAGATAGTATTAATGGCGGCAACCGCGCCCTTCCATTGTCGCTTACGGCTCCTTTCCGTCATCGGAGGCGCCGCTGGCCTCGCCGACGCGCAGTACCCATGGGCGATCGCCGCGCAGGGCATTGACACTCTCAACGCGGAGCCGGTCGTCGCCCAGCCAGATCCCATGGGCGCCCCCGGATCGCAGCCGGGCCGGGTCGATGACCGTCGTCGCGTCCGGGCAGCGGCTGATCAGCGGGACCAGGCTCACCACCACGTCGGCGCTGAGGCAGGCGTCGCCGGGCTCGGGCGGTTGGCGGTGGATGACGACGCTGCGCCCTGGCACCCGGTAGATGCAGGCGTCGCCGCCGCATCGGAGGCGGCCGTCTCCGGTGGCGCCGGTCTTCGGCCACAAGGTCGGCTTGGTGTCCTGACCATTGCGCTGCAGCCACGCGTTGCGCGCGAACGTGGCGGCGCGCTGGGACGACACCGCGAGGTCCCCTGATTCCTCGCGCACCGCGACCAGCTTTGCCGCGCCATCGATCAACACATCGGGCGGGCGGCCGTTAACGCCGACGACAATGCCGATGGCGATCCCGGCGATTCCCAACAGCCGCCAGCGCCGGCGCCAGAGACAAAGCCACAGACCGCCCAGCGTCAGGACCGCAAGCCCGGAGATGGGCGCCGCCGGAAGGGTGGCAACCGCGCCGGGCCAGGCCGCCACGGCTGCGGCGACACGGAGCACCACGTCCACGCCCCAGCCCATGGGCGTCAGTGCCAGCGCGTCTAGGCCGAACGGCATCAGCACGAACGCGATAACCGCCCACGGCATCACCCACAGCGCGGTGACCGGCACCGCCAACAGGTTGGCGGCAAGGCCGTATCCGGCGAAGCGATTGAAATGAAAAACTGCGAACGGGGCGGTGACGGTGCCGGCAATGGCGGTGGTCAGGGCGACGCCGCCGAGATAGCGGAGCACGCGCATGGGCCATGCGAGCGGCTCGCCGAGACGACGGCGGCGGCGCTCGCGCACAACTTCGTATGCGGCAATCAATGCCACCACTGCGGCGAACGACAACTGGAAGCTGGCGGTCAACAGGCTTTCCGGCGTGAGCAGAAGGATCACCGTCGCCGCCCACGCCACGGAGCGCATCGACAGGCCGCGACGGTCGAGCATCACGGCGACCAGGATCAAGCCGATCATCAAGAAAGCGCGCTGGGTCGGTACGGTGGCGCCGGCCAGCAACCCGTACCCGGCGGCGCCGACGATGGCCGCGGCCGCCGCCCATTTCTTGATGGGAAAGCGCAGCGCCACCGGCGGCATCAACGCCAGCGCCCGGCGCACGCCGACGAACAGGAAGCCCGCAACCAAACCCATATGCAGCCCGGAAATCGCGAGGAGGTGGGCGAGCCCGGAATCGCGGATGTCGCGCAACACGTGGGGGGGAATGCCGCCGCGCTGGCCGGTCATCAGCGCCGTCGTCACCTCCCCCGTCGCGCCGCCGACCTGCGCTCGCACCCGCTCGGTGACCTCATGCCGCAACCGCCCGATGGCGAGAGTGAACCGGTCGAGCCCTTCGACACCCGTCTCTGCGGTAACCTTGGCCGCGCCGAGACCGTATCCGATGGCGCCCAGCTGCGCGAACCAGGACTGCCGCTGGAAGTCGAAGGCGCCGGGCGCCGCCGGCGCCGCCGGCGGCATCAGCACCGCGCGTACGCGCACCCAGGCGCCGGGACGCATCGGCGGCTGCGTCCCCTTGAGGCTGATGCGCACCCGCCGCGGCGTCGAGGCGGCGGGCGTTCCCCAAACCTGCACGCGCGACAGGGTTACACGCATGCGGCCGCCAAGCGCCTCCACATCGTCGATGCGGCCGCTAACGGTAGTCGGCCCGACGCGCTGGCTCAACACCGGGGCGGCGACGGCGATGGTGCGAACGTGGGCCGCCGTGAAGCCCGTGGCCGCGGTTCCGACCGCCAGCGCCGCCGCGACCAATCCCCAACGCCACCAACTTTGCCCACGCCGGAGGACGAGCCCCGCCGCGGCGCACGACAGCACGAAACCGGGGCCAAGCCACAGCGGCGGCTCCGTCACCAGTGCGAAGTACAGAGCGATCCCGAACCCGAGACCGACGGGGGTCCACAGCACCCAACGGTCCCGCTCGGCGGCAAGGTCGGCGGCAAGCTTCGCAGCCAGAACGCCGGGCAGGCGCCGCCACGGTGTCGCGGCAACGATCCCATGCCACGATTGCCAAAGACTTAGGGCAGACGGCATTAGCGGGGGGTGCACCCGTTGGATATAACCTGATTGGGTTAGTCTAGAGCAAAAGCGGCCCTTGACCACTACGATCATTCGTCGCCGGCGAGGCGGGCCAGTTCCCGGTGTAGGCACGCGACGATGCGCAGCTCGCGCGTTGCCCCGTGGGCGCCGTCCTCCAGCTGCTCGAGGGTCATCGGCGCCGCGAAGCGGATGGCGACCCGGTGCAGCTTCGGCAACCGGCGGTCGCGCGGCATGGCCTCGAAGGTGCCAATGATCAACGCCGGGACCACGGGCACTGGGGCTGCAGTCAAGACCCTGCCGATGCCGGGCAGAAACGGCTGCAGGCGGCCGGTCGGCGACCGCCAGGATTCCGGGAACCAGATCAGGCTGTCGCCCTGTTGCAGCACGGCCGTCGCCATCGCCAGCGATGCCGCTGGAGCCCGTTCGTCCACCGGGAAGATGTTGAGCATGCGCGCCAGGCGCCGCCGGATCGGCCCACCGAACAGCCGCGCCCGGTCGCCGCTCCAGTGGACGCGCCGCATGCGCCGGTACGGCACCGCCGCCGCGACCACCAGCACGTCGAGATCGCTGACATGATTGGCGACGATGACGTACGGGTCGCGCTCCGGCAGATGCTCGGCGCCATGGACGCGGAGGCGGAACAGTGCGCGCATCAGCGTCCGATTCAAACCGTAGGCGGCGGCGGCGAACGGCACCAGCCACGCCGGCGTCGGCTCCAGCCACCGTCGGTCCGCGTCAGCAGGATCGAGCCCCGCCCCAGCCCTCCCACCGCTCGACGCCGCGCTGCCGGCCCGCTCCGCCGAAGCGATCAGGTCCCGGATCGAGCCGACGCCGTTGACGTCCGCCTCTGACAGCCGGATGCCGAGCACCGCCTCCAGTTCCATGGCCACCGCCAGCCATTCCAGCGAGTCGATGCCGAGGTCGAGCTGCGGGTTGGCGTCAAGGTCGTCGGCCAGGCCGGGATAGCGCCGCTGCAACAGCGCCCACACCTCGCGTCCCGGCGACCGCTCGATCACGGCCCGGTCGAGCTCGGGCATCGCAGCGGTGCCGGGACGCCGCCCGGCCTTCGCCGCGTCGTAGAGAGCCGGCAACTCGAAACGCCGGTACTTGCCGAGGCGGGTGCGCGGTAGCGGCGCGCGCGTCAGCGCGAACCCGGAGAGGCGCTGGTGGCTTGGCAGGCGCTGGGCCGTTGTGGTCAGGGCTACGCGCACCACGTCCTCGATGCGCGGCGATCCGGAGTCGCGGATAGCGTCGAGATCGGGAACCACCAGGGCGACGAGAGATCCCGAGCGCTCGAGGATGGCGAGCTCGCGGACCGCCGGGTCGGCGCCGTAGGCCGCCTCCAGCTCCTCGGGAAACACGTTCTTGCCGCCGGCCAGCACGATCAGTTCCTTGAGGCGGCCGGTGACATAGACGTAGCCGTCGTCGTCGAGTGAGCCCTGATCGCCGGTGCGGAACCAGCCGTCGGCGGTGAACGCGGCTCGGTTGGCCTCCGGGTTGTTGCGGTACCCCGCGAACACGCTGGGACCCCGCACCTGGATCTCGCCGCGGCCGTCGGGGTCGGGAGCGTCAATACGGACCTCGCCGCCGGCCAATGCCAGGCCCTCGCTGCCGATGCGCTGACGACCGGGCGGATTGCCGGTGAATGCGGAGGCGGTCTCGGCGAGGCCGTAGCCGGTCAGCACCTGCCAGCCGAGGCCCTCCAACTGCCAGACGATGTTCCCCTCCAGCTTGGCCCCTGCCGACACCATCAGGCGCAGGCGCGGGCCTACCTGATCGTGCACCCGGCGGAACAGGGCGCGGCCAATGCGCACGCCGAAGCGCCGGCGAAACTCGACCGCGGCCGCCAGCATGACCCGGAACAGCATCGCCGCGAGGCGGCCGCGGGCAGTCACCCGGCCCCGGAGGCCGGCCAGCATCGCCTCGTAAAGGCGCGGCACGCCGATGAGGACGGTGGCGTCGGCGGCGCGGATGGCGCGGAGCACGTGCGGCCCGGTCGCCGACTCCGGGAACACGACGGCGGCGCCGGCGGCAAGGGGCGTCAGCAGCCCGACGACGAGGGGATAGACGTGATGCAGCGGCAACGGCAGCACCAGCCGGTCGCCTCGTCCGATGGCGCCGAGGCCGCAGATGGCGCTGACGTTGGCGCCGAGGTTGTCGTAGGTGAGCGCGAAGCTCTTGGGCGCGCCGGTGGTGCCGGAGGTGTAGACCAGCATGGCCTCGTCCGCGCCGGCAATTTCGGGAAGCGGCGTCGCCTGCGGGGCGAACAGCGTCTCCCAGCCTTCAGCCGGCGCATCCGCTCGTCCATCGGCGCCCATCACGTAGATCTGCGCGCCCGCCGCCTCCGGCAGGGCGCGGAGCGCCGGGACGTGGGCGGCAGCGGTAAACACCAGCCGGCTGCCGCTGTCGCGCAGCACCATAGCCGCCTCGTCGGCCTCGGCCTGATCGTCGATGGCCGCGGCCACTGCGCCGGCGGCGGCGATGGCCAGCCGGGCGACCACCCAGTCGACGCCGTTGGGCGCGTAGAGGGCGATGGGCTGGCCGCGGACGACGCCGGCGCTGAGCAAACCGGAGGCCAAACGATGCACCCGGTCAGCCAGCGCCGAAGCCGCGACAGGGGTGACATCATCGCCGTCGACCGTGATCAGCGCAGGTGCGTCGGCGCGGCGCGCAACCGCCTCCAGGAGGTTGGTGATGGTCCACATGCCGCGCCCAGTCTGCACAACGCGAGCCGCCTTGACCAGGGCAAGCCGGTTCACGCACGGCCGGATCTAACGCCCGGACCTACTCAAACGTTTCAGTCGAATGGGCGAAAATGTCCAAGGTGATGAACAGGCTACGTGCAGCAATGGTGTGTTCTTTGAATGCACCATTGGGTTTGTAGCCAAGCCGCCGCGAGCGGTTGCGGTTTGTTAAGCCCTCTAGACGATGATGTCGATGCGGTTCGGCAACGGCCCGGCAGGTTCGGCGGCGTCTTTGGGCGGGTCGGTGGCAGCTTTCGCGGCGGCCTTCGCGTCGGCGTCCCGCAGGTCAGCCGCCTCCGCGTCCTGCCTGGCGTTCGCCTTGGGGTCGAAGCGGTCGGCGCGGTCGCTGTGGTTTCGCTCCCGCGCGTCGAGCGCCAGCTTGTTCGAATCGCGCGTGGCCTGAACCGCGATGCGCGACAGGGCCAGCGGCGCGATCGGCACGGTCGGCGGCTGGTGGATTTGAGCGGCCGACGGGTTCGCCTCGATCAACACGGCACATCTCCATAAAGCTCGCGATCGTCCGGCCTCCCATACCGAACCGATCCATAAACCTCGTGTACTGTACCTATAATAGGCGAACACACAGCATTACACAACCAAAAAGCGCATTCAGACGTCGCTCCGTGCACCGCGGCGAAGAGCGATGTCGGGCGTCCTCTCCATAAGCCGCAGCCCAACCTTCCCGCGCCGTCTCGGGCGGGATGACCGCCTCTACGGGATCACCCCCCCGTGGCGCTCATGTGGCGGGCGACGGCGGGACGGGTGGTGTGGCGGTCGATGACGAAGTCGTGGCCGCGGGGCTTGCGGGCGATGGCCGCGTCGATCGCCGCGAGGAGGGGGACGTCGGAGGAAGAGGCCCGCAAGGGTTCGCGCAGGTCGGCAGCGTCGTCCTGGCCGAGGCACATATAGAGGGTGCCGGTGCAGGTGAGGCGAACGCGATTGCACGATTCGCAGAAATTGTGGGTCAAGGGGGTGATGAAGCCAATGCGTTGTCCGGTCTCTTTCACGTCCACATAGCGAGCCGGGCCGCCGCTGCGATACGTCGAGTCGACCAGGGTCCAGCGCTGTTCCAGGCGGCGGCGGACCAGCGACAGCGGCAGGTACTGGTCGGTGCGGTCGCCGTCGATGTCGCCGAGCGGCATCGTCTCGATCAGACATAGATCGAAGCCCTCACCCCCGCACCAGGCGACAAGGTCGTCGATTTCGTCCTCGTTGACGCCCTTGAGGGCAACGGTGTTGACCTTGACCGCAAGGCCGGCGGCGAGGGCGGCGGCGAGGCCGTCGAGCACCTGAGGCAGATGGCCGCGACGGGTGATGTCCGCAAAGCGCGCCGCATCGAGGGAGTCCACCGAGACGTTGATGCGACGCACGCCGCACGCGTAAAGGTCTCGAGCATACCGAGCGAGTTGGCTTCCGTTGGTCGTCAGCGTCAGTTCGTCCAGTTCGCCCGAGTCCAGGCGGCGGGCCAGCGAGCGGAACAGGAACAGGACGTTGCGACGCACCAGAGGTTCGCCGCCGGTGATCCGCAGCTTGCGCACCCCGCGCTTGATGAACGCGCCGCAGAGGCGATCCAACTCCTCCAGCGTCAACACGTCCGCCTTCGGCAGGAACGTCATCTCCTCCGCCATGCAGTACCGGCAGCGGAAATCGCAGCGGTCGGTGACCGAAACCCGCAGATAGGTGATCCTGCGCCCGAACGGGTCGATCATTCCCTGATTTTCCTCCCTCAGCACCGCGCTGGCTTCAGCGCCGCACTGGCCTCGGCTTCAGCACCCGTGGCTCTTCACGTTACCGTCTTCTTGCGGACCGCTCAATGAGGTTGCGGTCGATCGATGCGAAATCGGAAGCGCTCCGGCACGAATCGCTCTACACCTAGAGAGACTTGGGGACGATCGGCGGTGGTTGCGAGAGCCGCTCAGGCCTCGGGGGGCAGGAGCGGCTCAGGCGCCTCGGTCTACTTGCGGAGCACGGCAACGCCGGGCAGGCTCTTGCCCTCGAGCCATTCGAGGAACGCGCCGCCGGCCGTCGACACGTAGGAGAAGTCGTCGGCGACGCCGGCGTTCTGCAGGGCGGCGACAGTGTCGCCACCGCCGGCGACGCTCAGCAGCTTGCCCTCCTTGGTCAACTTGGCGGCTTCCCGGGCGACGGCGTTGGTGGCGTCGTCGAACGGCTTGACTTCGAAGGCGCCAAGCGGGCCGTTCCACATGATGGTCTTGAGACCGCCGAGGCGCGCTTTCAGGTCCTTGATGGCCTTCGGGCCGATGTCGAGAATCATCATGGTCTTCGGAACCGACTCGACCGCAACCGTCTCCGTCGCCGCCATGTCGGAGAACTCGGTCGCGGCGATGGCGTCGGCCGGCAACACGATCTCGCAACCCGACCCCTCGGCCTTGGCCATGATGTCGCGGGCGCTGTCGAGCATGTCATGCTCACAGAGCGACTTGCCGACGTCGAGGCCCTTCGCAGCCAGGAAGGTGTTGGCCATGGCGCCGCCGATGATGACCTGGTCGACGCGCGAGAGCAGGTTGCCGAGCACGTCAAGCTTTGTGGAAATCTTGGCGCCGCCGACCAGGGCTGCGGCCGGACGTTGCGGATTTTCCAGCGCGCCCTCCAGGGCCTCCAACTCCGCCTGCATCAGGCGGCCGGCGGCGGACGGAAGGATGCGCGCCAGCGCCTCGACCGAGGCGTGGGCACGATGCGAACAGGAAAACGCGTCCGAAATCAGGATATCCCCGTTCTCCGCGAGCCGTCGGGCGAAGTCCTGGTCGTTCTTTTCTTCCTCGGCGTAGAAGCGGACGTTTTCGAACATGGCGATGTCGCCGTTCTTCATGTTGTCCGCCACTGCCTTGGCTTCCGGCCCGATGCAGTCCGAGGCGAACGCCACCGGCCGTCCGGCGCTGGCGGCGAGGGCATCCGCCACGGGCTTGAGGGTGAACTCCGGCTTCTTCTGCCCCTTGGGGCGCCCCAGGTGGCTCAGGACGATGACCTTGGCGCCCTTGTCGGCCAGTTCCAGGAGGGTCGGAACAGTGCGGTCGATGCGCGTGGTGTTGGTGACCTTGCCGTCCTTCATGGGGACGTTGAGATCGGCGCGCACCAGGACGCGTTTGCCGGTAACGTCGAGATCGTCAATGGTCCTGAACGTGGTCATGGCCTATTTCACCCCTTCCCTGGATATCGCTATTGCCATTCATCGAGACTGACGGCGCGACCGCTTTATGGGAAGTCGCGCCCGAAAACGCAAGGGCCGCTACCGCCGTGCAGCAGCGCGCCCGCCCGCCAACGGATTGTCAGTTCAATTCGCCGGCAACGCCTCGGCCCGTGCCCGCGCCTTCCGTGATTTCTCCACATCCCCGAGCACGTCATACGCCCGCGCGAGGCGCAGCCAGCCATCGCGGTCGTTGGGCTCGGCCTCCAGCCGCGCGGCCAGTCGCCCGACCATGGCCCGGATCATCTCCGCCCGTTCCGCCTCCGACATCTCCGCGGCGGCGGCCACGTCGGCGGCGCCTGGCCCCGAAGCCGCAGAGGAGCCCGCTTCCGGGGCAGCTTCAGCATCGGCCGCACCCAGCGCCAGAACCTCGGCCGTGGGCCGCACGCTCGCCGGATCGACGCCGAGTTCGGCGGCGGCGCGCATGATCTGCTGACGCACGGCAGCGTTCCAGGGCGCTTCGGGCGCGGACAGGGCGGCGACATCGGTCCAGCCTTGCAGCGCGCTCTGCACATCCCCCTGCTGCGCGGCCTCGAGGGCCAGATAATATCGGGCTTTGACGGATCGCGGGTCCGCCGCCACAGCGGATTGAAAAGCCTCGTGCGCCGCCTCCGTCACCGTTCCGCCGGCGGCCGCCACCAGCGCCTCGCCGTAATGCTCGGCAACGGCGGCGCTCCCCTTGCGCAACGCCAATGCCTTGGCGAAGGCGTCGACGGCATCGCCGTAGCGCTCAGTCGCCATGTACGCACGGCCCAGCAAGACCCAGCCGTCGGCGTCGTCCGGCATCGCGGCCAAGCGCTGCTCCAGCCGCGCGGTCGCCTCGGCGATCTCCGGCGGCGGCGACGCATCGGCGACGGCATTCGTCGCGTCTGCCGGCCGAGCCGCCCACGGCGCGGCGGGGATATCCGGCGCCCCGAGCGCCAGGTAGAGGCTGAAGGCCGCGGCGGGGACGATGAACGCAAGGCAAAACGCGACGACGGGCGCGCGCCGCGATGGCTTCGGCGGGGTTGCCGCTGCGTCGCGATCATCGACGGCGGCCAGCATGCGGCGCTTGATCTCGAGGCGGGCAGCCTCCGCCTGCTCAAGGCTCATCAGGCCGCGGTCGGCATCCCGGTCGATTTCGACCAGTTGGTCACGATAGACGATCAGGTCGTACTCGGAGCGGCGGACCGCGGACCGTCCGCTCCGCTGCAATAGCGGCATCACCAGCACGGCGACGACCATCACGGTCAGGCCGGCCGCCCCCAGCCAGAATCCAATCATTGCGGCCGACCCCGCAGGCCAATCATTGCGGCCGCCCCAGCCACAATCCGATCATTGCGGCCGATCCCGAAGTGCGGCGTCGAGGCGCCGCTGCTCGGCCGCGCTCAACGGCGGCGGCACCACGGCAGGCACGTCACGTTGTCGCCGATAATATAAGAATGCAGCGAATAATGCGGTTGCAAACAGGGCGGCCGGCGCCGCCCACAAGGCGATGGTGCCCCAGTTGAGCGGCGGCTTCAGCAGCACGAAATCGCCATATCGAGAGACGACATAGTCGACCACCGCGGCGTCGCTGTCCCCCGCCGCCAGCCGTTCGCGCACCAACACGCGCAGGTCGCGCGCCAACTCCGCGTCCGAATCGTCGATCGACTGATTCTGGCAAACGAGGCAGCGCAGGCCTTTGGAGACCTCCCGCGCCCGCGCCTCCAACGCCGGATCGCTCAGCATCTCATCCGGCTCGACCGCGTGCGCGTGCGGCGCCGTGAATGCAAGCGCCGCCGCCAGCACCCACCACAAGGTCATTCGCCGCGCAGGCGTTGAACGATGGGCCAAAGAGTTTCTTTCCAAGCTTGCGGGGTGACAGGTCCGATGTGCTTGTAGCGGATGACGCCGTCGGCATCGACGATGAACGTCTCCGGCGCGCCGGTGACGCCGAACGCGATGGCGGCTCTGCTCTCGGGATCGGCGCCCACCAAGGTATAGGGATCGCCCAGTCGCGCCAGCCAAGCCGGGCCGGCTTGCGGATCCTTCTCCCGCCAGTCTATGCCGTATATGGGGATATCCCCGGCGCTCTGCAGCCCCATCAGGAACGGGTGCTCGATACGACAGGCGGCGCACCACGAGCCGAAGATGTTGACCAGGGAGACCTGCCCCTTCAAGTCGTCGCTGCCGAGGCCGCGCGCCCGGCCCTCGATGGGCGGCAGCGAGAACTCGGGCACCGGCTGGTTCAACAGCACCGACGGGAGGACTTGCGGATCGCCACGGAGACCGACCCAGAAGTACCCGGCCAGCACCAGGAACACGACGAGCGGGACGAGGTATAGAAGACGCTTCAACATGGTGCCGAGTTTAGCGCAAACCCGAGAGTCCCTCATGCAAAACCATACGCGCCGGCCGGAGGCGCAGGACCCTGCGGCGCGGACGCCGGGCTACAATTGGATACATTCCGCACATATTGCCGTAACGCCGTAGGCGTAGCCTGTAATGGTCGAAAACGACGTTTCCTCCCACTTCGTAGAAGCCGCTCCCTTCCCGGGAATGGCTTCTTTTTTTATGTGCGCGTTGCCGCTTCGAATGACGCCGGGTGTTCCGCTCGGCGACCTTACAATTCGATACAATCGACACACACTCACGCAAAAGCGCTCCGACATCAATCGCCTTGCGTGAAATCGCGCTCCTTACGCAGGCGCATTTCCACGTTCCCGCGCGAGTGCGCCACGTTTTCAAACACGGAGGGATGGCTCCCGATGGACAAAGCCTACAAGAAAGAGTGCTATACGGCACTCATTGCCTTTGGGGTGGTAGCGTTCTTAACGCATATTTTCCCCTTATATTTCCTGTTTCCCGGATTGACTGAGATGGTTTGGTTCGGGTTTCCGGCACACTACCTGTTGACAATCGTTCTCGGCTGGCTGGTGTTGATCCCGCTCTATTGGGTCTACATCGAGGTCAGCGAAAAGATCGACGCCGAGATCGCGGAGACGAGCTCCGCCGCCACGTCCCTCGACAAGGGCTACGGCGCGGGCAAGTCGGCGCGCGTGCCGGGAGGAGCGGAATAATGAAGACCCTGATTGCACTCCTGGTGCTGGCGGCAGGCTTGCCGACCGCGGCACTGGCGCAGACGGCGGCTCCGGCAGCCGAGCAGAACTTCTATCGGTTCGAACCGACCAGCATGCTGTCGACCCTCGGCATCATCTACACCGTCATCATGGTCGTCGTGTTCCTGTACGTGGGCTGGATCGCCAAACGCCGCACCGCGACGAGCGACGACTATTTCGCGGCAGGACGCAATGTCGGCGGCCTCACGAACGGCCTGGCGATGACGTCGAACTACATGAGCCTTGCGACCTTCCTCGGCTTCACCGCACTCATCTGGAGCCTGCAGTTCTATCTCGTCGCCATCGTGCTGAGCTTCCTCGGCGGCTTCGTGATGATCTCGATCTGCATCGCCCCCAGCCTCAGGCGCTGGGGCAAGTACACCAGCATGCAGTTCATCGGTGAACGCTTTGGCGGGACTGCCAAGGTCATCGCCGTGATCTGCATGATCCTGCTCGCCCAGCTCTACCTGATCGGGCAGATGAAGGGCGTCGGCAACGTCTTCCAGGTGATGTTCCACATCGACTACACCACCGGCCTGATCGCCGGCGGCCTGATCGTCACCGCCTACGTCACCATCGGCGGCATGTACGGCATGTCGTACAACCAGACCCTGCAGGCGATCATCATGGGCATCGCGCTCCTGGTGCCGACGGCGCTGATCCTGTGGAACCTGGGCGCCGGCCCGGCAAGCGTGTTTCCGCCGTTCGGATATGCGCGGCTGGTTCCGGACATGGTGGCCGCCATGCCCTCCTACTTCGATCCGTTCGTGACGGCCGGCGGCACGGTGCCGATGAGCTTCAAGTTCTACACCGGCGTCATGCTGTCGATCGCGTTTGGCACCATCGGTCTGCCGCATATTGCCATGCGCTTCTTCACGGCGCCGTCGGTGCGCAACGCGAAAGTCTCGGTGTTGTGGGGCATCGTTTTCGTCGGCATCGTGTTCTTTACGACGTTCGCGATCGGGTTCGCAGCCAAGCTCTACACGGTTCGGGAACTCAATCCCCAAGGCCTGCAGATCGCCAAGGACCAGGCCGACCTTTTGGTCGTGGTCATGAGCCAGGCTTTCACGCCGTCCTGGATCGCCGCCCTGCCCGTCGCCGGCGCTTTGGCGGCCGGCATGTCGACCATCGCCGGTCTTCTGATGGTGATCGGCACCGGTCTCGGCAACGACATCTATTCCACGGTCGTTCCCAACGCCACCGAGAACAGGAGGGTGAAGGCCGGGTTCTTCTTCACGGCTTTGGGCGGCATCGTCACCATCCTGCTCGCCCTCAACCCGCCGGACTTTCTGTTGACCAGCGTCATCTGGGCGTTCGTTGTGGCGGCGTCAACGTTTACTCCAGTGCTGATCCTCGGCATCTGGTGGAAGGGCGCCAACACCTACGGGGCGATCGCCGGCATGGTCATCGGCGGGATCCTCTCCATCGTGCTGTGGTGGAACAAGGGCACGCTGTTCGGCGTCACCCTGCTCGACGCCGGCCCGCTCAGCAACCTGGTCACCGCGCTGTTCAGCTTCTCGGCGAACTGGTTCCTCGTCGTCGTCGTCAGCCTGTTGACCGGCGGCGAGAAGGACGAGCGGATCCTGCGGGAAGTGGACCGCATCCACGGCTGGAAGAACTACGACCCGCGCCGCTACGCCGGCAAGACGTTCGCCCTCTCGACCGGCGCCATCGCGCTTCTGCTGATGATCTGGTCGGCAATGCCGAACGTGGTGCCGGAGGCGGCTCAGGCCTCCATGGACAGGACGGCCGCTCAGGCATCGCTGCAACAGGCGGCGCCGAAAGTGGCGGTCGCACAGAAGTAGCTCATCGAACCGTGTTCATGAGCGGGGGGACCTTCGGGTCCCCCTTCCGTGCCCCCTTAGGTGCTTGGGGGAGCCGCCAGCCGGCACATCATCCGCCAAGGCATTCCTGATGTTGCTTCTCGACCTCTACCTCCTGCGACCGACGCCGTTCCGGCACGCCTGGGAGAACCCCCGGTCGCCGTATCTGGTCAGCGGCTTCCTCATCGCCACCGGCGTCATCTACGGCCTCCTGCTCGCTTTGTTCAATTTGTCGATCGGCGAGATCAAGGGTGTCTCTCTCGAGGGTCTCTCGGGCGCGTCCCGAACCTGGTTCTTCGTTTACAGCGTCGCGGTCGGCCTGATGACCGTTGTCGCCGTTCACCTCGGCATCACCATCGTGACGTGGCTCATGGCAAGAGCCATCGGCGGTCCGGGATTGCTCGTCGGCCTCTATCGGGTCACGGCCTACCTGTTGCCGCTCGGGTGGCCCGCTCTGCCGCAACTCGCCCGAACCGTCGTAGCGTCCACGGCCGAAAGCGTGCCGTCGCTGCCGTTGCAGTGGGCCTATCTTCCGCTGGCGGCGCTCGGCCTTGCGTTATTCTTTGCCGGACTGTTCCAGATTTTCGTTTTGACGCAGGGCAAGGGACCCGTTCGGTCGGCAGCCGGCGTGTTGTTCTTTGTCGTTTTTTCGTTTGCGGTTTTTTTGATGTTTTAATCGGGTGGCCGGGGGCGGTCGCGACCGCCCGGGAGAGCGAGCCATGACGACGACGCGGGCATTCGAAGCGCACTGCTTTACGTTGCTGCACTCGGGGCTCGATCACATCGACCAAGGCATCTCGGTATTCGACCGCGAACTCCGCCTGGTCGGCTGGAACCGGCGGTTCCTCGAGCTTCTCGATCTGCCGGCCCGCCTGACCTGGCGCGGCGCCGACTTTGCCAGCATCATGCGCTACAACGCCCAGCGCGGCGAGTACGGGCCGGGCGACATCGAGGAGCTGGTCGAAGCCCGCGTCCAGTTGGCCATGAAGTTCGAGCCGCACGCCCTCGAACGGGTGCGGCCGACCGGCGGCATCATCGCCATTCGCGGCGAGCCGCTGCCCGAGGGCGGCTTCGTGACCGTCTACACCGACGTCACCGACCAGCGCCGCTACGAGCGCGTGATACGCGAGCACACGGAGGAGTTGGAGTGGCGGGTCGCCGAGCGTACACGGGAAGTGCGCTCCGCCCATGATCGGTTGCTGGGGGCGATGGCGCGCCAGCGGGAAGTGGAGGCGGCGCTGCGCCAGAGCGAGGCGCGCCTGCAACTCATCGCCGACAGCCTGCCGGCCGGAATCGCGTACTGGGACAAGAACGACTGCTGCCTGTTCGCCAATCGCAGGTTTGCCGCTGCGTTCGGCTTGCGGAAGGAACAGGTCATCGGCCGCCCCAGCATCGACGTGGTCGGCCGGGAATCTCTGGCGGCTGTCCAGGGCTACATCGACACCGTCCTCGGCGGCTCCGGCGTCACCTTCGAGCACCAAGTGACCTTGGCGAGCGGGCGTGTCGCCATGGTTCGCAGCACGCTGTTGCCGGATACGGATGCGGACGGCGGGGTCGCCGGCTACTTCGTTCTGTCCCTGGACATCACCCGCCACAAGCAGGCCGAAGACGCCATCCTTCAGGCGCAGAAGATGGAGGCCATCGGCCAGTTGTCGAGCGGCATTGCCCACGATTTCAACAACCTGCTTACCGTCATCCTCGGCAATCTGCTGCCGCTCGGCGAGAACCCCGCCGATGTGGACGACATCCGGGAGTACATCGACCCCGCCATCGAAGCGGCGCGCAAGGGCGCCAAGCTGACGGAGCGCCTGTTGACGTTCGCGCGCCGCCAGCCGCTTTCGCCTGAGCTTATCGACGTCGAGGCGCTCGTGGCCGGTGCGGTCAGGCTGTTGCGGCGCTCTCTGCCGAGCGACATCGAGATCATCACCGTCTCGCGCGGCCAACCCTATCCGGCCCTCGCCGACGCCTACCAGCTCGAGAACGCCCTCCTCAACCTGGCCTTCAACTCCCGCGATGCTATGCCCAACGGCGGCTGCCTCAAGCTGGAGACCACGTTCGTCCGTATCGGCGCGGGCGAATCGGACGAGGCCGGCGTCGACCCGGGCGACTACGTCAGGATCAGCGTCACCGACACCGGCGCCGGCATGGACGCGGCGACCCAGGCGCGGGTGTTCGAGCCGTTCTTCTCCACCAAGCAGGAGCAGGGAGGCAGCGGCCTTGGGCTCAGCATGGTCTACGGCTTCGTGCAGGAATCGGGGGGCGCGATTCGCATCGAGAGCGCCAGCGGCCGGGGCACCACCATTGTCATGCTGTTGCCGCGTGGAGACGTCGGCGCCGACGCCGAACAGTCACAGGCGACGCCTTCGGCACCGCAGACGGCGCCGAATGGCGATCTGGTGTTGCTGGTGGAGGACGATGACAAGGTGCGCGCCGTGGTGCGCCGCCAGTTGATGACCCTCGGCTACCACCTGATCGAGGCCGCCAACGCCGAGGAGGCGCTGGAACTGCTGCGCAACGTCCGCGATCTGACCATGCTGCTGACCGACATCGTGATGCCCGGCTCCATGTCCGGCGTCGACCTCGGGCGCGCGGCCAAGTCATTGAAGCCCGACCTCAAGGTTCTGTTGATGACCGGCTATGCGGGCCAGGATCGCATGCGCGAGCTCGAAGACGCGTCTTTTCCCTTGCTGCAAAAGCCCTTTGACCAGCAGCAACTGGCAGCCGCGATCGCCACCGCATCGGCCACTGCCACCGTCTGAATCCGCCGGTGCGCGAAGAGCGGACCGCGACGTTGCGATCTTCTCTTCTATGCGGAGGTGCGCGACCCTATGATGCCCGCCCTTGTGATGGGCTCATCCTTCGTCCTTCGGCTACGTTCAGGATGAAGGCGTGGGGTGCCGGTGTCCGAGCACCCGCATGGTGAGCCTGTCGAACAATGAGTTCCTCCTTTGACGGGCGGCGATGCGGGTTCAGAATCAACAGGTCTTCGTCCTGGAGGACGAGCCGGACATTGGGCGGATGCTGTGCCGCACCCTTGATCAGCACGGCTATCGCTCGGAGTTGTTCCTCCGCGCCGCCGATTTCCAGAGGCGCATGCGGACCCGCCAGCCGACTCTCTGCATCGTCGACCTCGGCCTGCCCGACGAGGATGGGCTGCAGGTGGTCCGCGACGTGCAGAGCCGCTACGGAACCCCCGTCATCATCGTCACAGGTCGCGGCGGCGTCCTCGACCGGATCATCGGCCTTGAACTGGGCGCCGACGACTATGTGGTCAAGCCGTTCGATCCGCGCGAGGTGGTGGCCCGGGTCGGCGCCGTCCTGCGCCGCGCCGGGCGCCCGGCAGACTCCAACAACGGCAACTGCAGCGACCTGGCGAAGTTCGGCGACTGGGTGTTCGACTTTGACCGGCACGTGCTGACCGCCGGCGACGGCCGCGAGATCGATCTCAGCGCCGCGGAAGCCCAACTGCTGCAGGTGATGGTGCGCCAGCCCAACCGCATCCTGTCGCGGGAATCGCTGCTGGGCCTGCAGGCCGCCGACGACCGCTCACCGTTCGACCGCAGCATCGACGTGCGCATTTCCAGATTGCGCCAGAAGGTCGAGCCCGACCCCAGGCGCCCGCAAGTGATCAAAACCGTCTACGGCGCCGGCTACATGTTCACCGCCAGCGTCGAATGGGTGGCGAAGGGGGGATGACCGGGCACGCGGGTTCGCAACCGTTAGGCGAAGCACCCCGACCGCCCGGCCGCGGATTCGGACGATCCTGATGGATTTGTGGCCGTTTCGGTGCAGTTTGACACAGGGGCATTAGGCTTAAATTCCTGTTAACATTAAGAATGTGTCCGTTTGGCCGCCCAAACCGTATGCGGATGTACTCATTTGTATGCAAAACCGCCTTTATCACGTTGATTTCGTTGAAATCTACTTTAGATTGTGAAACTTCCCGGAGATGCCGGCCGGAACCTCTGCAACGTCCGCCGCGTCGGCGCCGATCCGCCCCATTTCCAGTTATAGCCCCGCCACTCCGTCGTTCAAGCCGTGGTGTTGTTGCCGTCCCCGCGGTTCTCGTCCTGTAGGCTCGGATAAAAAAGAGGAATGGCCACTTCTCTTCCGGCGGGTGGCAAGGCGCCAACTCTTGGTATAGAAGAGAATATGGCTCCAAATCTTCCTGAACTGGTCAGTAGATCAAGCGGACAGCGCGTAGGGAGACTTGTCCGCTGGACGCTTGCCGCTGCAAGGCAGGAACTGGCGCTGCTGGCGCTGCTGGCGCTGCTGGCCGCCAGCTTGTGGGCCTTCATCGCCATCTCGGAAGAAGTCGTCGAAGGCGACACCCACGCGATCGACGAGACCATCCTCTTGTCTCTGCGGGCGCCGGGCGATCAAAGCGATCCCCTCGGCCCGGGATGGGTGGAGGAGTGGGCGCGCGATCTCACCGCCCTCGGCAGCGTCGGGGTGCTGACGCTGATCACCGTCGCGTCGGTAATTTACCTGGTTCTGAGCCGCAAACATCGCACGGCGCTGTTCGTCGCGACCGCCATCGCAAGCGGCACTGCGATCAGCTTCGCACTGAAGGCGGGTTTCGACCGGCCACGCCCGGATCTCGTGCCGCATGAAACGATTGTGTACACGACGAGTTTCCCGAGCGCCCATTCGATGATGTCGGCGCTCGTTTACCTGACCCTGGGCGCGCTCGTCGCCCGTTTGCAGCCGAGGCGACGGCTGAAGGCCTACCTGCTCCTGCTCGCGATCCTGGTCACCGTCATCGTCGGCATGAGCCGGGTTTATCTGGGAGTCCACTGGCCGACGGACGTCCTTGCCGGCTGGGTCGCCGGCGCCACCTGGGCGATGCTCAGTTGGGCCATCGCGGCGTGGCTGCAGCGGCTCCACAAGGTTGAATCATCGGCCGGAGACGGGCGAGAGCCGTAGGAGGATGTGGATTGGAGCGGGGCCAAGCGGGTGCGCTTTCCAAATCTCAAGCCGTCCAGGACGTCCCGCTGCGACTGCCGGTACCGCTGTTGGAGCGCGTCAAGACCGCCGCCGACAAGCGCGACGTCCCCTATCAATCTTTGATCAAGACGTGGCTTTCCGAGAAGATCGACGCGGCCTGACTGGCGCTAGCCATGACGACGGAAACAATTGCGACATCGCTGCTGGCATGGGTGGGCTCCGGTTTCCTCGTGAGCGTACCCGCCCGGCTCCATGCGTCGGATTACGCCTCCGGCTAATCCGACCTACGAGCTTTACCCATACCCTCTTTTCGTTTCGCCAGTACTCTTTCGTTCGTCCCCAAATCGTCGTGGAGTAACCCGCGTCAACGCCCTCGTACCCGTAATTGTGATCCCCAGCCGCGATGACGTAGGAATGCTCGTCATAACTCGTTATCTCTTCGATAATGATCTGGATCTTGTCTTTTCCAGCGGTACGGAAGGTTTTCCGCCTTGACGTTAGGAACGCCATTTTTTTCCTTGGCCATTGTAATGCTTATGGATCTACGGACATATTCAATACTGCGCTATATGGCCTTCTCAGTTTTAGTTCTGCGGCACTCTACGAACGCCATGCGCCAATGGCCATCAGTTGCGACGGCGGCGGGCACAGGCTGCGAGGTCGGAAGAATGCGCGGGTACTCAATGGGCGTGTCCCGTTCCGGCTTGGGCCCCTCAGGCAGCGCGGGGGTCGATCTCTTGCAGTTCGGCCTCGATCTGTCGGCGCCGCTCCATGAGATCGTAGTCGTTCTGGAGGCCTAGAAATACGCCCTCGGACATGCCGAAGTAGCGGGCGAGCCGGAGATCGGTGTCGGCGCTGACCGACCGTTTGCCGAGGACGAGTTCGTTGATGCGGCGGGGGGGCACGCGGATGGCGCGGGCGAGGGCGTTCTGGCTGAGCGCCATCGGCTTCAGGAACTCCTCGAACAGGATCTCGCCGGGATGCGGGTTGGACAGCCGCTCGCCCTCAGCCGTGGTCGTCGACGATCTCGACATCTCCGGGCCCTCCTTCGGCCGGCGCAACACAGCGTAGTGATCGAATTACGCCTTCGGTTAATCCGACTCTACTACGGCCTGCGGCGGCGCGGACGCGGTCCATGCGTCGGGATACGACTTTGGGCTATTCCGAACCATGCAGGCATAAGTCCTCCCGGCAGACGATAGTAGTTGTGGCTACACCTGAGCGCCGCGGGGAAACTCATCCCACGTACGACCGTCGAGAATTCGGCCGGTCTTCTTTTTGTTGACGCCGCCCCATTGCTTGAAATGGAAGGCGACCTCTGAATCGAGACACTGATCCCGAATGCTTCGTATCCAGTCCGGCTCGACGGGTCGGGCGTGGGGCCCGCTTTCACCGCCTGCGATAACCCAATCGATGCCGGTGAGATCGAGATTGTCGAGCGGTCCGAGTAGAGGTTCGAGGCTCAGGAACTTGATTGCTGCCCGTGTGCGACGGAGGTGATCGATCCTGATCATATAGTTCTCGTTCTCGACGCTCACCCCCATCCAGACGTTTTGAGGCCAAGCCAGCTTCGGCGATAGCTCTTCGAGGCGTTCAGCCCGCTTCGTCAAAATCTGGTAGGTGTGCAGCGGTGTTCTTCGCATCGTCGTAAACACGCGCTTTATGAAGGCCAGCGGCACGTTTTCGTGAAACAAGTCGGACATTGAGTTCACGAAGATCATTCGGCCGGTTCTCCACGTCGTCGGGAGCAACAGCGATTCCTCATCTATCCGCACAACGCCGTTCCACTTAGGATGTCCGCCAGAGATGCGCGTCGTGCCGGTGTATTTAGTTTGGCCCATCGCTTCCAGCCGACGCGCCATGCGCATCGCATAGCAGTTCGTGCAGCCTGGTGAAATGACCGTGCAGCCGACAACTGGGTTCCACGTCGCTTCTGTCCATTCGATAGCAGAGTTATTGGCCATCGCCGCTACTCGCTGGAAACCTGACTAGCAGGTGATCGGCTAGCGTTCCCTTCGGGCGGGTGCCCTTCAGGCTCCGCACGCTAACCCTGCCGTCCGCCTCAAGCTGTTTCAGGGTGTCCTTGTAATTCTTCATGACATACGGCGTATCGACGCTGTGGCGCTCAAAAACGTCGGCAACGGACACTTCCTGCCCGGCAAAGTCCTTGAGCAACGAGGCGCGGAGTTGATCGAGTGGCCGTTGCAGCGAGAACAGCAGGGGCATCGACCAATCGGCCGGGGAATACGTCAGCGACGGCACGCCCTGATCCTCCGTCGAGCTCTCCTTTGCCATGATGTCTTTCATAATGGCGTATCCCTTGAAGCTCTTGCTTACGAAGACGACGTCGGGCCCCGCCCCCCCCCCCCCCCGGCGGGGGGCCGCCGCCCGCGGCCCCCGGCCGGGGCGGCGGCGGCCCCCGCCCGTGGGCCCGGGGGCGCGCCCCCCCCCCCCCCCGGCGGCCCCGGCGCCCGGGCGCCCCGCCCCCCCCCCGGGGCGGGGCCCCCCCCCCCCCCCGGGCGCCCCCCCCGGGGCCCCCGCCGCCCCCCCCCCCCCCCCCCCCCCCCCCCCCCCCCCCCCCCCTTGGTGGGGGGCCCGCCCCCTCCTCCCCGCCCCCCGGCGCCGCCCCCCCCCCCCGGGCGCCCCCCCCCGCCCCCCCCCCCCCGCCCGCCCCCCCCCGGCCCTGGGCGCCCGCCCGGCCCGGCCGCGGCCCCCCCCGGGCGGCCGGCCGCCCTTCCCCCCGCCCGGGCCGGCCCGGGCCCCCCCCCGTCCCCCGGCGCGGGGCCCCGGGCGGGGCGCGGCCCGGGCGGCCCCCCCCCGGCCCCGCCCCCCGCCGCCCCCCCGGGGGCCCCCCCGCGCCCCGGCGGTGGCGCCCCGGGGCCGGGGGGGGCGGCGCGCCCCCCCCGGCCCCCCTTTTCGGCCCGCGGGGCCCCCCCCCCCGGGCGCCCGGCCGGCGGCCCCCGCCCGCCCCCCCCCCCGCCCGCCCCGGGGGCGGCCGGCCCCCCCCCCCCCCCCGGCCCCCCCCCCCCCCCCCCCCCCCCCCCGGGCCCCCCCCCCCGGCCCCCCCCCCCCCCCGCCCCCCCCCCCCCCCCCCCCCCCCCCCCCCCCCCGGGGCCCGGCCCCGGGCCCCCCCCCCGCCGTTTTGGGCCCGGGGGGGAGGGGGGGGGGGGCCCTTTTTGGGGCGGGGGGGGGCCCCCCCCCGGGCGGCCCCCGCTTCCCCCGGGCCGCGGGGGGGGGGGGGGGGGCCGGGCCCACCCGCCGGGGGGCGGCCGGGGGGCCGGCCCCCCCGCCGGGCGGGCGGCGGCCTTCTCCCGGCCCCCGCCGCCGGGCCGGGGCCGCCCGGGCCGCCCGGCCCCGGCCCGGCGGCGGGGGGGGGGGGGGCCCTTGGTTCGCCGCCCCGCCCCGGCGCCCCGCCCGGCGGGGGGCGCCCCCGCGGGGCCGGGGGGGGGGGCGGCCGCGGGGGGCCCGGGGCGGGGCGGGGCCCCCCCCGGCGCGCCGCCCGGGCCCGGGGCCGGGGGCGGGGGGCGGGGCCCGGGGGGCGGGGCCCGGGCCCCGCGGGGGCGGGGGGGGGGCCGGCGGCCCGGGGGGGGCGGGGGGGGGCCCCCCGGGGCCCCGGGGGCGGGCGCCCGGGGGCGGCCGCCCGGGGCCGGGGGGGGGCCGGCCGGGCGGGGGGGGGGGCGGGGGGGGGCGGGGGGGGGGCCGGGGGCCCGGGGCCCCCCGGGGGGGGGGGGCCGCGGGGGGCCCCGGGGGGGCGGCGGGGGGCCCCCCCGGCGCGGGGGGGCCGGGCGGGGGCCCGGCGGGGGGGGGCGCCGGGGGGGGCCGGGGGGGGGGGGGGCCCTCCCCCGGGGGGGGCCGGGGGGCGCCCGGGGGCGGCGGGGGGCGGGCGCGGGGTTTGGCCCGCCCCGGGGGGGGGGGGCCCTTCGCCGGGGGGGGGGGGGGGGGGGGGGGGGGGCGCGGGCGGGGGGGGGGGGGGGGCGGGGGGGGGGGGGGGCGGCCGGGGGGGGGGGGGGGGGGGGGCGGGGGGGGGGGGGGGGGGGGGGGCGGGGGGGGGGGGGGCCCCCCCCGGGGGGGGGGGGGGGGCCGGGGGGGGGGGGGGGCCCCGGGGGGGGCGGGCGGGGGGGGGGGGGGGGGGGGGGGCCGGGGGGGGGGGGCCCCGGGGGGGGGGGGGGGCCCGGGCGGGGGGGGGCGGCCCGGGGGGGGCGCGGGCGGGCGGCCGGGGGGGGGGGGGGGGGCGGGGGGGCCGGGGGGGGGGGGCCGGGGCCGGGGGGGGGGGGGGGCCCCGGGGGCGGGGGGGGGGGGGGCCGGGGGGTGTGGGGGGGGAGGCCCGCGGGGGGGGCGGGGGGGGGGGCGGGGGGGGCCCCCGCCGGGGGGGCCCGGTTTCCCCGGGGGCGGGGGGCCCGGGGGGCCCCCAGGAAGGGGGGGGGGGGGGGGGGGGCGCCCGGGGGGGGGGGGGCCGGGGGGGGGGGGGGGCGGGCCCCGCGGGGCCGGGGGGGGCCCGGGGGGGCGGGCCGGGGGCGGGCCCAACTAGGGGCTTATGGGACGTGCGCCTGCCGCTCGAAGTTTTGAATGTAAACGGCAGCACGTAGGTGCCGCCGAGCGCTTTGATCTCGGCGGCGAGTTTTTCCAGAATCAGCGCTTCACGCAGCTCAGGCGACAGGTTGGGCAGGCGCTCCCTCAGCGCATCCGCCCGCTCCTTACCGAACAGCGCATCCATATGGCCAGCCACGGCCTGGTTTCCGATCCCAGCATTGATCCGGTTGTAGTTGAAGAAGAAAGCACAATCGCAGCCCCAGTCCTTAATTACGCCCTTTATGATTTTCAGTGACAACCCCTTGTACCCGAAGGGATCGATGAATGAGAACGACGGAATGAGTTTCGTTTGGTTGAAATACTTCTCCGCCTCCTCATCGATCTCCCCGCAGGACACGACCGGCTTGTGCTTCAGATTGCAGATGCCAGGTAACTTGTCGATTTCCGTTTGGAGCGTGGACTTATTGTTACTATCCGAGTCATTCAGCAGCGCAACGAGCATCGATGCGAGCTTGGGATTGGTGATGGCGTGCTGGAGTACCAAGAGCGGCGTTGAGGCCGCGCCGTCTTTATATCGGCCTGGCCCTGCATACAGGTCAATGTACGCAATTCGGCCAGGGCCCTTTTGCGCCATCGGCATGATAACCTTGGCTCAGGCATAAAAGTACTTTTCCACTATGCGGGCTTTAACTTCCGACTGATCCGTCCTCTCATCAAAAAACTTGGCGGTTTTCATCAGTGCCCCCGGTTCTCCGGGAGAGACTAGAACCAAAAATGAACAAAAGCAATGGTGCTATTTTGCGCTGCTGCCGAGGGCCACGCCAGAAGGGCGTTAGCCTGGTGACGTATTGGTCAAATTATCAGAAGTGGGAAAGGGCAACCTTGTGTTCTGCCAAGCCCCGAGCAAGGAGCACCCCCATGCCACAGCGCGTGAAACCCATGCGTCGGAATACGCCTCCGGCTATTCCGGCGTGCGGAGATGGAAAGCAAAACGGGGGGCCAGAGCCCCCCGCCGGTCCGTCGGGACGGAAACGAAGTGTCAGGCGCTCTTGCGGGAGTCGGAGTAGCCGATGCCTTCGAGGGCTACCTTGATCTCGTCGAGGATGGCCGGATCGTCGATGGTGGCCGGCATTTTCCACGGCTGGTTGTCGGCGATCTTCTGCATGGTGCCGCGGAGGATCTTGCCGGAACGGGTCTTCGGCAGCCGGTCGACGACGACCGCCTGCTTGAACGCGGCCACGGCCCCGATCTGGTCGCGGACCATCTGCACCAGTTCCTTGACGATTTCGGCCTCGGTCCGGTCGACGCCGGCCTTGAGGCAGACGAAGCCCACCGGCAACTGGCCCTTGAACGAGTCGGCGACGCCGACCACGGCGCATTCGGCGACGTCCGGATGCTTGGCCAGAACCTCTTCCATGCCGCCGGTGGAGAGGCGATGGCCGGCAACGTTGATGACGTCGTCGGTGCGCGCCATGATGTAGACGTAGCCGTCCTCGTCCATGTATCCGGCGTCGGCAGTGGCGTAGTAGCCCGGATATTCGTCAAGGTAGGAGCGCTTGTAGCGCTCGTCGTTGTTGTAGAGGGTCGGCAGCGCCCCCGGCGGCAGCGGCAGCTTGACGCAGATGGCGCCGATCTCGCCTGCCTTGGCCTCCTTGTGCTGCTCGTCGAGCACGTGGACGTCCCATCCGGGAACCGGAACCGTCGGCGAGCCCGGCTTCACCGGCAGCGGCTCGAGTCCCATGCAGTTGGCGGCAATCGCCCAGCCGGTCTCGGTCTGCCACCAGTGGTCGATGACCGGGCGGTCGAGAGCCTTCATCGCCCATTCCAAAGTGTCGGGATCCGTGCGTTCGCCTGCGAGGAACAGCGCCTCGAACTTGCTGAGGTCGTAGTTCTGCATCAACTGCGCCTTGGGATCCTCGCGCTTGATGGCGCGGAATGCCGTCGGCGCGGTGAACAGCACCTTGACGCCGTGCTGGGCGATCAGCCGCCAGAACGCGCCGGCGTCGGGCGTGCCGACCGGCTTGCCCTCGTAGAACACCGTGGTGTTCCCGTTGAACAGCGGCGCGTAGACGATATAGGAGTGGCCCACGACCCAGCCGACGTCAGACGCTGCCCAGAACACGTCGCCCGGCTCGACGTTGTAGATATTCTTCATCGTCCACTTGAGCGCGACCATGTGGCCGCCGTTGTCGCGAACGACGCCCTTCGGCTCGCCGGTGGTGCCAGACGTGTAGAGAATGTAAAGGGGATCGGTCGCCGCGACCGGCACGCACTCGGCCGGCTCCGCCTTCGCCGCTTCGGCGGCCCAGTCCAGATCATAGCCGGGCTTGAGCTCGGCCACGTGTTGCGGCCGTTGCAGGATGATCGTCTTCTCGGGCTTGGAATCCGACAGGTTGATGGCGCCGTCGAGCAGCCCCTTGTAAGGGATGACCCGGTTGACCTCGATGCCGCAGGACGCCGAGACGATGACCTTCGGCTTCGCGTCGTTGATGCGCACAGCCAACTCGTTGGACGCGAACCCGCCGAACACCACCGAGTGCACGGCGCCAATGCGCGCGCACGCCAGCATGGCGATGGCGGCTTCCGGAACCATCGGCATGTAAACGATGACCCGGTCGCCCTTCTCGACGCCCTGGGCCTTGAGGAGGCCGGCGAACCTGGCGACCTCGTCCCGCAGTTCGCGGTAGGTGTACTTCTTGACGGTGTTGCCGGTGACCGGGCTGTCGTAGATCAGCGCCAAGCGGTCGCCGTTGCCTTCGTCCACGTGGCGGTCGAGGGCGTTGTAGCAGGTGTTGCAGACCGCGCCGGCGAACCACCGATAGAACGGCTTGTTGGAATCGTCGAAGACCTTGTCCCACTTCTTGATCCAGACGATGTCCTCCGCGACCTTGCCCCAGTACCCTTCCGGGTCGTTGATCGATTGATCGTAGGCTTTGCGATACTCTCCGCTCATAGGCGTCCTCCCAAGTCTCTTAGATGCCAGCCCGTGGTTGCCGAGCGGCTCGAGGTGTTGTTACCGCCGCGACCTTGAGGGTCAAGCGTTACAGCATTCTGTTCCAAACGTAGCGAATTGTATCCGCCGCCGCACCACCGCGATGCGGTGATCGTCATCCATTTCGCTGTTTTTTGCGGACTCCGAGTATGGCATTGTCCAGCCCGGGCTGCACTTGCGCTGCAGCAAACGGGGACAATGGGGGAGGACGCGTCCATGGCCGACACCGGCGCCCAGCCTGATAACGCCTATGAACAGGATCTCGACCGCAGGCTGGCCAACTTCGCCGCGCTGACGCCGCTCGGTTTGATCGAGCGGGCCGCAGCCGTATACCCCGACCGCCCGGCCGTGGTTCACGGCGATCGCAGCTACGTCTGGTCCGAAACGTACGCCCGGTGTCGCCGCCTTGCGAGCGCGCTTGCGCAGCATGGTATCGGCGTCGGCGATACGGTTGCCGTAATGGCTGCCAACACGCCGGAGCTGTACGAGGCGCACTTCGGGGTGCCGATGACCGGCGCGGTGCTCAACGCCCTCAATACCCGGCTCGATGCGGCGAGCATCGCCTTCTGCCTCAACCACGGCGGCGCCAAGGTGCTGATCACCGACCGCGAGTTCGCTCCCATCGTCGCCGCCGCGCTCGAAGAGGTAGAGCGGGAGCTCCTGGTCATCGACATCGACGACGCATTGGCCCGTCAGCGCGGCCCCCGCCTCGGGGCGATGGACTACGAGGCGTTTCTTCAGACCGGCGACCCCGACTTCGCTTGGCAGCCGCCGGACGACGAGTGGCGGGCGATCAGCCTCAACTACACGTCCGGCACCACCGGCAACCCCAAGGGCGTCGTCTATCACCACCGCGGCGCGTACCTGCTCGCGCTTGGCAACATCGTGTCGTGGGAGATGGCGCACCATCCCGTTTATCTGTGGACGCTGCCGATGTTCCACTGCAACGGATGGTGCTTCCCATGGACCCTGGCGGCCGTCGCCGGCACCAGCGTCTGCCTCCGCGCCGTCACCGGCAAGGCGATCTTTGACGCCATCGCCGACCAGGGCGTCACCCACTTCTGCGGCGCGCCGATCGTCCTCGGCATGGTCATCGGCGCTCCTGCCGGCGAACGGCGACCCTTCGAGCAAACGGTCCGCGTCATGACCGCCGCCGCGCCGCCACCGGCCTCGACCCTGGCGGCAATGGAGCGCGAGGGCTTCCGTGTGACCCATGTCTACGGCCTCACCGAGGTCTACGGGCCGGCGGTGGTCTGTGCGTGGAAGTCGGAGTGGAACGACCTGCCGATCGAGGAACAAGCCGACCTGAAATCGCGCCAGGGGGTGCGCTATCCGGTGCTCGAGGGACTGGAAGTCATGGACCCGGAGACGATGACGCCGGTGCCGGCGGACGGGACGACCATCGGCGAGGTGATGTTCCGGGGCAACGTGGTCATGCGCGGCTACCTCAAGAACCCGGCCGCCACCAAAGAAGCCTTCGCCGGCGGCTGGTTCCATTCCGGCGATCTGGGCGTCCGCCATCCGGACGGCTACATCCAACTCAAAGACCGCTCCAAGGACATCATCATTTCAGGCGGAGAAAACATCTCGTCCATCGAGGTGGAGGACGTCCTCTACCGGCACCCCGCGGTCTTGGCTGTCGCCGTCGTGGCCAAGCCGGACGACACGTGGGGCGAGACGCCGTGCGCCTTCGTGGAACTGCGGCCCGGGGCGGCAGAGGTGAGCGCCGACGACATCATCGCCTTCTGCCGCGCCAACCTCGCCCGCTACAAGTGCCCGCGCCACGTGGTGTTCTGCGAACTGCCGAAGACGTCGACCGGCAAAATCCAAAAATTCAAGCTGCGAGACATGGCGCGACAGTAGAGGCGGCGCCTCCAGGCCTTCACTGCGAGGCGGCGGAGTCTGTACAGCAATCCAGATGCAGTAACGACGACCAGCTTTCTGGATCGCCGCGCACCTCTACGGAATGCTCGCAATGATGGCGAGGATCGCCCCGAGCAGCTGAAAATTCGCTAGCTCACAGCGGGTTGGCCGACCTTGGCTTCGAGCCCGGCGATTTCGTCCTTTATGGAGAGTTTCTGTTTCTTGAGCCTGTTGATTTCGATGTCATCGGGATGAGGGCGGTTGTTCTCGACCTCGATTGCCGCTTCGAGAGCACGGTGTTTCGAACGCAGCGACTCAATCCGCTCATCCAGGCTCATGGCTGAATCTCCCTTACGACTCCGACACACACGCAACAAAACTGTATCATACCCCAGCCCTCCGCCGATGCCAATGCCCCGCAACCGGTCCGGAAAGCGCTGGCGGTACTGCTCGCTCGACGGATAGACGGAGCTTGTGCCTCGTGGTGGCGCAATTCCGGTTTCAATCTCGGCGTGGATGTGATTTGCTGGACGATATCGCATTGGGATCGAGTTTCGGGACAGAGGCTTGGCCCGCGGGCAACAATCAAGAAGCACCCTGATGCAAACTGTTCTTCTCGCGGCACAACGGGTTGGCGCCGGCAAGACGACCCTTGCAGTCAATCTGGCTGTCTGCGCCCACAACGCCATGGTCGTTGACCTCGATCGCCAACAGGCGGCCGTGGATTGGCGGCAGCGTCGCGAGCAGGACTGGCCCATGGTCTTCGGCGCGCGTGAAGACGAGTTCCTGGATCTTGTCGACCACGCTCAAGCGCAGAACGTCGACTGGCTGTTCATCGACACGGCGACACACGTCGGCGCCGACGTGCTGGGGTTCCTCCTGCAATATGCGACCACGACCCTCATCCCAAGCCGCCCCGGCCTGCTCGACATCTGCGCCGCGGCAGCACCGCCCGCATCGTGCGCGGCGAGGGCGCGACCGGCGCCCTGGTGCTGAACGGCATACCACCGCAGTCCGGTCGCATGACCGAAACGCTGGTGCGCGAGGCGGTGATCGAGGCCAACCGATACGGTGTGCCGGTCTGCGAACGAATGGTCGCGCAACGCACCGATCTGCAGCGAAGCCTGCATGCCGGTGAAGGTGTCACGGAAGCCGCCCCCGACAGCAAGGCCGCCGCCGAGATTCGCGCGCTGCTGACGTGGCTCGCCGACCAAAGCGCAGGCGAAGGCGCCAGTTCGGCCGCCGCGCCGGCACCGCTGCGGCTGTAGACGCCGAACCGGATTCGACGGAACCTCAGGACGAGATCAGCAACGGTGTCGTCATGTTGTCGAGAATGGCGCCGGTGAGGCTGCGGCGGCTCCAGCCGCGGCTGCCGCTTTCGCCGGCGGCGCCGATGACGGCGAGGTCGGTCGAGGTGTCCGCCAGGTAGGACAGGAACGCATCGGCCGGCTCGATCTGATCGCGATCGACGGTGATGCGGTCGTTCGTCGCGCTGATTCCGTGCGCGCTCAGATAGACGCCGATGTCGGCCAGGCCGGGCGGCATGGCCGGGCGTTCCTCCTCGCCGGGGCTCAGCGACAGCACCGTGACATGGTCGGCGTCGACAAGGATTGGCAGCGCATCCTGAACCGTGCGCGCCGCCTCTCGGCTTCCGTTCCAGGCGATGACCACGCGCCGCCCGAGCGACGGAAAGCGGCCGGCATAGGGGATGATCAGCACCGGCCGACCCGACCGCGTTACCACCTGCTCCACCAGATTGTCCGGCACGCTGCCGCCGCTCCGATCCGGATCACGCTGGCCAACGATTGTCATGTCGCAATGGCGGGACGCGACGATGATGGCGTTGTTGGTCTCCGGATAGCGGTTGGCAAGAAATTCGAAGTACGCGACCGGCACATTCGCCGCCGCGGCGCTCTTGCGAAGCGCGCCTTTGACGGTATCGCCGATGTCCGGTGCAGCGCGACGGTCCGTTCCGGTGACGGCGAAGAAACCGATGAGGGTGGAGCCGAGACGCTGCGCCAGCCCTACTGCAGCTTCCACGCGTGCATCAACGGTCGGGGTATCGTCGAGATGAACGAAAAGCCTTTTGACTGCCATCGGCGATCGCCCTGCCGTCATCCTGCCTGGACCACTTTGATAGCGGCATCGCCGTCGACAGGGAAACGAAAAACGCGCGCCTCCCGCTCAGGGTCGGCGGCCGAGGTGTCCGGCGGCGGCCCGGCGCTCAAACGAGTCGATCATTTTCTCTGCGGTCTCCGGAAGGACAAGATCGATCGCCTTCTGCAGAATGCGGGAGCGCACCTCCCATCGCAACGCGATGCCGACCCGGCAGCCCTCCGCGGCCGAATCCAGGTCCCAGCGGATGAAAAAGTTGCGAAAGAGGCGGTCTGTCGATGTCACCTCGATCAACGTCGGTCGCACAAGGACGGTCTTGGTGCGGAAGCGCTCGCGGACCGGCCCGAAGCCGACCATCTGCTCGGTGGCATAGGTGTTGCCGTCCCGCCCGATGATGCGCGCGCACTTCCACAGGGGCAGAAATTCCGGATAGCGTTCGACGTCGGCGACGAGATCGAAGATCACCTCCTGCGGCTGCTTGATGCTTCGACTGGCGGTGTAAACGGTCATGCCACGCTTCCCCCCGCTCAACGCTTCTCAGGGTAAAGGCTCCGCAGCGCCTGCTCCGTCGCCGGGCAGACGCCGCGTTCGGTGATCAGTCCGGTGACGAGACGCGCCGGCGTCACATCGAAAGCATAGTTGGCAGCCGCCGACCCAGTCGGCGTCACAGTGACCGATCGAATGCGGCCGTCGTCGCCGAGCCCCGTCATCCGCGTCACTTCGTCCGCGTCCCGTTGTTCGATGGGGATCTCCCTGATCCCGTCGACCAGGGTCCAGTCGATGGTCGGGCCGGGGAGGGCGACGTAGAACGGCACGCCGGTATCGTTCGCCGCCAAAGCTTTCAGGTAGGTGCCGACCTTGTTGCACACGTCCCCGGAGCGGGTGGTGCGGTCGGTTCCGGTGATGCACAGATCCACCAGCCCGTGCTGCATCAGATGGCCCCCGGCGTTGTCGACGATAACGGTGTGGGGCACGCCGTGTCGGCCAAGCTCCCAGGCGGTCAGGCTGGCGCCCTGGTTGCGCGGGCGGGTCTCGTCGGCCCAGACGTGAACCGGAATCCCGGCGTCGCAGGCCTTGTACACCGGCGCCAACGCCGTGCCCCAGTCGACAGTGGCCAGCCAGCCGGCGTTGCAGTGGGTGAGCACGTTGACCCGGCCGTCGCGGCCCTTCGCGTCCCAGAGGGCGCGCAACACGCCCAAACCGTGATCGCCGATGGCGGCGTTCATCGCCACATCCTCATCGCAGATCTCGGCCGCACGGCGATAGGCGGCCTCGAGGCGACGCTCCGGCGGCAACTGGCGCAGCACGGTTATCATCTCGTCCAGCGCCCAGCGCAGGTTGATTGCCGTCGGCCGGGTGGCGAGCAGCGTCTCGTATCCCCGGCCGAGCGCCGCATCCGAGGCATCGGCTCGGACTTGCAGGCAGAGGCCGTAGGCGGCGGTGGCGCCGATCAGAGGCGCGCCCCGCACCATCATGGTCGCGATCGCCCGGGTCGCGTCGGCGATGGTTGCGAGGCGGGCAGTGACGAATTCGTGGGGCAACCGGGTCTGGTCGATGATCTCGACCGACCAGCCGTCCTCCGCCAGCCAGATCGACCGGTAGTGCCTGCCGTCGACCTTCATAACGGTCTACCTCAGCACCCGCCCCGCCACGGCGTCGAGCCTGGCGACCAGTTCCGGATCCCGCGCCCCGGTGGCAGTGATGATGGCGGTGGCGAGAGCCGTGTGGCACCCGTGTTCGCAACGCTCCGTGCGTCCGGCCAGCCGGGGCGCCAACTGCCCGACGAGGGAGCGGCCCTTGGTGGCGTTGTCCATCAGCACCTTGATGATGGCGTCCACCGTCACATGGTCGTGGTCCGGATGCCAGCAATCGTAGTCGGTGACCATGGCGACCGTTGCGTAGCACATCTCCGCCTCGCGGGCGAGCTTGGCTTCCGGCATGTTGGTCATGCCGATCACATCGCATCCCCACGCGCGATAGAGCCTGGATTCGGCAAGGGTGGAGAATTGTGGGCCTTCCATGACCAGATAGGTGCCGCCGCGCACGCATTTGATGCCGAGGTCCCGGAGCGCCGCCTCCAAAGCATCGCCCAGCCGGCCGCACACGGGATGGCCGAAGGCGATGTGGGCAACCAGGCCGGCGCCGAAAAAGCTCTTGGCGCGGGCAAAGGTGCGGTCGATGAACTGATCGACGACGACGAACGTGCCCGGATCCAGCTCTTCCCGGAGCGAGCCGCAGGCCGACAGCGAAATGATCTCGGTCACCCCGGCCCTCTTGAGGACGTCGATGTTGGCGCGACTGTTGAGTTCGCTCGGAGGAATGGGGTGGCCGCGGCCGTGGCGCGGCAGAAACACCATCTTCACGCCGGCGAGAACCCCGACCAGCAATTGATCCGACGGCGCTCCGAAAGGGGACCCCGCCGACACCCACCGGGCGTCCTCCAGGCCGTCGATTTCGTAGATGCCACTGCCGCCGATCACCCCGATCACCGGCGGCGTGCCGACGGGATCCCCCGCTGTGTGCATGAATCGCCTCCTGCGACTGGCGCCGAACGCGGCGATGCGGCGCCGGGGCCCAGTTTGCAGTTGTGGTTTGACGGCGTAGTTTTGCAGTTGTAGATCGGAATAGCCACAGGCGTATTCCGACGCACTCCGGCTCATGACGTCGACGGGCAAGCGTGCTCAAGCCTGAAGGCTTGCGCCTGAGCCATTTCGTAGCGACAGGCCCGCGGCTATTCCGACATACGCAGAACGTCGACCGCATCGTCGAGCGCCTGCTCGCGGCGGTATTGGCGGCAGAGGTAGACGCCGATGGACGCCGACACCAGGAACAGGGCGATCGCCACCGCGGTGTTGATCATGATTCCCCCCGCCATGATTCCCTCCGCAAGGCCGCTGCCCATCAGCGCGAACACGACGGTTTGCGGCACATAGCCGAGCGCCGAGGCGCTCAGGAACGCCGGCGCCGGCACGCCCGAAACGCCCGCGACAAGGTTGACGACCAGGTTGTTGCCGATCGGCAGCAAGCGCACCGCAAGGGTCATCAGGAAAGGGCGGGTACAGAGGAAGCGATCGATCTTCGCGAGGCGCCGGGAGTAACGCTTCATGACGAAGGCGCGCCCGAAGAAGCGCCCATAGGAGAAAGCGAGGGCACAACCGGCGACGGTCGCCAACACGGTCAGGCCGGAGCCGATGGCGACGCCGAAGGCATAGCCGGCTACATAGGCGACGGCTTGGCGGGACAGACCTGCGCCGGTGATCAGCGTGCCGGCGGCGACGAACATAAGGCTTCCCATCAGCCCACGGCCGCGCACTTCCGCATCGATCCACGCTGTGAGAGCGTCCAGCCCACCGTCGAGGCCGGCGCCGCGGATCAGGATGGTGACGAGGGCGAGGGCAGCGATGGCGCCGAGGCCGCGGGCGATGGCGCCTGTGCTCACGGCGATACCGTCGCCGCCGAGACTCCAACCATCGCCGCCGTCATCATGGCTCGCGACGGACGGCGCAAAGGTTGGCCCGCCGGCGGAGCCACATCACGCCGAGCAGATCCACAATCCCCACCCACAACCGATCAAAGGTGCCGTACTTGGACCGGCCGCCCGCCCGTGGGCGGTGGTTGACGGGAACCGAGATGACTCGGCCACCCTGCCGCGCCATCAGCGCCGGCAGAAACCGATGCATGTGGTCGAAGCGCGGCATGGCTAGGAATGCCTCGCGCGCAAACACCTTTAGCCCGCAACCGGTGTCGACGGTGTCGTCATGGAGGAGTCGCCGCCGCACGCCATTAGCGATTCGCGACGTCACGCGCTTGATGAGCGTATCCCTGCGATCCATGCGCAAGCCCGCAACCATGACGGAGTCGTCATCCCCTTCCTGCACGAAGATATCCACGAGCCGCAGGATATCGGCGGGATCGTTCTGGCCATCGCCGTCGAGGGTGGCGATGATCGTGCCGCGCGCAGCTATCACACCGGTGTTGATGCCCGCGCTCTGTCCGGCGCGGCGGGCATGCCGCAGAACGCGTAGACGCGGGCACCGCTCGGCGGCGTCGCGCAGCCGCTGCCGCGTCGCATCGGTACTGCCATCATCCACGAACAGGATCTCGAAGCTTGCAAGTTCCTTGAGGGCTTCGTCGATTTCGGCGACCAGCGTGCCAACCGTTTCGGCCTCATTGAGTACGGGCACCACTACGCTCAGCCGCACCGACGCCACCCCACCGCACTATTGTTTCTCTTTGAGAATCGCGCTTGTAAGTATATCATTAGACGCTACCTGCAGTTGCGACGAGGGGAGAACGCCATGGAGTACAACCAGTCGCCGGAGAAGGCTTCCGAGTGCGCCCACCTGGCCCTCTCGTTGATGGAAGAGCGGGGCATCTCCCCGCAGCCCAAGAATTTCACCCTCTGGTACGCCTATTTCGCGGGCAGCAACCCTGACCTCACACACGCGTTGAACATGCTGCTCGACCAGAACATCGCGTTCAGTGTCGACCGGAATGCCGATCTCTTCAATCAATTCTGTGCCGGAACGGAATACCCGGCTGCGCTGAGCCTGATGGCGGAGCAGGTGGAAACGGAGCTCGAAGCGGTGCTCGGGGTCCTCCAGAACGCCGGCGCGGGCGCCAAGCGTTACGGCAGATCATTGGAAACGGCCTCGGGAGAGCTGGCGCGGAGCCAGCACGCGGGCGCGATGGGACAGATCGTGCACCGCCTCCTCAACGAGACGCGGGCAATGGTGCAACAGAATCGCGCCCTCGAAGTTCGAGTTCGAGAATCGTCCGCGCAGATCAAGACGCTCCGGGACGAGCTGGAATCATCCCGCAAGCACAGCCTGTTCGATCCGCTGACGGAACTGGCGAACCGCAAGCTGTTCGACACGTCTCTCAAGAACGCCATGGAGCAGTCGAAAGACACTGGGAAACCGGTATCGCTGCTGTTCGTCGATGTCGACCATTTCAAATTGTTCAACGACACCCATGGTCATCAAATCGGTGATCAGGTTCTGAAGTTGCTGGCCAAGATCATGCAACACTGCATCCGGGATCTGGACACTGCAGCCCGCTACGGCGGTGAGGAGTTCGCCGTCATTCTCCCGCAGACTGGCTTGGGCGGCGCGCTGGAAGTGGCGCGGCGCATCCGCGATCAGATCGCCAACAAGCCGCTCGTCCACCGCCGGACCGGCGAAAAGCTGGGGCAGATCACCGTGTCGATCGGCGTGTCGCAGATGAAGCCCGGCGAATCGCAGCGGGATTTCGTGGAGCGGGCGGACCAGGCGCTATATGCGGCCAAGCGCACGGGGCGCAACAAGGTCGTGACGGAAGAGACGCTGCAGGACAAGATGGACCTCGCTTCCTGAACGCCTGCCGCCGAGGTACCCGCCCCCTCCCCCTCCGATACGAACAACCCTCGTCGTTGTCGGCGGGCAATGCCGACGCGGCAACCCGGAGACATCTCGGCGAGGCTGCAAGATCCCCGGGACGAGCCACGAAGCCACTGCCGTCGTCGGAACAACTGGTTGCAGCCAGGCACCACTCGCTCCTTGAATGCTCCGTAGCACTCGGCTACGGCTCATCCGTTTGGAGTTCTGCCGGTTTCGGTGAGAAACCGCCGACACAGGGGTGTTGCGATGGGACCGGCTCGCGTCAATGATCGTCAAGCCTATGCGGCGGCCCTCGCTCCCGGGATTTTGGCGCTTGTGGGGGGAGCGATCGTTGGCTCGCTCGACGTGCCGTGGGCGGTGGTGGTCGTCGCTCTGCTGGTCGCCGGAGCGTGGTGGTACTTAAAGCGCCTGCCCTCTCCAGCCGCTCCGGGCGACGTGATCGCAGCAACGCCCGCACCCGGTCTGCCTCAAGACATCATCGAAGCGTTCCCGGAGCCGATCGCGCTGATTGATGGCGCGCGCAAGATCGTCGGCCTCAATCGCGCCGCCCGCAACCTCGTTGGCATGACGCGGCCCGGCCGTGACTTGGCCTTGTCTCTCAGACATCCGGCGATTTTGTCCGCGGTGGACAGGGCGTTCTCCGGCGTGGCGTTCGTCAACGAGGAGATCGTCCTGCCCGTGCCGGTGCCCCGCACGTTCACGCTGCACGCCAGCCGCCTTCCCTCCACCAGCGACTCCGCCCCAGATCCGGCGCGCCCGGCAGTTTTGTTGATGTTGCGCGACGATACGCGCGCCAAGCGAGCCGAACAATCCCGCGCCGATTTCGTCGCCAACGCCAGCCATGAATTGCGCTCGCCGCTGGCGGCGCTGTTGGGGATCATCGAGACCCTGCGCGGACCCGCGAAGCGCGATCCCGAAGCCCAGGCCCATTTCCTCGACATCATGAGGGCGGAGGCGCAGCGCATGGCGCGCCTGATCGAGGATCTGCTGTCATTGTCGCGCGTCGAAATCAATGAGCACGTGCCGCCGCGCGGCCGCGTCAAGATCTGTGAGATCCTGGACGCAGTGGAAGCTACCCTCGCGGTTCGCGCCCATGAGCATGGGATGCGGATCGGCATCGACTGCCCGGAAGACCTGCCGCCCGTGATCGGCGACGCCGATCAATTGACCCAGGTGTTCCACAACCTGGTCGACAACGCGGTCAAGTACGGTGGCGACAGCACATCCATCCAGGTTTCGGTGCGCGCTGTCGACACCTTGCCCAGCGCTGCGGGCGGCGGGCTGGAAATAAGAGTGGAGGACCACGGTCCCGGCATCCCAGACGTTCATCTGCCGCGGGTCACGGAGAGATTCTACCGCGTCGACGCCGGTCGCTCCCGGAAGCTGGGCGGGACCGGCCTCGGGCTCGCGATCGCCAAGCACATCGTCAGCCGCCATCGCGGACACATGCGAATTGAAAGCGCGGAGGGCCGCGGCACCACCGTTGTGGTCCTGCTCCCGACCAAGCCGGTTTAATCCTCCGGGCCGCGCGGTACCGGCTCAGGTGCGGCGGAACAGGTGGACCCGCATCGGCTGGTCGAACTTCCAGCCGTCTTCGGTCTGACGGCCGAGACGCTCGAAATTGTCGCGGATCACGTCCTCGAGCTCGATGAAGCGTTCGCGAACATGTGGGTTGATCGTCGTGATGCGATCATGAAAAGCCTGAAAGCTCTTGATTTTTACGGTGTCAATGTGGGTAAGCACGGTTTCCTGCAGGAGCCCGACCTCCGGCGCGCGCTTCAACGCATCCTGAGCGGCACGACGCACCTGGGTCTCGTCATGCGCCGGTTTCATCACTTCGAAATAGGGGCCCTCGGGCAGTGGTTCGGAGACATAGAGGAGCCCGCCGCGCTTGAGAACGCGCGCAGCTTCCCGAAGCGCCTTACCGAGCGCCGCCGCGTCAACGTGATGGAGGCTGTTGAAGTAGACGACGATATCGGCAGAATGGTTCTTCTCCGGCAAATCCTCCGCAAGGCCCTGGATATAATGCTCGTCGCCGACGGGCGCCGCCAGGCGCGCCCGCGCGAGCTGACGCGGGCTGACTTCGATGCCGGTGACGTGGGCGCCGTTTCGTGCCAGGAAGCGCGTCATGGCGCCATCGCCGCAACCCACATCGATTACCGTTGCACCTTGAAGCGGCAGCAATTCCGCCATGACCTCCACGCTGGTTCGTGCTTGCATGATCACCTTGTTTCCGCAGTCCTGATCACCGGCCGCCGATCCGCGGCCCGCCTGAAACCGTTGTAGCGGATATGGGCCACCACGGAAACATGTGAAGAGGCGTGGCGCAGGACGTTAGGCGCGCGGTTGATCTCTGCGCGGCTAGTGCTGTTCGGCCATGACGCCATAGTCATAAATCCGCCATGGTCATCTGCAACACATGGCTAACACGGTCGCAGGCCGGGCCGCCGCGGCAGAGGCAGACGGTCTCTGCTTGAAGTTGTTCCCATTACACGTGGCATGGTTTAGCTTGCCCGCGAGGCGGGTGCCACGGGCCGTGTCCCGAAGCCCGACAACAGCCAGCGAAGATCGTCGTTGAGAGACGCGGGGCGATCTGCGTAGAGCACGAGAAAGGTACTTCAGGTGTCAAATCCCGACAGTGCGGGGAACACGCTGACACGCTCCTTGAGCGCCTGCCGCCGAGCCTTGCTGGCGGTGGGGCTTATCAGTCTTTTCGTCAACATCCTGATGTTGACTGTTCCGCTGTACATGCTCCAGATCTTCGATCGCGTGCTGACCAGCCGCAGCACCGAGACGCTGGTGTTCCTCACCATCGCGGCGGTCGGCGCGCTGATCGTGTTCGGGGTGCTCGACATGCTGCGCAACCACATCATGATCGGTGTGGGGACATGGGTGGAGCACCGGCTTGGCCCGGAAGCGGTCGAGCGCTCGGTCGGGGTCCAGCTCCTGCAGCGCGGGTACGGATCGCAGTCGCTGCGCGACATCGCGCAAGTGCGCCAATTCCTCTCCTCTCCGTCCATCTTCTCCCTGTTCGACGCGCCGTGGGTGCCGATCTATCTGGCGGTGATCTGGCTCCTGCACCCGTTGCTCGGCACCATCGCGCTGATCGCCGCGATCCTGTTGTTCATCCTCGCGCTGGTCAACGAGTTGGCGACGCGCAAAGTGCAGCGCGCCGCCAACGAGAGTTGGGGCACGGCGGTACGCCAAACGGAGTCCGCCCTCCGCAACGCCCATGTCATCGAAGCGATGGGGCTGATGCCGGGCGTGCTTCGTCGCTGGCTCGATGGCAGCCGCGAATCGCTTCGGCTACAACAGCTGACCAGCGAGCGCGGCGGTCTGCTGATCGCCATCTCGAAGTCTATGCGCTTGATCGTGCAGGCGCTGATCCTCGGCGCCGGCGCCTATCTGGTCATTCAGCTGGAGATTTCGCCAGGCACGATGATTGCCGGCTCGATCATCCTGTCCCGCGCGTTGCAGCCGGTCGAGGCCGCAATCGGAACGTGGAAACAGCTTCTAGGGGCGCGAGCCGCCTATACCCGTCTTCGCACCTTCTTCGGGCAGCCGCCGGTTCGTGTCTCCGAAATCCAGCTCCCGACGCCGCAAGGCTACCTCAGCGCCGAGAGCGTGACTTTCATCCCGCCGGGCGGCTCTCGGCCCGCGGTTCTCGGCGTGTCGTTCCGTCTCACGCCCGGCGAGGTCCTTGCCGTGATCGGCCCTTCGGCCGCCGGCAAATCCACCTTGGCCCGCCTCATCGTCGGCTCGTGGAAGCCGTACTCGGGGACGGTGCGCCTCGACGGCGCCGACGTCTTCACGTGGGAGCGCACCGATTTCGGTCAGCACGTGGGCTACATGCCCCAGGAAATCGAGTTGTTCGAGGGGACGGTCGCCGAAAACATCGCCCGGCTCAACGGCGCCGACGAAGACCTGATCGTGGATGCCGCGCAAAAGGCCGGCGCCCACGAGATGATCCTCCGCCTCGCCGATGGATACCGCACCCAGATCGGCGAAAGCGGGTACACGCTCTCGGGAGGGCAGCGTCAACGAATTGCGCTCGCGCGCGCCCTGTTCCGGTCGCCGCGCCTTATCGTGCTCGACGAGCCGAACAGCAACCTGGACAGCGACGGTGAGGACTGCCTGATCCGAGCCATCGAGGAAGCCCGGCGGGGCGGGTCCACCATGGTCCTCGTGGCGCACCGGCCGCGCTTCGTCTCCATGGCGGACAAGGTGCTGGTCCTGCGCGACGGCAGCGTCGAGATGTTCGGACCCCGCGACGAAGTTCTGCCGCGCATTCTGCGTCCGGTGCCGGTTGCCGCCGACCCGCCGAAACCGTCGCTCGGGGCTCCCGGTCGTTGAGGATGGGTCGTATGAAATCGGGAATTTGGGCCACAGACTCTCTCTACATCTGCGGCGGAAGCAACTGAGGACTTTACATGAAATCCGGATCTCGCTCCGACGGATCGACACCGCGCGGCGGTCTGCCGCAGGCATGGAAGGGCGGCGCCGGCGCCACCCTCGGTAGCCAATTCCATCAAAAAAAGGCCGAGCCCCCGCAGACGGCTCCGCCGCGGACGGGTTGGTCGGCCATGCGTCCGCCGGTGGAACGCTCCATCGTCGCCGCGGCGACCGTGATCCTCGTCTTTTTCGCCGGCATCGGCGGTTGGGCCGCACTGGCGCCGCTGGAAAGCGCCGCGGTGGCACCCGGTCAGGTGACGGTGGCCAGTCATCGCAAGACGGTGCAGCACCTAGAGGGCGGCATCATCGGTGATCTTCTTGTCGAAGAAGGCGACGAGGTTGTCGCGGGCGAGGTGCTGCTGCGCCTCGACGAAACGAAGGCGCGGGCGACGGTGTCCCGCCTGCGGGCGCGCTTTGATGTGCTGCTTGCCACCCGCGCGCGCCTGGTGGCGGAGCGAGACGATGTCGAGTTCGTCGATTTCCCCGACGACCTCCTGGATCGTGCCGACGACCCCGACGTGATCGATATCCTGGATGGCCAGTTGTCCATCTTCGAGGCCCGACGGGAAGCCGAGCAGGGCCGGGTCGACATCCTGGACCAGCGGGTGAAGCAGCTCCGCAAGGAAATCGAGGCGCTGGACGCTCAGGTCACTGCCCAAGAGCGCCAGCGCGAGCTCATCCGGAAGGAAGAGAACACAGTCGGCAACCTGGTCAAGAAGGGCCTTGCCGAGATGCCGCGGCTGCTGGCGCTGCAACGAACCCATGCCAGCATTATCGGCAACCTGGGCGAACAGGAGGCCATGATCGCCCGAGCGGAGCAACGCATCGGCGAAACGCGATTGGAAATCCTCGATCTCCGCAACGCCTTCCGCAGCGAGGTGGTCAAGGAGCTGGACACCATCCAGGCGGACATCGTCGACACGGCCGAGCAGTTGACGGCGGCAGATGATGTGGTCAAACGCACCGAAGTCACCTCGCCGCAGTCCGGCAAGGTGGTGAATCTCCGCGTTCACACCACCGGCGGCGTCGTCGCGCCCGGCGAGGCGCTCCTCGACATCGTGCCGCAGGACGATGCTCTAATCGTCGAGGCGCGCATCGACCCGCTCGACATCGACGTGGTCCGCGTCGGCCTGCCGGCCCAGGTCAGCCTGACCTCGTACAAGAGCCGCCATACCCTGCCGCTGCAAGGCACCGTGTCCCATGTCTCCGCCGATGTGTTCGCGGATGAACGGACCGGTGCGCCCTACTATCGCGCCCGCATCGCCATCGATGAAGCGCAGCAGGTGGGACTGGCTCAGCTTGAGATGTATCCCGGCATGCCGGCCCAGGTGATGATCGTCACCGGCAAGCGGACAGGCCTCGACTACGCCATCCAGCCGTTCGCGGAGAGCTTCTCCCGCGCCTTCCGCGAAGAGTAGGTGCTCGCAGAGGTGATAGCCATGCACTCTCCGCGCATTCGGCGCCTGTTCATGGGGGGAGTAGCGGCGCTCCGACTCGCCATCATCGTCGCCATGCTCGGCACTTTGATCGTGGCGTGCTCCAGCGCCACCGTGCAGGAACCGCCGTTCGAACGGGGACTGAGAGCCTTCAAGATCAACGACTACGCAGCGGCCTACGCGGCTTGGGAGCCAGCCGCGCGCGCCGGCGATGCGGAAGCACAGAACGGGCTTGGGTGGCTTTACGCGGGCGGGCTCGGGGTGCGCCGCGATCCGGAAGAGGCAGTGCGCTGGTACCGGGTCGCCGCGGCGCAGGGACAGGGCGGCGCACAGCTCAATCTCGCCAACCACTACTACTACGGCCTCGGCGTCCCCGTCGACAGGGAGCGAGCGGCGGAGTTGTTCCAGTCGGCAGCCGAGAAAGGCTACGCCGAGGCGCAGAACAGCTTGGGGCGCATGCACAAGGCCGGCGAGGGAGTGCCTCGCGACCCGGTGCGAGCCGCAGCCTGGCTCACCCGCGCGGCCGAGCAGGGGTTTCCTCCCGCACAGAACAGCCTCGGGCTGATGTACTTGAAGGGCGAAGGCGTGCCGAAGGACTACCGGCGGGCCTATCTATGGCTGGAATTGGCAGTGCGTCACGGCGTCCCGGGCGCAGAGCACAACCGCGATTTCGTCGGCGCCTTCCTCAACGAGGCAGAAATCAATATGGTACTGGCCGAAGCGGACGCGTGGCGCCGCGCGTCTCCGTAAACGGCATAAGCCCACGCCTGTCACCGCCACCAGTTCACTCCGCCGGCGCGGGTCGTGAACGTTCGACCTTGTGCGTCCCAACCCGGGCGATGTGCTGGGGCGGGCGATAAGCCAGCCACGGCAGGATGCGCCCGATGCCGCGAAAGACGCCGTGCTCGGACATCCACATGGCGTACGCGACATAGGTCGGGTCGGCGGACAAATGGGCCTCCTCGGTTCGGGCCCGCGCCAGATAGATCGCGTTGACGCCCAGCAACAAGAGACAACTGTTGAACGCTGCGACCGGCCCGAGATCAGAAATGAAGGGCACCGAGATCAGCCACCAGCTTATGTTCTTCGCGATGTAGGACGGGTGCTTGGTGAACCGAAACGGCCCGCCGGTGATGATCCCGCGGTGGGTCAGGTTCGAGAACCGCAAGCCGAAGATGACCGCCGAGCTGACCCATACCGTTTGCGCCGCCACGATCAGCCCGCCCCAGACGATCGCCAGAAGGGGCGAGCCCCGGATCCACTCCCGCCAACTGATTGTATCGCCGTAGTGCAGGAAGGCGTTACTGATCGCTGACCAGAATGGCTCATAACAGATCAGCGCGACCACCCAGCCCAGCACAAGGGGGTTGACGGACCGGATGTGGCTGTCGAGCACGCGCAGGGTTACGATGTAGCCGGCGGACACGAAGGCCAGGTTGACGAACAGGGCGAGCGTGATGAGCCATGTCGTCGCTTCGAAGACGTCGACGAGAGCGGCGTCCAACGGATGGCGTCCCAGCCACCGGACCGTCGCCGCGAGCCCCCCGATCATCAGCGGCAGGAAAAACGCCTTGATCAGCCAGCCGAGCGCATACGAAGCAAGCTCCGTCCGATCAAGACCGCGCCAGTATCCCAGGAACAACCGGCCTGCCTGCCAGGTCCCATCCCGGGGACAAGCCATGCGTCGGTCCAGCAACCAGATGTACAGCGGCGCGACGGCAAGGATCGGCGGCACACACAACGCCGCAAGCGAAAAGAACGGCTGATAGTAGTCTTGCCGATATATGGGAAACGCGAAGTACATCGCCGCCACGACGAGCAGGGTGGCATAGAAGCCGACGCACTTTACGGCCACACGCCGCAGGTCGCCTCGGCGTGATCCGCCAACCGGCAGTTGGAGTCCGGCGCTGTCGCGGCCATAGACCTTGAAAATCAGCAGATCGGCGCTGGCGAGCGGAAAGATCACCAGCACCAAGACGCACGCCAACTCGATGCCGATCGGGAGGTTCATGACGGGCGCAGCCAGGGCGCTCGCCCCGACCCCCACTGCGACCGTCAGGCATAAGCCGGTGTGAGTGACCGAGGTTGGACGCTTGCCGCCTTCACTTGTGGTCAACGCCGTGTCCAAGGTCGACGCAGCCGCCGCCACACCGTGCCACAACCTGAGGCTGTGTCAGCCGGAACCGCCCGCACCACCGCCGCCGTCACCACCGCCGCCGCCGCCATCACCACCGGCGCCACCGCCATCGCCACCAGCGCCTCCGGCGCCGCCGCCATCACCACCAGCGCCTCCGGCGCCGCCGCCATCGCCACCGGCGCCGCCAGCGCCGCCGCCATCACCGCCAGCGCCTCCGGCACCGCCGCCATCACCACCAGCGCCTCCGGCACCGCCGCCGTCGCCACCAGCGCCTCCGGCGCCGCCGCCATCACCGCCAGCGCCGCCGCCATCACCGCCAGCGCCGCCGCCATCACCGCCAGCGCCTCCGGCACCTCCGCCATCACCGCCAGCGCCTCCGGCGCCGCCGCCGTCGCCACCAGCGCCGCCACCGGCACCGCCGCCATCACCACCAGCGCCTCCGGCACCGCCGCCGTCGCCACCAGCGCCGCCACCGGCACCGCCGCCATCACCACCAGCGCCTCCGGCACCGCCGCCGTCGCCACCAGCGCCGCCACCGGCACCGCCGCCATCACCACCAGCGCCTCCGGCACCGCCATCGCCACCAGCGCCTCCGGCACCGCCGCCATCACCACCGGCACCAGCGCCTCCACCGGCACCACCTGCACCACCATCACCGCCAGCGCCACCAGCGCCGCCATCGCCACCAGCGCCTCCGGCACCGCCGCCGTCACCACCGGCACCAGCGCCTCCACCGGCACCACCTGCACCACCATCACCGCCAGCGCCACCAGCGCCGCCACCGGCACCACCTGCTCCGCCTCCGGCATCACCGCCAGCGCCTCCGGCATCACCGGCACCAGCGCCTCCGGCACCGCCCGCGCCGCCACCGGCACCGCCAGCGCCTCCGGCACCACCTGCGGCGCCTCCGGCATCACCGCCAGCGCCGCCAGGTCCGCCTGGGCCATCACCGTCGCCGCTGTCGCCGCTGTCGCCGCCGCTATCGCCCCCTCCCGGGCCGCCTCCAGGCGCGCCTCCGGCCGCGGCGGTTTCCAGCTGCTCGATCCAACCGGCTCTGGCTTGCGCCACCGTGTCCGACAGCGCAACCGCAGCGGTCAGAACATCGACCTCCACAGTCTGCCCCGGAAGGACGTGCACCGTGTTCGCCGAACGCAGCGGGACCACCCGGACGGACCCGCGGCTGACGCTCGCGGAGGCCTTCTGTGCGGTGGCGGTCACGTCAAGCGCGCCGCCCGAAACTTCAGCTCGCAACACGGGCGTCGCGATGGCGAACGGCGCCACGGTCGGCGCGTTGATCTTGAAGACAGCGGTGCCGCTCTCGAGCACGATGTCAGCATCGCCCGCGCTGATCCCTCTGCCGCCGGTCACCTTGAGGCGCGTATCGGCTGCCACCGCGATGGTGTTCTGGCCCCGAGTCAGCAACGTCCAGGATCCGGCGCCATTTTCAATGAGGCTTTCGGGCGCCACAACCGCCCCACGGGTGAGGCGCTTTCTGCCCGCGCCCGCAGCCGACTGCAGGGTAGCCTGGCCAACCGTGTCTGCAACCACCCATTGGGAGCTGCGGAATGGTGCAGCAGGAGCCGTAGCGGCCGAAGCGGGCAAATCGAGGACAGACTCGACCGACGTCAGGGCATCACCGTTCGCGTGGCGCAACGCGCCGGAGATCAGGATACCACCCATGAAGACCGCCATGGCCATAGCCGGGCGAAGAATCACGTTCCGTCCGTTAGCGCTCATCTGAGACCAGTCCCTTGTTTTTGTTCACCCTTTGTGCAGACGCCAGCCGTTGTGCTTCACCGCACCGGCGCGAGGCCAAACCGTCTGCAGAAGACGTATTGCCCAAGACTCTCCGCGTAGACCCAGTCCTGCTGTTGGCCCGCACATGCCTGCAGCACGCTGAGCGTGTCGTCACTCTCGGTCCGCGCGTCGTCTGCTGTACCTGCCGGATCCAAACCTGCAGAGGAGCGAGCCAGGGCGGGTCGACGTTCTGTGCCTGGTGATACTCCCGCCTTTTGTTCGAGCGCGACGATCAGCCGATCCGTAACCCGGCCGTACACCGGAAGCCCCTGCGTCTGCTCGAAAGAACGGATGGCAGCCTCGGTGCGTGGGCCGAAATAACCGTCTGCACGACCAGCCCGGTACCCGAGGCGATTCAACAGAAGCTGCGCGGTCTGCACGCTTTCATCGAAGACGAACACCTCGGACGTCGCCGCCTCGACCGGATCGTCGGCTGGAGGCACTGCGGCGACCACGGTCTCGCGCTGGCCGCCTGATGGCTCTACGTCCGGGACGATTGCACCAACAGCCCCCGCTTCCGACGCCGTGGCATCGTCCCGTGTTCCCCGATTGTCGGAAGGCAGCAATGCCGTCCTTTCGGGACTGGAATCCGTCAGCTCCACACCGGCTCGACCGGGGGCGTCGAGCGGCTCGACAGGCACCGTGGCCACTTCTGGCCCTCGTTCCAAATCGGGTACCGCCGTGATTTCGGGCGGCGATACCACGTCAGGCGGTGAAGACGCCTCTGGTTCCGGCTCCGCAGCCGCAGCCGCCTCGGGTGGCGGGGCTGCAGCAGGCGGCGCCGGAACAGGCGGCGACGCCGGTGCAGGGCCGCTCGCGACCGATGGCGCGCCGGACTGCGCATCGACCTCGGGGAGCGGAACGGCGCCAAGTTCGGTCTCGACCCCCCTGCCTGCAACAAGATCAGGGCGGTTGCCGACGGCCTCAGGTATTGATGATCCGCCATCTGTTGCCGGAGTGGGCGTTGCGGGCGCGGGCGCGGGCGCCGGCGGGGGCGCAGGCGCGGGCGCCGCCGGCTCAGCCTCCGGAGGCGACGCCGCCGCCGGGTCCGCGTCCGCTTGGCCTGTGTTACGTGCTGCTCCTGCGGCGATCATGGCGGGCGCTACAGGCTCATCGGCTGGCGCCGAACTTTCCCCTTCCGGCGGTGGCGCAGACAGCGTAGCGCTTGGTCCGACTCCGGCAGGGGCGGCCACCGGACGGCCGCTTCGGCCTTCGCCAGCCGACGGATCCAAGGGCGACGGATCCAAGGGCGACGAGTCCACGGGCGCGGGATCCACAGTGTCGGCGAAAACCGCGGCAGGCGGCGCGTCGGCGTCAGTCACACCGATCCCCACGTCTTTGCCGGAGACATCGGGCTCGACGGGAGCTCCCGGCTCTATGTCACGATCGGACGGCGGGGCCAAATCGACTGCGACCACGCCGGATGTATCCGTGCTCCCGCTCGCATTCGCCGTAGGCGCGTCAGCAGCGGATGAAGACATGTCCGCTGGCGGCAGCTCCGATGAGGTCGTGGGCGGTAAGGTCGCGGGCGGCAAGGTCGCGGCGCGATTGCGCAGGATTTCCTCGACCGTCTGTTCTGCGCGCGCCAGACGCTCGGCGCGGGCACGTTGAGCACTGGCCTCGGACGCCTCAGAGGCAACATCCGGCCCATCCTGCGGGCTGACGTTCGAAGAGGCGGCCCCAACCGCGGCAGGAGCCCCTACCCCCGCCGCCGTCGGCATCTCTACAGACCGGTCGCGAAAAAAAGAGCCGGTGACGCCAACACCGACCCCAAGCACGAAGGCCACAAGCGTCAGCGCAAGAACGATCCGTGAGTAAGACGCTCGGCGCGATGGCGGCGCCTGTTCCTTGGCAGCGGCAACCTCACCGATTTGGACTTCCGGCTCCGGCTTCGGCTCTGGCTCTCGCTTCGGTTCGGCCTGCCGTTTTGGCGCCGCATCCGCCTCCGGTTCCCGAACCGGACGTGCAGTCAAGTCCGGGATTCGCTGTTCATCTCCGCGATCACCCGCCTCCTGCTCCGAATGACCAACCGCGCGAGCGAGGTCTTTCAAGCGCTGCGGCAGGAACACCTCGTGCGCCGCCTGCTTGACCAGCTCTGACATGATGGTTTTCACGCCTTGCTGTTCCGCAAGAGCCAGGACGGCCGGGGCCAGCTGCACGATGCGTCCCGGCGTGCCGCGGCCATAAAACGCGAACTGGTCGAACGCTGCGGGTGTAAACACCTCGAGACCAGGGTAACCGGCAGCCTGCAGGTAGTGGGTGACAAAAATTTCCGTCTCGGACCGCGACATCGGCGACAGATCGACGGCGACATCGGCGCCGGCAGCCATGGCTTCGAAGACCGATGGCTGAAAGGCGTTGCTACGCCGCTTGGCCGCAGTCAAAACCAGGGTGAGTGCATTTGCCGGCACCGTAACGCCCTGCCACCATTGCCAGACGCGATCGAGAATTTCGGGGGCCAACTGGTCGACATCGTCCAGCAACAGCGCATGGCGCTGCGGCGATCCCCGCGCGGAGGCGATTTCAGCCTGGCCGGTCGCCGATCCGTCCCGGAACACGCCCGTAGCCTGGATCAGGCCCCAGACGTCATCGATCGACGTGGAGGTGTGGCATTCAAATCTGCGCCCGCCATTGCCAACGGCGACCCCCCGCCCGGCAAGGTCTTTGACAAGGCCGTTGAGCAGCGTCGTCTTGCCTGCGCCTGCGCTTCCCGTGCACAACGCCGTCTTCGCACCCCGCTCCACAGCCGCGGCCACGGCCGCGAATGCGTTGAGCCGGGTCGGGTCGAGATGCAGGAATTTCGCGTCGGAACTCCTCCCTGCGCGCGGCGATCTGTCGCGGTCAATGTGCTGCAGAACCATCAGCGGCCTCCACGCAGTCGGGCCCTTAATCCGGCCCCGTGCGGCGTCCTCCTGCTGCAACGCCGGAAGATACAACATGATGGGTCGGCGATTTTTGACGCATATGCACCAGCGGGCTCGTCAAGCGGCAGTTCCGCCGGCCTCGCGGCGCGCCCTCTTCCGCCCATGGATGCGCGCCTCCTGCTCCGCCGGGTGGCCGTGGTCGAAGTCCGTGCGCGTTCGGCGGACCGAGCCCATTGCGAAGGCGCTTCCATAGCTGTCACGCATCCGCAAGTTTTCCGTTGGAAGTTTCCGGATCGACCAGGAATGTCGCGCTTGCTCCCCATGTTCAGAATCGAACCCGCCGTCTGCGGACGTGCAGTCGACAGATCTCGCTTCTATACCCGTCGATGTCCCTTCGCTTATTCTTCGCCGCCCAGCGTTGCACGCGAGGCTTATGACAACATATGATAGCGTTAACGACCTCTTGATACAACCGTTTCTGCGCCACCCGTGTTGCGAGCACGTTTCCGCCGGGACATGCACCCAAGGGCCCGCGCTCCCCGGCGACCAGGGCCCTGCCGCGGTCCCGCCGTCCCGGGTCGCAAGGCAGCGGTGTGCAAGAGGGGCAACGGCACTTTGAAAGGGCAAGGGCTCAGTGCTGACACATCTAACGGAACGATCCCACGCCGGGACCATGCGTGGGATCGTCCGATGATCAGTGATGGCACCAACTGTACGATTTGTCCGTCAGCGGATTCAGGAAGACGCTACCGCCCCAACTCGTCCATGTGTTCGATTCGAATGGGTCAGATCCGCATGACAACGAACAGCCGCGTGTGACGATCGTGCAATACTTGATTGCGCCGCTGCACCAGGACGCCCTCTGTGCCTTGGTCGGCGCGCTCCTCAACTCATGCGCAGCGCGCCATCGATACGGATGACATCGCCGTTGATGTAGGTGTTGTCGACGATGTGCAGGGCGAGGCGGGCATATTCACCCGGATCTCCCAGCCGTGACGGAAACGGGACCGAGGCCCCCAGCGAGTCCTGCACATTTTGAGGCAGACCGGCCATCATCGGCGTGCCGAAAATGCCCGGCGCGATGCAGACGACGCGCACGCCCGTCTTCGCGAACTCACGAGCCGCGGGCAAGGTGAGACCGACCACACCAGCCTTGGAAGACGCGTAGGCAGCCTGGCCGACCTGGCCTTCGAACCCGGCGATCGAGGCGGTGTTGATGACCACGCCGCGCTCTCCGTTGTCGAGCGCTTCCGCGTCCAACATGTCGGCAGCCGCGAGGCGCATGACGTTGAACGTGCCGACCAGATTGACCGCGACGACCTTGTTGTACTGGTCCAACGGGTGCGGGCCCTTCTTGCCGACGATCTTGATCGGCGGCGCCACGCCGGCGCATTGCACGACCACGCGCGCGACGCCATGTGCGTCCCGTGCCTTGACAATCGCCGCCTGCGTCGATTCCCCGTCCGAAACGTCGCAGATGCAGGCGATGCCGCCGATGTCGCCGGCGACCCGTTTGGCAGCATCTTCGGCCAAGTCGAACACGGCGACTTTCGCTCCCGCCGCCGCCAGCGCACGCGCGGTGGCTTCACCGAGGCCGGAGCCGCCACCGGTGACGATTGCCCCTACTCCTTTTACGTTCATGCTTTCTCTCTCCCCTTTGCGTTACGCAAAGCGACAAAATGTGCCTTGCGCAAGGCACCATCTGTGTCGTCAACGAACTTCATCAGGTCATCCGTCGAATCGGCGGTCCTGCCTGCTCCAGAGCGACGGCGCAGGCAGGACTTAAGCCAGATCGTCTCTCGTCTCAGCCGTTGGATTGGCTGCAGCTCAGGAAAGCCGCTCGATCGCCATCGCCGTTGCCTCGCCGCCGCCGATGCAGAGGCCGGCGACGCCTTTGCTCAGGCCATGCTTCTCAAGAGCATGCAGGAGCGTCACGACGATGCGCGCGCCCGAAGCGCCGATCGGGTGGCCCAGCGCGCAGGCGCCGCCGTTGACGTTGACCTTGTCGTGCGGGATGTCGATGTCGCGCATGGCCGCCATGGTAACGACGGCGAAAGCCTCGTTGATCTCCCACAGATCGACGTCATCCTTGTTCCAGCCGGCCTTGTCGAGGAGCTTGTGGAACGCCCCGATCGGCGCCGTCGTGAACAGGTTGGGCTCCTGGGAATGGGTCGAGTGCGCGTGGATGACGGCGAGCGGGGTGACGCCCTTCTTCTCGGCGTGCGAGCGACGCATGAGCACCAGCGCCGAGGCGCCGTCGGAAATCTTGCTGGAGGTCGCGGGGGTCACGGTGCCGTTCTTGCGGAACGCCGGGCGCAGGGTCGGAATCTTGTCGATCGCGAGCTCGAACGGCGCTTGGTCCTTGTCGACCAGCCGGTCGCCCTTGCGCGCCTTGACGAGAACCGGCGTGATTTCCTTGTCGAAGGTGCCGTCGTTGTTGGCGTTCTGCGCACGTTTGACGGACTCCATCGCGAAGGCGTCCTGGGCCTCGCGGGTGAACTGATACATCTCCGCGCAGTCCTCCGCGAAGGTGCCCATGGCGCGGCCCTCTTCGTACGCGTCCTCGAGCCCATCATAGAACATGGAATCCTTGAGGGTGTCGCCGTGACCGAGGCGATAGCCGGTACGGCCCTTGAGGACCATGTAGGGGGCGTTGGACATGTTCTCCATGCCGCCGGCAACAACGATGTCGTGCGAGCCGACCAGAATGTTGTCGTGCCCGAACATCGCCGACTTCATCGCCGAGCCGCACATCTTGGTCAAAGTCGTCGCGCCCACGTGCCACGGAATGCCCGCGAAATGGGCCGCTTGCCGGGCCGGCGCCTGCTTCAGGCCGTGCATCAGGCAGCACCCCATGATGACTTCGCCGATGTCGTCCGGGGACACCTTGGAACGGTCCAGCGCCGCCTTGATCGCGGCGCCGCCCAGGTGCGTCGCGGTCACGTCTTTGAAGTCGCCGAGCATACTGCCCATGGGGGTGCGGGCGGCTCCTACGATCACGACCGGATCTTCGGGTAGCGACATGTCTCTCTCCCTCAGTCTGTTCTGCTGTCAATTCGATGCGCCACCGCCAGGATCGGCGGATGGCGGAAGAACGCACGCCTAATCGATTGAGAGGTATCAAGCAAGCCGGTTCTACAAGGCGTGGGTGACACACCCGCGGCCGACGTCCTTGGCGCAGCGCAGTATGCTCGGCCCATCGCGAACGGCGCAAGCTGTCCCGCCCCTACTGTACGGCCCGTCACACATGACGAGACAGTTGAGCTTCAGCCTCTAAACCCTCCAGACGCGCGGCTCATGTTACGCAGTCGCAGCAACCCCTGCAAGTCTGGCGCGTTTCTCCGCGGCCCATGCCCTGCAGCGTGAGATGCCAGGGAAGACCCCGCAGCGTGCGATGCGAGGGAAGACGATGTCGCCGCGGGCTTGACATGTGACGGAGATGGAGCCATAGTATTTATATGTAAACAAGGAATGGAGGGTGCTCGATCAGCATGACTCCACCGGATGAGTGTTAGGTTGGCGGCTACTTGGCACCGCCACGTTATTCAAGTCCAAGCTTGTCTCGACCTTGTCGAGCGCGGAGTTCCGCGATCCTCCGCAAACCAAGCCCCCGTCTCAGGATGAATTTCCTTGAACGGGGGCTTAAGTGTTGTGGCGCTCACTGTAACGCGGATCCGTGTCCAATCTCGGGCTCCGCTCCGCAACGCCGCAGTCTTCAACGTTGCGATTCACAAGGCCGCACGGGCGTCTCTACGGGATCCGTCGACGAACGGCAAACCGCCAGCGCCGTCCGTTTCGGCGCTGGCAGGACGCGCGGTCAAGTGCTTCCCGTTAATCCTTCGCTAACCAAGCCTTGCCAATCTCAGTCCACACATATTCCACGGATCTGGCAGGATAGCGATATGATGACGATCTTGGATCAGGACCAGCGGGTTTTCTTCGATGACGCTTTCGACGTGGCGCATGATTGGGTGGAGGTCGCTGACGACCTCCCTGGATACGACGATGAACCGGTCGGAGAGTTCCGGAAGTTCGCGCGAAACGTCGACGACTTTCTTCCGTTCGACTAGACCCGCTTCTGCACCGGGTGCGAGCACAGGCACGATGTCCACGTGGACAAGTTTGGTGCGGCGCCGCTATGGTGCATCAACGGCGTTGTCGGGGGCACGGCAGACGACCGACAGGCGGTCAGGTGCGGGAAACGAAGTCATGAGGGGCGTTGTCGTTGTACTTCTAGCCGTCACAGCGGTCGCCGGATGCGCGGCCACGGCCGGCAGCACCAACAACCCGTCCCCGCCGACCGCTACTCTGCCGGTCGCCGGCCGAGGCGAAGTGTTCTCGCCGTCAACCGGCATTCTCTGCGACCGCGGCCAGCGCGTCTGCTTCGACACCGAAGGGGCGTCGGACAGCTATACGGACGTCTACCTCGGGCGTGAGGCGGTTGACCTCATGGCAGCCAAGCGCATCCTGGGAGAAGCCACCTGGACCCGAGACGGTTTCACGTTATCCAACGGCGTGTCCTGTGACCTCGCGCGGCGCACCTGCAGCGAGATCAGCTACGCACAGGTGTTGTTTGGCGGCCAGTGACGCCGACGCCGACCGGCCTCAGCGACGCAGCGGCGCAAGCGAAAGCAGCACAACTCCAATGACGAAGATCGATGCTGCAACCCACAGCGCGACCGGGGAATAGGCGGGAACCGAGCCGACGAATTCCACTGTGTGGCCCAGCGAACATGAATCCGAGGTAAAGTAGAAGCACTCGCTGGCCCTTTTCACGTCGCCCCCGAAGTACTGCTCGAAAAACAGGAACCACCAGGCGACAGCGCCACCGAAGATGAGAAATCCTACAGTTATCAATGTCTTGCCGACTTTTGCCATGCGATCGTCAGTTCCTGCCTGCCACCGACCCTGCCGCGAAAAGAGCACCGATCGACCATCTATTGCAACATTTGCCGCGAATGGAGTCCGAGGCAGCCTCAACACGGGATAGGGTGTTGACGCCCGGCACCTGTACAGGCTCTAAGCTCGGCTCTGCTCCTCCACATGAAGCGACCGCTACTGAGGAAGAACATGATCAACCATCATACCGCGCTTATTTACACCATGGTCCTCGTATCCGCCGCTGATCGCGACATGACGGACGCGGAGCTACGCAAGATGGGCGAGGTCATCCGTGGGCTGCCGGTCTTTCATGGCTACGACCACAATCAGTTGCCAAGCACCGCATCGAGTTGCATCGAGTACCTTGACGATGACGACGGCCTCGACAAGACACTCGCCGCCATCAAGGATGGCCTGCCCCCGAAGCTCCGTGAAACCGCCTACGCGCTGGCCTGCGACGTCGCCGCCGCAGACGAGCATATCAGCCCGGAAGAGATCCGGCTGCTGGAGATCATTCGCGAGCGCCTGGAGATCGAGCGCCTGGTCGCGGCCGCGATCGAGCGAGCGGCGCGCGCCCGCTACACGAAGTAGAGCCTCCCGCCTTCCCCGTGCCTCACCCTCTGAAACGTTCAGGGTGAGAATACCGGATTTCGCTACCGAAGGCCCGTCAGCCCCAAGGCCGGCGAAGAAGCTGGCGACGGAAGACCGTCGGAGAACGAGAATGGGCCGCACCCATACGCGGTGCGGCCCGTCACGAATGCTCTTTGAGCGGGAGGGGTAACCTAGAAGTCCATGTCGCCCATGCCGCCCATTCCGCCCATGCCGCCGCCCGGAGGCATCGGGGGGCCCTTCTTCTCGGGCTTCTCGGCGACCATAGCCTCGGTCGTCACGAGAAGGCCGGCCACGGATCCCGCGGCCTGCAGAGCGGTACGTACGACCTTGGTGGGGTCGATGATCCCCGCCTTGAACATGTCCACGTACTCGTCCGTCTGAGCGTTGAACCCGATGTCGAGGTCACCCTTCTCGACGAGCTTGCCGATGACGACTGCGCCGTCGTGGCCGGCGTTTGCGGCAATCTGACGCGCCGGCATTTGGAGGGCGCGGCGGACGATGCCGACGCCGACCTTCTGGTCCTCGTTGCCGGGCTTGAGGTTATCAAGGGCTTTCGCCGCATAGAGCAGCGCCACGCCGCCCCCGGGCACGATGCCCTCTTCCACCGCCGCACGGGTTGCATGCATGGCGTCTTCGACCCGGTCCTTCTTTTCCTTCACTTCGGTCTCGGTGGCGCCGCCGACCCGAATGACGGCAACACCGCCGGCCAGCTTTGCCAGCCGTTCCTGCAGCTTTTCCCGGTCGTAGTCGGAGGTGGTGTCCTCGATCTGCGCACGGATCTGGTTGCAGCGGCCCTGGATGTCGTCCTTCTTGCCGATGCCCTCGACGATCGTCGTCTCTTCCTTGGTGATCATCACCCGCTTGGCTTGGCCCAGCATGTCGACAGTGACGTTCTCGAGCTTGAAGCCGAGATCCTCGCTGATCACCTGACCACCGGTGAGAACCGCCAAGTCTTCCAGCATAGCCTTCCGCCGGTCGCCGAAACCGGGCGCCTTGACCGCCGCGACCTTGAGACCGCCGCGCAGCTTGTTGACGACCAGGGTCGCCAGCGCCTCGCCCTCGACGTCCTCCGCGATGATCAGCAGCGGCTTGCCCGACTGCACGACCGCCTCGAGCACCGGAAGCAGCGGCTGCAGGCCGGAAAGCTTCTTCTCGTGGATGAGGATGTACGGGCTATCGAGCTCGCAGGTCATCTTCTCGGCGTTGGTGATGAAATAGGGCGACGTGTAGCCGCGGTCGAACTGCATCCCCTCGACCACTTCCAGCTCACTGGTCAGGCTCTTGGCTTCCTCGACCGTGATCACGCCCTCCTTGCCGACCTTCTCCATCGCTTGCGCGATCATATCACCGATCTCGCGCTCACCATTGGCGGAGATGGTGCCGACCTGGCCGATCTCCTCGTTGGTGTTGACGGTCTTCGAGCGTTGCTTGAGGTTCTCGATGACGGCCGCGACGGCCATATCGATGCCCCGCTTCAGGTCCATCGGGTTCATGCCGGCGGCCACCGCCTTGGCGCCTTCGCGGATGATCGCCTGAGCGAGCACGGTGGCGGTGGTGGTGCCGTCGCCGGCTTCGTCAGAGGTCTTGGAAGCGACTTCCCGCACCATCTGCGCGCCCATGTTCTCAAACCTGTCGCCAAGCTCGACTTCCTTGGCTACGGTCACGCCGTCCTTGGTGATGCGCGGCGCGCCGAAGCTCTTGTCGAGCACGACGTTGCGGCCCTTGGGCCCCAGCGTCACCTTCACGGCGTCCGCCAGGATGTCTGCGCCCCTGAGCAACTTCGCCCGGGCTTCAGCGCCGAATTTTACGTCCTTACCAGCCATGGTCCTCAATTCCCTTGTTCACGTTTGCGAATCCGTTTGCGCAGCGGCGCATCTGGGAGACGCGCTGTCGCTGCAGCAGCTTTCGCGTTCGTCCTGTAAATTCCGTTCGGGTGTCTGATCGGCTCCGACGCGCTACCGCTCAATGATGCCGAACAGGTCGGACTCCTTCATGATGAGGAGGTCTTCGCCATCGATCTTGACCTCGGTGCCCGACCACTTTCCGAACAGCACCCGATCCTTCTCCTTCACGTCGAGCGGCACGATGTTGCCGTCGTCGCCGCGCGCCCCCGGCCCGACGGCAATCACTTCGCCTTCCTGGGGCTTTTCCTTGGCGGTATCGGGAATGATGATCCCCGCAGCGGTTTTTTCGTCCTGCTCGATCCGTTTCACGACGATACGGTCGTGCAGAGGCCTGAATTTCATCGTTATCCCTCCATCATAGTGGATGCACTGGCAGAGCATGCGGCGTAACGAGCCGGCGCCGCCTGCTAGCACTCTCTTAACATGAGTGCCAACGATCTAGGCTGATCCCTGCTCTCTGTCAACTGCAGGGCGTGGAAATTCTGCCTCACCAGAGTTGCATATCGCGCGGATCGGGGGCTTGAAGAGAGGTACGCCGCCCCGCCGCATGTGCAACCTTTTCGCTCCACTTCCAGTCCCCGCACGCGCCCTTGCAGCCCGACCGGCCCCGCGCTAATGTCGGTCACCGTCAAGCTGCCGGTCGCCGGTCGCGTGGCGTCAAAAATGCGCCCGTAGCTCAATGGATAGAGCGTCTGACTACGGATCAGGAGGTTGGGGGTTCGAGTCCTCCCGGGCGCGCCATAAATTAAAGGCTTAGCGGATTCAGAGGAGTTCCGGTTTCCAACTTTTTCCAACCGATTTCCAACTCGGTTGGAAACGGCGGAGGCGCGGGGCGGTCTGCACCGGCCTTGCGGCCCCGCCGACGCCGGTTTCACGACTGAACGTCAGGCGTTAAGCCGGGGTCCCGCGAACGCGAAAGGGCCCGCTCGGAGGCGGGCCCTCGAAGAGGCGGCTGCTTCGCCGCCCGGGTTGGAAAAGTTGGAAACTCAGTCGCCGCCGCCCTGCCGCGCGCGGAACGGCACCACCTCCGCCGGGCGCCGACGCCCGCCGCGGTGCGCGACCCGCTTCGCCATCGCGTTCTCGGCGAGCTCGCGGGTGTAGACCAGGTAGCGCTTGAGGATGGTGTTGACCGTCTCCACCGAGTGCCCCGTGATCGCCGAGATCTCGAGGGTGGTGCAGCCGGCCTCGGCGAGGCGGGTCACCGCAGTGTGGCGGAGGTGCTTGAACTGGATCGCCGCCAGCTCTGCCGCGACCTCGTCGTCGAGATCGTCGCCGAGGCTCTCGTCGAGGACCGCAGCAAGGCCGCCCGGGATGCGGTAGGTGCGCCTGCTCTTCTTCCGCCGCGAGGTGCCGGGCGCGGGCTCGAACTCCTTGACCACGGGCGGCAGGGACGCCGGCGCCGCCGTGCGCTCGCGCCTGGCTGCCACCACCGCCGCCGCCGCCGCGGTGCGGGCGTGCTCGAACCAGTCCGCGAACTTGCGCTGCTGGTAGGGGCGGTGGTTGCCCTCGCTGACGATGAGCGTCTGCGGGCGCGCGTCCGCCGGCAGCTGCGTCCGCCACGCGTCCTGCCGGTCGAGCTCGGCGTCGATGCGTACGACGAGCTCCTCCACCTTGTGGATCGGGAGCGCCACCCGGGCGCCGGTCTTCTGCTGCGCCAGCACCACCTCTCCCCGCACCTTGAGCGGGCGCGCCCACGTGAGGATGTCCCCCTGGCGCTGCCCCGTCCAGTCGCCGAGGGCGACGGCGAGGGCGACGGAGTGCCGGCCCAGCTGCTCGGCCGCGAGGATGATGGCATCGACCGCGGCCGGCGACCAGACGCGGGCGGTCACCGGCAGCTCCTCCAGGTTTGGGTCCGCCGCCGGGTTGGTGACGCCGGCGAGCCCCTCCTGGTTGCGGATACCCCAGTTCAGGAGCAGGCGCAGGACGCGGATCACGTAGTTCGCGCCCGCCGGGCTGCGCGTGGCGAGCGCCCTGTGCAGGTCCCGAACCAGGCGGGCGTTGATGCTGGCGACCGGCGCGTCCGCCCCGGCCCACTCCTTGAGGCTCTCGAGGTGGCGGGCGTAGTCGGTGCGCGTGCGTTTGGCGAGGCCGGCGAACTCGTCCGACGCCTCGTAGGCGGCGACGAGCTCGCTGAACGTGACGAAGCCGGCGGCGCTGGCGGGCTCGCTGCTGTCGGCGAGCGGCGTCTTGCCGCCGCCCGCCCCGCGCCAGGCGGCGAGCTTGCGGTTCCACGCCTCGGCCTCGGCGATCGCCTCCGCCTCGACTGCGGAGAGGCCCACCAGCTGCCAGCCGGCGTCGCGTAGGTCCTTCTTGGGCTGCCAGTAGAAGTAGGTGCGCTTGCCAGATCTCTTAGCGACGAAGTAGGGGATATTGACTTTGATCTTTAATGCTCCTCCCAAGATAAAAGCAGGTTTGTTGCGAGCTGGACAAAAGGTGGAGGAATCTGGTCGCCATTCACCAGTCCACTAATTGTTCTTGAGTACGTGACAATTGCTTCCTAGTCGCCGGTGGGAACGACTTGCGGTTGGAGCGTGCCCCCGGAGGACGAACGCGCAAGCTGCCTCGAGCACTGCAGAATAGGTGCATTGCACGTGCCGCAGGAATCGCCACAATGGCTCAAGCGATAGAGGCGGCTTGCCGAGAGGCGCCGACCGCACGTGTGATGCTCCGGGGGGAGACTCACCATGATCGATCCGCACGCCTGCACGTTCGTGCTCGGCATCTGCAACACAGAAGGCGAGGCGATCCGGCATCAGCTCGACGCCTGCGGCGCGGGGAACAAAAACGGCGAGTGGCGGAGGCTGGACGTGGTTCCGCGGAAGGGGACGCAGCCGCAGCCGCTTTCCGTCCTCCACCATCGGGACCTGCAGGGGTTCCACCGCACGGTAGTGCTGATCGGCTGTTGCGACCCCGGCATGGAGGAGATGATCCGCGCCACTGGCCGGCGGGTGGTGGCGATTGACGACCGGGCCATGGTCGCCGCGGACGGGACCCTCATGGACCGTCGCAACTCCTGCACCGCGCTGGAGCAGGTCGAGGCGCTGCTTGGAGACCGGTCACCGCACCTCGAGCGCGACGCCATCATCGCCAACGCCCGCGGCGGCATCCCGGCGTTGGCGGAGGCGCTGTGGCGCAAGGCCGATCCCCGCAAGGATCCCCCGAAGCGGGCGCCGCGGGTCGACTGGGCGGACGAACTTGGCATGCCGGTCGACCCTCCTGTCGAACCCGGCGATCGAGCGGCCGCGGTCCCGGTCGAGGCACCGAAGCGTCCAGACCCGGAATGGCACGAACAGCATGCGAAAATCGCCGAGCAGGTCTGGGCGGTGCGAAAGCGGGACCATGAGCGCGCCAAGGAGGCCCTGAAGGCGGCCGCGCCCCCGCCGCAGGCGGAGCATGTCCCGACCCTGGAAGCCGCGGTCGAGGCGCTCCGAAAGCAGACCGGCGGCGTGCGCCGCCGCGTGTTCGCCACCGGCCGCAACGCGGAACGCGAGGACGATCCGGAGCTGATCCTGGTGACGGCGCCAGAGCCTTTCCGGCCGGTGCTGGAGGACGCCATCTACCGGTGGATGTACGAGACGCACGGCTCGCCGCTGACCCATCGGCTTGAGATCCTGGCGCTGTACGAGTCCGAGCGCAAGGAATTGGCGCTGGGCGGCCGAGCCCGGGTGGTGGGTGTCGAGCTGCACACTGACGGAGCGAGGCGGCCGTTGGTCGAGGCGCTGCTCAGGCCCGACACCCGGCGCGAACTCGGCCTCGAACGGCTCACGATCGAGATCTCAGGCATCGACGCGGTGAGCTGCCGTCTGACCGATGCGCTCGGCAGCGAGAGCCGGGCTCTCAGCCGTCTCGCCGACTGGCTCCTCGACGACCTGCTCACCGGCAACCGGCCGCTTCGCGCCTGGCGCACGTCGTTCCTGCAGCCGCTCCGGTTCCGCGACAAAGAGCGGTTCCGCCGCCTGCGCCGCGAGCTGTTGCGAGAGGATGACCGGCTGCGGACGGCTTCAGGCGCGACGGGTTTCAAGCTCGTACGGCCGGACGATGAGGAGCGCGCCTATTTCCTGCTGCAGCTTCGCCCGCACATCGTGCCCATACGTGACCGCGACGAGATCCCGCCCGGAGAGGACGGCCGGGACGCCACCCTGTTGTCGTTCGAACGGACCGACACGAAGCTGAGCCTCCGCCTGACCCGCGCCGACTACGACCAGGCGATCGCGCACGACATCGTTTCCGTCCGCCTCCACCTGTTCGCGGAGAACTGCCTGGTGGTCGAATGGACGCTGGCTTGGGAGGCGGTCGAGGACGAAGAGGAGCGGCGGCGCGGTGATCCCGAGGAACACCGGCGGCTCTGGCGGCTCTACCTCGAGCGCCTGCCGCAAGCGGCTCCCTCCCTCGCCGCCGTTCTCGACCTCAACCGTCACGCCCGCTTCGTGTACTCGAGCTACGAGGCGAAGGAAGTGTCCGGCAACGATGCGATGAAGAAGCGCACGCTGATCCGGCTGATGGCGGACGGGCAGGTAGCAGCCGCCCTCAACCACGCCGCCGGCGTCAGCATCCGGCAGCCGTTCGAACCCTGGTTCCGGGTTTTCCTGCAGAACGCGCTCGGCGCGCACGTCGAGCCGGAGGACTTCGAAGGCGAGCACATCGACCTCCTCAGCGACGATCGCGCCCGAGTGATCTCCTCCGTCGTCGCCTGGGGCCGACAGCCGACGGGAGAGGCCGGCACGGAGGCGTTCCGTTGCCTCCGCGCCCGACTGCACATGGTGGAGGAGTACGACAGCGGCTGGCCCTACGATCCCGGATTTTCCGAGACGGAGCTGGAGCAGGGCAGCTACGCCCGCTTCAACGCCGGCGGCACCTGGTTTGGCATCTCCAGCCACAGCTTCGTCTGCCTCACGTTCGGCGACTTCGGCCGCAAGGTGGTGCACGGAACGCACATGGCATGCGTCTACCGCCGGATGTTCGTGCTGACCCTGCTGCACGCGGCCGCGCTGCAGGCCTTCGCCAGCGACATTCCCAAGAGCCTCGAGGCGTGGACGCCCGGCGAGCGCCTGCCGGACGCCTACCGTCGGCTGCGCCCGGTGTTCCTCCGCTTCACGAACCTCTTGTGGTTCCACCGGGTGTCGAGCCAGGTGCAGGGCGTCGAGCTGTTCGAACGGATGCAGCAGCAGGCCGGACTCGAGCGCGAGTACGGACGCATTCAGCAGGAGATCGCCGACACCGACAGCTATTGGCAGGAGGAGTCCGAGATCCGCCGCGAGGAGCGGATGCGGGCGCTCACCCTACTCGGCATTCCCTTCGCGGTCATGCTCGCCCTCTACGGCCTCCGCGGCAAGCCGGGAAGCAAGGACGGCAGCGAGCCGACGCACGACTGGTGGGGCTGGCTGCTGAACAGGCTGGGCGGCATGTCGGACGAATGGGCGGCGGCGCTCGTCGCCGTGTTCGTCCTCGTCGCCGGCGTCGTTGCCCTGTTCGCCCTTCGCGAGCGCGACGTCATCACAGCCAGGAACGGTATCCGACGGGATGCGACCGGCGCATCCGAACGTGGCTGGCGGGCCGGCCTGAATTGCCTCCTCGCTGGCCTGAATCGCCTCCTCAAGCGCGCGTTCCGGGACGCCGTTCCGGTTATGCTCGTGGCGCGACTGGCCACGTTCGTCATCGTCCTTGCCGGTCTCATTGTCGTCTCGTGGCTGCTTGCTGCTGCGGCCGACGGCGAGTTCCTCGCCATTGCATTGCTGCTGGGGCTGCTCGCGGGTGTGTCTTACGGTGTCTGGCTGCTGGTTCCGGCGCGCTGGCGCGAGCGCGTCATAGGATGGCGGCGCCGCTGGCAGGAGCGGCTGCTCGCGGCCAAAACCGGATCATCCGTGGAAAGCAGAAATGATTGATATATGGTGCTTTTTCGCGCGAACTGGGTACAACCCCTTCATCGCCCTGGGAAGGCCGGTCATCCGTGGAAACCGCCTCAAAATTTTCAGCTTGCAAAGCAGCATATCAGGGGGTAGGTTCCTGCCCGCGTGCATTGCGCCCGCGGTGAAAACTTGTTGAACATTCAAAGATCTCCTGTTCGCGGGAAGTTCCTGCCCGCGTGCATTGCGCCCGCGGTGAAAACTCACGAATTTCTCCCTCTCCCTTTTAGTACAAACCCCGTTCCTGCCCGCGTGCATTGCGCCCGCGGTGAAAACTTCAATGCCGGGGTCAAGAGAGTCGGGTCATGGAGGGCGGTGCAGTTCCTGCCCGCGTGCATTGCGCCCGCGGTGAAAACTTCATCATGGTGACGAGAAAGGCGTTGACACCCGTTCCTGCCCGCGTGCATTGCGCCCGCGGTGAAAACACATATTCCTTCGTACAGGTATCATTTTCTGTTCCTGCCCGCGTGCATTGCGCCCGCGGTGAAAACCCGTCCATGCGCCGCTGAATTGGTTGTTGTTGAGTTCCTGCCCGCGTGCATTGCGCCCGCGGGGTAGTGTCCAGAGTCTTTCGCACTTTTCCGTGGGTGATGGCCGTCCGGGTCATGCGGTTTATGCGGTCAGTTTTGCTCGTGCAGCGGCTGCATGTTCAGGTAGCGGCGGGTGGACCAGTGGGTGCCGGCGATGTGCCTCAACCTGGCCGCGGCCAGGTTGAGGGCGCTTTCGCCGTCGGGGAATCTCCCACCACCCGGGTTCGCCGGCGGATCTCGCGAATGATCCGCTCCGAGCGGGTTGTTGGTCCGGATCCGCCGCCAGTGCTCTTCCGGGAAGTGGTAGTAGGTCAGTGTCTCTTCGACAGACTGTGCGACCAGGTCGGCGGCCTTGCCGAGCTTCTGCGCGCGCAACTTGCTGACGACCTCACCGGCCTTGGCCTTCGCCGTCGCCAGGTCCTCGCTGGCATGGATGGCCTTCAGCATCCGTGCCGCCTCGCGCACCTTCGGCGCCGGCACGTGGCTGAAGACATTGCGGTAGAAATGCACGACGCAGCGCTGCCAGCGGGCCTCCGGGTAGAACTCGCCAACGCTCTCGACGAGGCCGAGACAGGCATCGCTGGTGATCAGTTCGACCCCCGTCAGCCCGCGCGCCTTCAGGTGGGCGAGAAAGCCGCTCCAGCCGGCCTTATCCTCCTTGGCGCCCTCGCAGATGCCAAGGATCTCGCGGAAACCCTCGGCGTTGACGCCGATGGCGATGAGCACCGACACATTGCGCACCTCGCCGGCCCAACTCCGCTTCAGCACCACGCCGTCGAGGAAAACGTAAGGATGGCAACCCTCGATCGGCCGGTTGCGCCAAGCTTCAATGTGCTTGTAGATGCGCTGATTGAGCGTGCTCGGGCTCACCCGCGTGCCCCACAGCGCCTGGGTGATGTCCTCCACCCGGCGCACCGACACCCCAGCCAGATACATCTCGATCAGCGCTTCCTCCACCGACGTCTCTCGCCGCCGGTAGCGCTCGATGATCGCCGTCTCGAACGTCTGGCGGCGCAGCTTCGGAACCTTGAGGCGAACCTCCCCGGCCCGCGTGTGCAGACCGCGCTCGTACGAGCCGGCGCGGGTGTCGCAGCGCGCCTCCGTCCGCTCATAGCGCGCCGCGTTGCACAGCCGGTCCGCCTCCGCATCCAACAGCGCGTTCAGCGTCTCCTCCACACTGCCGCGCACGATCTTGCCTAGGTACTCGCGGGTCTGCTCCTCGTCGATCCGAACCACATTGCTCAACGACTTCGTCTCTGTATCCTCGCTCATGGTGGCTCCCTCCGTCCGGCGTTGGATGCTCGCAACACCCAACACATCTAGACCCGGGCGCCACCACCCAATCTTGTGCGAACGATTCAATACGTCATCGCCCGCGGTGAAAACCATCGTCTTGTCTCCTCTCCATGTCCGTCTTGTTTCGATGTTCCTGCCCGCGTGCATTGCGCCCGCGGTGAAAACTCTCGCCCCTGCTGTCGGCCTCCTCGGGATGTTCCTGCCCGCGTGCATTGCGCCCGCGGTGAAAACGTCATCCGGATCCCAGCCGCTTTCCTCAAACGGGCGTTTAGGGTTCCTGCCCGCGTGCATTGCGCCCGCGGTGAAAACCCATTTGACTCTCCATGTTAAGGTGCTTCGTTCCTGCCCGCGTGCATTGCGCCCGCGGTGAAAACTTAGGACCGTAGGTGTACCAAGTCGGTCGGCTGCTCGGTTCCTGCCCGCGTGCATTGCGCCCGCGGTGAAAACACCTGCTCCCTGACCTGCTTCCCGACCTGGTCCGTTCCTGCCCGCGTGCATTGCGCCCGCGGTGAAAACTCTCCTGTGTACTACGTGTTGAGCTTATTTACTGTTCCTGCCCGCGTGCATTGCGCCCGCGGTGAAAACTCAGTCCTTTCTGCCGCATTACGGCGATTGTTGAACGTTCCTGCCCGCGTGCATTGCGCCCGCGGTGAAAACTTCATGCACAGGAGAAAGAAGTGGACGTTTTGTTCCTGCCCGCGTGCATTGCGCCCGCGGTGAAAACTCAGCAACTCCTCGTTGCTACCCCTGCATACCGGGTCTTTTTTTGAGTTCCTGCCCGCGTGCATTGCGCCCGCGGTGAAAACTCCTAGTGTACCGAGTACGCACGCAACCAGTGCAGCAAGTTCCTGCCCGCGTGCATTGCGCCCGCGGTGAAAACGCAAGAAACACACGCCTAGCCGCCATATATTGAGTTCCTGGCCGCGTGCATTGCGCCCGCGGCGCCCGCGTTCGTCGCGCGCGGCGGCTCGGAAGGCAGATGCCGGCCGGCGGACGGGCGTCGGCTCCGGTGTCCGATCTCCGGTCCTGACTGGTGACGCCTGTTCCCTGATTGCGGGGCTTAACTGCCGCTGCTAGTCTCGCTTATCGATCCACGACCGGCGGACGACCGGGACCGGGTGCCTCGGCTCGATGGATTGCGAGGGGGAGCGGGCATGGCCGGGTACCTGCTGCGCATCGAGGGGGTCAACTTCGCCTCGACAATGCTAGATACCACCGACCTCAGCACCGTCCGCGGCGCCAGCTTCCTCTACCTCGAGGCCATCACCCGGATCGACAAGATTCTTCGCGGACGCCCGGAGGTCGGGCGCGTCGAGACCCTAAGCCAGGGCGGTTCGGTCGGCCTGTTCAGCCTCGACCTCGCAGACGGCGCTTCGCCCACTCAGATCCGCGACGCCCTTGAGGCCGAACTTCCCAAGAGTAACAAGCTGTTCAGCCACCTCACCTTCGTCGTCGACCTGGTGAAGATGCGGGAGCCGCCGGCGTTGCCACCAAGCGAGGACGCGGATGAGCAGGCGCGTGCGTTTCTCCATAACCGCGAGCGCGTCATCGCCGCCAACCGTTGGCGGCAGCAGCAGTCGCCGAGTCTGGTCGCGCCGTCACCGCAGTCGATGCCGGGGGGCGACCGCGAGACATCGAAACGCGTCTGCGAGTTCGACCTCGTCCGCCCCGGCAGCATTCGAAGCGAACTGATCAAGGGCAAGCAAAACCGCTGCCTCAGCGACTCGGTCAATGACCGCCGGAGATACGGAATCGATTGCAAGTTCTACTGGTACCAGGAGTTCCTTCGTCGCCCGCTCGACGCAGGCGGTCGGGCTCCGTTCGCCGACTTCGCCAACGACATGGCCGATCTCGCCGATCCCGGAAGCGACGGACCCAACCTCAAGGGCAAGATCGCGGTGTTTTACGCCGACGGCAACGGCTTCGGGCGGATCCAGGACGACCTCATCCGTGGAAAAAACCCCTGGTCCGCTGGCCCGCCCGAGCACCGCCAGCGCGACTGGGACGACCGGCTGCGCCACTATCGCCGCCTGCTGCTGGAGCGCGTCCTGGACACCGTCGCCGGCAGCAAGGCGGGGCTCCAGCAACTAGGGGAGATGACCAAGAAGCCTCTGAAGGAAGAAGTAAAACTACGAAAACCGCCGGGCAAAGCGGACGACAAGCGCCCCAACCTCCGCCTCGAGACGCTCTATGCCGCAGGCGACGAAGGGATGTGGATTGTGCCGGCGTCGCTCGGCTGGACCCTCGCCGCCACTTTCTTCGCCGAGACCCTCGGCCGCGACATCGAGACCGGGCGGCAAGGTCCGCGCCCCGGCTGGACCATCGGCGACCATGTCGATGCCCCGCCGCTGCACCACGCCGCGGGCCTCGTGTTCTGCCACCACGACGCGCCGATCACCCGCATCCAGACCCTGGCGCGGAACCTCGCGGAGATTGCCAAGGCCCACGACCGCAGCCAGAGCCTGCTCTGCTACCAGGTGCTGGAGTCGTTCGACCACATCGGCCGCGACCTCGACGCATTCCGCCGCGAGCGCTGCCCCGCCGGCATCGCGCCGTCGCAGATGATCGTGCCGGGCGAGAAGATGGGGCCGGTGCTCGGGTCCATCGACGCCCTCAAGTCGGGAAAGAAACTGCCGCGGCGTCAGCTCAAGCGCCTCGCGCTGACCCTGCACATGGACGGCGCCGGCGAAAGCGTCAGCGCGCTGGAAAAGACGCTTCGCGACGAGTACCCGCGCGGCGCCGACCTCGCCGCGGACCTCGCGCCGCTGCGGGACTGCTTCGGAGACGGGCAGGCGCTGTGGCTGCACCTCGACGACCTGTGGGATTTCCTGGTCAAGCCCGAGGCCGCGTCCGCGGTCGCGCCCGCGCAGGCGGAGGGCGCAGCGTGATCGCCTATCGCGTCAGGCTGACGGTGCAGGGGCCGATCCTCACCCGCTCGACCGCGATCGGCGCCTACGGCGTCGACGCCCCGGTCGCGCGCGATACCGACGGCCGGCCCTTCATCGCCGGCTCCCACGTCAAGGGCAAGCTGCGCCAGGCGCTGCGCGACCTGGCCAAGGCCGACCGCGCCGCCCGCTGCTTCGCCATGCGGAGTGGTCAAGCCATATCGGGCACGCCGTTCAAGCCGCATCTGAAGGATTGGCTCGGCGGAGAGGATCATGGATCGGGGCAGGCCAGGGCCCGTGTTCAGTTCGCCGACTTCCGCGCCGAAGAGGACGGCGTTGAAGATGCGATGCGTACCCGGATTAAGATCGACGCCGCCAGCGGAACGGCGGAGGACGGCGCCCTGCAGATCATGGAGACACCCTACGCCGCCGGCGCCGCGATCGTGTTCACCGGCCGCATCGTCATCCTGGCGCCGCCACATGAGGCATCGAAGATCGCCGATGCGATCCGCCGCGGGCTGCACTGGATCCCGCAGTTGGGCGGCGAGCGCACCATCGGCTTCGGCCGCCTGCTCGCGGTCGAGATGGCCGAGGAGACGCCGGTCGAGCGACCGTGGCCAACGCCGCCGATGCCGGCGGAGGACGACCGACTCCGCCTGGTGCTTCGCTTCTTCGAGCCGTTCTGCATCGGCGTCGCCCCGCGCGAGGACACGCTCTATACCAGCGACACCGTGGTCCCCGGCGGCGTCATCAAGGGCGCTCTCGCCGCACTTCACAACGCGCTCAATTCGGGGCGACCGTTGCCCGAGTGGTTCGATAGGCTCCGCATCAGCCACCTGCAGCCGGTGGCGCTGGCGCCGAAACCGGCGCGGGAGCCATTTGCCTTCGCCGACCCTGCTGCTCTGATGGCGCGGCTCGACATCCGGCGGCCGCGCGCGATCCCGCTGTCGGTGGCATTCGGGCCGGACGAGCGGCCTGTCGACATGGCGCTGGTTCGTGACCCGTGCCTGATCGGCGATGGGGCGCCGGCGTTCCGGCCGGACTGGAAGGGGCGGCATTGGGCGCAGGCGGTGGAGCTGTTCGGGATCCATGAGCCGCCGCGCCGCCTGCAGCTCCGCACCGAGATCGACGACGACACGCGTGCTTCGAAGACCGAGCGGCTGTTCGCCTATGAGACGGTGATCCCCGACGGCCACCTCTGGGTCGGCGAGCTGGATCTTGCGGACGTCACGCAGGACCGCCGCGGCGAGGTGGTCCCGTGGCTGAGGGCGCTGACCGGCGGGACGATCCCGGGCATCGGCAAGACAGATGCGCTGGCGCAGGTCAGCCTCGGCGGCGAAGGCGACTATGTAAGCAAGGCTAGGGAGGTCGAAGACAAGGCTTTGCGACCTCTCGATGACGGTCTCTACGTTCTGACCCTGCAGACGCCGGCGCTCCTGTGCACGACCGACGACATCAGCGCTGAAAAGAACGGCAGTGCACAGCAGCGGCTCGAAAGGGCGTACGGGCACACCTTCGATCAGATCTCCGGCGGCTCCCTCCGCCTCTACAACTACTTTGCCAAGCAGCGCCTCGCCGGCGGGCCGTTCCTGCTGCATCACTACATGAAAAACGACGACTACAAGCCGTTCCTGCTCACGGAATCGGGCAGTGTGTTCGTGCTGGAAGTGACGGACAAGCGCAAGCGAAACATGGTGACGGATCTCCTGCGGGACTGGCTCCGCCACGGCCTGCCGCTGCCGGCGTCGGTCAAGGAGTGGCATTTTCCCGACCGCGCCGGCGACGACGACGCGAAGCTTTGGGACCGATGTCCCTACATCCGCCAGAACGGCTACGGCGAGGTGGTGATCAACGATCGGATCCATCGCACGCATCGCCTTCCGTCGAGGCATGATGGCGAGAAGAAGGCAGCGTCGCGATGACGGGATCGTTCCGGAGCCGATGGCTGATCGAAGGGACGCTCAAGCTCGAGGCGCCGCTTTCGATCCGCACCGGCGAGGCCATCGAGCGGACCCCGCCGAAGCCCGGTAGCGGAGACGAGACGACGGTGCAGGTGTCGCAGGTCCACCGCGGCGGTCACGGCTGGCCGGTCATCCCCGGCTCCAGCCTCAAGGGCGTGCTGCGGCACTGGATCGTCGAGCGGCTCGGCGACAGGCACAAGGGCGCGATCGAGCAGGTGTTCGGCCACGACCCGCGGCCGATTGCAGGCGACCCGGATCGGAAGTCAGGGCGTGGCGGCAAGGCCGACCTTCACGATGCCGTCGCTTCGGCGCGAGATGACGAGCCGGACGCGTGGCGCCCCCTTTTGCCGCTTCGCAGCTCGACCGCGATCGACCGCCATACCCGCACTGCCGAGCGCCGGAAGCTGTTTCACGCCGAGCAGGTGGCGGCCGGCATCGTATTCAAGGTGACCGTGACGGGGGACAACCTCGACGAGGCGGAGGTCGCGCTCCTCCTTGCAGCCTTCAGCGGCTTCAACGAAGGCGCCGAAGACCTCGCCATCACCCTCGGCGGCAGCGCCGGCAGCGGCAAGGGCCGCGCGACGTGGTGTCTCGACGAGGTGCGGTGCATGAATGCGGGTGACGTCGCCCGCTGGCTTTCGGAGCCGGAGCCGGTGATGTGGCAGCGGTGGATCCGCACTGACGACGACTGTACGGTCGAGGCCGGGGACCTTAAAACCGCCGCCGCCGACCTCCTCGGGCAACGTCAACAGCCGGCGTTCGTCCGGGTCAAGCTGCGACTGAGCTTCGACGGTCCGTTCCTGGTCAACGATCCGTGGCGCGCCGGCGAGGGTGACGGCAGTCCTCAGCCCGACGCCGACGACAGGGGCAAGACGGCGCCGGACATGCGCCCGCGGCTCGATCACGACGGCAGGCCCGTGCTGCCCGGCGAATCGGTGCGGGGCGCTCTCCGCTCCCAGGCCGAGCGCATCCTCCGCACCATCGGCCGCGACGACGGCGATATGCCCGAGATCGACGCTCTGTTCGGCACGACCGGCCGGCGCGGGGCGCTGGAGGTGAACGACTTCCGGGTCGAACACTGCAACGTGGTGCCGCAGCACTTCGTCGCCATCGACCGCTTCACCGGCGGCGCCGCGCCCACAAAGCTCTACATGGCCGAGCCCGCCACCGCTCCGGTGTTCACTGGCGCCCTGACCCTGCGCCTGAGCCCGCGGTCACGCAAGCCGTCGGGAGAGCACAGCGAGCAACCGGAGGACACTCCGGCACCGCCGATGGCTCCGGCGGCGATAGGCCTGATGGCGCTGGTGCTGCGCGACGTCATCGAGGGCGACGTCCAGTTCGGCTGGGGCCGCGCCAAAGGCTACGGCGCCTGCGGGGCCGAGATCGCGGAGTTGAAGGTCAATGGCGCGGCTGCCTGTGAAGCCGTCAAGGACTTGCCTGGCATCGACAAGGCCGATCGTGCCGCCGGGCCGATCGACCGCGACGTCGCCCGGGTGCACTACGGCGAGTTGGTGCAGCACTGCATCAGGAACATGCACAAACGCAAGGGAGGGGCGGATGGCACAGGATGAGTTCTACAACCCCTACCAGTTCATCCCGGTGGGCGAGACGGGCAACCCAGACGCACCGTGGCCGCTTGGAGAAGGGCCGCCGAAGGCGGACGACTTCCGTCAGGCCAGGGAGGCCTTTACCGGCAGCCGGTTCTCCCATGCCAGCTACGCAACCGGGAAGGATATCTGGCACGGCCGCATCATCTGCCGGCTCAGCCTCAAGGACCCGGTCTTCATCGGCGCCGACCGCTACCGCGAGAAGCTTCCCGACGGCAAGGACGAAGACGGCAACGACAAGACGAAAGACGGCTACGCCGTCATCGCGCCATTCATGCTGGGAAGCGAGCCGGCGGTCCCGGCCTCCAGCCTCCGCGGCCTGATCTCCTCCCTCGCAGAGGCCGCCAGCGGCTCCGCGCTCCGCGTCCTCCACAACCGGCGCCCGGTCAGCTACCGGCAGCCGCATCAAAAAGCACTCTCTGCGATAGGCATGATCGTCGAGGATTCTTCCTGCGATAGCGGGTTTGCATTGAAACCGCTGACTTTGCCGTTCGTCGAATACCGGAGTGATGATGGTGGGCGGCAAACAATCTCGTTTCGGGAAAAACAGGAGCTGTGGAGCAAGGCGTTCCGGAATTATGCGAACCTGCGTGTCTATTTGCGCCGTCGGCTCTCCGTCAAGAAACAGACCGACCGGTACCTGATGCAAGCGTTTCGTGGCGACAGCTTTCCGGAAAATGGAGTCGTTGATTGGTCCTTCGATCCGAAGCGTCAAGGCCATTTGCTGCTCGGCCAGTACGCGACCGATGAGTGGCCGGTAGAAGAAAAAGGCTTGTGTAAACAGGAGAGGAATCAGGGTGCATGGCGTTGGCCACAGGTGCGAAGATCAGCAAACATTCCTGATGGCTGGGTTTCTGGATTCGTGCGGGTCCTCTATCACGACAGTCGCAAAATCGAAACGGGTAGGCATTACGAAATTTTCGTACCCGCGCCGGAGGACTTGACTTGTCAGATATCTCTGCCGATCACCACCAAGGCAGTCGCCAATTTCTACGCGCTGGCCGGAGAAAGAGGGCGCACGAACAAGGACGATGCTTCGGTTTATGAGCGACTGCCGTTCACGCCGGTACATTCCAGGGGCGAAATGCAACTCGACCACGATGGTGAGAACGAGATCCGACTTCGCACAGGGCAGCTTGTTTATTTCGATGTAAATGCAGGACGAGATAGCAGTACGGCGGCGCAAAGGGGTGACGAAGAGCCACTGCCGGTGGTCTCCGCCGTTTCGTTCTCGTCGATCTGGCGGGGGCTGGTGATCAAAAATCCCGAGTCCGACAAGTCCGACCCCCACATCGCCGGGACGTGGGACTTCTTTCGCAAGTACAAGCGCGACGGCAAGGAGGGCGAATACCTGCCCTTCAACAGCGATCGAGAGACGATCAGCCCGGCGGAGTGGATGTTCGGGTTCGTCAGCGAGGACGGGGCCGGCGAGCAGGCGGACGAAGAGAAGGCAGCGCAGCATGTGGCCTACGCCGGGCGGGTGCGGATTTCGGCGGCGCGGCTTGCTGAGACGCCCGGCTCGGCCGACGACGTGTTCCTCGGCGGCGACTACACGCCGCAATCACCGCAGGATACCGAACATTCGACGTGTTCTCGCCCCAGGCTCGTCCGCCTCAAGACCCTGGCGGAGCCGAAGCCGCCGAGCCCGGCGATTTACTTCAAGCCGGACGGCAACAAGCCGATCGCCAAGCATGACTTGAACACCGATGACCGGCCCAACGGTCGCAAGGTGTACCTCCACCGCGACCTCAACGGCGGCGACCTACAGCCGTGGAAGACCGAGCACCCGGACGAAAACGAGCGGCTAAAGAACGCGGTGCGGCCGCTGGACCCGCAAGCGTGCCATGAGCACGGTGACTTCTGGTTCCATGTGGACTTCGACAACCTTAGCGAGGCGGAACTGGACCTGCTCTGCTTCGCCTTGCATCCGAGCGACGAGTTCCGGCACAAGCTCGGCATGGGCAAGCCGATCGGCCTCGGCAAGGTGCACATCGAGCCGGTGGCACTCTTCTGCATCGACCGCGCCGCGCGCTACGGCAACGGCGCCGACGTGTTTGCGCAGGCGCGGTATGCCGAAGCTTGGCTTAAGGGGGACCATCTCCCCGACCGCCTGTACTCTAGCGAGGCCGCTGCCGCACAGACGACCCTGAAAAGCTGCGTCGAGCGGGCGAAGAAACATGCCGAGCGCCTTGAGAAGCGGTATCCGGACGCGCACCGGGCCATCATGCTGACCGGCGATCCGGACAAGCTGAAGGCCGGAGTTCCGGTGCATTATCCGCTCCGCCGCGATCAGAACGACCCGGAGCAGGAAACCTTCAAGTGGTTCGTCCAGAACACGAAGACCGACCCCCAGTGCCTCGACCCCATCAAGGCTGATCAGCCCGGCCTGTACCCCTTGAAGCGCAACTGATCGATGACCCCGCCGCCCGCCCGCCTCCATTTCTTCCTCGGCGGAGCGGATCTTGAGATGGAGGCGATTGCCGGTCTCCTCGCCCGTCACGCGCCGGGGCGGTACACCGACAAGGGGCTGGCCTGGGGCGCCGGCATCTCGGACTACGCCGACGAGATCCGGGCGGCGCTCGGGCGCGGCGAGACGCCGGTGCTGGTGGAACTGGCCGACGACCTCCCGTCGGACGCGATCGACCGGGCGCGCACCATCGTCGTCGACCACCACGGGCCGCGGGCGGGCGCCGACAGGCCGTCGTCGCTGGAGCAGGTGTTCCGCCTGCTCGGCCGGCCTCGCCACGAATGGACCCGCGAATACCAGCTGATCGCCGCCAACGACATCGGCCACGTCGCCGCGATGCGGGCGCTGCAGCCGCCGGCCACGGCCGAGGAGATGCGGGAAATCCGCGCACGCGACCGCCGCGCGCAGGGTCTGACCGAAGCCGAAGAACGGGCGGCCGAGGCAGCGGTGGCGGAGCGCGCCGTCACCGGGCGCCTCACCGCCGTCACCGTCCCCGGCAACCGCGCGTCCGCCGTCGCCGACCGCATGGAGCCGCTCCTGGGCGGGCCCGGCTTCGACGCGCTCATGGTGGCGATGGCGGACGAGATGGCGGTGTTCGCCGACGGCGACACCATCCGCTGGCTCTCCGAACGGGTGCCGGGAAGCTGGTCCGGGGGCGCCCTGCCGGGGCGCGGCTTCTGGGGCGCGCACCTGCCGCCGGGCCCGGAGCGCGACCGCCTGATCGCCGGGCTCCGAGCCCGCCTCGCCGACTGATTCCGGTCGTCCCGACGGCGACCCGACGCCGTCAGGACGGGCGAGTGTCCGTAAGCGCCCGCTCGATCGCTTCCCGGATGAACCGCTGATACGGCACGCCCCGCGCTCTCGCCCTCTCCTTCACCGCCGCAAGCAGGGGCGCCGGCAGCCGCATGTTGACGCGGGCCGACTTCGGCTCGAACTCGAAGGCGGCCGGCTTGAACCCGGACAGGTCGTACCGGCTGAGATCCGCGTTCTCCACGAAGCGTTCCGCCTCGTCATCGCTGGCGAAGCGGGGAAGAGGCTTAAGCGGCTCAAGCTTGGTCTCGTCGCTCATAGTGCTCCACCTCCTTCCGATGCATGTGGCGGGCGCTGATCGGGCGGATCCAGGTCTCGTCGTCCGTTCGCCGCAGGGTGAACGCCACCAAGATCCAGCGCCCGGCGTCGGTCGCGCCGATGGCGAGAAAGCGCTCCTCGTCGACGGAGTGCCGCGGGTCGGGATAGACGGCGGGTTGGCCGCGGAGCAGCCCTTCCGACCTCTGCCTGCGCGACGCCGTGCTTGCCGCACTTCGGCCAATTGCCGTCGTCCCATTGCACTCCCGCCACCGGAACACGCATGCCATGAGCGTGCGCAATGTATGTACAGATGTCAACGCATCATGACTGCACCTGAAAGGACCCGGTTTTCACCGCGGGCGCAATGGGCGCGGTAGGTTACATGAGCGGCATCGTGCCGCTCGCTATGGCAACAAAGACGGAGAAGGGCATGATCGAGCCACTCTACGTTGAGGCCGGGCTGTTGCTTATGCTTGCACTTCTGAAGGTTTGGCAAGCGATGTAGCGGTCATGGCAGGTCCCGGCGGCCAAAGCGGCTACCGGGACCAAATTCCCAGTACTGCAGCCGGCTTTGGCCGGAAAAGCAACAGGTTTGTCCCCGGAGACCAATCGTAAAGTCATGAAATCGCTGATTTTGTGGCAAGACCGCGGCAAGGAATGTATTCATATGTATGCAAATGTCAGCATGCTGTGGTGGTGGCCGGTCTGGCCGCGCAAGAGAACATAGCAAGTACATAGACGTCGCGGAAGCTCGGATCAAGCCCGCAGCGCCGCCGCCGCTGCTCTGGATCGCCACGCCCCCTCGCGGGGGCTCGCGATGACGATCTCATCGCAACGCCGAGCTTCTGATCCCTGATGCCTGACATCTGTCATCTGGACCGCCGCGGGCGCAAGGCACGCGGGCAGTAACAAATTGCACATGTGCCAAAGGAGGAAGACATGTCTTCATATATAGTTTTCACCGCGGGCGCAATGCACGCGGGCAGTAACTCACCATTGAACGAACTGCGCTGCTCAAGGGTTTTCACCGCGGGCGCAATGCATGCGGGCAGTAACTTACCAACGAAGCGGTCTTCTTCACGAAGCCGAATGAGTTTTCACCGCGGGCGCAATGCATGCGGGCAGTAACAACTGTATTGAACAACAGCCTGATATTACATTCTTCTTTGAAGTAGTTTTCACCGCGGGCGCAATGCATGCGGGCAGTAACAGCGCAACGAGTGCGCCTCGTACGAGGCATACGTTTTCACCGCGGGCGCAATGCATGCGGGCAGTAACGACCTAGTTACGCTCATCCAAACACTAGAACGTTTTCACCGCGGGCGCAATGCATGCGGGCAGTAACGGGCGAACAGCGACAGCTCCTCGACAAGGACGAGGTAAGTTTTCACCGCGGGCGCAATGCATGCGGGCAGTAACTCACGTACACGGCTTAACAATGGAGGTGACTATGGGTTTTCACCGCGGGCGCAATGCACGCGGGCAGTAACAGTCATGCAAAAGAAACAGACACACCGGCTACAGTTGTTTTCACCGCGGGCGCAATGCACGCGGGCAGTAACAGGAACGCAACCTAGCTAGTATGGGAGATTACTAATGTGTTTTCACCGCGGGCGCAATGCACGCGGGCAGTAACTTGCGCGATTTGGACGTCGAACCGTTTGTGTTTTCACCGCGGGCGCAATGCACGCGGGCAGTAACGATGCATCAACTTTTAGGGGTAGTACAGTGGATCAGAATGTTTTCACCGCGGGCGCAATGCACGCGGGCAGTAACATGACGACACAATCGATCACGTCCATTACCGATGGTTTCACCGCGGGCGCAATGCACGCGGGCAGTAACCCCCCGTTCCTTCCATACAAGACTACGGCCCCGTCAGTTTTCACCGCGGGCGCAATGCACGCGGGCAGTAACTTGAAGAGGTACGACGAATTTCAATCGGATTTCCCGGGGTAGTTTTCACCGCGGGCGCAATGCACGCGGGCAGTAACGCTGTTCTGCAAAGACGCTGTGCTCGCGCTGTGTTTTCACCGCGGGCGCAATGCACGCGGGCAGTAACGTACCTATACAGCACTGGTGTGACCGGCAGGTTTTCACCGCGGGCGCAATGCACGCGGGCAGTAACCAACTTTCCAGGAGGCGACAATGGGTCGAAGTGTTTTCACCGCGGGCGCAATGCACGCGGGCAGTAACTTACCCCCTTGCAGGCCCCTGCGCAAGCCGTAATTTTCGGGGCGGTTTCCACGGATAAAGCCCTCCAAGCGTTGCGTCACGCGAGAAAACCCGATACTATAAAAAATATCGCGTTATCACAAGCGTTTATGATATCCACGGATGATTGGGCAATCGCCTTCCCTGTTCGCCAGCGTCTGCAGCGCCCACACCCTGACCATGGGGTGGGCGAAGGTGAGGGCCAACAAGGGCGGGCCGGGCGGCGACGGCGAGACGTTGTGGGACTTTCGCGCCCAGGCCGGACCACGCATCGAGCGCCTCGCGCGGGAGCTGATGGGCGGGGACTACCGGCCGGGACCGCTCCGGGCGGTGGACGTGCCGAAGCGGAGCGGCGGCACCCGCACGCTCTCGATCCCCTGCGTCGTCGACCGGGTGGCGCAGACGGCGGCGGCGATGGTGCTGGGCCCGGTGCTGGAGCCGGAGTTCGAGGACTCCAGCTTCGCCTACCGCCCGGGGCGGTCGGTGGAGCGGGCGGTGGCGCGGGTCTCGGCGCTCTACCGCGACGGCTACCGCTACGTGGTCGACGGCGACATCCGCGCCTACTTCGACAGCATCCCGCACGCGCCGCTGGTCGCGCGCCTGGAAGCGATCGTCGACGATGAACGCCTGATCGACCTGATCGAGCTGTGGCTGGAGGGCTTCGACGAGGACGGCGTCGGCATCCCCCAGGGCTCGCCGATCTCGCCGCTGCTCGCCAACCTCTACCTGGACGCGGTCGACGAACGGATCGAGAGGCGGGGCGTGCGGCTGGTGCGCTATGCCGACGATTTCGTGTTGTTGTGCCGGAGCGAGAGCCGCGCCGCGGGGGCGCTGGAGCGGATGGCGGCGCTGCTCGCCGAGCACGGCCTGGAGCTGCACCCGGAGAAGACCCGCATCGTCCGCTTCGAGAACGGGTTCACCTTCCTCGGCCGGCTGTTCGTGCGCTCGCTGGTGGTCAAGACCGATCCCGACGAGGCGGCGCCGGAAGTTGCCGCAAGCGAGCCGGATCCGCCGTGGAACGACGCCGCAGTGGCGGAGGAGCGGCCGCCGGGGGACGTCGTGCCGTTTCCGATGCCGGCAGCGGCGGCGAACGCCGGCGTGGCGGAGCCGGAGGAGCCGCCGGAGCCGGTGGTGACGATCCCCAGGGAGGTCAGCGGTTCTGCGGCGGTCGCATCGGCCGCGCACGCGCCTGCGGAACCCCCAGCGGAGCCGCCGCCGGCCGACCTGCGCGCGGAGCTTGGCGCCGCGCCGCACGGCCGCTTCGCGCCGATCCTGGCGCCGCTCTACGTGATGGAGAGCGGCCGGAGGATCGATCTCAGGAACGAGGCGCTCGTTGTGCTGGAGGGCGAGGTCGAGTTGCTGGCGCTGCCGCCGGGCCGGGTCGACCGCATCGAGGTCGGGCCCTACGTCGAGATCGCGCAAGCCGCGATCCGCCAAGCGATGGCGTGGCGGATTCCGGTGGCGATGGTGGACGGGCACGGCGAGGCGATCGGCAGCATCGAGCCGAAGCTCGTCCGCCGTGCCGGGCTGCACCTGGCACAGGCCGGGTGCGTGCTCGATCCCGCGCGGAGGCTTGCGCTGGCGCGGATCCTGGTCGAAGGGCGGCTGCGCAGCCAGCAGAAGAAACTCAAGAAGCTCAACCAGGACGCGCACGTGGAGCGGGTGGAGGACGCCGCAGAGGAAATATTCCGGCTGTCGCGGCGGGCGGCGCACGGCGACGGCGTCGACCAAGTGATGGGCTTCGAGGGGGCGGCGACGCGGCGCTACTGGCCGGCCCTCGGGGCGCTTCTCAAGCACGGCTGGCGGCTCGGCAAGCGCACCCGCCGGCCGCCGGCCGACGCCGTCAACGCGGTGATCTCGTGGTTGTCGGCGATGCTGACCCGCGACGTCCACGCGCTGGTGCTGCGCCGCGGCCTCCACCCCGGATTCGCGGCGCTGCACGGCTCCTACGACGGCCACGACGGCGCCCTCTACGACGTGGTCGAGGAGTTCCGGGCGCCGCTGGCGGAGGGTCCGGCGGTGGGAATGTTCAACCGGCGCCGGCTGCGCGAGGAGCACTTCTACGTCGATGGCGAGGGCCGCGTGCGGATCAACCGGCAGGGGCGGACGGTGGTGATCCGGGCTTACGAGGCGGGGCTCGACCGGGAGATCAAGAGCCAGTGGCGGGACGGCCGGACCACGTGGCGAGGCGTGATGGAGGAGCAGGTCGACGCCTACGCCCGCCACATGCTGGGCGAGGAAACGTATCGCCCTTACGATCTCGACTACTGACCGGGCGGGACGACCTAAGAGGGAGGACGAGGAATGCCGGTTGCGCGTCCGGTGCGCGTGTTCGCTTACGACATCACCGCCGACCGGGTGCGGGACAAGGTGGCGGCGGTGCTGGAGGCGGTGGCGGTGCGGATCCAGCTTTCGGTGTTCGAGGGGCGGATGAGCGATGCCGAGGTGGCGGCGGTGATGCGTGAGCTGGAGCCGCTGTTCGAGCCGGGGGACAAGCTCCGCGTCTACACGCTCTCGGACCGGATGCTGGACGCCTGCCGGCGGATCGGCGGGGCGCCGCTGCCGGAGCCGCACGACTTCTGGCTGTTGTGAGCGCGCGGGAGCAGCCGCAGCGCGGGATCTTCGCGCCGCACCCGGGGCTCCGAGCGCGGCTCGATGATCCGCCGGTGACGCTCGATTTCGATGCGCTGGCGATGCACTGGCGGCGGACGTTCCTGGTATTCGTCTGCGCCCGGCCGGAGGCTCTGGAGGAGGGTCCGTGGCTGGCGGCGGCCTTGCGCGGCGCCTGGGGCCGGCAGCTTCTGGCGATGGCGGCGCACGAGCATCAGGGGGCGCGGCATCGCCGGCGGGCGGATCCGTTCGGCCGGGCGTCGGCGCTGGAGGTATTCTTCCGGGAACACGCGCACCTCACCCCGCGCCTGGCGGTGCCGAAGCCGTTCGTCATCGCCATCGAAAGCGACGCCGGCGCGGTGCGGATCACGCTGACCCTGTTCGGCGTCGCCGGGTTCTGGCGCCGGGACGCGCGGGACGCGATGATGGCGGCCCTGGCGGCCGGGCTGCCGCTTCGCGGGGACGGGCGACTGCGCCGGCGGTACGACCTGACGGATGTGTACTGGGGACGAAGCGAAAGCGTGTCGGTGCCGGAGCCGGCGCGGCAGGTGCTGCTGCGGTTGCGCACGCCACTCTGTCTCAGGGCGAGCGGCGCGATTGAGAACAACCTCGACGACCTGGGGATGTCGCTGGTCAACCGCCTGAGCGGCCTTGCGCGCTGGCAGGGGGTGCGGATCGACACCGACTGGGGCGGATGGCGGGAGCGCTCGAAACGCGTCCGCGCGACACTCGACCACGCCGGGTTCCATGCCGGCCGGCGGCACTCCTCGGCCCAGCCCGGGCGCGAGATCCCACATGTGGGACTCACCGGGACGATCCGCCTCGAGGGCCCGCTCGGCCCGTTCATGCCGCTCCTCGCCTTGGGCGAAACGGCGCATGCGGGCGCCCGAGCCGCCTTCGGCTTCGGCGCCTACGAATTGCTGGTGTATTGAGACGGTGGAGCGGCTGCACAACCCTTAACACTCAACCCGCTTCGTGCTACTCAACTTTTCTGAGAGGCACCAAGGGTAGCGGAGGCAAGGTGGCGGCGCTCGAAGAGCTGAAGGCAGGGGCGATGATCGCCGGACTCTCGCCGGCCGGAGCGGCGAAGATCGTCCAGGTCGAGTGGTTCGGGGACCAAGCCGTCAAGGTCACCTATGAGGAGGCGAGCGGGGCTGCGAAGAACCGCCTCGTCTACCGCAACGAGGAACCGAAGCTGGAAGTGGTGACGGCCGGCCAGCCCTGGTCGTTCGACGGCGGCGGGCATCTGCTGCGGCTGGTTTCCGAAGCATTCCGCATCCGCCTCGCCCACCTGTTCGATCCCTACCTCGCCATCCACACCTCGCGCATCGAGCCGCTGCCGCACCAGATCACCGCTGTCTACGGCGAGATGCTGCCGCGCCAGCCGCTGCGGTTCCTTCTCGCTGACGATCCCGGCGCCGGCAAGACGATCATGGCGGGCCTGTTCATCAAGGAGCTGGCTATTCGCGGCGACCTAGAGCGATGCCTGATCGTCGCTCCGGGCAGCCTCGTCGAGCAGTGGCAGGACGAACTCGGCGAGAAGTTCGGCCTGCCCTTCGACATCCTCACCCGCGACCGGCTCGAAGCAGCGCGCACCGGCAACCCGTTCGCGGAGACCAACCTGCTCATCGCCCGTCTCGATGTGCTCAGCCGCAACCCGGATGTTCAGGACCGCCTCAAGGCAGCGAAGGAGTGGGATCTGGTGGTGTGCGACGAGGCGCACCGGATGTCGGCGAGCTTCTTCGGCAGCGAGGTCAAGTACACCAGGCGCTATCAGTTGGGCCAGCTCCTTGGCGGGCACTGCCGCCATTTCCTGCTGATGACGGCCACACCCCACAATGGCAAGGAGCAGGACTTCCAGTTGTTCATGGCACTCCTCGACGGCGACCGCTTCGAGGGCAAGTTCCGCGACGGCGTCCACCAGTCAAACGCAGCGGACATGATGCGCCGCCTGACCAAGGAGGAGCTGCTCAAGTTCGACAGCACGGCCCTGTTCCCGGAGCGCCGCGCCTACTCCGTAAAGTACGCGCTGTCGCCGGCGGAGGCGGCGCTTTACGCCGACGTGACTACCTACGTTCGCGAGGAAATGAACCGGGCCGAGCGCTTCGCCGCCGAGGACGAGAAGCGACGGCAGAACGTCGGCTTCGCCCTGCAGATCCTGCAGCGCCGGCTGGCATCGTCGCCGGCCGCCATCCACGAATCCCTGCGCCGCCGCCTGGAGCGGTTGGAGAACCGCCTGGCGGAGGAGCGGCTGATGAAGCGGGGAGCGGAGGCGAGGCTCTCTGCAATCAGCGTCAGCGATCCCGGTCCACGCATAGACGAGGACGAGATCGACGACTCGCCGCAGGACGAGATCGAAGCGCTGGAGGAGCGGGTCCTCGATCAGGCGACGGCGGCGCGGACGATCGCCGAGTTCGAGACCGAGATCGAGACGCTGAAGTACCTGGAACGACAGGCGCGCGATCTCCGCCGCTCCGGTACCGACACCAAGTGGACGCAGCTCAACAGCATCCTCGACGATCCCCTGATGATCGACGCGCAAGGCAACCGGCGGAAGCTGATCATCTTCACAGAGCCGCGCGATACCCTCAACTACCTCGCGGACAGGATCCGCACTCGCCTCGGCCGCCACGAAGCTGTCGTGGTTATCCATGGCGGCATCGGCCGGGAGGACCGACGCAAGGCCGTGCAGGCGTTCACCCACGACAAGGACGTGCTGGTGATGGTGGCCAACGACGCGGCCGGCGAGGGTATCAACCTCCAGCGCGCCCACCTCATGGTCAACTACGACCTGCCGTGGAACCCCAACCGGCTGGAGCAGCGGTTCGGGCGCATCCACCGCATCGGCCAGACCGAGGTCTGCCATTGCTGGAACCTGGTCGCCGCCGACACGCGGGAGGGCGAGGTCTACGGGCGTCTCCTGGACAAGCTGGAGACGGCGCGTGCGGCGCTTGGTGGCCGGGTCTACGACGTGCTCGGGCGCCTGTTCGAGGCGCGGGACCTGCGGAGCCTTCTCCTCGACGCCATCCGCTACGGCGAACGCGAGGACGTAAAGGCGCGGCTTTTTCAGGTAGTCGACGATGCCGTCGACCAGCAGCGGCTGCTCGACCTCCTCGCCGACCGTGCCCTCGCCCACGAGACGATGAACGCGACGCGCGTCGCGGCGATCCGGGACGACATGGAACGGGCGGCGGCGCGGCGCCTGCAGCCGTACCACATCCAGACGTTCTTCCTGGAAGCGTTCACGCACCTGGGCGGACGCGTCCACAAGCGGGAAGCAGGCCGGTGGGAGATCAGCCGGGTACCGGGGCCGATTCGCGCGCGGGACCGACAGGTCGGCCTCGGCGCACCTGTGGTAGACCGCTACGAGCGCATCTGCTTCGAGAAGGACAGGATCAACCAGCCGCCGGTCGCCGCCTTCGTTTGCCCCGGCCACCCTCTCCTCGACGCCACCATCGACCTGGTGCTGGAACGCTACCGGGACTTGCTGAAACGGGGCGCGGTGCTGGTCGACGACGCCGACGACGGCAACGAACTGCGCGTCCTGGTCTACCTGGAGCACGCGGTCCAGGACGGCCGGAGCGGGAGGAACGGCCAGCAGCAGGTGGTCTCGCAGCGCCTCCAGTTCGTCGAGGTCATGCCGGACGGCCGCAGCGTCGATGCCGGTCCCGCGCCCTATCTCGACTACCGGCCGCTCGCGGACGACGAGCGCCGGGAGGTTACCCAGCACCTGGCTGCGCCCTGGCTTGCCGACGGCATCGAGAACCGGGTGATGGCCCATGCCATCCAGACCATCATCCCTCGCCACGTCGAGGAGGTGCGCGGCGGAGCCTCCCCGAGATCGACAAGGTCGAGCGGGAGGTGACGGCGCGCCTGAAGAAGGAAATCAACTACTGGGACCACCGGGCGCAGGATCTGAAGGCCCAGGAGCGCGCCGGCAAGAAGACCCGGCTCAGCTCCGGCAATGCGGAGGCGCGGGCCAATGACCTTGCTGACCGACTGCAGCGGCGGCTGGCGGAGGTGAGCAAGGAGCGGGACATCTCGGCCCTGCCGCCGGTGATCCGCGGTGGCGCCCTCGTCGTGCCGAAGGGTCTGCTGCTGCCGGAGCGGGCCGGGCGGCAGGCCACGGTGACGCAGTTCGCGGAAGACACCGCCGCGGTCGAGCGCGCCGCCATGGATGCTGTCATGCAGACCGAACGGCAACTGGGCTTCCAGCCGCGCGACGTCAGCGCCGAGCGCTGCGGCTACGACATCGAGTCCAGGGACGGTGACGGCAACCTCCGCTTCATCGAGGTCAAGGGCCGCGTGGAGGGAGCCGACACCGTCACCGTCACCCGCAACGAGATCCTGACGGCGCTCAACCAGCCGGATGCATTCATTCTGGCGGTCGTCGAGGTGCGGAACGGCTCCGCTAGCACGCCCCGCTACGTGCGCCGGCCGTTCCAGCGCGAGCCGGACTTCGGTGCGACGTCGGTGACGTACAAGCTTGCCGAGCTGTTGGCGCGCGCGGAGCCGCCCGGATGAACCGGGAGAATCTTGAGGAACTCCACTACATCACGCCGATTGCCAACCTCCCGTCGATACTTGAACACGGAATTCTCTCTCATCGCCGGGTGGCCAGACTTCAGCATGAATCCGTCGCCAAACAGGAGGTCCAGAACCTGCGAGCCAAAGTGCGCGTGCCCGGAGGGCGCGCCCTGCACGACTACGTTAACCTCTACGTCTGCGCGCGAAATCCGATGCTCTTCAAGTGCCGGGACATGCATCGAAGCCTTTGCGTGTTGAGGGTCGGCACGACGGTGCTCGATCTCCCGAACGTTGTGATCACCGACCAGAACGCAGCGAGTGACTACCGCCGTTTCAGTCCCGCTCCGGGCGGGCTGTCGATTATCGACGAGGCGAAGGTCTTTGCGGAGTACTGGACCCACCCACAGGATCCGATTGCCGAGCTGCGTCACAAATCCGTGAAGTGCGCAGAGGTGCTGGTGCCAGATTTGGTAGACGCTGGCTACATTTTTGGTGCATACGTTTCCAACGCTGGAAGCTCGGCGAGTCTGACTGAACAGGCTCCGGGGCTGCAGGTGGCGATCAATGCACACCTGTTCTTTCGGTGAGTGGGAGGACCATGATCACCGTCCGTGTCGGCGACCTGTTCGCGTCCAAAGCACAGACCCTGGTCAACACGGTGAACTGCGTTGGCATCATGGGCAAGGGAATCGCGCTGGAATTCAAGAGGCGCTTCCCGGAAATGTTCCGCGACTACGAGAAGCGCTGCGACGCCAGAGAGGTCAGGCTCGGACGCCCCTACCTATACAAGGATCTCGTCGACCACTGGGTCCTGAACTTTCCGACCAAGGATCACTGGCGGTCGGTTTCCAAGCTGGACGACATTGTCGAAGGCCTCGCGTACCTCCAGGCACACTATCGCGAGTGGGGCATTACGTCGCTTGCCGTTCCCCCGCTCGGATGCGGCCATGGCCAGCTCGAGTGGAAGGTGGTCGGCCCGACGCTCCATCGCTACCTGAGCGAACTGGACACCCCTGTCGAACTCTACGCGCCGCACGGCACGCCTGCCGACCTGATGGACGAGGCTTTTCTTGCCGGGTCAGTTGCGAATCCTCCGGTGTTTGGGCGAAGCCTGCACGGCTCGCGCGTCAGTCCGGCAATCGTCGCCCTGGTGGCGATCCTGTCGCGCATCAACCGCGAAACGTACCACTGGCCGATTGGCCGCACCACGTTTCAGAAGATCGCCTATTTCGCGACCGAGAGCGGCATCCCCACGGGCTTGCAATACCAGCGCGGCAGCTACGGCCCGTTCGCCGCCGACCTCAAGCAGGTGATCTCCTGCCTCGTGAACCATCAGCTCGTAGCCGAGACAAAGCGCGGGCAGATGTTCGAAATCAAGCCGGGACCGACCTATCGCGACGCACGCGAGGTTTCCAAGCCGCAACTCAGGGAATGGGTTCCGCTCATCGAGCATGTCGCGGATCTGTTCTTGAGGCTGCCCACCACGACCGACGCCGAGATCGCCGCCACTGTCCATTTCGCCGCAAAGGAGGTGGCCGAGAAAACCGACGGCAAAGCCACTGAGATCGAGGTGGTCGACGAGGTCATGCGCTGGAAGCAGAAGCGGCGGCCGCCCATAAACCGAAACGACGTGGCCAACACCACCCGCAATCTGAACCTTCTTGGCTGGGTGGATCTGGTTCCGAGTTCGGAACTCGACCCCGCTGACGAGGAGCTGGCCTACGCCTAGTGCACAGATCCATTCAAGTGATTGAATCGGATGGGTCATATTGTGCAGGGAAACAAGAAGTTGCGTGCAGCGGTGCATTCACTGAATGCACCGCTGCACTAGCCTTGTCGCGCGAAAGGGGCGCGGCATCATGGAGCCTCCGTACAAGAAAAAGCTTATCGAGGTGGCGTTGCCGCTGGAGGCGATCAATGCGGCCTCGGCCAAGGAGAAGTCGATCCGGCACGGGCATCCGTCGACGCTGCATCTGTGGTGGGCGCGACGGCCGCTTGCAGCGTGCCGGGCGGTGCTGTTCGCGCAACTGGTGGACGATCCGTCGGAGCGGGTGGACGAGCTTCTGGCCGATCCGGAGACGCGACGGAAGGCCGAGGCGCGCTTGCGCGAGCAACGGAAGGAGTGGGCGCTTCGCCGCGAGAAGGCCGACGAGGCGGGCATGGCAGGCGGCCGCGCGGCCGAGATCGAGCCCGAGCCGACGCTGGAAAACGCGGCGGCAATGGTCGAACGCGAGCGCCTGTTTGCGATCATTGAGGATCTGGTCAAGTGGGAGAACACCACCAACGAGACCGTCCTCGAGCGGGCGCGGGCCGAAATTCGCAGGTCCTGTGGCGATAACCCGCCGCCGGTCTACGACCCCTTCTGCGGCGGCGGCTCGATCCCGCTGGAGGCACAGCGGCTTGGCCTCGAGGCCCATGCCTCCGACCTCAATCCCGTCGCGGTGCTGATCACCAAGGCACTGGTCGAGATCCCGCCCAAGTTCGCCGGCTTGCCGCCGGTCAATCCCGGCTCCCGGGCGAAACTCGAGCGGGGCGCCTGGAACGGCAAAGGCGCGCAGGGCCTCGCCGAGGACGTGCGGTACTACGGCCAATGGATGCGCGACGAGGCTTACCGGCGCATCGGGCATCTGTATCCGCAGGCGACGTTGCCGGATGGGGCTCAAGAGGCGGGGAGCGCCGGAGGCGCGACAGGGACTGAGGAGAAAAAGGCGACGGTGATCGCGTGGCTATGGGCGCGCACGGTCGTCTGCCCCAATCCGGCGTGCCGCGCCGACCTGCCTCTTGTGAGTTCCTACGCGCTGTCGACCAAGAAGGGAAAGCAGGCCTGGGTCGAGCCGGCGATCGATCGATCCGCCTCTCCGCCGCGTGTCCGCTTTGCGGTGAAAACCGGCGTCGGCACGCCGCCGGAACCGACCAAGCTGGGACGCGGCGCCAACTTCAGGTGCCCGTGCTGCGGCACGATCGCACCGGATACGCACGTCAAGGCGGAAGGCAGAGCTGGACGGATGGGGGCGCAACTGATGGCCGTCGTCTCCGAAGGGAACCGCAGCCGCATCTACCTGCCGCCATCCGAGGAGATGGAGCGGGCCGCGCGAATGGCCCAGCCGATATGGCGGCCGGAACAGGAAATGCCGAAGAATCCGCGTTGGTTCTCGCCGCCTGACTACGGAATGATGACCTACGGCGACCTGTTCACCCCGCGGCAGTTGGTGGCGTTGACGACGTTTTCGGATCTGGTCGGGGAGGCGCGGGAGAAAGTGGTGGCCGACGCCGAAGCCGCCGGCCTTCCCTCCGGCCAGCCCCGCCTCGCCGCCGGCGGCGCCGGCGCCGAAGCCTACGCGGATGCTGTCGCGAAGTATCTTGCATTTGCAGTGGATCGCGCCAGCGATGCCTGGAGTACGATTGCTTCGTGGGCTTCAACTGGGGAATTCATTAGGAACACGTTCTCTCGACAGGCCATTCCGATGGTGTGGGATTACACGGAATGCAACCCGTTCAGCAACACCACCGGAAACTTTGGAGCGCAAATTGAGTGGATATCCAAGTGCTTCGATGGAATAGGGGTGGGAAAAACGCCGACTGTGGAAATGGCTGATGCAACCGGGAAAATCAAAGAAAGTTATGAATTCGTAGTAAGTACTGATCCACCTTACTATGATAATATTGGTTATGCGGACCTTTCCGACTATTTTTACGTCTGGTTGAGGCGATCTCTTATGGGCATTTACCCCGATCTTTTCGCGACGATGCTGGTGCCGAAGGCCGAGGAACTGGTGGCGACACCCTACCGCCACGGCAGCAAGAACAAGGCCGAGGCGTTCTTCATGGAGGGCATGGGCAAGGCGCTCCGCAACATGGCGGCGGCGGCGCATCCGGATTACCCGGTCACGCTGTACTATGCCTTCAAGCAGGCGGAGGTGGAGCGGGAGGGCGTCGCGTCCACCGGTTGGGCGACCTTTCTCGAAGCGCTGACCCATGCCGGATTTTCCGTCGACGGCACATGGCCGATGCGAACCGAGCGGAGCGCCCGTAGTGTCGGGATCGGCGCCAACGCCCTCGCCTCCTCCATCGTGCTCGTCTGCCGCAAGCGCGCCGCGACCGCGCCGGTGATCACCCGCGCCGAGTTCATCAAGGCCATGCGAGCAGAGCTGCCGGCTGCGATCAAGCTCCTCCAGCACGGCCACATCGCCGCCGTCGATCTGGCGCAGGCGTCGATCGGCCCCGGCATGGCGATCTTCACCCGCTATGCCCGCGTGCTCGAGGCCGACGACAGCCCGATGACGGTGAAGACGGCGCTGCAACTGATCAATCAGGCCCTGGACGAATACCTCTCGGAACAGGAGGCCGAGTACGACGCCCACACCCGCTTCGCCATCACCTGGTTCGAGACCCACGGCATGGACGCGGGCCCCTACGGCGCTGCCGAGACGCTCGCAACGGCGCGTGGCGTCGCCGTCGACGGCGTGCGGGCTTCGGGCATTCTCGAAGCCAGAAGCGGCAGGGTGCGGCTGCTGGCCCGTTCCGAACTGCCGGGCGACTGGGACCCGCTGGCGGACACACGCCTGACGGTATGGGAGTGCACCCAGCACCTGATCCAGAGGCTCGAGGGCGAGGGCGAGAGCGCGGCGGCGGCGCTGCTGGCGCGGCTCGGCGTCCGCGGCGAGCTGGCGCGGGACCTCGCCACCCGGCTCTACCGCGTCTGCGAGCGCAGGAAGCGGGCCGACGAGGCGCGCGCCTACAACGGCCTCGTCGTCGCCTGGCCGGAACTCACCCGCCTCGCCGCACAAGCCCGAACGGCCCCGGCGCAGGCGGAGCTGGCTGTGTGATAGGCTGAGGTCATGGAACCGGAACCGCAACAGCCGCAAGCCCGCGATGGACCGCGCCCGTCGCCGGAGCCTGAACCGTCCGTTCCGGAGGCATTGCTGCGGTCGGTCGTCGCGTTCTTCGATCCGCAACGGGTGATCCTGTTCGGATCCCGGGCGCGCGGCGACGACGGCGGCGACAGCGACTATGACCTGCTCGTCGTCGTCGATGACGATGTGCCTCGCGAGACCCTCAAGCTTGAATCCGGCTATCACGCTGCGCTCCCCTTCGCCGGCGCAGCCGACGTCATTCCGTGCCGGGCGAGCACCTTCGCTCGTCGCCGGAAGATCGTCGGCACCCTCTGCAACACCGCGAGCCACGAGGGGATTGTCGTCTATGAGCGAAGATGACGACCGCGCCGCGGCTCAGTGGTCAGAGGCGCTGCGTTGGTTTGCATATGTCGACCAGGACCTGCAGGCGGCCGAACTTTGCGCCGCGGCCGAGCCTCTCCTCCTCGGCCCCGGTGCCTACCATTGCCAGCAAGCGGCCGAGAAGCTGATCAAGGGACTGCTCGTCGCGGCCGCCACGCGGTTCCCGAAGATCCACGACATCAAAAGCTTGGCCCACCGCGCGGCGGCCGATTACCCGGAGTTGGCGGATGCCATGATGGCACTCGCAGACCTTACCGTCTGGGGCCTGGCGTACCGGTATCCAGCCGAGGAAGAAGACATTTCGGACACCCCGACGGTGGGGCGCGTTTGCGAGGCAATTGCGCAACTGCAGTCGCTCAAGACAATCGCAATGGCACTGGGCCCGAAGAACGAACCGGACCGTGATGGAGGAGAATAAGGATCATGGCCACCACCAATCGCGAGCGCGTCGACCGGGGCCTGCACATCCTCGCCGACGGCCTGCAGGGGTTCGTCGAGCGGGAGATGGACGCCCGCGCCGGCGCCTCCTGGCGCACGTGGATCGATCACGACCGTGGCCGGGCGATCACGCGGAGGCGCGACGGCAGCATCGCCTGGGAAGTCCAGCCGCTGCTCGACACGATGATCGGCAACTGGCGGGACGTGTTCTCGAAGACCCTGGGGCACGCAGAGCGGTCGCTGGTCGGCGAACTCAAGGACGTGCGCAACCGCTGGGCGCATCAGGACGCGTTCAGCTACGACGACACCCACCGCGCCCTCGACAGTGCCCATCGCTTGCTGAACGCCGTCTCCTCCGCCGCGCAGGCGCGGGAGATCGATGCCATGCGCCAGGAGGTGATGCGCACCATGTTCGCCGAGCAGCGGCGCGTCCAGGAGCGGCGGCAGACGACGCTGACCCTGCAGGCTGCGCCGAAGGCGGGCCTGAAACCATGGCGGGAGGTGATCACCCCGCACCCGGACGTCGCCACCGGGCGCTATCTCGTCGCCGAGTTCGCCGCCGACCTTGCCCAGGTGGTGCGCGGCGACGCCGGCCCGGAGTACGGCGATCCCGCCGAGTTCTTCCGCCGCACCTTCATCACCACGGGACTCGCGCGCCTCCTGCGCGGCGCCGCGGAGCGGTTCAGCGGCCGCGGCGGCGATCCCGTCGTCGAGCTGCAGACCAACTTCGGCGGCGGCAAGACCCACTCGATGCTGGCGCTCTACCACCTCGCAGGGGCCGACGATGCCACAGCGCTATCGGGCGTCGATCAGCTGATGGCCGACACGGGCATCACCTCGATCCCGCGCGCGCGGCGCGCCGTGTTCGTCGGCACGTCGTGGTCGCCGGGCGAGATCCAGCGCCGCCCGGACGGCACGGAGGTGCAGACCATATGGGGCGACCTGGCGTGGCAGATGGGCGGCGCCGAGGCGTACGGCATGCTGGCGAATTCCGACGCGCAAGGCCTCAGCCCCGGCTCCACGCTCCTCGTCGACCTGCTCAAGCGTCACGTGCCGTGTCTCATTCTCATTGATGAGTGGGTCGCCTTCGTCCGCCAGCTTTACGGCAAGACCGGCACCGCGGCCGGCTCGTTCGAGACCAACCTCACCTTCGCGCAGGCGCTGAGCGAGGCGGTGAAGGCGGTGCCGGGTGCGCTTCTGGTCGCGTCGCTGCCGGCCTCCGACATCGAGATCGGCGGCGAGGGCGGAAAGATGGCGCTCTCCATGCTGAAGAACACGTTCGGGCGTGTGGAAAGCTCGTGGCGGCCGGCCTCCGCGGAGGAAGGCTACGAGATCGTCCGACGGCGGCTGTTCGAGCCGATGACCGAGCGGGAATCGTTCGGCGCCCGCGACGCTGTGGTCAAGGCGTACGGCGACCTATACCGCGAGAACGGCGCCGCGTTTCCGAGCGAATGCAGCGAGGCGGCTTACCGTCAGCTGCTCGAGAAGGCGTACCCGATCCACCCCGAGCTGTTCGAGCGCCTCAACACCGACTGGGGCGCGCTCGACAAGTTCCAGCGCACCCGCGGCGTGTTGCGGCTGATGGCGAGCGTCATCAACGTGTTATGGGAGAGCGGCGACAAGAGCCTGATGATCATGCCGGGGACGCTGCCGCTCGAGGATGTCGCCGTCCACGCCAAGCTCCTCGACTATCTCGAGCAGAAGTGGGACGCGATCATCGCCGCCGACATCGACGGCCCGACCGCGCGCGCCTTGCAGATCGATCGCGACAACCAGAACCTGCAGCGCTACGGGGCGACGCGGCGGGTTGCCCGCTCGATCTTTCTCGCCTCGGCCCCTAATTACGCCGGGGCCAACCCGGGCGTCGATGATCGGCGCATCCGGCTCGCGTGCGTGCAGCCGGGCGAGACGGTCGGCACGTTCGGCGACGCGCTCCGCAGGCTGGCGGATCAGGCGTCGTACCTCTACGTGGACCAGAACCGCTACTGGTTCGCCACACAGCCGAGCGTCACCCGCCTCGCCGCCGACCGCGCCGCAGATCTCGCCCGTGACGACGTGCTCGACCGATTGGTGGAGCGGCTACGGAAAAAGTCGCCGCGTGGCGACTTCGCGGCGGTGCATGTGGCGCCCGACAGCTCCGGCGAAGTTCCGGACGAGATGGAGGCGCGGCTGGTGATCCTGGCGCCGCAGTACACGCACGGGCCCGCAACGTAGACGGACGCGCCGTCGCGGCGGCGGCGGAGATTATCGCCAACCGCGGGTCCAGCCAACGGCTTTACAAGAATATGCTGGTGTTCCTCGCCGCCGACAAACAGCGCCTCGCGGACCTCGAGGAGGCCATGCGGTCGCTGATCGCGTGGACCTCGATAGCCGATGAGCGCGAAAAGCTCAACCTGGACGCCTTCCAGCGCCGGCAGGCGGAATCGAAGACGCGGGAACTGGAAGACACGGTCGCCGCTCGTATCCTCGAGACGTGGGTGTGGGCGCTGGTCCCCGGGCAACCGGACCCGCAGAACCCGATGCTCGACTGGTCGCAGATCCGCCTGCAGGGACAGGATCCTCTCGCCGTGCGCATCAGCAGGAAGCTGGTCCAGGACGAGGCACTGATGACCAGGATGGGTCCGGTGCGGCTCCGGCTGGTGCTCGACAGGTACCTATGGCAGGCGACGAACCACATCGGCACCCGCCAGCTGTGGGAGTACCTGGCGTCGTATCTCTACCTGCCGCGGCTCCGCGACGTCACCGTGCTGATCGACGCCATCCAGGCCGGCATCAGCGAGTTGGTCTGCGACCACTTTGCCTACGCCGGCGGCTTCAACACGGAGACGGGACGCTACGACGGCCTCAAGCTGACAGGGGGCGGTGCCGTCGTCATCGATGCGCTCAGCGTCCTCGTCAAACCCGACATCGCCAAGGCGCAGCAGGCGACGGAGCGGCCGCCGGCAGGGCCAGGGCCTGGTCCGGGTCCAACGCCGGGAGCCGAGCCGGGCGCCGCCCCGGGACCTGCACTGGAGGCGCTCGGACCTGATTTGCCGCGGCGATTCTTCGCCACCGTCGAGGTCAGCCCCGACCGCGCCGCCCGCGACATGGGCCGCATCGCCGAGGAAGTGCTTCAGCACCTGACGACGCTGCCGCAGGCAAAGCCGAGCGTGACGATCGAGATCGCGGCGGAGGTTCCCGGCGGCGTGCCCGACACCGTCCAGCGTATCGTCACCGAGAACTGCCAGACCCTCAAGTTCAAGACCCACGGCTTCGAGCGGTCATAGACGAGGTGTTCTCTGGTTTATAGACGAGCTGCTCACTGGTTTCGTTTCGGCGCTTCCGCGCAGGGGGTAATAATGTGGCCGCGCCCCCGGCGCGGGCGCGACCGCAGCCGACCTCACCAGAACCGGAGATCATCCCGGCGGGTGACCGTGTAGCCGCGGCTCCTGAGTTCGCGGACGAGCGCGTCCTCGTGCTCCGGGTCGATGGTGAAGAACGGGCCGTTGAGGACGCTGTTCTCCCGTTTCGCGAACCGGTGGAGGAGATCCTCGGGAAGGACGAGATCGATCTCCGCTTGCAGCCAGACGGGATAGTCGCCGTCGCAGACGCCCGGCACGTCGGCGGAGCTGAAGGGCGCATCGTCCGCCGGAAGATCCTCGTCTTCATCGGCAGCACGGTAGCGCTCGGCGATGTCGTCCCACTCGCCGGCCGGCAGCGCCGCCTTGAACGCGCCCCAGGTTTCCGCACTGCGGAGTGCCTCGTGGATCCGGTGCACGTGCTCGGCGGTGCTGCGCCCGGCGAACACCAGACTGCCGCGCGCTTCGCGGTAGTAGAGGTCCTCGCGGCGTTTGAAAACCACGCTGCCTCCGACCACGTAGCCGAGCTTGTAGATCGGATCGTCGGGCGCGGCCGGGCGCAACTTGAGTGACTTTGTCATTGTGGATTCCCCATGTCCTGTTGATGTCGGGAAGCGCGCCGGTTCACGAGCGGCTCTGTCGCGCTTTCCATGCCGCGCGATGGTCGACTAAGGCCTGAAGCTCCTCCGGGCCTCCACCGCGGCTGCAGTAGCCGCAGAAGAACAGGTTGTTCCGCGCCTGGATTTCGAGGGAGTGTTTGGTCCGCGGGCAGTTGGCGCGCCAGTGGTCTCCGCCGGTGCCGCTCGGACGCGGGTTCAGGCGAAGCTCGCGCGCGGCGACGACGATCTCCGTCTCGTTCCGGGCCGCTCGTTCGGCGTTGTCTGCGCGCTCCTGCTCGAGCCGGGCGATCAGCGCATGATACTCGTCACCCGACACCAGCCCGGAGGCGAGAAAGTCCGACGGCGCACCATGCCCGACCCAGGAGCGGAACAGAATCTCGAGCAGCTCCAGCGGCGTCGCTTCAGGACCAGCCCGCCTCGCCTTCGACACCGCCACGCCCAGTTGTGCCGGCGGCGGCGGAGCGCCGTGGATCATGATCTCCGCTGCTGCGGCGAGCGGATCGATGTGGTCGATGCCGATGGCGAGCCACAGCTCGTCCCGCGTTTGCCCGGCGTGGACGAAGGTGGCGACGGGGACCGCGTCGATGATGACCCAGCAGTCGAACGCGCAGAGGAACTCGCTGCCTCGCGGCAGCCGCTGATCTCTGCACCCCCTGTTCAGCCACGGATCGACGATGACCTCGTCGTCGGGGGGATGCTTGCGACGTGTGGAGTCTTGACGTGTAGAAGACATTGAAAAACCCTCCTTCGGTTGGCCGAGGAGGGTCGACGCGTACCCGCTTGGTTGCTCCCGATGACGCTCGTGCGCCGGCGAGAGCCACATCCCCTTTCGGGAACCACCTTGCCCGGGACGGCAGGTTGGTCTGGGCGTCGACCCAATCTCGATGCACCTCCAGATTGCACGACTTCGCGTAAAACGTCAAGTCATCCTTGTCGCTGCAGGGGGGAGTGACTCCCGGCCGGTGCGATGGGCCGATGCCAGCAACTCGCGCCCGGCCGGCATCCGCAAAGGCGGCGATATCCGGAACAAGCGTCCGCGCAACGCCCCGGTTCCGCTTGGCCGAGAGTAGTTGCCGGCCCAACCGCTCTCGCTGACGCGGAACAAACGGCAAACCTACCGGCGCAAATAGGTTACAAGAGAGTCTGAAATTTACCGTTTGTTCGCCACACACAGTTGGAAATGTCCTTGTTATTATTAGGTTTTTGTCTGACTACGGATCAGGAGGTTGGGGGTTCGAGTCCTCCCGGGCGCGCCACCCAAAGACGCTGATTTAGAACCGTGGATGCCGAACTCGTAGCTCTTGCCGCGCTCCAGGAAGCGGCGGCGGCGCACGGAGTTCAGGTCAAACGCGACTGATCACGAGCCTGGAGACGGAGGACTTGGTCCGTTCGAAGGTTGCCGCGCCTTCGCTGCTAAAACGCGACGCCATGGCTGCCGGCAGTCGCGCCCAGGAGCGTAATCAGGCTGAGGGCGAGCAGCACCCAGTGCAGGGTTTCGATCAGCCGGAACGTCCCTTCGGGTCGCTTCGTTGCGGAGTTCAGGAAGTAGCGATGAAGGAATAGCGGCTCCGCGATGAACAGCATGAACGAAAACAGAAGCCACACAAACACCATGGCGTGCATCCACCAGAAACTGGCCTCGAGAAAGCGGTCCCAAATCCCCCACACCGCCGTGATGTAGAAACCGGTCACGCCGACAAGCAGCGTCGTCCCTCGCGCCTGCCAGGCGAAACGTCCCTCTATCGCTTCGAAAAATGCGACCCGCTCCGGCGGATCCTTCATCCGGCGGACAGCCGGCAGCAAAACGGTTGTCACAAAACCAACCCCTCCAATCCAGAGGACTACGCCCAGGACATGTAGCGCACGAGCAATGGCGGCATCGTCCATATCAAGATTGCCTCAGGTTCGATCATCCGTCGGTTTGTCGCCGAGCCCACCGAGGCGGCTTAGAGCCCAAGCGGCGGCGTCGCGCACCATGACCGAGGCATCCGCCGCGAGGCCGTCGATCGTCCCCCTCAGGCCGGCATGGCCGCTATTACCGGCCGCGATGGCGACGTTACGCATGAAGCGCTCGCGTCCGGTCCGCTTGGCGGCGGTGCGTGCGAACAGTGACCGGAACCCAACGTCGTCCAGTTGCGCGAGATCGGCGATGGCAGGCAGGGTCAATTCCGGGCGCGCCTCCAGGTCAGCGTGCCGAGTTGGCATCGCGAACCTGTTCCAGGGGCACACTGCCAGGCAGTCGTCGCAACCATAGACGCGATTGCCCATCAGCGCCCTCAGGTCCGGATCGATTGCGCCCTGATGCTCGATGGTCAGGTATGAGATGCACCGCCGCGGCTCTATGCGGTAGGGCTCCGGCAGCGCACCCGTCGGGCACGCATCCAGACAGCGACGGCACCGTCCGCACAGATCCATCCCCGGCGGGTCGGGCGGCAATTCCAGGGTTGTCAGCACTTCACCGAGGAACAGCCATGAGCCGAAGCGTCGGGACACAAGATTGGTGTGCTTGCCGACCCAACCGAGGCCGGCTCGCGCCGCCAGTGGCTTCTCCATTACCGGCGCGGTGTCCACGAACACCTTGACGTCGCCGCCTTGCCGCTCCTGCACCGCCCGAGCGAACGCCTTCAGCCGCTTCTTGAGGACGTCATGGTAGTCGCGGCCGCGCGCGTAGACGCTGATGGCGCCGCGATCCGCCTCGGCTTGCGCCGCCAGCGGATCGTCCACGGGTCCGTAATTGACGCCGACAACGATGGCGGAGCGCGCCTCCGGCCACAGCATCTGGGGATCGGCGCGCCGCTCCGCCGTTCTCTCCATCCAGTCCATGTCGCCATGTCGGCCCTCGGCGAGATAGGCGCGAAGACGCTCGCCATCCGCCGGGTCGCCGACAGCGTCCGCAAAGCCTACGGCATCGAAGCCGAAAGACAGGGCTTGGCTGCGAATATCAGTCTTCGGCCGTTCTTCGGTCTCCGATGTTGGGGACATCAACCTCCACCCGCTGCGGCGATTTCGTCGGCACAAACTGGGTTTTGACCGTGCCGGGTCGATACCACCCTGTGTTGACATACTTCTATTTGTGCCCGAATCCGCACCGCGCAATCTGTGCGGTTGGAGTGGCGGGAGATTGAGGGTGAGGGATTCGTCGGTGATGGCGGAGCGAGCTGCAACGGCGCCGGGTCATGCTTCGGTTCCCGAGGCCCATCCGGGCTTCGCAGTGGCGCTCGCCACATGGCTCGACACGGTGCTGGCCGTTTAGGCAGGTGCCGGAGGATCAGGCCAACCAAGGGGCGCTGGTCAAGGATCTGCGCAAGTCGCTCGACGGACCCGGCGCTCCGCGAAGACGTTGCAGGGCTGCTGCGCGACATCGAGGACAAAGGGCGGCCAGCCGATCACGCAGATCGCTCGCACTGTCGGCGACCACAACGTCACGACGCAGATTGCGGGCTCGGGCAACATCGTGCGCCGAGGTCGTTTTGATTTCCTGTCCTGGCGTTGTCGAGAAGGGACGACACACCCGGTCGTCAGCTGCACGGGGAAGCAGGGGGTCAGCCGGCTTCGGATCTTCAGGCTGTTACGGCTTAGAAGTCGATGATACCGAGGACATCTTCAAACAGCACCAGGAAGAAGTAAACGGCGGCGATGCATCCGAACAACAGGTGAACGAATGTGGGGTGACCATCGTCGTCACGGTGCCGAATGCCGTGCCAGGCAATGATGCCTGTGACGATAAGAAAGAGCCAGTCCACCCACGGCTGAGTTTCGTTCGCGAATTCCGCCATTCGCTGAGTGTAGCCGTCCGTCCTGACCGGTTCAATTGTTGCGACATGCTCCTGTATCCGTATTTCGCACAGGGAGACCGACTTTCGCCGTTCAGCCTCCCCGGTCCGGCTCAAGCCGCGGAAAGTTCCGCCGCTCGCGGCTCCGGATGGCTCATCAGACCGCGAAGTCGGTGTCGACCAGGAACACGCCGCCACCCGGACGCCAGTTGTTTTTCGCTGACGTAGGGGCGCTGGTGTTTGGGAGCTGGTACGGCAACCTTATCGGTTCATCAAGCAGGCAGCCTGCGACGGCGTCCAGCCCGTCGTCGCTGTTCCCTTCCCCGGGACGCCATTCCCGCATTTCATCTAAAAATGGTGTGTCCCAGACACGCCTGTGGGCGAGAAGCCGTCCAGAAGCAAGCACTGCATCGAAAGCGTCGAGAATTCGCAAATCCTTGGTTTGCACCGCAACCCGTTCCAAAACCGCACACGAAATGCGCTGATTTCTTATCTCCCGGCGCAGCAAGCCCGGCAGAAACTTCCCAATGCCATTGACTTCAACACAAACGTGCGGCAGGTAATTCCGGTGCACAAACTGCGCGACTTGCCGGCACTGTTGCGAAGCTTCGTCAACATCCTTTACAATGTCGGGATTATGTTTAACGTATAAAATGTCATGTAGGTAGTACTGTCCGTCTTCATCAGTGAAAACCACCGAAACGACGCTTGAGTCGCCCTTGTTGGGCGAACCGAAAGCGGGGTCCCACCAACATGAGGCGGATACGAGCCGCTTCAGCCCAATACTTAAGATCGCTTGACCGTTCGCCTCGGTGTATTGTAATTCTTGATCGTACATTCGCACGTAGTCGGCATCCAGCCGGGCCTCGCGGATGTTTCTCGGACGCAGAAGCATCTGGCTCTCGAACTTTGCGGGTCCGGTCCGGTTTTTGATCTCTTCGATGATGTTGAGCGGATACCGTTCCGGCCATTGGCTCTGTCCGCTATTGTCGACGATTGGTATCTCCAGTCGCTTGAACTCGCTGCCGATCCCCTGTTCCGTCTTCTGCTCCACCAAGCTTTCTGTGGGAAAGTAGATGGAGTCGCGAGTATGCGGCGTGCCCACAAAGACCTGGAGGCCGTCAGGCACAAGAACGTACTCGACCTCCTGAAGACGGCTCCGCAAGACCTGACGTCTGGCCGGTGTTCCGCAGGTGTTTGGCACTTCAACATCATCACAGATGACGGCGTCAGCGCGAAGACCAGTGATATTCGCTTCGATCCCTTTGGCGAGCATAGACGGATCGCGAAACACCGCCGTGCGCCGGATCGTAAATTGATCCGACGCCCATTGGTCCGCACGTTTGGGCTTCAGCCCAGCCGTCAGGGGATGACTTTCGATAATTCTCTTTACGTTGCGCACCATCTTGGCGGCCAGAGAATGTTCAGCGGCCAATACCAAAATCCGGCGGTTCTGGTCCACCGAAAATAGCCAGGCGCAAAACAAGCCGATCAACGTGGATTTACCGGAGTTGCGAAACGCCAAGACAAGAAGACGCCGGTCTTTTTCTTGCCAACGCTCATAAAGCCAAACGGCTATTCCGACATGCAGCGATGGCGTGGACAGGCCCTGGCAGTGATTCCAAATCCACACAAACTCCGGAAAACTGACAAACCCTCGGGTCATGATGATGATAGCCGTTTTATGGCAGACGCGGATCGTACTTACTGATTTCCTGAGCCGCCCGCCTCAAAAGTTCATCAGGCTTGCCGATCTCACTAAAAATTGAAGATTTAAATGTTGATCCGCTGTCGCTCATATCATAAAACTTTTCCAATACGTGGCACACTTCTCTCAGTAAGTCGTAGTGAATAGCCGCACCCTTGCTGTCATCCGGCGGCTCATGAATGCACAATTCGTTATATTTGTCAGTCAAAGTAAGCACGGATTCCGCCCGCAACATTAATGAATCCTCCGGTGAAACTGTCCGCCACTATAGAACATGAGAATATACGTGTTTATGATACCAGGCTGCCTTATGTTACCTGGCTAGAAAGGGTTCTTGCTGCGCGAGAGGCACAGAATCTCAAGAATTCCGCCAACGCGGAGATTGGGCGCTGGCAGTGGGCAGCCGGCCTTCAAGCAGAACCAGTCGTTCGTTGAGAGGACGAAGTGCCTCCACCAAGTCTGCTCGCGTCACGGTATTAACGGCGAGATGGTATTGCCGATCATCGAGCTTTCGTAGCCAGTGGACCATCCCCCCCATGATGACGCCGATCAGGGGTACTATCAGCATCCCAAATATGTTCCAAAAATCATGGTCCAACATTACGCGTACCCTGATGCTGCGGTGACTTGTATTGCTTGGTAGCTGAAAGGAGGATGCAATCGGTAGGTTGCAATCCCTGTTTTTTGGCTCCAAACGGGAGAGGTTGGAAGCGACGTGAATAAAATGCTCTCCAGAGTCCACTCAGGCGTCGAATAAGGGAAACCTTCGCAGGCCTTTCTGGATTACGTCGAACGTTGAGGCGTAGGTCGGTTGTGTGGCGTTGAGGAGGCTTTTGCGGGCGGCATAGTTGGAGTCCGTGTTCAACTGTCCAATCCGCAAGTTTGCGAGGGCACGGCTGTCTGTATTCGAACGTTCCGCCTCTGCGGCCAAACCGGCGAGAACCGCTTCTGCGGAACCACCGACCGGGAGGCCTCGAGCGCCGAAGCGGGCACGCTGTGCGGCAATCGCGCGCTTCAGGTCCTGGGCTCTTTGCCGGCGTTCGGTCTCCTGCTTGCGTCGCAACTGCTCAATTTGATCTTGAGCGTGGGCGCGCTGCGCTGACTTTTCCACCTTGGCGCGTTGATTCCGCTGTGCGGCGTCAAACCCGATTTGAAGCGCGCTCATGGCGGCAGTGGGAACAAAACCACCCATAGTTACCTCCTGAATCCGTGAAACGGGATTATGGTGCGATCGCCGCAGGCGCTCGGGAGCCTGTAATTTTGCTGCCACCTCGGCAACAGCAGCGCTTTCCTGAATGCGCAAGCCTACCGGCGCATTGCCATCAACGGCGGGCCCGTCCCATCGACCCTCTGGCTGGCAGTGCAAGGTCAGCCGTTCACACTGACTACAGTTGCCACCGACAGCAAAGTGAACGGTAAGGGTATATCCTGCTCAATGCGCCAGATCGGTACATCGGCTCCATGTCGCCAGCCAAAGGCTCGCACTGTTTTCTCACCACTGAACCCCGTGGGAGAAAAATCTTCGGCACTACCCGTGAAGCGTTTGAACGGTACACTCATTAAACCGCGGCCGGTGTCAAGTTGAAGCGCGTACGTGTTGTCAAAACGAAACGTGATCGTTATCGGGCGCATGTTGGCACCCTGTGCGCTTCCGCCGCTAGACGATCTTGGTGGCAGCGGTTCGATGAAATGTGAGAACCCGAGTCCAGCGACAACTGTCGACGCTGGCTCATCTAAAACAATCATTCCGCCTTCGACGCGAGTATCAGGGCGGACTGCGCCATCCGCAACGACTTTTACGGTGCGTCCTTCGAGATGATCCAGACCGGACCATTCCAACTTGGGCGTTTCGACCTCGCCAACCATCGCTGCATCGACATGTATTGCGGAATCGAGAACTTCGATGTTGTACGATCCCTGCCGCTCCACTAAGAGATAGACGTCGTCACCTGACACGCTGACGGATCTGAAGAATCCATCCGTCTCTTGCGGAGTCCACGCTGTGATCTGCTCAGTCCGATAGATCGTCAGGGTTCCTAATGTTCCATCTGCCATGACCACATGGAGCAGCCGTTTCCGGGAATCGTAGTCCATATCCGCCGGCGTTTTGATTAGGTGCTGCGACAAAAGCGCCAGGTCCGCGGATTGGTAAGCCTGCTCAACATCCGTGAAGAGAAACTCACGGATCTGGTTGCTGCTGCGAGGAACGAATATTGTCGCTCCATCAACGTCTTGAGGCGGAATACTTTTGCCGCTTGGGGAGCCGATCCGCGTCTGTCGATGGAGCTGAATGTTGGTGGGGGTCAGGGGATCGCCGGTAACCATCCATTCAGCGCCAGAGGTGAACACCTGCAAGTGCCGACCGGAGAACACGGCACGGATCGCGTTAACTTGGTCCGACAGAATCCCGAAATTGATGGACTCATCGTCGAGCCCTTCGCCAAGATCGAAATTGAACAGGTCAGATGATTTGGAGAGCCAAAGCCGATTTGGAAGGCTTCGCGAGCCACCGATCACCAAACGGTCCTGATGGAACGTGACAGAAGCGGGATAACCGCGGACCGCAGAAAACGCTTGCTCACTCCAGTCCTTGGACGCGGATACGTTCTGCAACGTCTCCTTGACATTGACTAATGCCCTGTCCCACCACCCGTCGTTCTGGGATCCACCCGCGGTTTCGACAGCAATGACTTCAACTTCTTTGTTCCGGATGCGAAACCTGCAGCCCGTGTGATCCGGATGAAAAACAAAGCTGGATGCGGTGACGGACACGTTGCCGGACGTGCCGCCAGGCTGTAAGGTGACATCCTCGTGAAAGAACTTATGGTGCGGCTGCTCGCGCCGGCCCGTATCCTGTACAACAAACTGCCAGTCTGAAACCTTCCAGTCACCTTCGCCCAATCTGGTAATCTTCTTTGGGGGGCAATTCGGGTGGACGACTAATAAGGTATCGGCGCTTTGCGTCCAGTTCATCTGAGCGACTTGTTCAAGTATCCAAGGAGTTGGAAGCTCAGTGATCTTGCGGCCCTGCGCGTAGACATCGACGCGGTTTTGAGCAAACAACAATAGATACGCCTGCTCCGTGCTGAACTCGAAGGCGACAAGTCTGCCAAGCCCTGAGGCAGCAGAGACGTGCCGAAGCCCTGATCGGCGGCTGAGGCCGCCTGTCGGATGAACGAACACGTTGCGAAGATGCGCCGCGCCATTCGCGTAGGCGTTAAGGTCTGAACGGCCGTAAAGTCGCGGCGAAACCTCGCCGCTCGCAAAACTGTTTTTTTCAATGCGGATGAGGGCCATCAAAATCGACTTTCGACCAAATTAAATTCTAAAAAGCCAGGCGGTGTATCTTCCTGCGCATCGCATAGCTTCGCCCTGCGCAACTCGTCCTCAGCGACTTTTTGCAGTCCTTGCCAGCGGGATGTGCTGTCCGTGAGTGGGATGCAGAACTCCGCCGCAAGGCGCGATATAAGCGCGAGATTAAAAAAAGGCGGGTACACGGACTCAGGCGCTCGGTAGATATATGTGATCGTGACGTCATCGAAATCGGTCAACACTTGTTTACCGTGGATTTTGTAAGTGAGACCTCGGCCTCGGCCGCCGCTTCCGGCCGATAGCACACGAAGGCAATCCGGCGGCAACTGAAAGGCGTTTTGATAGTCCGCGATCGGTCGCTGCGACAACTTGGGAATGATCTTTTGGGTCGTGGCAAAATTCCACGGATGAACCGAAAGAACGCTGTCCCTGACTATAGGGTAAATCGTGGCAGCTACCTGCGCCTCAACCGTGCCATCGTCGAAAGAAGTAATGCCGCCGGCGCCGATCTTAATAAGCGCAAGTGAGCACAGATCGATATGAGTTATCATAACATCACCAAAATCTGGGTCGGGGATGAGGAGCGCCGCCAGTAGGGGGCAGGCAGTGGGAGTATTCATTCGGCAACCACGGCGAGTTCGACGCTGACGGATGTGGTTTAGATCATCCGTCAGCCCGTTCGAACTTCTCGTCGGCCCGAAGAGTACGCCCGGACGCTCAGGCTCTGGTTGAGAAGTGAATTCCGGGGTTAGTCGCTGTCGATCGATCCGAATGACGTAAGATCTGCAACATCGACAACTCCGGCGTTGTTGCTCTTGACGAGGAAAACCCCCGCCGCAGGTGATCCATCCGTATCGACGTTGGCGAGAATCATGTCGCCGACGCGGACCATATCGGCAGCGGCGTTGAAGTAGCCGCTAGCATCGACAATCGTAGCAGGATCAGTTGTCGTAAAATGCCAAAGCGTAAAACCGTTGGCATAGGCGAGCACGCTCAAGTATTTTGGGTCATAAGACATGAGAGCAATCCTCAATTTTCAACGCAGCGGAGAGTGATAACGCCTTTCTTGTCAATCAGGCACGAGCCCTGGCTCATCATGTTGTTGATGAAATGAGCCGCTCTATCGCCATGCCATGTGATGTCCGTTTTGACTTCAGATCCAATCGCGTGCCCGATGGCGGTTTTGTGGTACCAATAGCAGTCTCTCACATTGCCATTCTTTGGAAGACCCGAATGCGGAATCCACAACGTCCCCAACCATCGCTTTGCTTGCGTGCCCTTCCACGGGAGTTCTTCGGAGCCGATGTAGTCGGCATTGGCAAATTCTTCGATGGCGAGCAATTGGCTCCACTGCTTCCACCCGACCACCGCAAAGCGCTGGCCGTCGTCCGGGATGTTCGTCTCCCCGAGCAGTTCGAAGGCGTTGAGCACCTTGTCGCGCGTGATCCCGTCGGTCTCGCCACCGGCGAAAACATCACCCTTCGCGAGCTGATTAATGATCAGCTCGTCGGTCTTGCGCCCTAGAGCATAAGCGCCGGCTTTCGCCACAACCTGCTGTTCATCAATGTTCGTTTTCAATTCATCCAGCTTGTCGGCCCAATCGCCGGCGTAAAAGTCCTGCAACATGCATTCGACCGGTGAATGGTCGATGTTCATGACCGGCACCTTGCCGTGGCGGGACTTGGTGCTGGCTGTTCCTGCACCCACTTTCTGAAATGTGGTGCTTGCACCGATGACACTGTTTTTCGTGCGAACGGTGCTGCGAAGTTTCGAGCCCATCTGCTGATATTGCATATGGACTTCGGCTTCAAAATTTTTAACGAACGACAGCTCGACCTGTGTCGACATGTCCATTTCTCCTATCTTACTATTAAGGCTCCTGCGGCGCTGCGGTATTCGTTGAACTTTGCGTTTCTGTTACGCCGAGACTGGTGGCGAGACGACATTCGCGCACAAATAGTAGCGCCTTTGTGCTTCAGCCCGTCCTGTCGTCGCGACGGAGGGCGGAACCTATCCCCGTTGAGGGAACAACTTCCTGAATCCGTCACGCACTTCATTCACGAACGACGCGTCTTGATCCCGCCAGTAACGGGGGTCACGCATCATTTGCTTAAGGTCATTCTCTGAACGATTATTGCCGCCGGTAGCTCCGTCGCGCACAAGCCCCGGTTCGTTGCTGGACATCATCTGGTGGAGTACGACGACTCCATCGTAGGATGTCGACAATGCGTCAAATACTTCGGCGGGAAGATTAGCGCGCCCCCAAGCCGAGATCTGTTGAGACGCGTCCCGCCAACGCTCATCCCCGCCGAACCGCTGCTTGAGGCGATGGACCTGATGCTCAGCCTCGAACACAGAAGCGATCTCATGGACGAGCGGTGCAAGTCTTTCGTGGGCCAGGTCATAGACGAGTTGTGCCTGTTCTTGGCTGAAGCCCGCCTCGTGAAGACGTGTGTTAATGTCCATGTCGCTGGAAAACAGTTCGCTGCGAACCTCGATTTTGTAATCCGCAGGACCCTGTGGCCTATCGTGACCAGCGCTCGAGACGACTCTTTGTTCCAGCGCCAGATAGGACTCGAGAATCGCATCGGTTCTGATCTGATCGCGTTCTTCGTCCCAAAATTGCTCAGGTATATTCTGCGGGCGCCGGTTCTGCTCCAGGTTAACGGCCTGATCCTGTTTCTCCTCAGAACCCACGGTGCCAACGCCCATTGGTTGCTCAAAAGCGGTCTCGCTCATGCGGCTTGTTCCTCGTTGAATGGCCTCAGCTGGGATCGGGCAGGACCCCGCTCCGGGATTTGCGTCCACGTGCGACCAGGCTATCAATCATCTTGACGAGATGTCTCTGTCCCTCGGCATGTCGCAGCATTGAATCCGAAGCTGAGGGATCGATGACGCGCTCCAAAGTAATGCGGCGCAGGTGCTTCAATGCAATTGCCCCTTCATCAGTTTGGAAGCACCGCGCGAAGATCATCGGTATCTCGTCCGCATTTGCATAGTCGGAAGCCAAGCCAGGCTCTGGTGCGTCGATGTATGACCAGCCTGTATCGAGTTCGTTTGCTTTGCTCTGATCCATTCAGCTTTCCCCTGAGAGCGGGAGATCCAGTGCCTCCGCTTGAGGGTCAACAACCTCGTCTGGGCCCAGCACGCTCGCATCGATTTGCCGTGACGCTTCAGCAGCGCGCCCCGACATCAGGTCATTGTCGCGGATGAGTTCTCCAGGAACAGAGAATGCACGTCCCAGCCATTTCGCAGCCGCCACCTGGTCGACGATAGCGAAAGCCTCGGATCCCATTTCTCGTACCGCCGACAGCCAGAGCATGGTGTTATGAGCATCATGCTGAGCTTGATGGCGGGCATGAGGAGACGTGAAGTTGATCGTCGCGATGCGACCGTCGACAGGGATGTCGGCGATCTCTCCTCTTCGAGTCAGGATAGCGATCGCTCTACGAAGCAACGGTACCAGGAACTCAGATTGCAGGCGGCCGTAGGTGGCGCCCAGAACGCGAGCCATTTCCGCAGACCGTTCCAGCACTTCGGTTGCCGTCATCCGTGGGCCATTGACGAAGCCGAGTTGATCGACGAGCAGAGCTTTGCGAATGCGAGAGCGAACTTGATCGAGCACGATCTCGGACACGTCGAATCGGCCCGGTGCCTCCAGCGGCTTCAACCCCGCTGATCCGACGGCTTTCGGAATAATGGTGCCCGGCACAAGCTTGATCGTGGCTGGATTGAGAACGCCGTCGTCATCGGCCTGCCAGATGCCGGTCACCGCGATCGAGGCGTTCTTCAACACCAACTCGACGGCCTTGTTGGCGGTTTTGATATCCGGTAAGGCCTTCATGACCGGGGATCGGCCGTAAATCTCGCCCGGCGCCTTCGACCACCGAAAGTTGATGAAAGGCGACGCCCGGAAGTGGCCGTTTGCCAATATCCGCATGCCGCTCGCCGGGCATACGCTCGTTTCGGCAAATGCCAGGTATGAGTAGCCGCCGTCCTCCGGTGTCACCGCTTCCAAAACGCCGATCGAAGCGTTGGGATCGTTCAGCGCGAGCTTGCGAATATCGTCGATACATTGCGCATTGGGAAAGCGCGCGAGCACTTGGCTCAAGGACAGCTGCGTCTTTCGGAATGTCGCGTCGAGGCGGCCATCTTCCCCTTCTTCCAATGCGATCTGGGCCAGCGGTACCGCAGCAAGACGAAACGCAGACGGATTTCCCGCCGCTGCTTCCTCGAACAGCAGCGACGCAGTTCCAGCCGTTACCAAGTCAAGAAAACATTGATGAATTTCGACGGCGAAATTTGATCTCTCGAAGTGAGAATGCAATAACCGCGTGGATCTCTCCAATTCGGCTGCAGTAATTTGCCCATGTGCGGCGTCGACGTCGGGACCGACATCCAGTGCGAACCAGCGCGATGAAGGTGGCGTAACGTGTGCCAGCAAGGTAGCGGCCAACTGGTCGACGGCATCAGGAGCCGTTCCGTCAAATAGGCGGTCAATCTTCGTTGCCGCTGCACGATGGGGCGAGGCGGATCCACCAAACTGTGGTAGAGCAAACTCGTAGCATTCGTCCCAGAAACCGGTCCAGGCCGACCGCCGCTGTTGCGCTCTTGCGTAGCGGTCCAGTGTCGCTTTCTGTGTTGCAAGCTCGTTCATATTAGTTTCCAGTGTCATGTCTCGCGGTGGTCCCGGCGCTTGTCTTGCAAGTAGCCTCTGCGACAACGGGGCGGCCGTGACGAGCGACCTCGCCTGCTCGGACGCGGGCCCAACCCGCTCGGGAACGATATTTGTTCAAGACAGCGGGGTTCGTGTGAGAACAAGGAAATCGGTCTTGAAATGGACTTGCGAACGCCCCTTTGTGAGCAAATTCCATCGCACGAGTCACATCGGATGCTGACCGGATTGTGTTGTGTCAGCTGCGTTTTGGCATATATTCCTACATTGGGCTTCTGTCAACCATCACGTCAGCCGGCCGCTGGAGGATGTGCCTGTACAACTGCCAAGGCGTTGTGACCACTCGGGCATGAATGCCGAGAACTCGCTTTACCGCCTCCACGCAGGTATGAAAACCAACCGGCGCACAGCGCAGCGGTGCCTGGCGAATGGTCGTTTCGACAACGGTGAAACCCTTTTCCCGGTACGCCGCCGCGACATCGCATTGGCCGACTCCCGGTAGGACCGTTAGCTCGGTGTAGTGCAAGAGGGGGTCTATGATGACCCAAGCTTCGGCGGAGAGGACCGCGACAAAGCAGTGTCGGAAACCCCGCCGTAGAAAGCGAAGCCACCAGACCCCGCAGTTGTCTCCGAAGACCACGACCGCAGGCCTCGGAGTACCGGGGATGTCGCCACTTGCAACAGCGTTTTTAATATTTACGACGGTCATTTGGCGCCACCGGGTCGGTTCACCATGCTCATCTTGATTTTCAAGGGCGTCTTCACTTCGCGTGGATGCCGCGGGTCGGTTGCGGCGCCTTGGAAGCCTGACCACGGCGCAACAGATAGGGGCCTGGCATCCTAGTATCAATGAAAATGTTCCTAGTGCGCTGGCCGGCCTAATGTAAGATAGTGTTCCCATGTTGAGACATGGAGACATCTGGCGCGCGATTGACCGGTTGGCGGCCGAGCATGGCATGTCGCCTTCAGGCTTGGCGCGCCGTGCCGGGCTGGATCCGACGACCTTCAACAAGAGTAAGCGGATCACCAGGGACGGCAAACAACGGTGGCCGAGCACAGAAAGTATTTCCAAGGTATTGGAGGCTACTGGCGCGTCGGTTAGTGAATTTCTGGTCCATGTCACGGAGGGCAGCGCGAATCAGCCGCACATGAATGTTCCGGTCATCGGACTCGCTCAAGCCGGCATCCAGGGGTTTTTTGACGATGCCGGTTTCCCTGTAGGCGGGGCGTGGGATGAAATCCCATTTCCAGATATCGGAGATGCACATGCCTACGCTTTGGAGATAAGTGGCGAAAGCATGGAGCCGGTGTACCGGGAAGGGGACATCATCATCGTTGCTCCTCAGGCTAGCATCCGCCGGGGAGATCGGGTGGTGCTGAAAACCCGCGAGGGCGAGGTTATGGCAAAACTGCTGCGCCGCCAAACTGCCCATAAGTACGAGCTTGAGTCGTTCAATCCGGAGCATGAAGCGCGTTTGGTCGATCGAGACGAGGTCGACTGGATCGCCCGCATCGTCTGGGCAAGCCAATGACAACAGGGAAGCGACCGAGCGGCCGACCGGAGGTTAATGCAGAAGTGCTTGGAAGAGCCTCAGCGGATGGCCTTACAACAGCGTGCCTTGGCTGCCACTCGGTTTGCCTTGAACTTGCGAAACTCTTAATCCGCTGCGACGGTTGGTCACGATGACGTTGCGCTCTCCGTCCTTGAACTTCAACATCAGCGGCATACTCTGCTGCAACTGCTGCGCGCTCGAAACGGTGTGAGCGTTGACGTCATAGACGAGGGCGAATCCGCGCTCGAGCGTCCGCATATACGACAAGCTCGAAAGCAGGGCATTAACATGCTGTAAGCGATCGCCATGTCTTTGCAGGAATGCGCTCATGGAGACAAGGAGGGCTCGCGCCGCTGAAGCCACGCGTTCCTGATTGTGTACGATGAGTTTGCGCGGATCTACGAGACGTCCGGCCTGTCCTTCTACAACCAGTCGTCGGCGGTGTACCCCCACCAACGCGCATTTGAAAAGGCGATCCGACCAGTCGTCAAGGCGTTGTTGTGTCTCCTGCACCAATTGCGCCGGCCGTGGAAGTCCGCGTCCGAAGCCTTCGACATTGACTTGGTGGTTGCCGATCAACCGACGAACCGCTCTGACTAACCTGGTCTCCAACGTCGTCAACTGCGTCGACAATTCCAATCGCACCGGCACGGCAAGTTCCGCAGCCGCGGTCGGTGTCGGTGCCCGCAAGTCTGCGGCGTAATCGAGAAGAGTGGTATCGGTCTCGTGTCCGACGGCGGAAATGAGCGGGATGTCACATGCAGCGGCTGCTCTTACGACGGCTTCTTCATTGAATGGCCAGAGATCTTCGACGCTACCGCCACCCCTCGCGACAATTACGACATCCGGGCGCGGGATCGCTCCGCCGCGCGAAAGTGTGTTTAACCCCGCAATTCCTGCGGCCACCTGTGCCGCAGCGCCATCGCCCTGCACCGCAGCGGGCCATACCAGAACACGACATGGAGAGCGCGCACCAAGGCGATGCAGAATATCCCGGAGCGCTGCGCCGGTGGGAGACGTGACGATGCCAACAACGTCGGGCAGAAACGGAACAAGCTGCTTACGCTCGGGAGCGAACAAGCCCTCGGCTGCCCATTTCCGCTTACGGTCTTCAAGCAGCTGAAGAAGTGCGCCCGCGCCCGCGAACTGCATGGAGTCCGCGATAATCTGGTACTCGGACCTGCCCCCGTAGGTGGTCAAGCGTCCATCAACGATTACTTCAAGCCCATCTTCCGGCTCGATCCGGAGCCGCATAGCGGCCTGACGCCAGCACACGCCCTTGAGGACGGCGCTCTCGTCCTTCAGCGAGAAATAAAGATGGCCGGACGCCATTTTGCGCAGACCGCTGACTTCCCCTTTTACGCGCACCCGCTCGAACGAGGTTTCGATCTGGCGCCTTATCGCAGACGAGATCTGCCCCACGGTAAAGACCGGCACGTTGTGCTCGTCGTTGGCGGTGCTAGGATGATCGACCATTGCTGCAGTATGAACCAACGTCCCGATTACGCCAAAATTCGAGACTGACAGGAAGCGCCTATGAACGTCCTGGTCGTTGGAGGGGGAGGACGCGAACATGCACTGTGCTGGGCGATCTCCCGCTCGCCAATGCAGCCTGCCGTATTCTGCGCACCCGGTAATGCGGGCATAGCCGATGTCGCAACATGCATCAACATCGCGGCGGATGATCGTGATGCGATTGTGGCTTTTTCGGTGAAGCAGGCGATGGACTTCGTCGTCGTCGGGCCCGAAGGCCCGCTGTGTAGTGGGCTCATCGATCGGCTCGAGGGCGCAGGCATAAAGGCTTTCGGCCCCCGTCGCGGCGCCGCGCAGATAGAAGGGTCGAAGATCTTCATGAAGGATCTGTGTGCCCGCACCGGCATTCCGACGGCGGACTATCGTCAGTTCGATGAGCCGGAAGCGGCGAAAGAGTATGTCCGCTCCCACGGGGTTCCGGTCGTCGCCAAGGCTGATGGTTTGGCATCCGGCAAAGGAGTCGTGATTTGTCGAACGGAGAATGAGGCCTATGCGGCGATTGATCACATACTGGTCGAGGGCGCTTTCGGCGCCGCCGGTGCAAATCTGGTGATTGAACAATATTTGGAAGGTGAGGAAGCGAGCTTTCTTGCGCTCGTCGATGGAACGGACATCGTTCCGTTGGCTTCTTCCCAGGATCACAAAGCAGCCTGCGACGGCGACCTCGGGCCGAACACCGGCGGGATGGGAGCCTATTCACCGGCTCCCGTTGTCACCGCCGAAATGACGCAGGTCGTCATGGATCGCATCATGCGTCCGGCTGTTAAGGAGCTGCACGACATCGGTTGTTCGTTCAGCGGAGTCCTGTATGCCGGCCTCATGTTCACGCATGACGGGCCCAAGTTGCTGGAGTTCAACTGCCGTTTCGGGGATCCGGAGTGCCAGCCGCTGCTCATGCGCATGCGGTCCGATGTGTTGGATGCGCTGCTGGCGTGCAGCGAGGGTCGTCTTGGTGGCCTCGTCCTCGAATGGCGTGAAGATGCCGCGCTGTCGGTGGTCATGGCCGCCAACGGTTACCCCGGCTACTATGGCAGGGGCTCCGAAATCAAGGGGCTAAAGAAGCTCGCGGGGCTTGAGGACGTCATGGTATTCCATGCCGGCACGGAGAAGCGCGATGGACGGATCCTTGCCAACGGCGGCCGGGTGCTTTGTGTGACGGCGCGGGGACGCACTGTGGCAGCGGCGCAGCGACGCGCTTACGAAGCTGTGGCGGAGATCGAGTGGCACGACGGATACTGCCGACGCGACATCGGCTGGCGCGCCATCGTCAGGTAAACGCCAGTCAGACGCGGCACCAAGACATCTGCAGGAGAGAAGCGTGGTGGAAACGGGACCGGCGAATTTCGTAGCAGGAGGTGAGACGGCCGCAAGGGAGGAGGCTTATGTTCCAGAAGCGGAGCCCCAGAGGTCAGCGTCCGCTGCCGTTTCCCGCGAGCAAGCGGAAGAGGCGGTCCGAACGCTGGTTCGGTGGGCGGGAGACGATCCGGATCGGGAAGGCCTGATCGAAACGCCGCGGCGCGTGGTCGACTCATATCGGGAGTTTTTCAGTGGATACGATGCAGACCCGGAAGAAATCCTCCGGCGGACGTTTGAAGAGACTGACGGCTACGACGAGATGATTCTGCTTCGTGGGATCCGTTTCGAATCCCACTGCGAGCATCATATGGCGCCCATCATTGGACAAGCGCACGTCGCCTATCTGCCTCACCTTCGCGTCGTGGGCATCAGCAAGCTCGCGCGGCTGGTTGAAGTCTATGCACGGCGACTGCAGATCCAGGAGAAGATGACAGCGCAAATCGCCAACAATATTGAGGACATCCTCGAGCCCAAAGGCGTAGCCGTCGTTATCGAGGCTGCCCACCAATGCATGACGACTCGGGGCGTACACAAGCCGGGAGTGGTCATGGTGACCAGCCGGATGTTGGGGGCGTTCAGAGAAGACGCCGCCACGCGACGGGAGTTCCTCGCAATGATCGGCCAGCCCACGGGCGGGGGCGTCGCGCTGAGCTGAATCCAGTCAGTATTGCCGCTCAATGTGAAGGTATTCCGAGTCCCGGCATGACGGACAAAATCTTTCGCTTTCGTGCGAAAGCCTTGGGCTTCATCGCACCCTCCTGCTGCTGCGGACACCGGCCGGTTCTTGTTCCGGAGATCTCTAGCCGTTGATGGACCTGCGCCCGGTTTTTCTGGTGGTCGGAATACTTGTTACCACCCTCGCTGCAGGCATGGGCGTTCCCGCCGCAGTCGATGCGTTCGCCGGCAACGACGATTGGCAGGTGTTTGCGCTGTCAGCGAGTGTAACGCTGTTCGTTGGAGTGGCCATGGCCCTCACCTGTCGGGTCAAGCGCTTCAGGTTAACTGTCCGACAAGCCTTTGTAATGGCGACGCTGAGCTGGGTTTTCTTGACGTTCTTTGCGTCGCTGCCATTCATGTTTTCAGAGTTGAAGTTGAGCTTCGCAGACTCGTTTTTCGAAGCGATGTCTGGGATCACGACCACTGGCTCAACCGTAATTGTCGGCCTCGACACGGTGCCGCCAGGAATTCTGCTGTGGCGGGCGCTGCTGCAATGGCTCGGTGGCCTCGGTATCATCGTCATGGCGATCGCGATCATGCCGTTCCTCGGCGTGGGCGGCATGCAGCTTTTCCGCATCGAAGCGTTCGACACCGGGGAGAAAATGCTTCCGCGAGCGGCGCAGATCTCGGCGGCGCTGAGCCTCATATATCTTGCTCTTACAAGCCTCTGCGCCGTGGCGCTCTGGCTGGCCGGAATGACCGAGCTGGAAGCGGTCGTACACGCTATGACCACCTTGGCAACGGGCGGCTACTCGACCAGCGACGGTTCCATAGGTCACTTCAACAACTCCGCGATCGACGCCATCGTTACTTTGGGGATGATCATGGGCAGCCTTCCATTCGTTCGCTACCTTGGGATCATTCAGGGCGATGCCCGATCGTTGCTGCGCGATTCTCAGGTCAGGTGGTTTATCGTCGTATTGCTGTCGGCTATTTCCACCGCTACCGTTTTTCTCTACTTAAATTCTGACCTGTCCATGTTGTCCGCCATAAGAGTTTCAGCCTTCAATATAACTTCTGTCATCACAGGTACAGGATTTGCAACATCTGATTATTGGCTGTGGGGGGGCTTCGCCGGCCCAATCTTTTTCTATATTATGTTTGTAGGCGGATGTGCGGGGTCAACTACATGTGGAATCAAAATATTCCGCTTCCAGGTTTTATGGTCGGCGACCAACACGCAGTTTCACTACCTACTCAGGCCGCATGGAGTTTTCATACCATACTACAATGGCAGGCCAATTCCTGAAGAAGTCATAACGTCTGTGATGAGTTTTTTCTTCATGTTTGGCGTGTGCTTCGCCATGTTGGCGATGGCGCTCGGTGCACTGGGACTGGATTTCGTAACGGCGGTCTCAAGTGCCGCAACGGCGATCTGCAACGTCGGGCCGGGGCTCGGACCAGTAGTCGGCCCGGCGGGGAATTTTCAGTCCCTGCCCGATGCCGCAAAGTGGCTGCTCTCTGCCGGGATGTTGTTGGGACGGTTGGAGTTGTTTACGGTGTTGATGCTGTTCAGCCCGACGTTCTGGCGCGGGTAACATTCTCTGTATGGACTGCGCATCGGCTCGGTTCTACAGACTTTTCATGCCCTCAGTCGCTTGCACCAAGGCCGCAAGAATACCGGGTTCCAACGCGGAGTGTCCGGCCGCTGGAACGACGACATAATGGGCGTGTGACCAATGTCGGGCCAGAGCGTACGCAGTTGTCGCCGGACAAATCATGTCATAGCGGCCTTGTATGATCGTTGCCGGAACATTGGTGATGCTTGCCACCGCCTGCGCAATGTAGCTTTCCGGCAAAAAAAGGTCGTGCTTGAAGTAATGGGCTTCGATACGCGCCAGTGCGAGCGCCGAAACATCTCCGCCGCGAACCGGGGACGCGGAAGGCCGGGGCAACAGATTGGAGCAGGCGCTTTCATAACGTGCCCAGTTCAGTGCTGCCGGCCCGTGGACGCCGGGATCCGGATCGATGAGGCGCCTGTGGTAGTTGGCGAGCACGTCGTGTCGTTCGGCCTCCGGAAGAAAGTCCACGAATTCCCGGTGCGCCTCTGGAAAAAACATGCTCATTCCGAACAGGAACCAATCCACTTCGCGGCGTGTCCCGAAGAACACGCCGCGCAGAATGAAGCCTGCGCAGCGTTCCGGCCATCTAGCGCCGTAGGCGAGAGCAAGCGTCGATCCCCATGATCCCCCGAACAGGATCCATCGATCAATTCCCAACACCCGTCGCAATGCTTCAAGATCGGAAACAAGATGGTCGGTCGTGTTTTCGCGAATCTCGGCATAGGGTCTCGAACGCCCACAGCCCCTTTGGTCGAATATGATGATGCGATAGTGGTCGGGATCGAAAAACCTCCGGTGCGTAGGAGACGCTCCCGCGCCCGGACCTCCATGCAGGAACACGATGGGTGCTCCTTTCGGATTTCCGCATTGCTCCCAGTACAAAACGTGCTGGCCGCCAACCGGCAGCATCCCTGTCTCGTTCGGCTGAATGCTGGGGAACAGCCTGTCACGACAATAAGTTGCGTCCATCAGAGGCAATCTATTTTGATCGTAAGGAAGAAACAATCTTGTTATGCATCTTCAGCTTCATGAAGCGCGCTCAGAAACAAGATGTTGTGGCAGGATAGATCTTAGGAGAGCGTGTCCATCTCGAATGGCTGGGGCGCCAGGATTCGAACCTGGGATCACGGGACCAAAACCCGTTGCCTTACCGCTTGGCCACGCCCCAAGTGACAGCGCTACCACCAGGACGTCCAGCGGCGTCTGGTGACGAGGATCGTTTCGCTGCACCGCGGCCGGACCTCTCCAAACAAAAGGCAAGAATTTACTTCCCCGCGAGCAATCTTGTGCGACCAGTGCCTTGGGGTCTGGCCTTTCAACTGGTGGGCGCGACTGGATTTGAACCAGTGACCCCCGCCGTGTGAAGACGGTGCTCTCCCGCTGAGCTACGCGCCCGGAGATCCCGAGAACCACGCTTTTATGCTGCCCGCGCAAGCGTTGTCAAGGAACCAACCTGTGGAGCCATAGCTTCCGGGCACCGAAGCGACACCACCTTGACATTTGGGTGCAGAGCCGCAATCGTGCGTGCTTGTCGGAAGCAATTCCGCTCATGAGCTTTCGCGCGGAACTCTGGCGAAACGCTAGAATAAGTGATGTGGGAGACGTCCGCCGCCCCTCTACAAAGCTTTGCGAGTAACCGTGCCTCTCGTGAGCATGAGGCGAAGTCACAAGCGGATGACATTCTTGGCGGCTCGTCAAGTGCATACATCTTTTGCCCATGGCGTTCAATTTTTGGACCGAAGGTTCTCCGGCGCCGTGGTGAGCTTAAGTTGCTGAAGGGGCGATGAGATGAAGGGTGTTGAATCATGATCGACAAGAAGCACATAGGTCTGACCACGCCGCCCATGACGTTCGATGTCGAGAAGGGCCGGCTGCGGTTTTTCGCCAAAGCGACAGGGCAGACTGATCCCGTATACGTCGACGAGGCGGCCGCGGAAAGGGCTGGCTATGGGGCAATCCCGGCACCACCCACGTTCGGTTTCTGTCTGGAGATGGAAACAAACTCACTTTGGGACAACATTGAGACAATGGGAGTGCCAGTCGGAAAAATCCTGCACGGCTCGCAAACATTCAAGTACCATAAACCCATATGCGCAGGTGACCGGATCACGTTCGAAACAAAAGTGTCGAATATCTTCGACAAGAAGGGCGGTGCCCTGGAATTCATAACGGAGAATTCAACCGGCAAGAACGAGGACGGAACCGTCGTTATTGAGCTTGAGCGCGTTATTGTTGTTCGTAATTGAGGATTGGAAATATGACCAAGGTCGACTACGCAGGTCTGAAGATCGGTGACGAACCCATTCACCTGGAAATGGAGCCCATCTCACGGAAGACCTTGGCGCTCTACGCGGGAGCTTCGGGAGATCACAACCCCATGCACATCGATATCGACTACGCCCGGCAAGCGGGGGAGAAGGACGTTTTTGCCCACGGGATGTTGATCATGGCTTACTTAGCTAAGTCTGTTACGGATTGGGTGCCGCAATCAGCCCTCCGCTCCTTCAGCACGCGCTTTACGGCGATCACGCGCGTTGGTGAAAAGATCATTTGCAAGGGCAAGATCGTCGACATGCAGGAAGAAGGCGGCGAAAAACGTGTCCGGCTGGATCTCAGCGCGACGAATGAAAGCGGGGAATCCAAAGCTGCGGGAGAGGCCGTCGTCGCCCTGTGACGATCGGCGGCAACGCCAACACGAGAGGCCAAGCTACCATCGGTCCGCAGGACCGCCGCCGACTGGTCGGCGGGCGAGACTGCGGCCCGTATCGATGTAGTTTTCGCGCTGCGTGATGAGCCGTAGGCGCCGTCGCGGCGGGCGTCTGCGAAATTGAAACGAGGCGGTAGCTCTTAGGGAGATTGAAGGTATGGATTGGACGCAACAGAGTAATGACCTGATGAAGACGTGGACCGATGCCCAGAAGCAACTCTGGTCCGGATGGATGGGCGCGATGCCGGGTATGGCAGGCGCCAGCGCTGGTATGCCCGGCCTGGATCCAAGCCAGTGGATGAGGAGCATGGTCGACATGGTCTTCAACTCAGACCGGAACACCTGGCCGGGTTGCCGGCAACATCTTCGGCGCGCCGGACATGATGTCGCAGAGCGTCAACCTGCTGCTCAAAGCGTGGCAGACCGTGGCGCCGCAGATCGGCAGCGGGCAGCCGTGGAAAGGCGATCTGCAAGGTCTTATCGGTCAGTGGACACAGGAACTGTCGGGTTTGCCTGGTCGACAAGCCGCGACGGTCAACGAATTTAGCGAGTTGACCAAGACGTTGTTCGAGCAGTGGTCGCCGATGACCGGTCCGTGGCTAGCAATGGTTGGGCAAGCTACTGCATCCGGACATCCCGGTGAAGCTTTCATGGGCGGCACCTCCGGTCTGAACAAGTTGATGGGTCTCGAACAGGCCATGTTCCCGTCGCTGAGTGGCGTCAGCCAGATGCCGAGGGGAACCGTTGCGCGGGAGAAGATGGGGAAAATCCTTGCTGCAGTGGACGCCATGGGCGATCTGCGCAAGTCCCAAGGAGAGTTCCAGAAAGCCATGTCCGAAGCCATGGGCAAGGCGATCGAGCGAACCATCGAGCACATGGCTAAGTTAGCGGAGAAGGGCGAGTCGATCGATACCGTGCGTGATCTGATGCGGACGTGGTTCACCATCGCCGACAAGACGCTCAACGAGGCGTTTACCAGTCCGGAATTCCTCGCAACGCAAGACAAGATGACCAACGACTTGATGACATATAAGGTCAAGCAAAGAGATGCGCTTGAACTTATTTACGAGGCTATGGATCTGCCAACGCGGTCCGCGCTCGATGAAGCATACAAGGACATCGCACAACTGAAGAGGGAAGTGCGGAGACTGAAGAAACAAGTCGACGGCGCATCCGGCGGCGAAGAAGCTCAAGCGCGGAAGACGCCGGCGAAGAAAGCCCGCAAAGAGGATGCGCCCTCTTGACGCTCCTGAAGGCCCGATGTGAAGGGACGCACCATAGCTTCAGCATGAACCCCTGAAATTTTTGAAGGGATTGAGGACCGATGAAAAACTTCCCCATACAAATCCGACAGGATGACGCAGCCCGGGAGATGGCGTCGATCGAGCGTAAGGTGCTGTCGGGTATGCAGGAACTCTCCAAGCTTAAAGATGAAGACGTCGACATAGGCAGCACGCCGAAGGACGTCGTATACGAGCGGGAGACTTGGAAGCTTTATCACTATCACCCGACAGTTGCGGAAAAGGACGTTCATCCAATCCCGATGCTCATCATTCCGCCTCTGATCAACGGATACGAAGTCGCAGACTTACAGCCGGACCGTTCTCTCGTGAGAAATTTCCTTGCTGAGGGGATTGACGTGTACCTGCTCAACTGGGGGTACCCCAAGCGTTGTGACATGTACCTGAGTTGGGACGACTACGTTTGTGATTTCATTGACGACGCGGTCGACTTCATCCGCAAAGACCGCGGTTTGGAATCGATCAACTTGTTCGGTATCTGTCAGGGCGGCACGATGTCGGTGTGCTATTGCGCGCTGTTCCCCGAAAAGATCAAATCTTTGACGCTGACGGTCACACCGATCGATTTCTCTCGCGGCAAGGTCGAAGGCAAGCCTCATGTCGGGCTGCTCTTCGAAATGGGCCGAAATGCCGATGTTGACTTGATGCGCGACGCATTCGGTTTGATCCCCGCCGATGTCTTGAATGTGTCATTTTTGATGGCGTCGCCGTTCACGTTGATGTTCGGGAAATACGCCGACATGGTCGACATCCTGGACAATCGAGAAGCACTGCTGAACTTTTTGAGAATGGAGAAATGGCTGTTCGGCGGCCCCGGCGTGTCGGGTGAAGCTTACAGGCAACTGGTCCGGACGTTCTTGCAAGGCAATGCCCTGGTCAACGGCGAACTTGAGCTGGATGGACAAAAGGTTGATCTGAAGAACATTACCATGCCGATCCTCAACATCTACGCCGAGAGGGATCACCTGGTGCCGCCACCGTGTACGACGGCGCTGGGCGAGCATGTCGGCAACAAGGACGGTTACGAGGAGCTCTGCATCAAGACCGGGCACATCGGCATCTACACCGGCGGTGCATCGCAAAAAATCTTGGCGCCAACCGCCGCGAAGTGGATCAAGGAACACAACTGAGCCTCAGGATTTCGAGACTGCAGACCTGGTGGCGGCGACAGGGGGTCGCCGCCACTTGGTGCGCATAGGGCCCGCTGCGGCTGCCGGGCTCATAGGGTGTCAGGCGTCAATGCGGATTATGCCCGGTCCGGGCAGGCTCGACCTGGACGACAGACAGTTGGAGTACCGCTGGGTACCAGCGGCACACGCCAATCCAAACCACCCAGTCCTGGTTTTCCTGCACGAGGGGCTCGGATGTACCGCGAGCTGGCGCCACTTCCCCATCCAAGTTGTCCAGCAAACGGGACACAGCGCCTTTGTGTACAGCCGCGCCGGGTACGGCACCTCCTCGTCGGTTTCGCTTCCTCGTCCGCTCCATTACATGCATGACGAGGGACTTGATGTTTTGCCACGACTTCTGGATAAACTGCAGTTTGAAAGCGTCATACTTATCGGCCACAGCGACGGCGCGTCGATCGCGCTCATCCATGCTGGCGGCTACCGGGGCAACGCGGCTTCGCGCGTCAGCGGAATTGTGGCGTTGGCGCCTCACGTCTTCAACGAAGACGTCAGCGTCGCCAGCATTCGTGAAGCAGCCTGTGCCTACCGTGACGGCGACTTGCGGGACAAGCTGAAACGACTTCACGGCGATAACGTGGATTGCGCCTTTTGGGGATGGAACGAAGCGTGGCTACATCCGCGCTTCCTCGCCTGGAACATCGAGGAGTATCTACCCGGCGTGTCGGTGCCTGTCTTGATAATCCAGGGACTGGACGATCAATACGGAACAGCCGCGCAATACCGGGCGATCGAAGCGCAGTGCGGGGGAAAGGTCGATGTTCTGGTGGTGGACGACTGCGGCCACTCGCCGCATCGCGAGCAGACGGTTATCACCCTTACTGCGATCACGAACTTCGTGCGGCGGCTGGTGGATCAGCGACGCACGTGAGGCTGGGCAACAGCGTGCCCCCGGCATCCAATCCAATTTGGCGCCGAAAAAGCGTCATGTCCTCTGGCTTCTGATTTTGGCCCATGTGTCGCGTAAGCCAATGGTGCGGTTGAATACGGGGCGCATCGTTGTTGAGCTTGAATCGAGGCAGAAATAACCCTGACGTTCGAACTGCACCGGCACGCCGACCGGAAGCCTTGCGGCGGCCGGTTCGATCCGGCATCCATCGAGTGTTACCAATGACCGCGGACTGATGTCGTCGATGACGTCGCCCTCCACCCCCGGATCGGGCCTGTCGAACAAGTGGTCATAGAGCCGCACGCACGCCTCTGCGGCGTCAACAGCCGAGACCCAATGCAGAGTCGCCTTTACTTTGCGACCGTCCGGCGCATCACCACCGCGAGTTTCCGGATCATGTGTGCAGCGTAACTCCGTGACATCTCCAGCCTCGTTCTTCACCACCTCCCGACAGCGAATGAAATAGGCGTAGCGCAAACGGACCTCACGGCCGGGAGCAAGCCGGAAAAACTTCTTCGGAGGTTCCTCCATGAAGTCGTCCTGTTCGATGAACAGTTCCCTCGAGAACAGGACCTCCCGGGTGCCGGCGGCTGGGTCCTCCGGATTATTCAGTGCTCGTACGGTTTCGTTCTGGCCGGGCGGGTAGGTCTCGATCACAACCTTGAGCGGGCGCAGCACCGCCATGCGACGGAGGGCCTGCCTGTTAAGCAATTCGCGAACGCAGTGGTCGAAGAGGGCGACGTCGACGGTGCTGTTGGCTTTCGCGACACCGATACGCTCAGCGAAATTCCTCAGTGCGGCAGCAGGAACCCCGCGCCGACGGAGGCCGGCGAGCGTCGGCATGCGCGGGTCGTCCCATCCATCGACGACGCGATCGCGCACCAACCGTGTCAGCACGCGCTTGGACAGCACGGTGTAAGTGAGGTTCAGCCGCGAGAACTCATACTGGCGCGGCCGCGAAGAAACCGGCAGATTGTCGATGAACCAGTCGTAAAGGGGCCGATGATCTTCGAACTCGAGCGTGCAAATGGAATGGGTGATGCCTTCTATCGCGTCGGACTGCCCATGCGCAAAGTCATAGGTCGGATAGATACACCACGCATTGCCGCTTCGCGGATGGTGAGCATGTAGAATGCGGTACACCACCGGGTCACGCAAATTGATATTGCCCGCCGCCATGTCGATTCTGGCGCGCAAAACCCGCGCCCCGTCCGGATACTCACCGGCGCGCATGCGGCGGAAGAGATCGAGATTCTCTTCTGGCGGTCGATCGCGATAGGGGCTGTTGCGGCCAGGCTCTGTGAGCGTTCCGCGATGGGCGCGGATCTCTTCGGCGGACAGATCGTCGACGTACGCCTTTCCGTTTCGGATGAGGTGCTCCGCGTAAGCATAAAGAGTCTCGAAATAGTCTGAAGCGAAATAGAGGTGTTTGCCCCAGTCGAAGCCAAGCCACCGCACGTCGTGTTCGATGGCGTCGATGAACTCCATCTCCTCTTTGAGAGGGTTCGTGTCGTCGAACCGGAGGTGGCAGCGGCCGTCGAACTCGCCGGCGATGCCGAAGTTCAAACAGATGGACTTGGCGTGACCAATGTGGAGGTAGCCGTTGGGCTCCGGTGGAAAGCGAGTGACGACGGTGTTGCAGCGACCAGCCGCAAGATCTGCGCGGACGATGTCGCGAATGAAGTCCCGCCGCATGTCGGCTTTTTCCTGTAGCTGATCCATACCCACTGCTCCGGTTGCGGTTCCCAGGGACTGAGTTCGCTGTGCGCTCCTGATAGCATCGAAACCAGGGTTTTTGCAAAGCGCTGCCGCTGGCCGAATCGGTCGGAATGACTATGCACCCTCAGCCATGCGACAGATCCATGCGGAGTACGCACATGCCCCACATCGGGCAAACAGAGAGCGCTAGTTTCGTAGATCTGAATGGTATCAAACGCATTGACCGAAAGTCTTGTCCTGTCAGTTCCGGTGCGGTCAAAGGACACACCTTTGGCCGATACCGATTGTGTGTTCGCTCGTGCGTTTTGCCAAGATCTTTACCCGGGACACCGTTGATCGTCTGAAGTTTTATTGCTCTTTGGCAGAATCCTTCAACAACAATAGAATGGGAGCAATAAATAATTTGTAGATGCTCGAAACAACTGCTACCATATCGGTATGTCGTACTCAGCAGTCTGCATACATACGATATCATGTTTTTCAAGATGGGGCAAGGTGCAGGTATAATCTGACACTCATGGTGCTGTTTTCTCGCGAGGCGAGGGCTACGCACCCATGGTTTACACTACATCTGGCGCTTCGGGAGTATATTGGTGAGCGTGTCGCTTCAAGGCTCAACGGGAGCCGCTGGCACCGGATCATCTACCAGCAGTGCTGATGATCATGGGGTAGGTCGAGACGCGTCTGTACCGGCGAATCCTGGCAAGGCCGGCGCCGAAACCGGTCGCATCAAGAGCGTGCCGCACCTCGTTCTCATAGATCCACGCCTTCTTACGCGCGCGTTGCTTGGTCAATTCTTTGACACCAACGTGCGCGGCCTGAAGATCATCGCTGTATCGAGTCTACAGGACTTCCTTCGCCAAAAAACCGATTCGAACACCGCCATTGCGCTCATAGTTTTCTACATCGCCGCGACGGAGATCGGGGACAGTGATCTCCAGGGTGACATCCAGGCACTTAAGAGCGTTTTTCCGGATATTCCCTTCGTCGTGATGTCGGATCATGATGACCCCCGCCATGTGGTGGAAGCGTTGCGCTGCGGTGTGCGCGGTTACATCCCCACCACCATCCATCCACATGTCGCTGTAGAGGCTCTCAGACTGGTGCAGGCTGGCGGTACGTTCATTCCGGCGAGCGCCCTCGACGCTGCGCTGAAGAACGAAGCGCAAAAGGACGAGAACGACGACATCGGCCAGCAACGCGACCTCACGGCGGGGCTCACGCCGCGGGAGCTCGAAGTTCTGGCGTTGCTGCGGCAAGGGAGATCAAACAAAACGATCGCGTATGACCTCGAGATGCACGAGAGCACGGTCAAGGTACATGTTCGACACATCATGAGGAAGCTCAAAGCGACCAATCGGACACAGGCCGCGTTCTTTGCCAACAAGCTCATAAACAAGGGTTCGTCGACACCGTCAGACGGTACCGGCGGCTGATGCGCGGCAGCGGTCTAACAGCTTGCACCGCCGCAAATTCACATGTTCCACTTGTTCAATATCTGACGGAGTGGCGTGTCAAGCCGGACCGGCAACGCCGCCCGGATGAAATAATCGGGACTGTCGGCAGTCAAGCCCATTCCCGCGGATAAATCCAACAACACGCCGTCGCCCAGAACGGAGGATGCTCCAACCGTCAACATGGCCACGACCCCATCCGAGCCCGTTAGTGCAACGCCGTTCAGGCGCACGTCACTGACGAACGATTGGTCGAAGACAAAGCGGAGAGACGTCTCCGGACTCGCGGCAAGTACGGCGCCGACCGACATTGTGAACTGGTCACCAGGATCATAACCGTTGCTCTCCAGGCTCGTCTCGTAGCCAACATCGGCGACAAAGGCCAGCGGATCCTGTCGTTTCAAAAAGCTGAGCGATCCGCTGACTTCGTGGAAACCGCTGCCAAGGAGCACGCGGTTGCGGCTTTTTTGCCCCGAGTTGCTGTTCCAGGCGATGCGCCCGACGACATCTGGACGCCAGCCGCTTTCCCTCAACAGGGTTTTGGCCAGCGCGACGCCGACGTCTCCAACGGCTAGGGCGCTGTCGCTGAACTCGCCGAGCGGTGTGCCGGCAAGCGAAACAACCGTCGATTGGTCGACGTAGCTTACTGGAAGACCCAGCTCCAATTGGGCATCCAACGGCAACCCGAGCCGAAATGAGAACTCGGCCACGACTTCATTGCGGCGCACCTCATCTGCGGCAACCGCCATCGTGCCCCCGTTGATGTTTACGAGAGTGCCATTGCGTCTGGCGCTATGTGCGTAAGAAATGGTCGGCTGGATTTCAGCAGTTCCTGCGGGCAGCAACAAAACGCCGGCGCTCACCAGCGTTCGTTCCAGCGCCCGCTCAATCTCGTCTTCGTCGACGATCTCCACCTGCCCCGGGGCAGCCGGTGGGGCTCGTGTATCGGACTGCGGCTCGGCGACGGCTGCCTCAGAGACCAATGCGCCTGGCGCGGCAGACGCCGTCCAGTAGCTCGATGCGCCCGCGGATGACCGCGCCCACGCCGGGCCCGGTGCTTGATTGATCGACCGTGACTGAGCCGAGCCGGATTCCTGGCCCGCCACCAGCTGTTCGAGGACGGCAAGTCGAGCGGCCAGCCGATCGATTTTGGCGTCTCGATAATCTACGGCTTCGCGAACATCGTTCGAACCTGTTGCCTGGCCCGCCCCCCTGTCCGGCATGAGTGCTTTCACCGCTCCGATGGATGCGGCGATGGTCAACAGACCTGCGAGCAATACACCGCGCCGGAGAGGCGCCTGCAGGGCGCCGGCTAACGGTGTCATTACGACGGCGTCCAACAAAGAGGCTGCGGCGGCAAATCTAGAGATGCCGGGGAAGCGGTCATCCTCTTGTTACCGGTCGCTCAACAGAGTTCCGAACTGGAGGCCGCTCCGCATATCCCAGGTGTAGGGAACGAACCAGTTCATGGACTCCATGCTTGCGGGCGCGCTTACCGCATTGGCCGATGAGTTGGAGTTACTGATCGCAAGCGTGTTCGAATTGATCGTCACCACGAGTGGAATGATGATGGTGAAACTCACTTCCGGAAGCGGTCTGCTCTCCACGCGCCAATCGGGCACCGCCGCTCCAGCGGTCACTTGATCCAGTCCCGTCTCACTCAGCACCATGGGGCCGGCTGCACGTACTGCTTGTCCCCAGATAGAAAACATCGCGGTCGCAGTGAGCACGAATGCCGATATTTTCATTGCGGTGTACCCAGTTCTGATACCAGCAAAGCTGACCCGCTTTGAGCTAATAAGTGAAGTTCCCTCCTCAAGAGACTGATAAACAATGCCACAGTGGGTGCTAAACCCGCAACAACCAAAAGGTTTGATATACTTTTGACTTACAAGCGTGCTCCCCTGCTGCGAAACGCGTAGAATGGGCGAGTACCGGTCGCCCACCCCCGGGATGATCATGCCCTATCAGGAAAGAGGCAGTATACAAGCGCAGTAAGCACTCAGGCGGGCAAAGCTGCAGGACAATCTGGAGCAATTGTAGAATCAATGACGATGTGTACAGCTTCGATCGTAAACCGGCGTGATGTGGGTTCCGCGCACATTCTACGCCTATTTGTCATCTTGCTGACGTGAGGTGGTTGCTTGAGACTCTTTCGACGGGGCTACGATCGACAAATCGTGTCACTTGAAACAGCGTCGTTCGCTAGGCTTGATGCGCGGCGGTGATGCGGCTACCACCCGGCCAACCGCGCCCGGGGAACCATGACAGGGGGAATAAAGATGCGCATGGTGTTCATCGCGGCCCTGACCGTTGCAGGATCTGCTTCCCTGTCCGTTAACGCAGGTGCACGCATACAGGAAGTCCCGGTGGCGCTGACAATAGAGCAAATGGACACCATTACGGCAGGAGACGCCGGAGTGGGCGCTTTTGCGAATGCCTTCGTTTTTGGTACTCCGGGGAGAGCATCAGTTGGCACCGATGCCTTCGTAAGTACAAACCGCATTAATGACATTGCGCGCGGCAGTGCGAGAGCGTTCGCATGCTGCACGCCGCTCACGGCGACAATCGCAACGGTCAACGTCTACGGTAGTGGTGACAACGTCTTTTTAAACCGCGTCGGGTCCGGCAATTACTTCCAGACCAATACACATGCGGCCTCTTCAGCGCGCGAGACTGGATCTGCGATCGCGTTCGGCGGAAGCCGCAGCGAGAGAGATGCGACGGCTGGCGGGTTTATAGGCTTCGCGCTTCCGCTCCGGCCATGAAATATCTCCCAAAGCGAACCTATGCCCGAAAGAGCCAGTAGCGGCGCACTAAGAGCGCATTGCAAGACAGTTTTTTCGCGCCAGGGAGCGTACTCCTTTTTTGCGGGTTTAGTACTCATTTGGGTTTTGAGATGTTTTCCGTATTGCATCGTCCACTGGATTCGCCAACAGTAAGCTTGTCGGATGTCGTGGATATTCGCGAACACCGACTTAGGCAACGTATATGAAGGAGGTTGTAATGAACAGGTTGCTGTCTGCTTTGACCGGCGTGTTCATGGTTGGTCTGATGGGCTCGGCACAGGCTGGCGATCCAGTCACTTTAGGTGACGCCCAGATGGACGCCATGACTGCCGCGGGTCAATACTCACGCACCGACGTGTACTTCAATTTCAATGCCCACAAGTTCATCAGGGCGGATGTTTACGAGCGGGTGTTGTGGGATGTCTACGGCCGGGGTAACAACAGCGAAGCTCTGGCTGGCGCATACGCTTCGGGGCACAACACGGACACTAAGACGTTCACCGATTCTCAGGTGTTTCAAGGTTTTGGCTCAGTCGCGTCATCGCTGAGCACCGCGGCGGCGGCGCCTGCCCACTACGTCTACAAGAAGCGGTAGGTAAGGAACACGCGCCGCGGGTCGCTTGGGCGTCATGGCGCCCTGCAACATGTAGCGCGAGCACGCGGCGCACGAGCATCACTCTTCATATGTTTGGTTCGCTTCCCAACAGTGTGAGCTCCATGCCTCGGCATGGAGCTCACATCGTTGCTGTTTGTATGCTGCTTTCTTTGAAGATGGCGCTCGCGTTTCCGCAACCCGCCGCTGCCCAGTCCGATCAACGTGAGCCGGTCAAGTCGCTGCTCGAACTCCGCAGGGAGCGCGTTGTGGTTCAGGAATGGGATCTCAGTTGCGGATCCGCGGCACTCGCTACCGTTTTGAAGTATCAGCATGGCGATCCGATCTCCGAGAAGGACATCGCAAAAGGTTTGTTCAGCCGAAAGGAGTACATGGCCAATCCGGCGCTCGTCGGCGCCCGCCAGGGGTTTTCACTCCTGGACCTGAAGCGCTTCGTAGACGGGCGCGGATACCGAGGTGTCGGTTTTGGCAAACTCGAGCTTGACGACTTGGTCCGCAAGGCGCCGGTCATCGTGCCGGTACGTTTAAACGGCTACAATCACTTCGTCGTCTTTCGAGGATTACTGCGGGATCGCGTTTTGCTGGCCGACCCGGCCTGGGGCAACCGAACCATGCGTTCGGAGAGATTTTTGCAAGCATGGCTCGAATATCCTCAGGTCGGAAAGGTGGGATTTGTAGTCGAAGAAGGGGGGCATCCGCCTCATCCCAACAATCTCGCTCCCAAGCCGGAGGACTATCCGGCTCTCCAATAGAGCTCAGCGCGGAGTTACGACCTGCTTGTGCAGCGTCGTCGACATCGACCAGCCGATAATCCGCCGGTGGAAAGCGCCGAGGACAGATACCCCGGGGGCGGAGTGGATCCGCTGTCGGTTGTAATATCCCTCGACGTAGGAAAACAGGTCCCGCTCCGCGCGGCGTAGCTCGACCTCCCGGCGGAGCCGAGCGATCTCGACGGCCCTGATCACCGAGTATGCCAGCCTGCGGGGGCCGCCCGCGTATTGGGGCGTTGCGATCCCCCCGCAGGCACCCCGGCGACCGCGTTCCGCCAGCTCCGCAGCATCGACTGTTGAGCGACAACCATCTTGTCGGGCGCCGTCAGCCAAGTTGGCCGCTGGCTCCAGTCGGAGGCCGGGCGTAGCCCGGCTGGAGTCTGGAGCCAGCGGCGCGATTGTCTTCCCCGGGGATGAAGGCGTAGGTGCTGGCCGCTGCGGGCCGATACGAGCGGGATCTCTGTCACCGAAACGGAGGTCCCCTCGTGCCGGGCAAACCCGTCACCGACCAGCAAGTGAGAATCTACATGCAAGACCGTCATCGTCATACCCAAGTTGAACAGTGGCTTTGGAAAGATTGTTTCACGTCAGCGAGTTACGTCGGCGGCGTCGGGTGTTTGCACTACATTTCGGGGTTGTGTGAGGGGACGGAAGGGGTCAGGCGGGGGTGTATTCGCGCAGGTTGGGCGGCAGGGCGACGCCGGCGGCCTGGAAGACACGTCCGACTTGTCCGGTGACGGCGGTGCGAGTGGTGATGCGCTTTCCGTCCTTGTCGATGGTGGCTTCCTGCAGCCGATCGAGGTCGCGCAGGAGCCTCTCCCATTCGACGGCCAACCCGGCGGCGCGGCAGCGGTCGGCCAGCTCCTTCTGGAGTACGAGGGCGAGGAACGAGCAGAACACGTGGCCGCGGATGGCGGCATCGGAGGAATGATAGATGGGCCGGGTGCGAAGGATCGCCTTGGCCCGGCGAAACAGGTCCTCGACCTGGATGAGGTCTCGGTAGCGCAGCACCGCCTGCAGCGGGGTGATGCGGGCATTGGTGCGCAGGACGGAAATGCCGTCGTAGCGGGCCTCGTCGGCGAGCTTGCCAGGGTCGATCTCGAAGGCGGGCTCGCTCCGGCCGCCCTCGCTTTGCACCCGGCGCAGATAGCGCCGATAGGCGGAGTTGCCGATCAGCGCCTTGTCACCCTTCTTCAGTTGCTTCTCCAGCCCGGCGACGATGGCCTGGCGGTCGCTCCTTTCCTTCTCCGCCTCGGCCTCGTTGCGGCAGACGATATAGCGGACGCCCTCGGCCCTGACCTCCTTGACGAAGAGTTGGGTTTCGCCACGGACCCGCTCGATCACCAGTGGGGTGAAGGGAGCCTCGTCCTTGAGCACGACCTCGCGGATCAGCCGGCTCGAGCGCTCGCGCGCTCCGAGGACGTACTCCAGCTTGCGCTCCTCCAGAGCTTCGATCGTCGCCGCTAATGGCCATGGGCGCCGAGGGTCTCGCCGCCGGCGCCGTGGAACGACAGGGTGGTGGTGTCCATGAACACCAGCGACAGCTCGCTGAACAGATTCCGCCGGCGCTCGAACAACTGCTCCTCGATCCGGTCCTTGACGCACCGGGGTGCAAGCGCGCCCTCGGCCGCCGGTTCGCTCTCCTCGCCCAGCCACGCCATCGCGCGGTAGAAATGGTGCAGCTGCAACTCGGCTGCGCCGGGGATGGCGTAGTCCGCCATCCATGTCTCGCAAGACCGATCCGAGCCGGAGACGAACAGGCGGTGCAGAACGGCGACGAACACCGCGCGCTCGACGTCGAAGCCGAAGCCGCGGCCATCCAGGAGATCGGCCAGAACCTCAGGAATGGCCAGTCGATCCCACAGCCGGCCAAACAACAACGGCCCGCCGATCCGGGTGCAGGCGATCCGCCCGGCTTCCATGTCGGAGAGGATCATCGCCCGCTCGGAATGCCTGGCCAGCGAGGCGATCAGCCGGTCCAGCTCACCGCTCGCCGCCAACGCATCCTTGCGCCCCAACGCGCGGACGATCTGCTGCCGAACCCGGTCGCCCTCGCGGATGCTCTCCACCAGATACAGGTAGCGATGACCCCGGGCTGTCTTCTCACGCACGAACATGCCGGATGTTGTTCTCGAAAATCCTGAAAACATCAACTGAAAACGCCATATCGTCGAAAATGTTCCACTACAGGCTTGGGCGTTTCGAAGTCCAAAGACGGGAAATCAATGGCTTGCAATACAATGTTCCCGCCCCGTTCCCACACCACTGTTCAAGTTCAGTCATAGCCAACGCGCCGCCGCTGCCCGGGCTGGGTTCAGCGAGCGCACCGGACGCCGGATCGAGACCGATCCGCGCCTTCCCTCCCAGCGCCAGCCCGAGCGCGGCCGCACCGTCCCCGATCCGCTCGAGGCGGTCTGGGAGCCGGTGTTGCTGCCGATCCTCGAGAACGATCCCGCCGTGCAGGCGGTCACGCTCCTGAGGCACCTGCAAATGACCGATCCGGACGCTTTTCCGGACGACCGTATCCGGCGCACGTTGGAGCGCCGCGTGCGCGACTGGCGCACGTTTGAGCGCCGCGTGCGCGACTGGCGCGCGCTTTACGGTGAGGCCAGGGACGTGATCTTCCGTCAGACGCCGGAGCCGGACCGCATGGCGCTCTCGGACTTTACCGACGCCAAAGAGCTTGGCGTCACCATCGCCGGCGAGCCCTTCGCTCACCGGCTCTACCACTTCGTGCTGGCCTACAGCGGCTGGGAACACGTCGGTGTCGTCCTCGGCGGCGAGAGCTTCACCGCGCTGGCCGAGAACCTCCAGAACGCCCTCTGGACCCTCGGCGGCGTGCCGCGTGAGCATCGCACCGACAGCCTCTCGGCCGCCTATCGCAACCTCGACCGCGAGGCCGCCGAGGATGTCACCAGGCGCTATGAAGGCTTCTGCGCTCACTACGGAATGTCAGCCAGCCGCAACAATTCCGGCGAAGCGCATGAGAACGGCGCGGTGGGATCCCACAACCGTCACCTCAAGACCGCTCCCGACCAGGCGCTGATCCTGCGCGGCTCCCGCGACTTCGCCGATGTCGCAGACTTGCGCCGCTTCGTCGATCAGCTCGTCTCACGCCGCAATCGGCGCCGAGACGTTGCCGTGCAAACGGAGGCCGCAACGCTGCGGCCGCTGCCGGCGCGGCGCACCACCGACTTCACCGAGATCGTCACCCGCGTCACCCGCACCGGCGGCTTCCTCGTGCACGGCGTCTTCTACAGCGCGCCCTCCCGTCTGATCGGCCAGCGCCTCCGCGTTCATGTCTACGACGACCGTATCGAGGCCTGGCTCGGAGGGACCCCTGTCGTCAGCCATCCCCGCCAGCGCCAGCGCGGCGATGGCCGGCGTGTCCACCGCATCGACTATCGCCACGTGATCCATTCCCTGCGCCGCAAACCGCAGGCGCTGGCCGGATCGGTCTACCGCGACGGGCTCTTTCCCCGCACCGAGTACAGTGCCGCCTGGGCCGCGCTCTCGGAGGCTTTGCCCCAGCGGGAGGCCTGCCGGCGCATGGTCGAGCTGCTCTGGCTCGCCCATGACGAAGGCTGCGAGGCCGAGCTCGCCGCGCTGATCGCGGATGACCTCGGTTCAGGGGGCCTTCCCGACGCCCGCGATCTCGCCAGACGCCTCGAACCACGACGCCGAACACTCCCGGCCGACGTGCCCGTGGCGCTCACCGAACTGACCAGCTTCGATGCCCTGCTTGAGGTCTGCGCATGACCGCCAGCACCAGGACCACGCGGGCGGTCGATGTTCATGCGCTGCCCGCCATGCTGACCGCGTTGCGCTTGCCCAGCTTCCATCGGCACTGGACGGCGCTCGCCGAGTGCGCCGACACCGAAGGGTGGCCCGCGGCCCGCTTCCTCGCGGCCCTGGCCGAGGTCGAGCTCGCCGAACGGGAGACCCGCCGCATCCAGCGCCATCTCGCAGAGTCGCGCCTGCCAGGCGGCAAGACCCTGGCGACATTCGACTTCAAGGCGTTGCCCGGCGTACCCCGGGCCCGCGTCGAGGCGCTCGCCGCCGGCGACTGGGTCGAGACCGGCGCCAACCTCATCGCAATCGGCAACTCCGGCGCCGGCAAGACCCATCTGCTCTGCGCCATCGGACACGCTCTCGTCGAGACCGGACGGCGCGTGCTCTATACCCGCACAACCGATCTCGTGCAGAGGCTCCAGGCCGCTCGCCGGGACCTCGCCCTGGAGGCCGCGCTCGGCAAGCTCGACAAGTACGACCTGATCATCCTTGATGACATCGGTTACGCACAGAAGGACCAGGCCGAGACTTCCGTTCTCTTCGAACTCATCGCCCGGCGCTACGAAACCCGCAGCCTGGCCATCGCCGCCAACCAGCCCTTCAGCGCCTGGGACCGCGTCTTCCCGGACAAGGCCGTCACCGTCGCCGCGATCGACAGGCTCGTCCATCACGCGACCATCCTCGAGATGAACGTCGACAGCTACCGTCGCCGCGCCGCCGCCGACCGAACCACCGCCGAGATCAATAGCAGAGCGACAACCACCGACAACCTCGCCGACAAACAAAATCATCCCGTCGGCAACAACCCCGCCGAGGAGGACGTCATCATCTGAACCAACCTTCCCAGCAGCCAGGACCGGCCAACTTGGCTGTCGCCACCGCACATTAAGGTTGACGCTCTACAATCGACGATCCCGCGATCCGGGTGCTTAAGATTACGCCGAAGGACGCGCAGTATTGGGACAGCCTCGGCACGGCGGTGAGCTACATCAAGATGTTAACCGCCGCTGTCTCGAATAGCCGCCCGGCGGTGGGCGAGCACGCCAAGACCGATCTGTAGGCAAACGGTGTGGACCCGTGGCTGCGGATCGGCCTCTCGGCCCGTGTCACCGGCACCGTGGCGAGCCTCGCCTCGACGGCTGCCTTAGGCTTGCTGGCGAAGGGCGATGGCAAGGGCGTCCTCCAGCCCATCAACGCGACGAGCCACTGGCTCCATGGCGACGATGGGGCCAAGCACGGCGAGCTGGACGTGGAGCATACGGCCATCGGCTTCGGAACGCACAAGGCTTCGGCCCTGTTCTGGGCGCTGCCCTTCGAGGTGTGGCTTGCTGCGCGACCGCCGCGCTCTCCTTTCGAGCTGCTGCGCGACGCTTGCGCGATGTCGGCGATCGCCGCGGCCGTGGATTATGGAGCGACCCCCAAGCGGTTCACGCCGGGCTGGGAGTTGGTGCTGTCGAAGCGCTCCCTCCTGGCAACCTACGGCGCCCTGGCGTTGGGCCTTGCCGGCGGCGCCATGCTCATCGCAGCTGGATCGGTAAGGACTAAAGAAAAAGACCGTGGCAGGTATAACGGGTCAGCTCTTCGACAAGGCGATCTCGGTTCTTACCTTTGCCGCCTATCATGAGCTGATCAGCGGACGAACAGGTTCCAGAGTCGTATGCCGCGATCATGCCGGCCATCAGGCTGATCCCGATGGCGTGGCCACGCTGGAGAGCCGCAGATCTCCAAGTTTATCGGCGTCGGACGGCTCACGCCAGCCCGGCGCGCCACCGCGAGAACCGGCAGGCGTTTGGCGGAGAGAAGAACAATCCGGGCGCGCTGCTCGTGCTTCAGCGGCCGGCTGCTCTCGCCGACAACCGCTGCCAATCGCGCGGTCCTCGGCTGCAGCAATTACACAGACATTCTAATCCTTGCCCATGGTTTTCCATATCCAAGCCATCCTTTTAATCATTCCTTTGTGTCCGTGCACAGGGCGCGGCGCCCAGCCGCCCCGCCGCGGCCTCCCAATGGAATGGACGGACATCGTAGTTCGAAGACGGTGATCTTGCTCGCTGCGTCCACCCCCTCAGGCCGACGATCTTGCCTTCGGCACTCCGTCGCTCAAACACATCAGCTCCGACGCGACCCCGCTGAAATTGTTGCGTGAAATACCCTTAAAGGGTTATGTCAGTCGTTCCGCTGGATAACTTGCATACGCTCGCGGATTTAGCGAGCGGTGCGTTCCGCCCGTTGCCGCCCTGGGCTGGAGACACCTTGCGTGGGGCGCGAAACGGCTGTTGGGGCTGGATTAGGCGCCACTCGTGAAGGTGGGGAAACCCTCCCACTTCGTGGCTCGCAAGCATGGAATTTTCTGGCTTCATCGAAACATGCAGCTCGTCTACGAGTGCTCAGCACGTGTTTGACTTGCTCGTCGAGGCCGCTGGTTCCGCAGGATATGAGAAGCTTGGGCTGTTTTGTCTCAAGCGCCCAGCCTCGGAAGCTGAGACGGCCTTAGAAGATGAACCGAGCCCGATCATCGTGTGCAACTACCCGGATGAGTTCCGCCGGCATTACGAACAGGAGCGGCGCTACGTGGTGGATCCGCTGCTGAGAGCGACATCAGGAAGCCTTACGCCTTTCATCTGGGGGGAGGTTGTGGGGCGAATGAAGTTATCCCCGGTGCAGCAACTGTTGTGCAGGGAACGTACAGAGGCTGGTATCTTCGACGAAATCATCTGCCCGGTTCATGCCCCGGACGGACAGGCTTTCGCCCTTCGCTTGGCCCGGGGCCAGCCCGGATCGTGCGACCCGGCGCATCTCGGGGTGCTTCAAGTCATCGCGATCCATTTCTACTACGCCTTCGCAAAGCACTGGGGGCCGCCCGCGGAGCGCTCCATATCGAACCGCGGTCTGCAGGACAATCCTCAGTCCGCGCTTTCTCACACCTCCATTCTGGCGAAACGCGAACAGGAGTGCCTCCTTTGGACGGCGCGGGGTAAAAGCGCCTCATCAATCAGCGTCATTCTCGGGCTGTCGGAGAACACCGTGAACTTCTACGTCAAGAACGCCATGAAAAAATTGGGCACGACTAACCGGATGGTGGCTGTGGTTTCGGCCGTTCGCTCAGGGCTGATAAAGCCATGACCCGCATCGCGAACGCCTGTTTCCGGCGCGGGTAAGCATGGCGTTCCGCATTCGCGCATTACTTCTTGCCGGGCAATACACCTGATCGGGTGTATCGGGAAATTGGCATGAACGGTCTACGCTCCAAGCCGAATTCCGTCTCGCGCACAAGCGACCGTCGATCGCGTTGGTTCTGCGAAGCCGAGCTTTCTTGGAGTTGATGATGCTCGCGTCCACTCAGGAACATCCGCCGTCTCATGCAGCCGGTGCCGAGACGTGGACCATTCAACATGCGACCGCCGGCCAGAAAATTGCCGCTCAGGATCTGCGCCGGGCCTTGTCGCACAAAGAACCGCTCATCCTGCTGTTCGGTGAGGAGGGGTGCGGCAAGACAACCCTGCTCGACAGTCTGTTCGGGGTTGGGTCGGCCGACGAACATCGGGTGCTGCGTCTCTCTCCAACAGGCGGAGATTTTACGAGGCTCCCAGACTTCGACGACCTCTTGGAGGTCTGCTGCCAACGCCTCGGCGCTCCTCATTCAGCACGCACAAGGCCGGAAGCACTGGCCTTCTTGTCGGCTGCCGTGAATTCGTTGAGCAGTGGCGACCAGCCTCTATTGCTCGTTGTCGATCAGGCGGACCATCTTACTGACGATGTTATTGCGGATCTTGCCCAAGTTCCGCAGTACCTCGGTGTGTCTCCAGATGTTCTATTGCTGGTCTTTGCAGGATCGATGACGTTGGCATCCCGCATCGATGCGGTGCTGCGCCGCTTACGGTTCGAACAGCGGCTGGTGGAGATCCGCGTGTCTTCTCCGAGCGCCGACGAGATGGCCGCACTGCTGGCATACGAAGACAGCTCCCAGTCCGGCGGCCCGAAACTGACGGCCGGAGCCCTGGAACGAATTACCGCCTACGCCAAAGCAAATTTGCACTGGGCCGCAATCTTGGCCGACGCCGCCCGAGCCCTTGCCGAAACCGAGGGAAAGCGGGAGGTAACCGCAGAGTTCATCCACACCGCCCTGCTCGACATCTGGACGCCCGAAAGCCTGTCTGGCAAGCCTTCCGCTTCTGCCGAAGCCGTACATCCTGGCTCTGCTACACCTGATGTTGGAGGTCAAGGCGCCCATATCGGTCCCTCCGAATCGACCGCTCGCGTTCCGGATCTGGACGCGACTGACAAATCTCACGCCGGCGAGGATCTGCAGCGACGGGAGCGTCGCCGCCCGCAGCCCGCTGCCCCGCAGCTTGGCCCCCCTCAGCGTCGGCTGGCGGAGCGCATGGTGCCGTTCGCCGGCCTTTCGCTTTTCCTCATCGCGACTGTCGCCATGTTTATGAATGAACCTACGGTACGTGATGAACCGCTCCTGACGCCCGCGGCAGACACGCGCGCCCCACAGCCCTCGAGCGCAGCGGAGACGCTTGATACGTCTGTGGAAGCGGGCCAGAGACAGCCGTTAGAGCAGCAGCCGCCGGCTTTATCTCCGGAGAGCACCGACACTGCGGGAAAAGCGGAAGGAGCGCCGCCGGATGCACTGCAGATACCGGGTGCCACAGCGGACGGGACCGCCGACAGTCCGGTAGCGGAACAGTACGGCCCGTGGCCGTTGTTTCCCTCCGAATCGGCTACCCCGGCAATCAGTGCCTCTGGTCCGGCCGGGCCCGAGGTCGCCCCTTCCGCAACGTCAGCCAGCCCGGCGCAAGCCGATAAGGGAGCAGGCGCATCCAGACCGCGCCGCGCCAAGGCGCCTAAGATCCCGGAACAACGTCCCGACGGCGAGAAGTGGATTCAAACTCGGTGAAGATTGCAGTCGCAGTAGTATTGAGCAGCATCATTGTGGCTGGGTGTCAGCAATTGGCGGGAATACTGTCGGAGAAACCGCCTCCGCCGGGGAAAAAACTGGTCGCGCTTCCGGCTGAAGTTTGGCAAGAGGAACAATGCAGTACTCGGCCACTGCCCTATCTGCGTCTCGATGCTTCGGGAATCGAGCCGAAGACCATCAATAGCGGGAACACGATCCGCTACCGCTTCTCCTACACTGCCTGCGTACCGCCACAGCCCGGCTACATTCTCGGACGGTTCCAGACTGCCATCTTCTACAAGGATGAGAAGCTGAGCACGCGCTATGACGATGGCTACCCGCTGGAAACCGGAAAGTCGATTGTCGATACCGAAGTCAAGGTTCCGAAGGGGGCGGAACCGGGCACTTACATTCTCCGAGCTACTCTTACTGCGGACGACGTCGAGCTAGCGGACAGTGTGAGTTTCAACGTCGTGCCGTAGCGAACCTCCGGACCGTATCACCCGTTCGGTTGAAGGCGTGGCATGTGTCGATGCCGCACCTCGATCTGGCGGTGTCGTTGAGAGTGGTCGCTGCTTCTCGTCCAGCCGCCCGGACAGGGTGGCGAAGTACCGCGGTCAGCAGTGGACTGCTTTCTTGCCAAGGAGACCCATGCTGCGAAAACTGCTGTGGCCGCGACGTGAGACGATGACGTGATCGTGGAGGACGATGCCCAGACGTTCCAGAGCATCGCTGACGACCCGGGTCATCTCGATATCTCCTCTTGAAGGGGCGGGATGGTTACTGGGATGGTTGTGAGCCATGATGATCGCGGATGCATCCAGTTCAAGAGCGCGTTTCGCCACTTCACGTGGGTAGACCGGAGTATGGTCAATGGTGCCACGATGCTGCACTTCGTCCGCAATGAGGACGTTGCGGCGGTCGAGGAACAGGACGCGGAACTGCTCCTCTGTCTGGTGCGCCATGCTTGAGCGGAGGTACTTCAAGAGCTTGTCCCAGGCATCGATGACTGGACGGTCGCTGATCTCTTCGCGGGCGAGGCGCGTACCGGCGGCCCGCACCAGGCGGAAGAAATCGATGAGTTCCGGTCGGACTTCGGCCGCACCGGTGATCTGAGTGCACCGAGCGCTGACGACGTTTCCGAACGTCTCGAAGCGGCGAATCAGTTGCGCAGCCATTTTCCGCGCGTTTTTCTCAGTCTCATGATAGGAGAGCATCAGCGTCAACAAGTCGATGTCTGAAATCGAGTCCTCGCTTATGGAGAGCAATCTCGAGCACAAGCTTTTCCAGTCTTGAACCTCTATATTTTCCGAAGTATCCTCAGGGTGTTCCGATTGTTCTAGGGCACTATCTTGATCTACTATCTGCCTCTTGACGGCGGAGCACCGCGCGTTCTCGGCGACGTCGGCCCACTGCGTCTCATCCTTCGGACCGGATGGTGATTCCTCTCGTCCGACCCAATCCCTCGCCTGATCGAACAATCCGCCGAGCGTGCTGGAGACAACGTCCGGCAGCGATCCGAATGAGGAGATCTCAATCGGAATATCTGCGGCGATTGCTGTTGCGGACATTGTTGGTACTCCCTTGTCTGGGTTCACGGCGTACTATTGGAGCGTTCTTGGCTCGGATGCTCGGCGAGTGTGCCTTCGCATCAATCAACCTCTGCGTGTCTACTTTCCAGAGAGTACCCTCAGCCCCGCAGCGGCTCCATACACTTGATCAGGTGTACCGGGGCACTAACCCGCTTATTCATGACGCCCCTTTTCAGACACGCCTGGCGCATCCTCGCTCCCCTGCTTTCGCCGCCCGTCGATGCGGTCGATCGGTCCGTGACGCTCGATGTTGCCGCCGAAGTCGAGAACCAGGCAGTCGTCCTTTCCGTCGGCGAGGCGGGTGCCGAGGCCGATCATCTGCACGTAGAGGCCGACCGACTTGGTCGGCTGCAGCATGGCGATGAGATCGACGCCCGGCGCGTTGAAGCCGGTGTTTAGCACGTTGGCGTTGGTGAGGCAGCGGATGTGGCTCTGCTTGTAGGCGGCGATGATCCGGTCGCGCTCCGTGGCCGGCATCTCGCCGAGGATCGCCTCGCAGGAGATGCCGCGCTCGCGCAAGGCATCGCGGACGTAATGGGCGTGGTCGACGCCGGCGCAGAACACCAGCCACGAGCCGCGGTCGCCGCCGTGGCGCATGATCTCGTCCGCGGCCGGCCCGGTCACCGCGGCCTCGTCGACGGAGGCCTCCAGTTGCCCGGCGATGAACTCGCCGCCGCGGCTGCCGACGCCGGTCACGTCCAGCTGCGTCTCGGTCCGCTTCGGCACGAACTCGCACAGGTACCTCTTGGCGATCATGTCGGCGATACGGGCCTCATGGGCGATGGCGTCGAACAGGGCGCCGTCGCCCTCGTGCAAGAGGCCGCTGTCGAGCCGGTACGGCGTCGCGGTGAAGACGATGACCTTGAGGTGCGGGTTGATGACGGCGAGATCGTTCAGGAACCGCCGGTACATGGTGCTGGACGATGCGGGGAATAAGCTGCGCCTCATCGATCAGCGCCAGGTCGCAGCGCTGGATGTCGTAGGCGCGCTTGTGCACGGACTGGGTGCCGGCGAACAGGATCTGCGCATGCAGGTCGCGCTTGTTCAGCCCGGCGGAGTAGATGCCGGCCGGCGCCTCCGGCCACAGCCTGAGCATCTCGGCATGGTTCTGGGCGATCAGTACCTTGACGTGGGTGATGACGAGGACACGGGCGTCCGGCCAGTCGGCGATGGCGCCGGCGGTGAAGGCGGCGAGACAGATCGACTTGCCGGTCCCGGTCGGGAGCACGATCAGCGGGTTGCCGCTGTTCTCCTCGAAGTAGTGGTAGATCGCGTTGATGGCGTCGGTCTGATAGGGTCGCAACTCGATCATGCCGGCGCCTCGCAGCAGGCCCGGTTGGTCCAGCGGCTGCCATCGGCCATGCGGTACTCGACCCAGTCGTCGCCGGCATCGACCGGCTCGCCGGGGACAAGGTCGGGGACGAACAGATGGGCGGGACAGCCGCGGCGCTGCTCCCGGGAAGCGAGCGGCCGATTCCAGCGGGCGCAGTGCCAGCCGCCGTCGACCGGGGTCGAATGCAGGCAGGTGCGGCAGTTGGTCTCGGCCGGCCGCTCGCCGTGCAGTGGTCGTGGTGATCGCACAGCCGGCACTGCCACCATGTGGCATCCTCGGAGATGCGGGCGGGCGGCCTCGGCGCATCGATCACACGCCGGGCCCTGGCCAGCAAGCGCTCGCCCTCGCCGGGATCGGCGTGGACCCGCTCGATGTGGATCTCGTCGGTATCCCTGCAGACGGTCACGTACATGGCGCGGTTGAGGCCGGCGAGATGCACGTACACCTGCATCTGCGCCCAATGCAGCGGCTTGGATCGCTGCACCCCGTCCTTCCTCAGCGCCGTCAACGAACTCTGGTTGTGAGTCTTGAACTCGACGACGTGCCGGGTCGCCGGCGCCTCGCGGAGGCCGATGGCGACGGCGTCCATGGATCCGCCGAAGTGGCCGCCGTGGGCCTCCACCCGCCACTGGCGGCCGGTGTCGGGATCGCAGTCCAGCACCGTCGCCCCGGTGCGGCGGAGATCTCGGACGAGGCGGTCCTCCTCCAGCCTCCCGGTCTCGAACAGGCGCAGCATCCGTCCCGAGAAGGCGCTGCGGGTGACCCAGCGGAAGTCGTACCAAAGCGCCCGCTCGCACTCCTTGCTGATGATAGAGGCGCCGAGGTGGTCGCGGAAGCCGTCGTCACCCTCTGCTTCATAGGCGGTGTAGATGGCGTCCAGCGTCGGCGCCGGTGGCGGCGGCGCCATCAACCGGCTTCCCGTTGCTCGTGAAGCCGCCGGGCGCGATCGACGGCGAACCGCCACGCGTCGTCGTCGTAGTCGGGCGGCAGCACCTCGATCAGGCAGTCCTTGAGCCCGCCTTTGGGCGGTTTCAGCGCCGCCATGTGGGCCTGCGGCTCTCCGATCTGCCGCTGCTTGTGCTGCAAGGCCGTCCGGGCGCGATGGAACCACCGCGGATCGGCGGCACCGCGGAGCGCTGGCGGTCGAGATCGGCGGTGGCCATCTGCGCCTTGATCGAGCGCACATCGCTCTGCCTGTGGCTAACCGGGTAGAGGGGGACGGGCCTCAGCGTCGTCCAAGCTTGCCGAATTCGCTGTCCAGCAGAGCGCGAATTTTCCTCGCTCCGCCTCGCAAGGCGGCTTCGACGTTCGCGTCAGAGTGGGTGACAGTTTGCGGCTGCATGCCCTCGGGGCGCGCTTCGATGGTGCAGCGAATATCGTCACTGCCACCCTTGGCGGCGTTGACATCTGCCAGGTGCACCTCGATTCGGGACAGGCGGCTCGTCAGATGCCCCAGCGCCGATGCAATGGCCTTTTCGGCCACTTCGGCCAAGCGTTCGTCGCCCTGAATATTGGCATCCGAGTTGAGTTGAAATTGCACGTCGGTCCTCCTGTGTTCGATTATCTGCCGTGAGAGGCCATGCAAATGCCTGATCGTGCGCAAGCCGCCACGTGCACGATCGGCAAAATCAGCCGCCTCTGTCAAGCGACACCAAGACGTGACCCCCTGGCGACATTGTATAATGCCCCCCTGGGTTGGTGGGGCTTGTCCAGGTAGTCCACGGGAGCGGCCTGTGGACCCACCTGGGCAAGCATCTGCACCGACATTGGGCTCTCACCCCTCCTTAGCCGGATCCTGTTCGAGCGGCGGCGCTTTGATCAGACCGGGGTGCCGTTTTTCGCGCAGCCGGTTGCTGTCGCCGCGAATGGTGACGTCGTGGCTGTGGTGCAAGAGACGGTCGAGGATGGCTGTCGCGACCACGGGATCGCCGAAGACCGTCCCCCATTCGCCGACGGAGCGGTTGGACGTGATCAACAGTCTGCCGCGCTCGTAGCGTCGCGACACCAGCTGGAAGAAAAGGTGCGCAGCATTGGCCTCGAACGGCGGGTAGCCCAGTTCGTCGACGATCAACAGCTTGGGCTTGCCGTAGAAGGCCAGGCGGTCTTCCAGCCGCCCTTCGGCATGGGCTCTGGCCAGGGTCGTCAACAGGCCGTCGAAAAGGGGCGTCCGCCTCGATCTTGGCCGGATCGATGGTAAAGCCATCGCCCTTGGGTGAGCCAAGGAAGCGCCGGAAGCCGGCGTTGCCGACCAACGCATTCTCGCCTTGGGTGAGCTTGTGCTCCAGGGCGGCGAGGATGGCGGCCCTGGCCTCGGCATCCTTCTTTGCCTCCTCTTCGTTGTGGCACAGCAAGTAGCGCCGGCCGCCGACGGTGATGTTCTTGACGCGAGCCGGGTCTCGCCCTTCTGGCGGGGATGACGAGCGGCACTGCCACGCCCCCGTCGTCGATGACGTCCTCGCGAACCTCCCGAACGGAGCGTTTGCGCACGCGCCGGATGTAATCGACGCCGCATGCCTCGAGATCGGCGATGGTCGCCCCGCGATCGTGCCGCGGTCGGCTACGATGCACGCCCGATTGATGCCGAACCCCTCCTTAAGGCGTCCGACCACCGGCACCAGGGTCGTGAAGTCGGCGGTATTGCGGGGCATCGGGCGGGATCGGCCGGTCCTCGCCGTCGAGCACGATGCCCAGCACCACCTGGTTCAGGTGCGGCCGGTAGTCCTTCGAATGGCCCCGCTGTCCGAGAGTGGCGCCGCCTTTGCCCTCGAACCACAGGCTGGTGGTGTCGAAGAAGGCGAGCGAAACCTCCCCAAGCAGCGGCTGGCGGTGGTGGTACAGGGCCTCTTCGATGGCATCCTTCATTGACTGGCCCTGGCCGATCTTTTCGCCGAGCCAGGTCATCGCCTTGTAGGCGTAATCTAGGGTCAGATCATCGGCGCCGGGACCACGCGAGCTTTGCCGACACGTGCTGGCGTGGCGACCGGAGCCCGACACCATCGTGCGGTGTCCGCACCGTAATGACGATGATAACCCCCACCGCGAAAACGCTTTTAGGTGCGGCTTTTATGCTCGGACTCACCGTGCCGGCGGGCAGCGGCGAAAATTCACGCTTGACGAAAACTTCTAGCAAAAGTAGTATCAATTTCTAGTAGAGATTGCATGAACACGCTAGGGAGATTAGCCAGATCATGCGCTTCCCGGAGACAGCTTCCATGGCTCCTCAAACGCGCACGGCACCCGTTGCGGATCCAATCGACACCGCGACCACCTCGGCGGTTTCCTGGGTCCACTCTTTTCGCGCCACGCCCGCTTAGGAGGTCTCAATGAAAAAGACAGCACTATTTTCCCTTTGTCTCTCGCTCGTTGCCTGCGCCTCTCTGGAGCCGGCCGGCGGTGTCCGTAACTCAAACCTGCTGCTCGCCGACAGCAATGGCGGCGTTGAGCGCTATGCAGATGTCATCGGCACCCTGCCTACTGCTCGCTGGTATGACGCCGATCTTCCCCTGGAACCGACCCGGACCAGCGGGTTGCCGCAGGCACTGGCCTGGCTCGGAAACTACGATGTGGACCTCGACGCCGTTCTGGATCGCAATGAGCTGTGCCGGGCATGGTTCACCAAGCTTGCCGAGATCAAGTCGTCCCGGCCTTACGCCGCCGCCGCACTGCGCTCCTATGGCGCGCAGGCCTCCGCCAGTCCCGCGGTTGCAGCAACGGCGGCCGCTGACCCGTGCCTTGACGTGAATACCCGCAGGGCGGCGCGGGCCGCATTGACGGCGGCGATCGCCGCTCGCCGAGCCCACCCGACTACCCTTGCCGAGGTCGAGGCGATGTTCGACCGGATTGCGCCGGCCGAAGAGGTTCTCGGAGGCGCAGCCTTTGGCGACGGCGGCGCTGGCGGCTCCGGCTCTGGCGGCGACGGCGGTGGTGACGGCGCCGGCGGTGGTGGAGGTGGTCGCTGACCTGCGCCAGGGCTGTCCGTTGCGATCCGCCGATCCTCGGTTTTAGTAATGTTCCATACAAGGAGTCCTGAAATGAAAGCCCTCGCCACTCTGACCGCATCCGCCGCCATCGCTCTGCCGATGCTACTGCCGTCCTCCGTCGACGCCGCCACCATCGACACCATGAGCGCCAGCTTTGGTGGCACCGTGGGCGGCACCGATGTGAACCGGTCGGTCGTCGCCGGCTATGGTAGCGGCGCCGCCTTCCTCAACTGGGGAACCACCGCCCGTTCCAACCCGAGCCAGCAGAGCGGCATTGTCTATCGCGGCGTCTCGCTCTCCGGCGTGGATGTCCATGACGGTTTGACCGCATCCATCGGCACCGTATGGTTCCGCAACCAGACCATCGAGAACGGAGCCATCCGGCAGACGACGCTGAACGTCGGTATCGTTGGCGGCGACGGCGGCAACACCTACCGCACGAATCTTTCTTGGACCTTCAACGTCAACGAGACGCTGAACACTCTTTTGCCGAAGGCCCTCGGCGGAAGCTGCTCCAGCGTTTGGTCGGCGTCCGGGGGATGCGGCGACGTCGTCACCACGGCCGGGGTATCGACCAGCGACGTAGTGACCATCGCGGGACAGAAGTTCAAGGTCGACATCGCGGGCTTCATGAAGCCCGGCGCCGCCGGCCCAATGGAAACCTTCCTTCTCTATGAAAATAGTGTCAAGACGGCCGACCTCATGATCAGCTTCAGCCAACTCCCCGACAACGGCGGGAGTGCTGGTGGCGGCAACGGCGGCGGCGGTGTCGCCCCGGTCCCGGTTCCAGCCGCCCTGCCGCTGTTCCTGTCAGCGCTCGGGGGCCTCGGCGCGTTCGGTTATCGCCGTCGCAACAAAGCGTAGACCGTTTTCATCTCTGGCGGTCTGCGAAGCCCGGGGCGGTCCGCAAGGACCGCCCCTCCTTGTTTGAATGATGGCGGTCCGCAAGGACGGCTTCATCATCACTGGGTGAAGTTGCGCAGGCTTTTTGGACACCCTCCTTTCGGGGAGAGGGGATCCGCAATGTCGAAGACGAAGCCGGGAAAGATGTCGCCGTGCGTGGCGGAGTGCCGCCGGGAGATGACGGAACTGGTGCGGCCTTCGCGTCCGAGTTCTGCGGACGAGTTCAAGCGGGAAGCCGTTGCTCTTTTGCGGTCGAGTGGTCGGCCGCTGATGCAGATCGCCGGCGAGCTGGGCATTCAGCCGTCGATTGTAGAGCGTCAACCTTAATGTGCGGTGGCGACAGCCAAGTTGGCCGGTCCTGGCTGCTGGGAAGGTTGGTTCAGATGATGACGTCCTCCTCGGCGGGGTTGTTGCCGACGGGATGATTTTGTTTGTCGGCGAGGTTGTCGGTGGTTGTCGCTCTGCTATTGATCTCGGCGGTGGTTCGGTCGGCGGCGGCGCGGCGACGGTAGCTGTCGACGTTCATCTCGAGGATGGTCGCGTGATGGACGAGCCTGTCGATCGCGGCGACGGTGACGGCCTTGTCCGGGAAGACGCGGTCCCAGGCGCTGAAGGGCTGGTTGGCGGCGATGGCCAGGCTGCGGGTTTCGTAGCGCCGGGGCGATGAGTTCGAAGAGAACGGAAGTCTCGGCCTGGTCCTTCTGTGCGTAACCGATGTCATCAAGGATGATCAGGTCGTACTTGTCGAGCTTGCCGAGCGCGGCCTCCAGGGCGAGGTCCCGGCGAGCGGCCTGGAGCCTCTGCACGAGATCGGTGGTGCGGGTATAGAGCACGCGCCGTCCGGTCTCGACGAGAGCGTGTCCGATGGCGCAGAGCAGATGGGTCTTGCCGGCGCCCGAGTTGCCGATTGCGATGAGGTTGGCGCCGGTCTCGACCCAGTCGCCGGCGGCGAGCGCCTCGACGCGGGCCCGGGGTACGCCGGGCAACGCCTTGAAGTCGAATGTCGCCAGGGTCTTGCCGCCTGGCAGGCGCGACTCTGCGAGATGGCGCTGGATGCGGCGGGTCTCCCGTTCGGCGAGCTCGACCTCGGCCAGGGCCGCGAGGAAGCGGGCGGCGGGCCACCCTTCGATGTCGGCGCACTCGGCGAGCGCCGTCCAGTGCCGATGGAAGCTGGGCAAGCGCAACGCGGTCAGCATGGCGGGCAGCGCATGAACATCGACCGCCCGCGTGGTCCTGGTGCTGGCGGTCATGCGCGGAGCTCAAGCAGGGCATCGAAGCTGGTCAGTTCGGTGAGCGCCACGGGCACGTCGGCCGGGAGTGTTCGGCGTCGTGGTTCGAGGCGTCTGGCGAGATCGCGGGCGTCGGGAAGGCCCCCTGAACCGAGGTCATCCGCGATCAGCGCGGCGAGCTCGGCCTCGCAGCCTTCGTCATGGGCGAGCCAGAGCAGCTCGACCATGCGCCGGCAGGCCTCCCGCTGGGGCAAAGCCTCCGAGAGCGCGGCCCAGGCGGCACTGTACTCGGTGCGGGGAAAGAGCCCGTCGCGGTAGACCGATCCGGCCAGCGCCTGCGGTTTGCGGCGCAGGGAATGGATCACGTGGCGATAGTCGATGCGGTGGACACGCCGGCCATCGCCGCGCTGGCGCTGGCGGGGATGGCTGACGACAGGGGTCCCTCCGAGCCAGGCCTCGATACGGTCGTCGTAGACATGAACGCGGAGGCGCTGGCCGATCAGACGTACGCATCCGGCGAGCGCCGCCTTTTCGGCGGGGATGTGACGTGACCTGATTTTGCACTGGTGCAAGCAGTGGTGTTTGCAGTGGTGCAAGAGAGGGTGTTTTGGCGCGGGTTGAGGTTCTCAGCGGTCCTGAACGGCGGCGTCGGTGGAGTGAGGAGCAGAAACGGGCAATTGTTGCCGCGGCGTTTGCGCCGGGGCCGTCGTTTCGAGGTCGCGCGTCAGGCGGATATTTGTTCCAGTCTGCTTTATCGGTGGCGGCGGGAGTTTGCCGCGGCCCGGCACGTGTTTTCTGAGGTGATCGTCGCGTCCACGGGCGATGGCGGGAGCGGGCCGGGGGGCGACCCGGTATCGGCGCAAGGCGCGGTTACCGATCCGGTCTCGGCGATTGAGGTTGTGGTCGACGGTCGGACCCGGGTGCGCATTCCAGCGTCGGTCTCACCGGAGTTGGCGGCGGCGGTGATGTGCGCTCTGATGCGGCGCTGATTCGATGATTCCGGTGCCGAGCGGGGTTCGGGTGTGGCTGGCGACGGGGCATACGGACATGCGCCGCGGATTTGACGGGCTGGCGCTGCAGGTGCAGGAGACGCTGCGGCGAGATCCGCACTCGGGTCATCTGTTCGTCTTCCGCGGGCGGCGCGGAAAGCTACCGACATTCTGCCTACGGTTTTCGATTCGCGACGGTTGCCTACCGCTGGCATCCGTTGTTCGGCCGCACGCTGCAGATCTCGCCCTTCCGGCGCGGCAAGACGCTGACCTGCATCTACACTGACGAGCGGCCGGATCTGTGCCGCGAGCTACCGAACTGGATGTTCGACGCAGGCTATTGCGCCGGCATGACGCTGGGTCCGCCGGGGATCAGCATCGAGGGGCTCAACGAACTGGCCGCCGTGCTTGAGTCGCTCGGCGGGCATCGGAAGCGGGGCGCACACTCCCCTCCTTCAACCGGGAAGGAGAAGAGCGGTGCGGAGAAGTCGGGACCGAAGTCGCGGGCAGCTCGTCCTCGAACTGGAGCGTCGGGACTGCCCGGTGCCGGTGGAGCAAGGCACGCAGGGACTGCTCGAGGCCCTGGCCGATCTCCTTCTGGCAGCGCTCGGGATGGAACCAACGCTGTCGACGAGCAGGGAGGGCGCCGATGAGCAGCAAGATCACCGCTGATCATCTCGCCCGCACCGCCGTCGTCTACGTTCGGCAATCGACCATGGCGCAGGTCACCGGCAATCTGGAAAGCCAGCGCCGGCAGTACGACCTGGCGGAAACGGCGACGGCCAAGGGCTTCGCCGCAGTGACGGTGATCGACGACGACCTCGGCCGCTCCGGATCGGGCCGGACACAGCGGCCGGGGTTCGAGCGCCTGGTGGCGCTGGTCTGCTCCGGCGACGTCGGCGCCGTCTACTGCATCGAGGCGTCGCGTCTGGCCCGCAACGGCCGGGACTGGCATCATCTGATCGAGTTGTGCGCGCTTGCCGGCAGCCTGGTCGTTGATCCCGACGGCGCCTACGATCCGCGGCTGGTCAACGATCGCCTGCTGCTCGGGCTGAAGGGGACAATGTCGGAATACGAGCTGAGCCTGATGCGGCAACGCGGGCTTGCGGCGCGCGACCGGAAGGCGGGACGCGGCGAGTTCCGGTTCATGCTGCCGCCCGGCTTCTGCTGGAGCGAGGCGGGAAGATCGAGATCGATCCCGACGAGCATGTCGTCGAGACGATCCGTCTGGTCTTCGCCAAGTTCCGCGAGCTGGGCAGCGCGCGGCAGGTCTTCCTCTGGCTGCGCCAAGCCGGCCTTAAGATGCCGGTCGTGATGCGCAACGTCGACATCCAGAAGCTGGCCTGGAAGCCGCCCGCCTATCACAGCGTCATGCAGATCCTGCACAATCCGCTGTACGCCGGCGCCTATGCCTTCGGCCGGAAAGGGCAGCGCACGAAGATCGTCGACGGCCGCGCCCGCAAGGCCGACGGCCTGCGCAAGCCCAGAGAGGAATGGAACGTGCTGCTGCGCGACGCCCACAGGGGCTACATCAGCTGGCAGGAGTACGAGGACAATCAGCAACTGCTGCTCGAGAACGCGCACATGAAGAAGACCTGCGAACGCAAATCGGCGCGCGGCGGACGCGCCCTGCTCACCGGGCTGATGCGCTGCGGGCGCTGCGGACGGATGATGCGCGTGTTCTACGGTATGGGGAAAGGCAACGCGCACCGTTACCAGTGTCGGGGCGACGACGCGCATGTCGGCGCCAGGCTGTGCATCGGCATCGGCGGCGTTCGCATCGATCGGGCGGTCGCCCTGCAGATCCTGGACGCGGTCTCGGGCCGCGCCGTGGAGGCTGCCATCCTCGCTTCCGAGCAGGCCGAGCGGTCGCAGCAGGAGGTCGTCGCCGCGGTCGGGCGCGAGCTCGAGGCGGCGCGCTACGAGGCGTCCCTCGCCGCACGCCGGTACGAACTGGTCGATCCCGCCAAGCGCCACGTTGCCCGCGAGCTGGAAGCGCGCTGGAACGCTGCGCTGGAGCGTGTGGCCCAACTCGAACGCCGGCTCGATGAGTTGAAGGCGCAATCGGCGACGCGTCCGAAGATCGACCGCGGGCGCCTGCTTCAGCTTGCGCACGACCTGCCGGCGGCCTGGAACGCCGCTTCCGCCGACACCCGGACCAGGCAGCGCCTCATTCATGTCCTGGTCCGCGAGATCGTCTGCGACCTCGACGACGCCAGGAACGAGGCGGTGCTGCTGATCCACTGGACGGGTGGATGCCACACGGAGGTACGCGTTCCCCGCGTCAGGACCGGCCGCTACCCTGCGGATCGGGTGCCGACGGCCGTCGACGCCCTGCGCAAGCTCGCCGGGCACTGGCCGGATCGGGAGATCGCGGTGTCGCTCAACCGGATGCGCTGCAGGACCGGCGACGGCGAGACCTGGACGACCGTCCGGGTCAAGGAACTGCGCGCGCGGCTCGGCCTGCCCGATCATGATCCGACGCGGCAGGATGGCGCGACGATCAGCTTGATGAAGGCGGCGGAGCGGCTCGGCATCTGCGTCGGATCGGCGATGAGCCTCGTCCGCCGAGGCATCCTGCCGGCCACGCAGCTCGTCCCCGGCTCGCCCTGGCTGGTTCCGGTGGAAACCCTGACCTCCGAGCCGGTGCGCGCAGGGGTGCAGCAGGTGATCGCCCGGCGCCCAAAGATCTACGAAGAGTATCAATATGATAAGGTCGTCCGGCTGCCCGGACTGTGAGCCAGAGGAGGCATTATGAAAGGCACTGTGGTCATCTGATCAAGGTTTTGTGGCACGACGGCCAGGGCATGTGTCTGTTTTCCAAGCGTTTGGAGCGTGGCCGGTTCCTCTGGCCGTCGCCCGCCGACGGTGCGGTGACGATCACGCCGGCGCAACTCGGCTATCTGCTTGAAGGTATTGACTGGCGCATGCCGCAACGAACCTGGCGGCCGACGGCGGCCGGGTGAACATCGCCCTTTGCATGGGGCGCCGGCTCTGATTCCATAGGCGGCATGACGATCGCGCCGCTGCCGACCGACCTTGCCGCCGCCCATGCGATGATCCTCGCCGAGCGCGCGGCCCGGCTGGCCGCCGAGGCCGAGGTGGCGACGGCGCAGGCGACGAAGCGGGCGCTCGACCTGGAGATCGAGCGGCTCAAGCTGGAGATCGCCAAGCTCAAGCGGCATCGGTTCGGCCCGTCGTCCGAACGTAGCGCCCGGCTCGAGCAACTGGAACTGGCACTCTCTGAACTGGAAGAGACCGCCGCCGAGGCAGATGCGGGCGAAGCGTTGCGGACGGCTGAACGGCGACCGGGCGAGGCCAACGGCGCGACGCCGCGCAGGCCGGCGCGCCGACCGCTTCCCGGAGCATCTGCCGCGGACTCGTGTCGTTTACCCGGCACCGGCCGCCTGTCCCGGCTGCGGCGGCGTCGTGCGCAAACTGGGCGAGGAGATCACCGAGACCCTGGAGCGGTTGCCGGCGCGCTGGTTCGTCATTCAGCACGTGCGCGAGAAGGTTTCCTGCCGCTGCTGCGAGGCGATCAGCGAGGCGCCGGCGCCGTTTCACCCGATCGCCCGCGGTCGCGCCGGCGCCAACCTGTTGGCCGAGGTGATCTACGGCAAGTACGGGCTGCATTTGCCGCTGAACCGGCAGAGCGTCCGTTTTGCCCGCGAAGGCGTGCCGATCGACGTCTCGACGCTGGCCGACTGGGTTGGCGCGGTGGCCGCGTCGTTGCGGCCGCTGACCGAGGCCATCGAGGCCCATGTCCGTGCGGGTGCGCGCATCCACGCCGACGACACGCCGGTGCCGGTCCTGGCAAAGGGCAAGACCAGGACCGGCCGACTGTGGACCATTGTGCGTGATGACCGCCCCTTCGGCGGCCCCGATCCGCCGGCCGCGGTCTACTTCTATTCTCCTGACCGCCGCGGCGTGCACGCTGAACGGGTCCTCGACGGCTTTGCCGGGATCATGCAGGCCGATGCCTTCTCCGGGTTTGGCCGCCTGTACAAGCCCGGTCGCCCAGCGGGGACGATCAGTGAGGCGGCATGCTGGGCCTATGCGCGGAGGAACTTCTTCGAGCTTGCCGATCTGCAGAAGGCGCCGATCGCCATTGAAGCGGTCAAGCGGATCGACGTCCTGTTCGACATCGAGCGCGAGATCACCGGACTGCCGGCTGACCAGCGCCTCACCGTGCGGGCCGAGCGCGCGCGGCCGTTCGTCGACGATCTCGAGACATGGCTCCGCGGGCAGCGCACCCGGCTCTCAGCAAAATCGAAGACGGCAAACGCCATCGACTACTTGCTCAAGCGCTGGGTTGCCTTCACCCGGTTTCTCGACGACGGCCGGATCTGCCTCAGCAACAACGCCGCCGAACGAGCCGTAAGAGGCATCGCCGTCGGAAGACGCAATTGGACCTTCGCCGGCTCCGACACCGGCGGACATCGCGCCGCCGCCATGTACACCCTGATCGAAACGACAAAACTCAACGGCATCGACCCCCGCGCTTTCCTCGCCGACGTCCTTGAGCGCCTCCCTGGCCACCCCGCCAAGCGCGTCGGCGAACTCCTGCCCTGGAATTGGCAGAGCCCACAACCCATCAACGCCGCCGCATAACCACTCAACGCTAACGCCGTCGGTCAAGCCCCTCGTCCGCGGCTCTCGCCGGATGCGTACATCAGACGGGAGGGCGCGCTGTAGAAGACGCCGTGCACGAGGAAGCCGCCGGTGCGGGTGACGCGGGTGACGATCTCGGTGAAGTCGGTGGTGCGCCGCGCCGGCAGCGGCCGCAGCGTTGCGGCCTCCGTTTGCACGGCAACGTCTCGGCGCCGATTGCGGCGTGAGACGAGCTGATCGACGAAGCGGCGCAAGTCTGCGACATCGGCGAAGTCGCGGGAGCCGCGCAGGATCAGCGCCTGGTCGGGAGCGGTCTTGAGGTGACGGTTGTGGGATTCCACCGCGCCGTTCTCATGCGCTTCGCCGGAATTGTTGCGGCTGGCTGACATTCCGTAGTGAGCGCAGAAGCCTTCATAGCGCCTGGTGACATCCTCGGCGGCCTCGCGGTCGAGGTTGCGATAGGCGGCGGAGAGGCTGTCGGTGCGATGCTCACGCGGCACGCCGCCGAGGGTCCAGAGGGCGTTCTGGAGGTTCTCGGCCAGCGCGGTGAAGCTCTCGCCGCCGAGGACGACACCGACGTGTTCCCAGCCGCTGTAGGCCAGCACGAAGTGGTAGAGCCGGTGAGCGAAGGGCTCGCCGGCGATGGTGACGCCAAGCTCTTTGGCGTCGGTAAAGTCCGAGAGCGCCATGCGGTCCGGCTCCGGTGTCTGACGGAAGATCACGTCCCTGGCCTCACCGTAAAAGCGCGCGCCAGTCGCGCACGCGGCGCTCAAACGTGCGCCAGCGCGCACGCGGCGCTCCAACGTGCGCCGGATACGGTCGTCCGGAAAAGCGTCCGGATCGGTCATTTGCAGGTGCCTCAGGAGCGTGACCGCCTGCACGGCGGGATCGTTCTCGAGGATCGGCAGCAACACCGGCTCCCAGACCGCCTCGAGCGGATCGGGGACGGTGCGGCCGCGCTCGGGCTGGCGCTGGGAGGGAAGGCGCGGATCGGTCTCGATCCGGCGTCCGGTGCGCTCGCTGAACCCAGCCCGGGCAGCGGCGGCGCGTTGGCTATGACGATGACGGTCGCGCATGTAGATTCTCACTTGCTGGTCGGTGACGGGTTTGCCCGGCACGAGGGGACCTCCGTTTCGGTGACAGAGATCCCGCTCGTATCGGCCCGCAGCGGCCAGCACCTACGCCTTCATCCCCCGGGGAAGACAATCGCGCCGCTGGCTCCAGACTCCAGCCGGGCTACGCCCGGCCTCCGACTGGAGCCAGCGGCCAACTTGGCTGACGGCGCCCGACAAGATGGTTGTCGCTCAACAGTCGGGGCCGTCCCGATATGCCTTCGCCCACGTCGACCACAACTACTTGATTTTCTGGCGGTCGTTGGAGACGGCGACGCGCCCCGTCACAGATTCGGTGCACTAGCAGCGACCGAATCATGCTCGACGCCCGCTTCTGCCACTCCACTTACGCAACAACGCGCTTCCAGCGACGGAGGAGTACGGTCATCGGCAAGACCGAAGCCCGGCGAGGCGGTTGGGCGATGCCTTGGGTTGTTCCAAGGTCACTGCATTCTGGTCGAGCCGGAACCGCGCATCCGATCGCCGGGTCTTGCCTCAGCCGGTGTTACAGCGGGAACCATGCATGCAATCGGCAGTTCATACCTCAGCACTGGAGGTAACCATGTCTGATCTTGCTCCGGACCACACATACTGGAATGCTACCGCCACGGCGCCCGACTTCCCGCAGCTCGCCGGAGCCCTCAACGTCGACATTGCGATCATCGGCGGCGGAATCGTCGGTATCACCACGGCGCGGGCGCTCAAGGATCTTGGCCTGACCGTGGCGGTGATCGAAGCGCGCAAGGTCGGCCGGCAGGTCACCGGCAAGTCGACGGCCAAGATGACGTCGCAACACGGCGTCGTCTACCAGACGCTGAAGCAGAAATTCGGTGAGGACCGGGCCCGCCTGTATGCGGAGGCGCAAGAAGCGGCGATCCAAAAAATCTGGAGCTTTGCCTCGCAGTACGGCATTGACTGTAACATCGAACGGAAGCTCGCCTACGCCTACACGCGTGACGAGAAGCACGTCGGCCAGATCGAAAAGGAGGTGGAAGTCGCGCGGCAGCTCGGGCTTCCGGCCACCCTCGTCCGTGCAACGGATCTTCCGTTTAACGTGCTCGTGGCGATCCGCTTCGACAATCAAGCCCAGTTTCACCCTACAAAATATGTAGCCGGCTTGGCGCAGACCATCCCTGGAGACGGGTGCCATGTCTTTGAGAACAGCCGAGTGGTCGATTGGGAGCCGACCCGCGTCGTCACGGACCAGGGAAGCGCGGCGGCGCGCCACGTCGTCATGGCTACTCATCTGCCGCTGGGGCAGGTCGGCGGCTACTATGCCGAGGCGTCGCCCCATGCCGAGCCGGTTATCGCCGCCAGGATCGGCCGCGTGCCCGACGGCATGTACATCAATGTCGAAGAACCGAGCCATTCGATCCGGACTCACACGGGCGCGGATGGCGTTGCCTATGCAATCGCCGCCGGAACAAGCTTTAAGCCCGGCCACACCGACGAGGAGCGGCGCCATTTTGCGGAGCTCGAAAGCTGGCTCACCGAGAATTTCCGGGCCGGCCCGATCGAGTATCGATGGGTCAACGAAGACTACACGTCCATGGACAGTGCGCCGTTCATTGGTTGGTCGTCAGCCACGGACGGATATCTGGTTGCGACCGGCTTCAAGGCCTGGGGCATCAGCAACGGCACGGCCGCAGGGATGATTCTGGCCGACCTTGCGGTGGGCAAGGAAAACCGCTGGATTGAAATGTTTGACGCAAGGCGCGTAAAGCCCGTCGCCGGCGGGGCTCAGTTCGTGAAGGCAAACCTCGATGTCGCTGCGCACCTCGTGAGCGGCTATCTGTCACGCAAGCCGAAATCGTTCGACGAGCTCGCCCCTGGCGACGCGGCGATCATGAAGATCAATGGGGAGAATGTGGCCGCGTTCAAGGACGAGCAGGGTCGCATCCATGCCGTCTCCTCAGTCTGCAGTCACATGGGCTGCGTCGTTGGCTGGAACGAAACCGACCGCACCTGGGACTGCCCTTGCCATGGGTCGCGGTTCGAACTCGGCGGTGAGGTTATCCACGGTCCGGCGACCAGGCCGCTCGGTTCGAAGGTCACAGGGTAGGTGGCAAGGGCAAGGACGAACTGGCGACGCCGCGGGTTGGCGCGATAACAGGCATTAGATCATATGATTCCTTCGTGACACTGCTATCCCCGAACTTTTCGAGAACATCATCCGGCATGTTCGTGCCTGAGAAGGCAGCCCGGGGGCATCGCTACCTGTATCTGGTGGAGAGCATCCGCGAGGGTGACCGGGTTCGGCGATGACGTATTGAATCTTTCGCACAAGATTGGGTGGTGGCGCCCGGGTCTGGATATGTTGGCTGTTGCGGGCATCCAACGCCGGACGGAGAGAGCCACCATGAGCGAGGACAGGGACGAAGTCGTTGAGCAACGTGGTTCGGATCGACTGTCGCTAACACGAGGTATGTCCGGCGTAGGGAACACATGATCTGTCCGGGATTAGAACTGCTCCAGACGGAGGGAGCGGGATGCGACGGACAGAGTGTTTGCAAGGGCTACGTCTGATGAAGTTCGAGGAGGTTTACGGCAAGGTCTGCCGGGGTCGGCTGGAGCGTGTCGGAGGCGGCTGAGGTGTTGGGGATGCCGGAGCGGACGTTTCGGCGCTGGCGGGGCCGGTACGAGGAGTCTGGCGCGGAGGGTCTCTACGACCGGCGTCTGGGCCGGGCCTCGGCGCGGCGGGCGGCGGTGGACGAGGTGGCGCGGGTTCTGGAGCTGTTCGACACGCGGTACTTCGATTTCACGCCGAAGCACTTCCACGAGAAGCTGGTCTCGGAGCACGGCTGCCGACGGAGCTACAACTGGGTGCGACTGACCCTGCAGCGATGCGGGCGGATCACGCCGGCGCCACGTCGCGGGGCCCACCGGCGAAAGCGGCCGCGGCGGCCGATGGCGGGAATGATGCTGCACCAGGACGGCTCCCGCCACGAGTGGGTGCCGGGCGAGCGCTGGGATCTGATCGTCACCATGGACGACGCCACGTCGGAGATCTACTCGGCGTTCTTCGTCGCCGAGGAGGGACGATGTCGAGCTTCCGGGCGCTCGCCGAGGTGATCTCGGAGCGGGGAGTGTTCTGCGCGCTCTATGCGGATCGCGGGTCGCACTACTGGCATACCCCGGAAGCCGGCGGCAAGGTCGACAAGGACAACCCGACCCAGGTCGGCCGGGCACTCGCCGCGCTCCGCATCGAGCTGATCGCGGCGTACTCGCCGGAAGCCCGCGGCCGCTCGGAGCGCATGTTTGGGACCCTGCAGGGCCGCCTGCCGCAGGCGTTGCGGGAAGCCGGGATCACCACCATGGAGGAGGCCAACCGGGACCGCGCGGGAGGTCTACATCCCCGAGCACAACGCCCTCTTCCGGGCGGCCGCCGGCCGAACCGGGCTCGGCGTTCACCGCCTGCCCGCCGGCATTCTCGAGGACGTCCTCTGCATCCAGGAAAAGCGCGTCGTCGGTAATGATAACACGGTGCGCTACCGCAACCGGATCCTGCAGATCCCGGCGGATCGTCACCGCCACCACTACGTCAAGGCGCGTGTCCGGGTTCACGAGTACCCCGACGATACGCTGGCCGTGTTCCACGGGCCGCGGCGCCGGCGCGCTATGCGCCCGACGGAAATCCGATCGACGACGCCGATCAACAGGCGGCGTGACCTGCTTCGACGCCCGCCAGCCCCGTGGATTTGTGGACAAGGCTACGCCTTCCCCACAACCCCACAGGGCCATCAGCCACAACAGAAGCGGTCAATTCATGTGGTACCTAAAGCGGCCAACTCAGTTTGTTATCGACACGTGGTTCGGATCGACGAGGAACAGATCCGCGATCACTTGGGCAAGATCGTGCGCGGCAGCGTGGAGGAGGCGCTGAACGCGCTGTTGGATGCGGAGGCGGACCGGCTGTGCAAAGCGGCGCGCTATGAGCGGACGGAGGCGCGCTGCGACACCCGCGCCGGCTCGTACGAGCGCGGTCTGCACACGCGGGCCGGGGAGGTTCGCCTCAGGTTCCGAAGCTGCGCCGCCAGACGTTCGAGACGGCGATCATCGAGCGCTACCGGCGGCGAGAGACGTCGGTGGAGGAAGCGCTGATCGAGATGTATCTGGCTGGGGTGTCGGTGCGCCGGGTGGAGGACATCACCCAGGCGCTGTGGGGCACGCGGGTGAGCCCGAGCACGGTTTCCAAGCTCAATCAGCGCATCTACAAGCACATTGAAGCTTGGCGCAACCGGCCGATCGAGGGTTGCCATCCTTACGTTTTCCTCGACGGCGTGGTGCTGAAGCGGAGGTGGGCCGGCGAGGTGCGCAATGTGTCGGTGCTCATCGCCATCGGCGTCAACGCCGAGGGTTTCCGCGAGATCCCTTGGCATCTGCGAGGGCGCCAAGGAGGATAAGGCCGGCTGGAGCGGCTTTCTCGCCCACCTGAAGGCGCGCGGGCTGACGGGGTCGAACTGATCACCAGCGATGCCTGTCTCGGCCTCGTCGAGAGCGTTGGCGAGTTCTACCCGGAGGCCCGCTGGCGGCGCTGCGTCGTGCATTTCTACCGCAATGTCTTCAGCCACGTGCCGGCGCCGAAGGTGCGAGGCGGCACGGATGCTGAAGGCCATCCATGCCAGCGAGGACCTGGCGACGGCGAAGGCCAAGGCCGGTGAGGTCGTCAGCAAGTTGCGCGCGCAGAAGCTCGGCAAGGCCGCCGACCTGGTCGCACAGTCTGTCGAAGAGACACTGACCTACTACCACTTCCCGGAAGAGCACTGGCGGCGGATCCGGACCAACAACCCGCTCGAGCGGATCATTCGCGAGATCCGCCGGCGAACCCGGGTGGTGGGAGCATTCCCCGACGGCGAAAGCGCCCTCAACCTGGCCGCGGCCAGGTTGAGGCACATCGCCGGCACCCACTGGTCCACCCGCCGCTACCTGAACATGCAGCCGCTGCACGAGCAAAAACTGACCGCATAAACCGCATGACCCGGACGGCCATCACCCACGGAAAAGTGCGAAAGACTCTGGACACTACCGAGGCACATCGCCGGCACCCACTGGTCCACCCGCCGCTACCTGAACATGCAGCCGCTGCACGAGCAAAAACTGACCGCATAAACCGCATGACCCGGACGGCCATCACCCACGGAAAAGTGCGAAAGACTCTGGACACTACCGCCGACCGCTCCATAGCCTCGATATCGGCCACCGCAGTCGTCGCATCAGGCGCCAGGCGCAGGCCGCCATCCTGATCGTGCCGGACCACGCCGATTGCCACCAAATCCGATCCCGGCATGCCGCCCATCGCCACGATCTCGCGCCGCCACTTGAACAGCAGGTTGGTGTTCACGTCGTATTGCCGGGAAACCGCAGACGCCGAAGCGCCCGGCGCCTCCATCTCCGCCACCATCCGGCGCTTCTCCGCCCAGCTCCACGTCCGCCGCAAAGGGCGGCGACCCTTCGTACCTGCCATAGGCTGCATGGTGTCCACTACTCAGATAGTGGACACCATGCAGCCTCAGCGGGGCCAGGAAAAGGCGACCGACAGCGGACGATTACGCTGGATGCGCACCAACGACCTCGACCTCCAGGAGTCTGTGTTCCGCTGGAGTGCAGCTCCTGCACCGCGGCGATGGCGAGAGAGAATGTCACACGCGAGAGTCGGTCTTCAGATCTGCGCTATCAATGTCGGTGATCACGGTTCGCCGAATGAGCTTCCTGACCTCCTCGCGACTGAGCTTGCTCGACGGCGTCTCGAACATCCCGAGGCCAGTCTTGAGGCGCGACGATGCAACTTCAATCACGATTTCCATGTCAATCTGCCGTTTCTCTTCGGCGTACCCGTAAACCAAGGAGAGATCGCACAGGATATTGGTCAGGCGAGGAACTCCCTGGGTGTAATGGTGGACGGCCGCACAAGCGAACTCGTCGAACAAATTCGGATCGCCCCCGCCGACGTGGATCCGGTGGCGGATATAACCGACCGTATCCTCAAGGGTTAGCGGACCCAGGTGGTAATCTACGCCTACCCTTTGGACGAATTGCCGCAGTTGCGGTCGCTTCAGCTTCCGCAGCAGTTCCGGCTGCCCAACCAAAATGAGTTGGAGGAGGTAGTCCTTGTCTGCATTAATATTCGACAACATGCGCAGCTCTTCGAGCGCACTCAGTGACAGATTTTGCGCTTCATCGATGATGACAACCGTGCGCCGGCTGGACGCATATTGCTCAATGAGAAAATTCACGAAGTCCTGATAGAGCTGAATCTTGTCCTTGTCGCGACACTCCAGATCGAATGCTAACGCGATCCATTGCAGCAATTCTCCGAAGGACTGGTGGGTATTGGTGATGAGTCCAATAACCACTTCGTCGGAGACGCTATTCAATAGCTCGCGAACCAACGTCGTCTTGCCAGATCCGACCTCGCCAGTGATTACAACAAATCCCGTTTGCTCCGTAAGTCCGTACTCAAGCAAGTTCAGCGCAAGCTGATGGTTCTTGCTCAGGTACAAGAACTCCGGGTCGGGAATAAGCGAAAACGGTTTTTCGCGGAATCCGTAGAACGCTTCATACATGTGTGCAGCTCACACAGGGTCTCAAATCTGGCCTCACGTAGCGATCATCACTATGGGTTCATCATTCGAGACAGCGGCCTTGAGAACGGCGATCAGCAGTAATAAGGCTGTTGTACCTCTGCGGATTTGTTGAGGACCGTTCCAATAACGTTGAATCCTTCCAGCAATGACAGCGCTCGCTGGACGTCGCCCTTACGAGTCGATCCCTCTTCAAGAACCAGCAGACAACATTCGACGTGCTGGAGAAAGGCCAAAGTGTCGTCGGAGGCCAGGACCGGCGGTAGATCATAAATGACGACGCGGTCAGGATACCGCGACTTGACCTCCCTCGCGAGGCCGATCATCTTCGGCGACGCGATCAACTCTGAGGAAGCGCGCAGCGGACCGCCGGCCGGCAGAACAACCAGCCTCTCTACCCCAGGATTGACGAGGCAGTCGGAAAGGGCGACGTCGCCGAGCAGGTAATCTGCAAGCCCGGACTCCGGCTTGATATCAAAGCAGCTATGGATGCTCGGCCGCCGTAGATCCATGTCGACAAGGAGCACAGTGCGGGTGATGTGCATGGCGAGGCTGATCGCCAAATTCACTGATGTCAATGTCTTGCCTTCGCCACGGTTCGGGCTGGTAATGCCGATGGTGGTAAACCCCGACGCGCTCAAGTGCTTAAGAACCTGAGTTCTCAAAACCCGAAACGTGTCCGAGAGTTCATGATGGGTCAGACCGGCGATGATGCGGCGCTCATGGAGTTCCGATTCGGTGGTCCCGACGACCCGCGTCTGATCGTAAGTGATCCCGTCCGTCACGATCGGCATGCTGCCGCGTCGCTCCGTTGAACGGTGGCGTGACGGCGTGGCGGGGCGAGCCCCACTGTCACGGAGTTCGCGCGCTTTCTCGAGTGCTTTTTGGATCTTCTCCAACGGAGGATTCCCCTGTGTTAGAATACGTAACGCGGTTGACGCTATTCTTGCTTCGCGTCCGTCGCTTCGTTATCAACCCCAGCCCACAGTACGTCGAGCGGCGTCACGCTGAAGTGCACATAGGTGATGGCGCCCACCAACAGACACACGAACGCCACAGCAACACCCACCCTTCGCCGTGTCGCTCGCCAGAGTTCTGCACGGGTGCGGATATAGGGTATAGTCACCAACGGCGCCGCACCAACAAGTTCCGCCACTTGTCGCGCTCCGTACACGGCGCTGTCCAACTTCTCGGCAAGGAACGCGATACCCGCGCCTGCTCCCGCCGCGACGAAGAAGGCGACGACGACAATCAACGGACGGTTTGGACGTTGTGGCTTTTCTGGAAGAACCGGCGGATCCAACAGCGTGAACCGCTCACTCTTTCGTTCCGTTTCCAAGCTCTGTCCGAGATGCGCCTGCATTTGCTTGTTTTTGATCTCGCGGTAGCTCAGCTCGGCAGATTCTCGATCACGCAACAACTGCAAATACTCGCGCTCGACGAGCGGTGTCTCTATGATCCGTTTGTCGTAATCTTCCAGCTTTTCCTTGAGCCTTGCCCGCTGTTCGGCAATCGAACCCAACTCTGACTGGACCGCCTGAATTTGTGAACGAAGTGCAATATACGAGGGATTGTCAGGGCTCTCGCTCGGCGTCGTCGTCGGCTGGGAGCGGGCGTCGGCGAGTTCGCCCTGCAGTGAGGCCAACTGGCGCTCCAGCCGCAGCACATCCGGGTGATCGCTCGCATAACGTTCGCGCAGTCTACGCAGCTCCGTTTCCACCCGTTCAGCCTCACGGCGCAAGCTGCTTGCACTCGCTCCGCCGCCCGGTTGTTGCTGCTCGAGGGCGGCGACCTCCCGACGCAACCGCTGTACATCGGGGTGGTTCGAGCCGTACCGCCCTGAAAGCGTAGCAAGCTGAGTGCGCAGCGCTTTCAGCTGGTCGCGCGGCCCCATCACGCGCTGGCCATCCACAACGTAGGATCCGTAGGGGCTCGTCTGCATGAGTTCCCCTTCCAAATAGATCCTGCGGCTTTCCAGCGCCTGTTCACGCATGTCGAGCGAGCGAAGCTCTGCTTCCGTTCGCTCGATCAGCTGCATGTTGTAATCCATCTGCTCCGGCAGGCGCCCGGTGTGCTTCTGCTTGAGGTCGGCGAGCTTCCTCTCCAACTCCGAGATGCGCCGCTCCAAGATTGCCGCCTCGCTGGCCAGGAACTCCGTCGTTTCGCTCGCCGACTTTTGACGCAGGCGCACATTCTCGCTCAAGTAGAGAGAGACGAGTTCGTTAGCGACTCGCTGTGCTACGACGGGGTCTTCGTTATCGAAGCCGATGTTGAAGGCGATCGTCGCCTCCGTCGAGTTGCCACGCGGCTGTTGCAATTCTGCGCTGACCAGTTCCAGAACCACGTTGTCCCGCATTTCGCTGGCCAACTCATGAGACGGCGTTGTCTGGCGCTCATCCAGATAGAGGTTGTACTTCTGAATGATGTCCACAAGCGTACTCGTAGCCATCACGCGACGTTCGATCGTCTGAATTCGCTCGTCCGCATAGCCGGTGATGGTGGACGCCACCAGATCGGGCGGGATGTCTGGCTTTTCGATCATAATGGTGCCCTGCGACCGGTATACGGACGGCAGCACCATGGCGATTATGGCGCCGATCACGGTGATCGCGATCACCGGGAGGACGAAAAACCACTTCCGCCGCTTCAGGACGATGACCGCCCCGTGCAGAGTCGTATCTTGAGGATCCATTTGAGGCTGACGCTTGTTAATACCGATGGTTGTCTTATACCACCTTTTCTAGCGCCACACAAACGATCTTGGTGTGCGATACGTCACACCGACGAAGAAGGTATTGGAGGTAAACGTCTCGTCGCTCTGCGTTGGCGAGTTCCACCGAAAGCGATACAAGCCGGTCAATTCCCAGTCCTCGACGAACTCCCAGCGGATCCGCGGCGATACATCCGCGTATTCGCGAGTTTCCGCTGAGTCATCGTTTTCCAGCCGTTTCCGCATGTCGAACGATGCGACCGCATCGAAGTACACGTCCCGGAGCAACTGATGCCGGTAGATGCCGCGCACGGCGGTAAAGTTTTGCGCCTCTCCAGAACTGCTCGGTACCAGACCATGCTCCAGCGAGCCCGTCACGCTGGACAGCGGGCTGATGTCGAAGGTGCTATCCGCCGACACCGTTACCCCGACGTTGTCGGTGGTTTCGTCGTTTATCTTGTCCTCCGTCTTGGAGAAACGCGGCCCGACGACCATGTTGCCGCGCCATCGCGGCGAGATGTTCGTCGACACGCCTCCCACCAAGCTGAACCCGCGCGTCCTAGTAAACTCGCTGTCATAGAATCCGTAAGTCAGCGCCGAATCGAAGGCGGTCGCGGCGGTTAACTGCCGCCCGTACGTCAAGCTGCTCGAATAGGAGTCGTTATTGATTCCTCCGGATTCGTTCGGGAATCGCTCCAAGCGCGCGTTCAGGAACACCCCTACCACGTCCACCGTGGACCATTGGTATTGCCAAGTGGGGGTTACGCTGTAGGTCTGGCGTGGTTTGTTGGCAAGAATGCCGACACCCAGATCGTCAATCCCGCTGGTCCGGGTCGTATCGAAAACCGCTTCCGCGCCAAGACCGAAGCGATGTGCGCCCACCTGTTTTCCAGAGTTCAGGTTGAAGAACGAATCAGTGGAATCCAGATCCGATTCTTCGAAAAAGCGAACGATATCGACTTCGGCGCCCAAGTTTAGGAACGCTGTGGGAGATTGCAGCGCGAAGTTCACGCGACCGAGGGTGCTGGAATTCGCATCCGCAATCTCGAGAGCGTTGAGACCGATGTTATCATTGTATTCAAAGCGCTGCGAAACGGTGCCATCGACCGTCCATTCCTGCGCCGCGAGCGCCGCCGGCATCGCGGCAACGGCGAGGACCGCCATCGCGGGCAGTGAAATCGTCCGCGCGGATGAACCCTCCGACGAGATGGCCCGTCTGGTCATCATACTGCAGAGCACCTTGATTGCGGCGGCCGTCAGAACAGGGACGCAACCGGGACCACAACGGTGTCACCGCTTTGTAGCTCGACATTACTCTTGAGATCCCGCCCGCGCGAAACGTCCGAGTAACGAAACGGGATTGTGACTTGGTTACCGTTCTCGCGGCGGAGAATCTGAATACGATTTTCGCTGGCGAACTCGGTCAGACCGCCCGCCAAGCTTATCGCCTGCATCACGTCCGTCGGCTGCACGACCTGGTACTGCCCCGGCTGCCGCACTGCGCCGGTCACATAGATGCTGTTGCCGGCCGCATTCAAAACAGAGACGGCAACGACTGGGCCGGGAATGTAGCGGTCCAGCTTCTGAGCCAGTTCTTGCTCGACCTCCTGCACTGTGCGGCCGGCCACATTCATTTGTCCTGCGAGTGGAAAGGAAATCGTGCCATCCGGAAGAACCAGCACTTCGCCCTGAAGCCCTTCCTCCTTCCAGACGGAGATCGCCAGGACGTCTCCAGGATTGAGCGTATAGACTTGGTCGGCGATGGCAGTCAGCGGGATGGAGGCGACGAAGAGTGCAAAAATGAACTTGATCATGGACCTACCGCGACAGTCTGAACTGTTGGATACGAACACCAAGAAAGCCGATCTTCCACTGATTCCCGGTTGCGTTCAAGTGTAAAGGCAACGATCTCGCACCCATGTTGCCAATATGCAACATTTCCGTCGAAAGCGGCGCGGTTTGACACGATGCTGACCGAAAAACTCTGCGCATATTTGACGCGCTCCTGTGGTCGACGACGCCGTAAGACGCGCATTATCGTCAATTTACGGGAACTGGAGTGAAGCTTGGTGGGCCCGGCAGGACTCGAACCTGCAACCAGACCGTTATGAGCGGCCGGCTCTAACCAATTGAGCTACGGGCCCGGCCGGAACCTCCGCGTTCTGAAACGCATTCGGCCAAAGTGACTCTTTCGGCCGGCAAACTGCGTCGCCGGCTCCTGGAGGCCATCCGCTAGTAGTCCAGGAAGCTTCTGAGCTTTCGCGAGCGGCTGGGGTGTTTCAGCTTTCGGAGCGCCTTGGCTTCGATCTGACGAATCCGTTCGCGCGTCACTGAAAATTGTTGCCCAACCTCTTCAAGAGTATGGTCGGTATTCATCCCGATGCCGAAGCGCATGCGCAGCACGCGTTCTTCGCGCGGCGTCAGCGTCGACAGGACCCGGGTTGTCGTCTCCCGCAGGTTGCCCTGTATCGCTGCGTCGAGCGGTTGAACGGCGTTCTTGTCCTCGATGAAATCGCCGAGATGACTGTCTTCCTCATCGCCGATGGGCGTCTCCAGGCTGATCGGTTCCTTGGCGATCTTCAGAACCTTGCGAACCTTCTCCAACGGCATCGACAACTTCTCGGCAAGCTCCTCCGGCGTCGGCTCGCGCCCGATCTCATGCAGCATTTGCCGCGATGTCCTGACCAGCTTGTTGATGGTCTCGATCATATGCACGGGAATGCGGATGGTGCGCGCCTGGTCGGCGATGGAGCGGGTGATGGCCTGGCGAATCCACCATGTCGCATAGGTCGAGAACTTGTAACCGCGGCGATACTCGAATTTATCGACCGCCTTCATCAACCCGATGTTGCCTTCCTGGATGAGGTCGAGAAACTGCAGGCCCCGGTTTGTGTATTTCTTGGCGATGGAGATGACGAGGCGGAGGTTGGCCTCGATCATTTCCTTTTTGGCCTTGCCCGCCTCGCGTTCGCCTTTCTGCACTGTCGACACGATCCGGCGGAATTCGGAAACCGGCAGCCCCGCCTCGTGGGAGATCTCGCCTACCTTCTCGCGCAGCGCTTCCATCTCATCGCGATGACGCTCGGTCAAGCGGCGCCACCCGGAGCCGGACGCCTCGGCCATGCGATCAAGCCAGTCAGGCGCCAGTTCATTCCCGAAGTAGCTGGCGAGGAAGTCGGAGCGGGATATGCGGCATTCGATGGCGCGCCGCATGAGCCGCCCTTCCAGGCTGATGAGACGCCGGTTGAGCTCATAAAGCTGCTCCACCAACTGCTCGATGCGCATTCCGTTAAGGTGCACAACCTCCATCAACTCGATCAACTCCCGGCGGAGCTTGACGTATCGCTTTTCGACCGTCGGCTTGACCTCTTCGCCGCGTTGCAAGGCGTTGATGCGCGTCAGTTGGACCCGATGAAGCTTGTTGTAGGTGATCGCGATCTGCTCGAACGTATCGATGACAGTTGGCTTCAAACGCGCTTCCATCACCGAAAGGGAGACCCCTCCGCCCTCGGCGTCGTCGTCTTCTTCTTCGTCCTCCACGAGAAGATCCTGCACGGCGGGCTCGTCCTTTTCGGCCTCCGCGACGTCCGCGCCAAGGCCTTCTCCAGCTTCCGCGAGCCGATCCGGTGCTGCGACCGCCTGCGTTGGGTCAGCCGGCGCGGCACCGTCACCACTTTTTTCCCCGTGCTCGCCAGCCGTGACGCCGCCATAGGTCGCGTCCAGGTCGATGATGTCCCGAAGAAGCATGCGCCCCTCGAGCAGCGCGTCGTGCCACTGCACGATCGCACGGATCGTCAGTGGGCTTTCGCAGATGCCGCCGATCATCATCTCGCGCCCGGCTTCGATACGCTTGGCGATGGCGATCTCGCCTTCGCGCGACAGAAGCTCGACGCTTCCCATTTCACGAAGATACATGCGGACCGGGTCGTCGGTGCGGCCCATTTCCGACTCGTCGACGTTGCCGGAACGCACCTCCGCTTCGACAACCTCCGTAGGTGCGGCGGCCTCATCAGGCTCCTCAGAGTCGACGACATTGATGCCCATCTCCGACAGGAGCGACATCGTATCCTCGATCTGCTCACTCGAAACCTGATCGGGCGGCAGCGCCTCGTTTAGCTCGTCGTATGTGACGAAGCCACGCTCTTTGCCGCGACCCACCATTTTCTTGATGTTCGTGCCGAGGCTGTCGAGCAGTGGGCTGTCTGCCGTGTCCTCCTGGCTATCCGTCGCTTCGACAGCGGTCGTCGTCTGTTTCGACATGTAGCTTGTTGCTCCCGATCGAAAGTCGCTTGCCGACGATCCCTGGAGGTGTCGTGCGACGGGGCGATCTCCATTACCAGCAAACGCACTCATATCATCGCGGCTTTGCCCCCGCTTCGCCGTACGTAGTGGATTGTTCCTGGCGTTTCAGTTCCCGAAAGTATTCAAACGACCTCTCGGACATCCGATCCACAACTCCTGCCGCCAGGTCCTCCAACTCGGACCGAAGATGTTGGCGGAGGTAGAGAGAATAGGTCTCTTCCCACCCTTCAATCGCAGTTTCCAACGCGACGCCGGTCCGGGCGAAAAAAGCATGATTAAATAATTCAGGACCGATATGGGAATCCAGTGCTGTTCCCAAGCCCTGTTTCCTGAGGTGGTCCTCCAAATGTGCCGAGTCAAGGTTCGGAACCGACGCTAGCGCGTGTAAAGCTTCCTGACGAAGCCTGTCAAGGTCTTGATCCTGGAATGGTAGCGATCCGAGCCGTTCGCCGATCTGGTCGATGCTGTCCGGGTGCGCGATGAGCACGGCGAGCAAAATCGCTTCGCGTCGGCGTTCGAGCTCGGTCACGGCGTCGTTCGCCGCCGCCACTTCGGTAGCCCGATCAAACTTAGCAGGCGAAGAGCCTCTGGCGGCGAACCGCTCCTGGCGAACACTCGACAGCTTCTCGCCAATGGACGCGCGCGCCGGGCGCGCTTTCCGCATGGCAGACCACAAGCGCTCCCGGAAGTCGGAGAGGAAATGCCTTCGTAACGCTGCATCCGATATGGCCGCGGTGCGTCTCCGCACCCGCTCTTCAAGTGCCGCTCGATCCTCCGGCGACCGCAACGGTCGGCCCCCCACCTCCATCCGGTAAATCATGTCCGACAACGATAAAGCGCGCGTTAACGCCTCCCGAAGAAATTGCGGCGCGTATCGTTGATGAACCCCCTGCGGGTCGTCCAACGTATCGGTGTGAAGGAACGCGAAGCGTAGACCGAGGCCCGGCCTCAGGATCGGCAGCGAGCGCTCTGCGGCGCGTTCCGCGGCGCTCTGGCCGGCTTCGTCGGGGTCGAACAGCAGGATCGGTTCAGGCACCAGGCGCCACAGCTCGCCGATCTGTTCCACGGACAGCGCCGTACCCAGGGGCGCCACGGCGTTCCTGAACCCTGCGGCATGCAGAGCGACGACATCCATGTAGCCTTCAACGACAACCACCGTTCCCTGCTCCCGCGCTGGCCGCAGTGCATGGTGCAGGCCATAGAGCAGATGGCCCTTGCGGAACACGGGGGTCTCCGGAGAATTAAGGTATTTCGGTTCTCCCGCCCCGAGGATACGCCCGCCGAACGCGACGGGGCGTCCCTCCCGATCGTGGATCGGAAACATTACCCGTCGGCGGAACCGGTTGTATGGTCTTCGATCCCCGCCCTCAGGGGTCACCAGCAGACCGGCTTCGACCATCACCTCCTCGGATAGGCCGTCCCGCGACAAGGCGGCACGCAACCCCTCGGCCGACGGAGGCGCGTATCCGAGCCGGAAGTGCTGGATATGGTCGTCGCTGACCCCCCGCGCTTGCAAGTACGACAACGCTTCCGCCCCCTCCGGCATCCGCAGCATTCTCTCGTAGTACTTCGTTGCTGCTTCGAGAACGACATGAAGGTGGTGTCGCTGTCGTGCCTGCCCACGATCGACAGCATCTACGGGAACAGCAAGGCCGACGTCAGCCGCAAGACGTTCCACCGCCTCACGAAAGCCGAGGTGGTCCACCTCCATCGTGAAGTCGATGGCGGTGCCATGAGCGCCACAGCCGAAGCAGTGGTAGTGATCGTCGAACACCGTGAAAGAAGGAGACTTTTCTTTGTGGAACGGGCAAAGGCCAACAAGGTCTCGCCCTTTCCGCGTCAGACGCACGCGTTTCCCGGCGACCTCTGCCATAGTGGATCGAGCGCGCAGTTCTTCAAGAAACTCAGCCGGAATTGCCATTTTCTAAGCTGGCCGTCCTTCGTCCCCGCCGCATATCATGAGGATGCCCGCACTGTGTGCGGTCGCAGGATCTCAGCTCAAGCGTCGCCTCACTGCCGCACTGGCTCTCGTGAAGTCCATGCGACCACGATACCGCTGCTTTAATATGCTCATCACCTGCCCCATTTCCTTGAGCGACGTCGCCCCGATTTCTTCGACAACCGCTGCGATCGCCTGGGTCATATGGTCGCCCCGGATCTGCGGCGGAAGAAACCGCTCGATGACATCGATTTCGTGCGCCTCACGTTCAGCCAGATCGTTCCGACCTGTCTGTTGATAGGCCGTGATGCTATCGCGACGCTGTTTGACCATGGACTGCAGCAAGGCGCCGATGTCGTCATCGGGGAGTCCGCTGACGTTCCCTTTTCCGCGCTCAGCGATGTCGCGATCCTTGAGTGCAGCCAGAACCAGACGGATCGTCGAGATGGCGATTTCATCCTGTTGGAGCAGCGCTGCCTTCAACGATTCATTCAGCCGATCTCGTAATGCTGTCATCCTTGCGCCTCTGTTGATCGTCGCGACCTGAACCACAGGATGCCGAAATATGGTGGAAGTCGACAGGAAGGTCACGACTTTCAAGCGGCGGCGTAACGGCAAGCTTTATACCGGCGCAGGAATCGCGGGTGCGGGTGCTATGTTGACGCGAGCTCTTCGTTTCCGTAAGAGCGTAGCGCTGGGCGCCGGCAGACGCGTTGGGCCGGATTGAAGGTGCGACGCCGATCTTCTTCTTAGCTCAATCAGATGGTCTTGGCTCAATCAGGGAGAGTGTCCTGCATGTCGGAACTCATGGAGGCAGAAACAGGCGCCAATTCCGGGACGTCGCTAAATCCGGGTGCTCAGCCGCCGGGTGCCGATGCCGCGGTGGTCCTGGCCGACGGCAGCGTCTTGTGGGGGCGGGGCGCTGGCGCGACCGGGGTTGCGGTCGGCGAAGTGTGCTTCAACACTGCGATGTCCGGCTATCAGGAAATTTTGACGGATCCCTCGTACGCCGGTCAGATCATCGCGTTCACGTTTCCTCATATCGGCAACGTCGGGACCAACCCGGACGACATCGAGGCGACGACGCCCGCCGTCCGCGGCTGCATTTTCCGTTCGCTGATCACTGAACCCGCCAACTGGCGCGCTGCCCAGCATCTGGATGGCTGGCTCAAGTCCCACAATCTTGTCGCCGTCACCGGCGTCGACACGCGCCGGCTTACCCGACGCATCCGCGACGGCGGCGCACCGAACGGCGCCTTGATTCATGCGCCGGGCGAAGCGCTCGACGTGCATGCGCTGCGCTTCATGGCCGAGACTTGGCCCGGCCTGAAGGGGATGGACCTCACGAAGGAGGTCATGTGCCGGCAATCGTATGGGTGGGATCAGACACAGTGGGACCTTACGGAAGGATACGGCCGCCAGGTGAACGCCCGGTACCACGTCGTCGCAGTCGACTATGGCGCCAAGCTGAACATCTTACGGTGTCTTGCTGCAGCAGGATGCCGGGTGTCCGTGGTCCCAGGCACAACCAGCGCGGAAGACATTCTCGACCGCAAGCCGGATGGCGTTTTTTTGGCCAATGGGCCGGGAGATCCGGCCGCAACCGGTGCTTATGCGGTGCCCATGATCCGCAGCTTGATGGAAAACGGCGTTCCCATCTTCGGAATTTGCCTCGGGCACCAGTTGCTGGCGTTGGCGCTGGGTGCAAAGACATACAAGATGCATCAAGGGCATCGCGGCGCAAATCACCCGGTCAAGGACCTCGAAACCGGGACCGTGGAAATCACCAGCCAGAATCACGGATTCGCCGTTGATAGTGACAGTCTGCCCGCTCATGTTGTCGAGACCCATGTCTCTCTGTTCGACGGTTGCAACGAGGGACTTCGCGTGGAGGGGCTTCCGGTGTTCTCCGTGCAGTACCATCCGGAAGCGTCACCGGGACCACAGGACAGCCATCATTTGTTTCGCCGCTTCGTGGACATCATGGAGCGCCATCGCCGCTAATCGCTCGGTGTTCGCCGCTATGACAGTATAGAGGCCAAACACGTCGGCGGGCGTCCCCGGCTGAGAACAGAGGAGGACGGATGGCCAAAACTCCTGTCAGAGGCAGCATTCGCCGCGCGGCAGCCGGTTTAGCCTTAGCCTTGTGTTTTGCGGCCCTCCTGCCCGCCGTTAAGCCGTCATTGGCCGTTGACGCCGCCTCATCCGGACCACCATCGCCCGCACCCGGGTATGGCGAGACGGTGCCGACCCTGTCCGACGCACTGACGCCTGAGGCGGTGCGGGATCTCGTTTCACGCCTATCGGATGAAGACGCCCGCGCCATTCTCATTCAGCAGTTGGACAAGGTAGCGACCCAGTCCCTGCAAACGACCGAGCCAGAGGAGAGTGCGGTCGCATCGTTCCAGGATTCCATGCACACTCTCCGCGGCCGCATGGCACAGATGGTCTCGGCCGTCCCGGAGTTGCCTTCGGTCGCAACGTTCGTGGTGACGACCCTGACGCAGGACCGCGGCCCGTTCCACATTGCCGTGGTCGCATTGTTCATGGTGATCATCTTCGGCGCAGGCGCTACCGCAGAGTGGGGCTTCCGTCGCCTCATCACGCGCTTACGGGAGCCGGCCGCCGCCGAAGCCGAGCTCTCGGCCCCCTCCAAGCTCGCCATCCTGGCGCTACGTCTGCTCGCAGACCTGTTGGGGATCGCGGTGTTCGCGGTGGTCAGCATCGGCGTCTTCTTTGTCTTCTATCAAGGGCACGAACCGACCCGCCAAGTGATCACCGCGGTTTTTTGGGCGGTGTTTTGGATCCGTATCGTGTTGGCGGTGCTGCGGTGCACCATCGCGCCACAACATTCATGGCTGCGCATTCCCCCCCTGAACGAGGATGCAGCGCGACGCATTCATGGACGCCTCGCCCTGGTTACGGTGCTGATCGTCACTGCCTATTTCCTTGGAAGCGCGGCCGCCGCGCTCGGAGTGGAGGAAGACCTCCGCGTGCTCATCGCGACCTTGCTGACGACGATCGTCCTCGCGACGATCGTGGCTGTAGTGTGGGCGGATCGAGCTTCGGTCACGGCGTTGATCCTGCGGGGCGGCTCCGACGCCGGCGCGCAGCCATCCCGAGTTCGCCAACTGCTCGCCGCAAACTGGCACGTGCTGGTGACCGCCGCGATCGCGTTGATTTGGGTAGCCGGCGGCTTACACATGCTGCTGACCGGCCAGAGGGTCGCGGGGCCGATCATCGGCAGCCTTTGTATCATCGTCGCCATACCGGTGGTCGACTGGATGATACGCGCGACTTTGACCGCCCTTCTCAAGGTGCCGGCGGCGTCGCGTTGGGATGGTCCTGCAGGCTCTATCGACGCTACAGCCGGTGGCGAAGGGGTGGCCGCAGATGAGAGTGCTCCGGAAGTTGACCAGCGGAAAGATCACGCCAGACGCGAATATCGTGATGTTGTCACGCACAATTTGCGGATGGTCTTGGCGGTGGTGACGGCCGTCATCCTGGTGCGTCTTTGGGGTCTGGATGGTCGAGTTCTCTCTGCTGCGGGCATCGATCAGCATGTGTTGGGCGCAGGTCTGCACATCGTGGTCACCCTCATACTCGCTTCCGCGTTGTGGGGGATCATCCGCACCGCTGTCAAGTACGCGGCTCCGGACGTCGGTGCTGCGGGCAACGCCTTTGATGGCGAAGCGGGAGGTACCGGGGGCGGCCGGCTACAGACCCTGGTGCCCCTTCTCGGCAAGTTCATGATGATCGCCCTGATCCTTCTGGTCGCCCTCGTCATCTTGTCGGAGCTGGGCGTCAACATCGGGCCGTTGATCGCCGGCGCTGGGGTCGTAGGGCTTGCGATCGGCTTCGGCGCCCAAACCCTGGTCAAGGACATTATTAGCGGGGCCTTTTTCCTCGCTGACGATGCGTTCCGCATTGGGGAGTACATCGATACGGGTAGCGTCAAGGGCACCGTCGAGCACATCTCCATCCGCTCCCTCCGGCTCCGTCACCAAAACGGACCGGTGAACACCATCCCTTTTGGAGAGATTGCCCACCTCACGAACTTCAGTCGCGACTGGTCAATCATGAAGCTGGAGTTGCGGCTCCCGTTCGAAACCGATCTCGAAAAGGTGCGGAAGCTCATCAAGAAGGTCGGCCAGCAACTCGCCGACGACCCGGTTCTCGGTCCCCAGTTCCTTCAGCCGCTGAAATCCCAGGGTGTAAACCGAATGGACGATTCCGGATTCATCATGCGGGTCAAGTTCATGGCCAAACCCGGAGAACAATTCACTCTGCGCCGCGAAGTCTTCCATCGTGTCCAGGAAGCGTTCGCCGAAAACGGCATCCGATTCGCCCCAAGGCGCGTAATTGTGGACAGCGCAGGGGGAATACCGAGCGCCTCCGCGGCTGCCGCAGCCGCCGCACTATCGGAGCCCGCCGGCGAGCCCGACGGCAAGGCGGCCGCCGGCGTCTGACATTTTCTCCCGATGTGGGGGCTGCGCGAGGAAGATCGCGCCGGCTTCGGCGACGCTCTTCCGGAGGCGCAGCAACCCTGGTTAAATTTCTACTGGCATCGATTTCTGGGACCTGCTAGCCAAAAAGCACCAGTTCTTGTTTTAGACCCATTCGGGGTGGCCTGCAGTCGTGTCGATGCGTAACGATAGGAACAGGAATCATCGGCCGCTGCTGCTGGGACTGGCACTGGCGCTCGCCGTCATGCCGCCGCTGTGCGCGCTGCCGGTTCAGGCGGATCGTCAAGACGTGCTGCGCGACGCTCTCGGTCGAGCGTTGGATGATGTCGGCGACCGCATCGACATCAACGGCCGCTCGATCCCGACGGACAGAATGAAGGACTTTTACAGCCAAAGAAGCCTTGCTCCGCTGTGGATCGGCCCGTCCGGCTTCAACGACCGCGCCAAGCTCATCGTCGCTGCGTTCCGGGGCTCCGTTCGGGATGGACTGGCGCCCGAAAACTACATCCTCGAGGTACCGGCGCTGCTGTCACGTTCGGCGGCCGAGATGGCGAGGCGAGAGCTTCTGATGAGCGCTGCCCTCACCCGTTACGCTCTCGATATTCGAAACGGTCGCGTGGCGCCGCGGATGGTGGATCCGCTGCGGACGAATGCCAAGGCCGCCATCGATCCGGTGGCAGTGCTGACAGGAGCGGCAGCAGCTCCGGACCTGTCGGTCTATCTGGATCATCTGGCGCCGAGCCACATCGTCTATAGCGACCTGCGCCGGGTTCTTTGGCAGTATCGTCAGCTGGAGGCAGCGGGCGGCTGGCCGCTGGTGCCGGATGGACCGAAGCTGGAGCTCGGGGCGACCGACACGCGCGTCGCAGTGTTGCGCCAGCGTCTCAGGGTGACCGGCGATCTCACCGTCATTGATCCGGCCGATCCGAACCACTTCGACGCGGGATTGGAGGCCGGAGTCAAAGCGTTTCAGAAGCGGCATGGCCTTGAACCTGATGGAGTTGTCGGCAGACAAACGCTTGCTGCGCTCAGGGTGAGCGCAGAGGCACGGGTCCATCAGATCATCGTGAACATGGAACGCTGGCGGTGGATGCCGGATGGCCTTGGTGATCCGCACATACTCGTCAACATGGCCGGGTTCGAGCTCGACCTGATCGAAAACGACAAAGTCGCGCTCAAGATGCGCGTGGTGGTGGGGCGCCCGTATCGGCAAACCCCGGACCTTAGCAGCCACGTCACCTATCTCGTGTTGAATCCCTACTGGAACGTTCCTCGGAGCATCGCCGTCAAGGACATTCTGCCCAAGGTGCAGGATGATCCGTTCTATCTCGTCGATCAGGGACTACGTGTCTACGACGGCTGGCAGAACGGCGTAGAAGTGGATCCGCTGATGATCGACTGGTGGTCGCTCTCCGACGCGTCTTTCTCCTACCGCTTGCGCCAGGATCCAGGTCCGAAAAACGCACTCGGGCGCATCAAGTTCATGTTTCCAAACGATCATGCCGTCTACCTGCACGACACGCCGTCGCGGGCACTGTTCCTCAAAAGCGTGCGCACCCTCAGTTCCGGCTGCATTCGCGTCGAGGAGCCGCTGGCACTGGCAGAGCGGCTCCTGAACGGAAGCCAGGGCTGGACCTTGGCGGCGATCCGGCGAGCCATCGCCAGCGGCGAGACAACCTCGGTGAGGCTACAGAAACCGGTGGCGGTGCATCTGGTGTATCTCACTGCCTGGGCCGGTGAAGAGGGCACCGTTCAGTTTCGGCATGACATCTATGGCCGCGACAAAAAGTTGGCCGCAGCCTTGTTTGGCGACGACCCTTAAGGTTGCGTTAGCCATGCGTGGGTAGTGTCACGGGATGGGAGCTTCTTCGTTTCGACACAATTCCGATGTCAATTCCGCGCCGACGGTGAACGCCGCGGGACATTTCGATGCGACAATACAACAAGCGATGGGAAAGGAGTGGGTCGACGTGTGGGCTGATGATATTAAGCCGGAGTTTTCGCGACGGGACTTGTTGGGCATGGGCGCCGGTGCGCTGATCAGCATTTGCCCGATCTCCGCTATAGCCGGGACGGTGCGCGGCGCGCATCGCAGTGTGGCGCTGCGCAATGTTCGAACTGACGAGGCGCTCAAGCTCGTCTACTGGGAGGGCGGCCGCTATGTTCCGGAGTCCCTGCGTGAGATCAACCACATCCTGCGCGATTTCCGCACCGGCGAAACCGCGCCGATCAAAGTTCGGCTTGTAGATCTGCTTTACGCAATGCAGCGGCGGATCGGCGCATCCAAAGCGATCAACATCGTCAGCGGCTACCGCTCCCCGGAGACCAATGCGATGCTGCGGCGTAGTAGTCGCGGCGTCGCGAAGAACAGCTACCACATTTCCGGCATGGCGGTGGACATCAAGATACCGGGATACACCACCTCGCAAGTCGCCGGGCTCGCCAAGAGCCTGAACGTCGGCGGCGTCGGGTACTACCCGCGCTCGGGCTTCGTTCACGTCGACGTCGGGCCGGTGCGAAGCTGGCGCGGTTGATACCGCCCGAACTCCAGAGATGGGGTTTGCCGCCCACTGGGACGGCCGGCCGCACTGCGCGGAACTGAGGGGGGCATGCCCAGCAAGATCTTGTCGACCGTCATCAAGCTGGCCCTGGCCTGTCTGGTTGTGGGGTTGATCCTGTCCCTGCTTGGCCTGTCACCTGCCGATTTTTTCCGAAGTCTGTTCGACGCTGCCCGTGACTCACTCGCATGGGGGCGCAAGTCATTGGGGTGGGCGTTCGAGTACATCGTGATTGGCGCCGCCGTGGTGATCCCCATATGGCTCGCCATGCTCGTGTTCCGTTTGATCAATCGTCGCTGACGCTTCGAGTAGCTTGATGATTTTACTGATCGGCGTGGAGGCGGCATGAGGCAGGGTACCAGGGCGAGAGTGTCGATAACAAACTGAGTTGGCCGCTTTAGGTACCACATGAATTGACCGCTTCTGTTGTGGCTGATGGCCCTGTGGGGTTGTGGGGAAGGCGTAGCCTTGTCCACAAATCCACGGGGCTGGCGGGCGTCGAAGCAGGTCACGCCGCCTGTTGATCGGCGTCGTCGATCGGATTTCCGTCGGGCGCATAGCGCGCCAGGCGCCGCGGCCCGTGGAACACGGCCAGCGTATCGTCGGGGTACTCGTGAACCCGGACACGCGCCTTGACGTAGTGGTGGCGGTGACGATCCGCCGGGATCTGCAGGATCCGGTTGCGGTAGCGCACCGTGTTATCATTACCGACGACGCGCTTTTCCTGGATGCAGAGGACGTCCTCGAGAATGCCGGCGGGGCAGGCGGTGAACGCCGAGCCCGGTTCGGCCGGCGGCCGCCCGAAGCGGGCGTTGTGCTCGGGGATGTAGACCTCCCGCGCGGTCCCGGTTGGCCTCCTCCATGGTGGTGATCCCGGCTTCCCGCAACGCCTGCGGCAGGCGGCCCTGCAGGGTCCCAAACATGCGCTCCGAGCGGCCGCGGGCTTCCGGCGAGTACGCCGCGATCAGCTCGATGCGGAGCGCGGCGAGTGCCCGGCCGACCTGGGTCGGGTTGTCCTTGTCGACCTTGCCGCCGGCTTCCGGGGTATGCCAGTAGTGCGACCCGCGATCCGCATAGAGCGCGCAGAACACTCCCCGCTCCGAGATCACCTCGTCGAGCGCCCGGAAGCTCGACATCGTCCCCTCCTCGGCGACGAAGAACGCCGAGTAGATCTCCGACGTGGCGTCGTCCATGGTGACGATCAGATCCCAGCGCTCGCCCGGCACCCACTCGTGGCGGGAGCCGTCCTGGTGCAGCATCATTCCCGCCATCGGCCGCCGCGGCCGCTTTCGCCGGTGGGCCCCGCGACGTGGCGCCGGCGTGATCCGCCCGCATCGCTGCAGGGTCAGTCGCACCCAGTTGTAGCTCCGTCGGCAGCCGTGCTCCGAGACCAGCTTCTCGTGGAAGTGCTTCGGCGTGAAATCGAAGTACCGCGTGTCGAACAGCTCCAGAACCCGCGCCACCTCGTCCACCGCCGCCCGCCGCGCCGAGGCCCGGCCCAGACGCCGGTCGTAGAGACCCTCCGCGCCAGACTCCTCGTACCGGCCCCGCCAGCGCCGAAACGTCCGCTCCGGCATCCCCAACACCTCAGCCGCCTCCGACACGCTCAGCCGACCCCGGCAGACCTTGCCGTAAACCTCCTCGAACTTCATCAGACGTAGCCCTTGCAAACACTCTGTCCGTCGCATCCCGCTCCCTCCGTCTGGAGCAGTTCTAATCCCGGACAGATCATGTGTTCCCTACGCCGGACATACCTCGTGTTAGCGACAGCCGGACGCGATGCGGCTTGGCAATCATTGGACGTCGTGTATGATCCCCGGCCACCTGAGGCCGCGCGGCCTAGCGGAGGCGACGATGACCATACCCGAGGCACTGGCGTTCGACGACGTGTTGCTGGTGCCCGCAGCGTCGCAGATCATTCCCCAGGACGCAGACACCCGCACCCGGCTGACCCGCTCCATCACCATCGGCATTCCGCTGGTCTCGGCGGCGATGGATACGGTGACCGAGAGCGGGTTGGCCATTGCCATGGCCGAAGCCGGCGGCATCGGCGTCATTCACAAGAACATGGACGTGAAACAACAGGCCGGCGAGGTGCGCAAGGTCAAGAAGTTCGAGTCCGGAATGGTGGTCGACCCCATGACCATCCATCCGGAGGCGACGCTGGCGGACGCGCTCTGCCTGATGAGCGCCCACAAGTTCTCCGGCGTGCCGGTGGTCGAGAAGGAAACCGGGCGGCTGGTCGGTATTCTCACCAACCGGGATGTTCGATTTGCCGCCGACCCGCTTCAGCCGGTCCGCGAATTGATGACCGAGCACGCGCCCGACAAGCCGCTGATCACCGTGCGGGATGGGGTTACCCGCGACGAGGCGAAGCGCCTCCTCCACAAGCACCGGATCGAAAAACTGCTGGTCGTCGATGACGCCGAGCGCTGCATCGGGCTGATCACGGTCAAGGACATCGAGAAGGCGGCGCGCTTCCCCAATGCCTGCAAGGACGGGCAGGGGCGGCTTCGCGTCGGCGCCGCGACCGGGGTCGGCGCGGACGGGATGGCGCGGGCCGAGGCGCTGCTCGAAGCCGAGGTGGACGTCGTCGTCGTCGACACTGCCCACGGCCATTCTCGCGGCGTGCTAAAGGCGGTCGAAAGCATCAAGCGCTTGAGCAACTACGCCCAGGTCATCGCCGGCAACATAGCGACATCCGACGGGGCGCGCGCCCTGATCGATGCCGGGGCCGATGGCGTCAAGGTGGGCATCGGCCCCGGCTCCATCTGCACGACCCGGGTGGTGGCGGGAGTGGGTGTGCCGCAATTCTCGGCTATCCGCGAGGTGGCGGAGGTCTGCCGCGACAAGGACGTGCCGTTGATAGCCGATGGCGGCATCCGCTACTCCGGCGATCTCGCCAAGGCGATCGCCGCCGGCGCGGATTGCGCCATGATCGGCTCGCTCTTCGCCGGCACCGACGAAAGCCCCGGCGACGTGTTCCTCTACCAGGGCCGGTCCTACAAGTCCTATCGCGGCATGGGTTCGATCGGCGCCATGGCGGAGGGATCCGCCGACCGCTACTTTCAGCAAGAGGTGAGGGACCGCCTGAAAATGGTTCCGGAAGGCGTCGAGGGACGAGTTCCGTACAAGGGGCCGGCGGCACAAATCATCCGCCAGTTGATCGGCGGGCTGAGTTCGGCCATGGGCTACACCGGCAACCCCAACATCGCCGAGATGCAGCGGCGCTGCGCGTTCCGGCGGGTGACCGCGGCCGGTGTGCGCGAGAGCCACGTTCACGACGTCACCATCACCCGAGAGGCCCCGAACTACCAGTTGCCGGAGTGAGGCAGAGGTTCAAAGGTTCACCGTTCAGGCTGATGAGAGGCCGCAGTGGGCGATGATGAACCGGGCGATCGCCGGCACGTCGTTGAGATCCAGCACGGGACGGTCGAGTCTGGGGAGCGGCGCGTCGGACGCCACGGCGACGATCTTGGGGTCGGACCCGCAGAGCAGCGGCTTGCCGAGCGCCGGCCGGTGAACTTCCAGCCTGGGATGGGGGAGCGCCTTGAAGCCCTCGATAAGCAGCAGGTCGACCGGAGTCAGCCTCGGCATCAGTTCGGAAAAAGTCGGCTCCGGCGCGCCGCGCAGCTCGTGGATCAGCGTCAACCTGGCGGACGACAGCAGCACCACATCGGTGGCGCCAGCCGCCCGGTGGCGGTAGCTGTCCTTTCCCGGGCGGTCGAGATCGACGGCATGGGAGGTGTGCTTGACCGTCGAGACGCTGAACCCGCGCCCGATGATGACCGGCAGCAGAGCCTCCAGCAAGGTCGTCTTGCCGCTGCCGCTCCACCCCATCAGCCCGAAGACTTCCATGCCGCGGTCCTTGATGCCGCCATCCCGAAGCGCCACTAGACCGCGTCATCCGCGAGGCTGCCCTTGCGGCGCAGATGCCTCGGCTCCTCCTCATCGCGGCCGGCATCGGCGTCGAAGTGGATGCGGTGGGTGCCTGAGAGCGCGATGAAGCGCCTGCCGCGCGCGCGCCCGATCAGGGTCAAGTCGGCGCGCCGCGCCAGCTCGACCCCCCAGGCGGTGAAGCCGGAGCGGGAGATCAGGATAGGGATCTGCATCTGCACGGTCTTGATCACCATCTCGCTGGTCAGCCGCCCGGTGGTATAGAAGATCTTGCCCTCGGCGGCGATGCGGTTGAGATGCATGTAGCCGGCGATCTTGTCCACCGCGTTGTGGCGGCCGACGTCCTCCATGTAGATCAGCGGCCGGTCGCCCTCGCACAGCACGCAGCCGTGGATGGCGCCGGCCTTCAGATAGAGGCTCGGCGTCGTGTTGATCGCCCGGGTCAGAGCGTAGAGCCACGACGTTTGCAGGCGGGCAGCGGCGTCGAGGGTTATGGTCTCGAACTTCTCCATGACGTCGCCGAAGATCGTGCCTTGGGCGCAGCCGGACGTCAGCACCTTCCGGCTGAGCTTGGCCTCGTAATCGGTTGTGCGGGATGTGCGGACGACGACGGTGTCGATCTCGCCGTCGTAATCGATAGCGGTGATCTCATCGTCCGGCAGCAGCATGTTCTGGTTGAGCAGATAGCCGACCGCCAGATAGTCGGGATGATCGCCGATGGTCATCATCGTGACGATCTCCCTGCCGTTGAGGAACAACGTCAGCGGCCGCTCGACGATCACCTGCGCTTCGGCCGGACGCCCGTCCTGATCGACGCCCTCCAGGCGGGCAGTGAGGCGCGCGTCGGCTGGATCAGGCAACAACAGCGGCGACGCCATGGATCGTCCTCCCCAAGCCGTCCTGGCCGGCTTCCGTTCAACAGCAATTTGTGGATAGAGTAATCGCTGCGGCGGCCGGTGTCTGCCGCGACGGGTTCGGGATGAGTGCGGGAGATGCCTTATGCGACGTTGTGGCGTTCGCGGACCATGGCGCCGCTTGCGTCTCTGCATCAGGGTCGCGGGCGTGATGCTGCTTTCGGCTGTGGTTGCCTCGGTTGCCTCCCCGCCAGCGGTCGCCGATTTCATCGGTCATGGCGGCATGGTGCGAAGCGTCGCGGTGTCTCCGGACGGCGCCCGCGTCCTCACCGCCAGCTTCGACTACTCCGTCAAGCTGTGGGCGTTCTCCGACCAGGACCTCGTGCGCACCATGTCCGGCCACACCGCGCCGGTCAACGCCGTTGCATTCGTGGCGGACGGGCGCACCGCGTTGAGCGCCGGCGACGACGGCACGCTGATCCACTGGGATGTGGAAACCGGGGCGCCGCGGTGGCGCACGGCCGATCTCGAGGCCAAGCTGTCGGATATCGCCGTGGCGCCCGATGGCGCGGTCGCGGCGACGGTCGGCTGGGACGGACTGGTGCGGCTCTGGAACCTCGACGACGGGGCGGAGATCGCGAGCATCCACCATGATCAAGGGATCAACGCGGTGGCATCCGTCCGCAACGGCACCGCCTTCGCCACCGGCGACAAGGCCGGTGTCATCCGGATCTGGGAAGCGTCGGGCGCAGGGGAGTGGCGGAAGATCGCGGAACTGGCGGGCCACACGATGGCGGTAACCGACCTTGTCGACAATCCCGGCGGGCGCTCCCTGCTGTCGACCGGCATCGACGGCGCCGCGCGCCTCTGGGACCTGGATACCGGCCTCGAGATCGTGGCGTTGCGCGGCCACGACGGCCCGGTCCTGGCGGCGGCAGTGTCGGCGGACGGGGCCGCGGCGCTCACCGCCGGCCGGGACGGGCAGGTCATCGTCTGGTCGCTGGCATCCGGTCTGCCGAAGCGGTCGCTCGCCGCCCACGACGAGCCGGTGTGGTCGGTCGCGTTCACGCCCGACGGGCGCTTCGGGGTCTCTGCCGGATCCGACGGCAGCGTGCGGGTCTGGCATCTGGAGAGCGGCGCCCGCGTTGGCCTCGAGATCGCGGATGACACGGAGCCGCGGCCGTGGGAAACGAGCACCCATCCGGGCGCCCGGCTCTATCGCGCCTGCGCCCGTTGCCACACGCTGTCGCCGGATGGCATCTCCCGATCGGGCCCGCACCTGGCCGGCCTGTTCGGCCGCCGCGTGGGCTCGGTGCCGGGCTACGACTACTCGCCGACCCTCCGCCGCGCCACCTTCACCTGGAACCGAGAGACTCTCACCGCACTGTTTGCCGAAGGCCCCCACGCCTACGTCCCCGACTCCAAGATGCCCCTTCAGCGAGTCTCCAACCCTGAGGACCTGTCGGCGCTGGTCGACTACCTGGAAGAACTGACGGCGCCCCGCAGCGGAAAAACACCGTAGCGCGGATGTGCGCGGCGCAATCCAGCGCGCCGGCGCGGTGATATGTTGAGTTACGCTACGCTAACCCGCCCTACGCGTCCACGCGTCTACGCATCTTGGCGGAGCCGAGCCAATGCGGCGGGGAGGTCGGCGAAGGTGGCGATGATCTGGTCGGCGCCGAGGTCGGCGGCAGGGATGCGGGTGTAGCCGCCGGCGCGGAGGATGATCGGGACGCCGGCGGCGCGGGCGACGGCGACATCGTTGGCGTTATCGCCGACCATGACCGCCGCGCCGGCGTCGCAATGGAGGTCGTTTAGGACGGCCTGAAGCAGGCGTGGATCGGGCTTCTTGACGCCGTCCAAGGTGTCGCCCCCGAACACCGCGGAAAAATAAGCGTCGAGGCCCAGGTCGTGCAGGATCTCCCGCGTCGGCGCCTCCGGCTTATTGGTGCAGATGCCGAGGGAAAAGCCTTCCGACTGCAGCCACTGGAGTGTCTCGACCACGCCGGCATACGGGTGAGTCAGCTCCGTCGCTCGCCCCTCGTAGAACCCCAGGAAGCGCGCGGTCAGGTCGTCAAGGCCGTTGGCGTCATCAAGGCCGCCCGTCGCTTCGAAGGCACGCTCGACCAGCTTCTGGGCGCCATCGCCGATCATCCCGACAACCGCATAAAGATCCAGGATGCTGCGGCCTTCTGCGGCCAACAGACGGTTGACGGCGCGGCGCAGATCCGGAGCGCTGTCGATCAACGTGCCGTCCAGGTCAAAAACAACGCTGCGAAGAGTTCGCATATTAACCCAATCTTTAGAAACATTCGGCAACAATGTTTCACTTGGCGGGTCGCGGCGTCTATGGCAACGTCCCGCCGATCTTGCGCACCTTTGCTTGTTGTCTTTCAGCCACAGGTCAGTCCATGTCAAATCGAAAAACGGCCGTCGTCGTGCTGGCTGCCGGGTTGGGGACCCGCATGAACTCCGCGCGACCCAAAGTCATGCATGCTGTCGCCGGACGGCCGCTGATCGGCCACGTGCTGGCGACGGCGGCGGCGCTGGATGCGGACCGGGTGGTGGTGGTCATCGGCGACGAGATGGCGGACGTGGCGAAGGCGGTGGCGCCGCATCCGACGGTGATCCAGAGCCCGAGGCTCGGCACCGGCCACGCGGTCGCTGCCGCCCGCGCCGAACTCGGAGATTTCGACGGCGACGTGCTGGTGATGTACGGCGACACGCCGCTGGTGGCGGCCGACACGCTTCAGCGCATGCTGGCGGCGCGCCGAGCAGCGTCGGACCCGGCGGTGGTCGTGCTCGGGTTCCGCGCCCGCGATCCAGGTGGCTACGGACGGCTGATCGTCGACACGGGCGGGGCCCTGCAGGCAATCGTGGAGGCCAAGGACGCCAGCGCCGGGCAACGCGCCATAGATCTCTGCAACTCCGGGGTCATGGCCATCGACGGCAAGCGCCTCTTCGGGCTCATCGAACGGGTCGGCAACGACAACGCCAAAGGCGAATTCTATCTCACCGACATCGTCGGCATCGCCCGCGGCGACGGGCTCGCCGCCGCCGTGGTCGAGGGCGACGAGGACGAGTTCATCGGCGTCAATTCCCGAGGCGACCTGGCGCACGTCGAGGCGATCGTACAGGAGCGGCTCAGGACCGCGGCAATGGCCGGCGGCGCCACCTTGATCGGGCCCGAGACCATCTTTTTCAGCCACGACACCCGGCTCGGACGCGATGTGGTGGTCGGGCCCAATGTCGTTTTCGCGCCCGGCGTTACCGTCGGCGACAATGTGGAGATCCGCCCGTTCTGCCATCTTGAAGGCGTCACCATTGAGAGCGGCGCTTCCATCGGGCCGTTCGCGCGGCTCCGCCCCGGAGCGCATGTCGGCAACGACGCCCACATCGGCAACTTCGTCGAGATCAAGAACGCCAGCATCGAGACCGGCGCCAAGGTCAACCACTTGACCTATATCGGCGACGCCCGCATCGGCGCCCGCGCCAACATCGGCGCCGGCACCATCACCTGCAACTACGATGGATTCTTCAAGAGCCACACCGACATCGGCGCCGGCGCCTTCATCGGCTCCAACACCTGCCTGGTGGCGCCGGTCAAGATCGGCGACGGCGCCATCGTCGGGGCGTCGAGCGCCATCGCCAAGGACGTGCCCGCAGACGCGCTGGCCGTCACCCGCGGGCCGCACGTCGTCCGCGAGGACTGGGCGCGGCGCTTTCGCGAGCGTCGGGCGGCGCAGAAGGCGGCCAAAGCCAAGACATGAACCGCGAGACGTAAGGACAGAGCCAAATGTGCGGCATTATCGGCATTATCGGGAAGGCGGCGGTCGGGCCGCTGCTGATCGACGGACTGAAGCGGCTGGAGTACAGAGGCTATGACTCCGCCGGCATCGCTACCTTGGTCGACGGCACCATCGAGCGCCGCAGGGCTTCCGGCAAGATCGTCAATCTCGAAAACGTGCTGAAGGCCAACCCGGTCGAGGGGGTGATCGGCATCGGCCACACCCGCTGGGCGACGCACGGCGCGCCGACCGAAAACAACGCCCATCCCCACGCCGACAGCCGCGTCGCCCTGGTCCACAACGGCATCATCGAGAACTTCCACCAGCTACGCACCGAACTGACCGCCGAAGGCTGCACGTTCTCGACCGAGACCGATACGGAAGTGGTCGTGCATTTGATCTCGAGCCACCTCGCCAAAGGCCTCTCCCCGCAGGAGGCGGTACAGGAGTCGCTGCAACGGCTCGACGGCGCATTCGCCTTGGCCATCTTGTTCGCCGGACGCAAGGACCTGATGATCGGCGCCCGGCGCGGCAGCCCGCTGGCGGTCGGCTTCGGCGACGGCGAGATGTACCTCGGATCCGATGCCTTGGCGCTGGCGCCCCTCACCAACCGCATCTGCTACCTCGAGGAAGGCGATTGGGCGGAGGTGACGGCGAGCGGCGTCGTCATGCACGACGCCTCCGGCACGATCGTGGAGCGGCCGGTCAGCCTCACCTCCACCTCCGGCGCGATGATAGGCAAGGGCAACTTCGCCCACTTCATGCTGAAGGAGATCTACGAGCAGCCGGCGGTGATCGGCGATGCGCTGCACGCGCTGCTCAACCCGTGGAATTTCCTGGTCACCATGCCGAAGCTGAGCTTCGATCCCACCAAGGTGTCGCGGATCACCATCGTCGCCTGCGGCACCTCGTTCCACGCCGGCCTCGTCGCCAAGTACTGGTTCGAGCGCATCGCCCGGGTGCCGGTGGAGATCGACATCGCCTCGGAGTTCCGCTACCGCGGCGCCGACCTGCCGCAGGGCGGGCTCGCCATCTTCATCTCCCAGTCGGGAGAGACCGCCGACACCCTGGCGGCGCTGCGCTATGCGAAGCAGCAGGGCCAGCACACCATCAGCATCGTCAATGTCGCCGAGAGCAGCATGGCGCGGGAATCGGAGATGGTGCTGCTGACTCATGCCGGACCGGAAATCGGCGTCGCCTCGACCAAGGCGTTCACCACCCAGCTCACCGTGCTTGCCTGCCTGGTGCTGCACGTCGCCGCCAAGCGCGGCGCCATCGACCGCGCGACCGAGGAGCGCCTGTGCCGGGCGCTGACCGAGGTGCCGGGCCGCGCCAACGACGTGCTCATCCACGACGAACGGCTGGCGGAGCTGGCCCACAAGGTGGCCGAGGCCCGCGACGTGCTCTACCTGGGGCGTGGCACCGGCTATCCCATCGCACTTGAAGGAGCGCTCAAGCTCAAGGAGATCAGCTACATACACGCCGAAGGCTATGCCGCCGGGGAGATGAAGCACGGACCCATTGCGCTGATCGACGAGAACATGCCGATCATCGTCATCGCGCCGTCGGACGAGCTGTTCGACAAGACCGCGTCGAACATGCAGGAGGTGGTGGCCCGCGGCGGCCGGGTGATCTTCCTGTCGGACCGCTCCGGCATCGAGCGGTTGGGTATGACGGCGGCGGCCACAATCGAGCTTCCGGAGGTGGACCCGTTCGTTGCGCCGATCCTCTACACCATCCCCGTGCAGCTGCTCGCCTACCACGTTGCCGTCGCCAAAGGCACCGACGTCGACCAGCCCAGGAACCTGGCGAAGAGCGTCACGGTGGAGTAGCGGAACGAGATCAACGCTGGCGACCCGATTAGTGCGCGATGCCAGGGTCTCTTGAACTGGGATGACCGTCAGTCCACCAGTTCGAACATCAGCAGCAGAGTGCGCTGGAAGACCGAGTAGTTGTCGTCGGAGACGATGTAGACGAGCGTGCGGCCGTCGCTGTCGCGGCAAACGGCGATGCCTTCCATGTTGTCGACTGTGACGCCGCCGCCGAGGTGGGCGACCGCCTCGGCCGAAACGGCGGCTCCGGGTTCCAAGGTATCGGCGGCAATACGGCGGAGGCGCACATCCAGCGGCGGGAATCGCCGCTCAACGACCAGGACATCACCGCCGGGCAACGTCGCAGCGTCCGTGGGGCGAAAGCCGCCATCGATCAAGTATTCGAACTGAAACCAGGATCCGCTGACGTTCCGCACCCAGCCGAGAACGCCGTCATCGGTGGTGTCCTGCTCGGCAAGCATCAGGAGACGGCCGTCGGGCAGCCGCGCCAGGGACTCGATGCCGCCGTTGGACGGCATGTCGGAGAGGCCGGGCGGCGGGGCGACCGGCAACGGCGGCTGCCCGTCCATGAAGTAGCGCATCAGGCGATGTTCGCGTTCGAACGCGACGATCACGCTTCCGTCGAACATCGGCGCCATTGCTTCCGCATCGGCGGAGTCCGGTGTCGCGCGCACGAACGGCAACTCGCCGATGACGGCTTCCGCGATCCCAGCCAGATCGCCGTTCACATGGACGAGGCGCAAGAGCAGCCAGTAGCCGCGGTCCGAGATGGCAGTCAGCGAGCCGCCATCCGCGTCGATGGTCAGGCCGGACAGCCCGCCGAATCGCGCATCCTCCGAGCGCAACTCCAGTCCGCCGCGATAGCGCAGTTCCCCCACCGCCGTGCGCTGCGGATCGTCCACATCGAGAGGCACGCCGACCGTGGTCACCTTGATTGCGGCGCCATCAGAAAACAGCGCCGGCACGCTTGGATGCGCGGCATCGGCATCGCCGACCATCCCGATGATGGCGGCGAACAGCAACAGGAGCCGGAGCATACAGGACAGCATGGTGGGCCATTGGCTGGACATTGCCGGTTACCAGCAGCTATGGCGGACGGCGCCAACAGGGAGCGCCCGGCTCACGGTGCCGCAGCCATGGCGTCACCGGTCACTGTGGATGCCTGAGCGAGAGCGGCAGACGTGCTGCCTCTCTCGTTTCCAGCGTCCGCCGTTCGATCGCGGACGGCGCGCGGCCCGCTAGAAGCGCACCCCGACGCCGACGCCGATGATCCAGTGGTCGATGTCCACGTCGTTGGCGTTGATCTGTCCGGCGGCGCTCTGGACCGTGACGTCGGTGTTGAAGAACACTTTCTTGACGTCGGCGTTGAGGCTCCAGCGCTCTCCGATCGCAACGTCGACTCCGGCCTGAAGCGCCCAGCCGAACCCGTCGTCGTAGTCCACGTCGTTGATGATGCCGGGCGCGCCGTCCTCGTTCTGCCCGTAGAAGATGTGGTATGCGACGCCGGCCCCGATGTATGGACTGAACGTGTGCTTGGGGAAGAAATGGTACTGCGCCGTCAAAACCGGCGGCAGGATCCACACCTCGCCGAGATCAACGCGGCCAAGCGCCGAACCATTGACGATCGGCTTGAAGCGTGCCGTGGCCAGGATCAACTCGGCGGCGATGTTCTCGGTGAAGAAATAGGAAAAGTCGAGTTCGGGGACGAACGGTTCGTTGAGGTCGACGTCGCCGCCGACCAAGTCCGTAGTGCCGTCCACATCCGGGACGATGCCGACCGCACGCAACCGGATCAGCAGATCACCGGCGTCCTTCGCTTTCGCCGGCGCACCTGTTGTGAACGCCATACCCACGGCCCCTAGCACCACAATAGTCTTGGCGAAGCCTTTCATGACCATCTCCTGACTGATCCACGTTGCAACCACATCAGGTTCTTCGACTCCCGTTGGCTTCAGCCAGTGGCCCGCAGGCGAACCCGACCCGATGCCCTTACGGATGCTGGGGTTATAAGTCAATCGCGGGGCAGGACAGCAGCGGCGGCAGGCTGTTGTTTTGGCAGCTAGTGACAAAACGGCAACACACGGTCAGACGCGGTCCCTTGTCGAATCCGCGACCCGATCGCGCCGATCGCGGCGCAGTTCGGCAGAAGGCTTACAAGCAGAACGCCGACCATGACCCGCATCATTGCGTGTCGGCGGCTCGGCGCGTCAGGCATGGAAACGATCCGCAACCGAATGCCTCTTGCCACGCTCACGATGGAAGTTGATGCGAGCGCCACAAGGCTCTGGCGTCGCATCCGAGATTGGTGTTGTTTTCGCGTGCGGACGGTCCCACAAGACGATCGCTGAAGAGGAGCGGAGAAGCGATGTTCGAGATGAAGCCAGTTGGCTTTTTTGGATTGATCATCCTGATCGCCGACATCTACGCCATCGTCAAGACGGTGCAGAGCAGCGCGTCGACCACCGCCAAGGTGCTGTGGGTGCTCGGTATCCTGATCTTCCCGTTGCTGGGGTTCCTGGCCTGGCTGCTGTTCGGCCCCCGCTCAGAGACTTGACGGCTCTGGCGGCCTGTCCTCCGTGGCCGTCGAGAGGCGATCGCGGATCAACTCTGCGATTCGATGCGGGTTCCCGTCGAAGGCGATGCCGATGCCCTCGTCGTTGGACCAGGCCACGCGGCCATGGAAGACGCCGACTCGGTCGATGCGCAGCGTGACTGGCGTGTCCGGCGCCAGTCTCGTCTCGGCGAGTACGTGTAGTCCGCTGATGGAGACATTCTGAATACGGCAGGTGAGAACGTGAGGCGCAAGGGCGCTCTCCGCGCTCAGGCTGGCCGACCAGAGCACAGGGTAGCGCCGTTGTCCTCGCCGTTCCGCCGTCTTCGATGTCGTCATCATCAGATCTGCTTCCGGCGATTGTTGCGTTTGGGTAATGCCGTGCAGGCTACGCTGTTTCACAGGCGCGCTCAACGAGCCATGATGGCGCGCTCCCTCGGCACGCTGATGCTGATCCTGTCCAGCGTCGCCGCGTATCCCGGTCCGGCGGTGGCCGCGGATCTCGTCGTCCGCATCGAAAACCTTCGCTCCGCCGACGGCATCATCCGTCTGGCGCTCTACGACAGCGACGAGCAGTTTCTGCAGAGCGGTGGCGCCCGCGCCGGCGCCGATCGCGAGGCCGAGGCCGGCGGTGTCGAGGTCGTGTTTCCGCAGCTTCCGTCCGGCACTTACGCCGTCGCCACGTATCATGACGAGAACGGCAATGGAGCGTTCGATACCGGGCTGCTGGGGCTGCCGTCGGAAGGCTTCGGCTTCAGCAACGACGCCCGGGTGCTGCTTGGCCCGCCGTCGTTTGCTGACGCCGCCATATTCGTTCCGGCTGAGGGCGCGACCATCGTCGTCCGCATGCGTTATTGGAACGGGTCAAGTTCCGCTTCGGACTCACCTGTCGCAAGACCGAGGAAGTAACAGGATGTCGAGCGACCCTCACCGTCTTCGCGAAAGTCAGGGCCGCAACCCGGTTTCATCGGTCGCGGTGCCGGTCACGGGGCCGAAACGATACTGCCCGTGCTCCATTGCGAACACATGGGCATAGAGATTGGCGATCCATTGCTTGCCTTCCTGGGTGAGCTGTAGATAGCCAAGGGCTTCGGTGATGTAGGGGCGCACGCTGTCCCAGAAGAAACGCGGGTAAGCGTCCGCCAGATCCGCGGCGGACCGGTAGCCGAGGCGTTCGGCAACGCCGGTCTCGACGAATTCGTAGTACAGCGCCGTCAATCTCTGCGGGTAGTTGGGATCGGCGAGCTGGCCGATCAAGTCCGCCGCGCGCACCAGGCCGGCTTCGGTGCCGGTCTCCTGGTGATCGCTGGACTCTGGCACCGGAAACCGCGTGAGCTCGATCCCCTTGGCGACGCGCTCCTCGTCAATCTCCGGCACATCTTTGAGCCGATCGCGGACGAAGATCTTGCCCCTATCCACGTGATAGGGGGTCAGGAATGCGTCGGATGCGCCGCGGGGGGCGGCGACCCTGTTGCCGTCGGTGTCGATGACGAAGGTGTGCAGCGTGTCACCGGCGCAGACACCGCGCACGTAGCCGATGTCGTGGCACAGGAGCGCGGCGGTGTAGTGCAGCCAATCGCTCGGAAACAGCCGCTGCCTGAGAAATCGCCCGCGAAAGATCTCCTGGCCGACGCAGGTGACGAGGATGGTGTGTTGGAGGTTGTGGTAGAGCGCGTCGCTGTTGGCGACCTGCTCCAGGATCAGCCGCGCGCCGAAGGCGATCCTGACCGGAACCATCGGCTCCTCGGCGCCGAACATCGTTTGATAGTAGCAGTTCAGCGCGTCGCAGAAGCGATCGACGACGACAGTCGTAGGGTTGAGCAAGGCCTATACCCTCCCGAGCACGTCCTGGCCACTCACCGCCCCGCGGGTCACGCCAACAGGTGCTCGTACAACATGAGCGCCGCGAAAACCAGAAGGATCGCGCCGGTGCCCGCCGAGACAGCACGCTGGACTCGGGGCTGAGTGAGGAAGCGCCGGGCTTCCTTGGCCAGCCACGCCAGCGGCGCCTGCCATGCGACGTTGATGACGATCAAGGTCGCCGTCAGGGTGATGAGCTGCGCCGTCACGTCCTGCCGTCCCGCTACCACGAAGTTGGGGTACAGGGCCAGGAACAGGATGATCACTTTGGGATTGAGGACGTTGGTGACAAGGGCGTCGCGACAGGCCTTGGCCGGAGAAGTCGTAACGTCTGATCCCGCGATGCCGATGGCGCCGGTGCCGCGGACTCCCTGAATACCGAGCCATGCGAGATATCCGGCGCCCGCCACGGCGACCATGCGGAACAGGACCGGCGACGCGGCGATGAGCACCGACACCCCGGCCGCGGCCAGCGCCGTATGCACCAGCAATCCCAATTGCACGCCGGCGACCGCCGCGAACGCCGTGCGGTGCCCCGAGGTCAGGCCGTAGCGGAGGATCAGCATCGTATCGGGACCGGGCGACACCACGATTGCGGCCACGGTAAGTGCGAATGCGGTGAGCGTGGCCGGATCGACGGGCATTGGCTACGGCAACGACCGCGACAGCCGCGCAAGAAAGGCGAGGATCGCGTCCAGCGCCTCCTTCAGGTTCTGGTCCTCGGTGCGCCCGGACGCCTTGCGCGGCTTGAAGCCGTGGTCGCCGTCGCCAAGCCAATGGACGTTGATGGCGGAAGACAGCGGGTAGTTCGCAACCTCCGCGCGGCTGCCGAACGGATCGCGTTCGCCCTGTACGATCAGACACGGGGCGCGAAGCTCCCGCAGGTGCTGGATGCGGCGCTGGTCGTCCGCCTTGTCCGGCGGATGGAACGGGTAGCCAAGACAAAGAAGACCCCGCACGCCCGCATCGTCGGCCACCATCGAGGCAATCCGCCCGCCCAGAGACTTGCCACCAATGACCAGCCGCTCGGGCCCGAGTGCGTCGATGACGGCGCGCCACGTCGCCAGCAACACCGGAGGCCGATCGGGCCCGCTGCGCCTTCCCGTTTTCCGCCGCTGCGCCATGTACGGAAATTCGAAGCGGGCGACGCGAAACCCTTCCTCCGCCAGCGATCCCGCGAAGGATGCCATGAACGGGCTGTCCATCGGCGCGCCGGCGCCGTGGGCCAGTGCTATCGTCAGGGCCGCGTTTGCCGGGCCGTCCAGCCGGAGTTCCGGCCCGTCCATCGGTGCGTCAATGAGCCCTGGCGAACTCGGCGAAGAAGTCGTTGCCCTTGTCGTCGACCACGATGAAGGCCGGGAAGTCCTCGACCTCGATCCGCCAGATCGCCTCCATGCCGAGCTCCGGATATTCGATGCACTCGACCTTGCGGATGCAGTCCTGGGCGAGGCGCGCCGCCGGGCCGCCGATGGAGCCGAGGTAGAAGCCGCCGTGTGCTTTGCACGCCGCCGTCACCTGCGGCGAGCGGTTGCCCTTGGCCAGCATCACCATGCTGCCGCCAGCCGCCTGGAAGGTGTCGACGTAGGAATCCATGCGCCCGGCGGTGGTCGGCCCGAACGAGCCCGAGGCGTATCCGGCCGGGGTCTTGGCCGGGCCGGCGTAGTAGACGGCCATGTCCTTGAAGTACTGTGGCAACCCCTCGCCGGCGTCGAGCCGCTCCTTGAGCTTCGCATGGGCGATGTCGCGGGCGACGACCAGCGGGCCGGTGAGCGACAACCGGGTACGGATCGGGTGACGGGAAAGGGTTGCGCGGATCTCATCCATCGGTCGGTTGAGGTCGATCTGCACAACATCGCCGGCGAGATCCGCCGCCTCGATCTCCGGCAGGTACTTGGCCGGATCCCGCTCCAATTCCTCCATAAATATCCCGTCCTTGGTGATCTTGCCGAGGATCTGGCGATCAGCTGAGCAGGAGACGCCGATGCCGACCGGACACGAGGCGCCGTGGCGCGGCAAACGAATGACGCGCACGTCGTGGCAGAAGTACTTGCCGCCGAACTGGGCGCCGATGCCCATCTGCTGCGTCATGCGGTGCACTTCGTTTTCCAGCGCCACATCGCGAAAAGCCTGGCCGTACTCGTTGCCCTCGGTGGGCAGGCTGTCGAGATAGCGTGCTGAGGCAAGCTTCACGGTCTTCAGGGTCATCTCGGCAGAGGTGCCGCCGATGACGATGGCGAGGTGGTAGGGGGGGCAGGCCGCCGTGCCCAGCTTGCGGATCTTCTCGTCGAGGAAGGCGCGCAGCCGTTCCGGGTTCAGCAGCGCCTTTGTCTCCTGATAGAGGAACGTCTTGTTGGCCGAGCCGCCGCCCTTGGCCATGAACATGAACTTGTAGGCGCCGCCGGGCTCGGCGTAGAGGTCGATCTGGGCAGGAAGGTTACTGCCGGTATTCTTCTCATCGAACATCGACAACGGTGCGACCTGGCTGTAGCGAAGGTTGGTCTCGGTGTAGGCCTTGAGGATGCCCTCGGAGAGCGCCGCCTCGTCGTTGCCGCGGGTCCACACGTCCTGGCCCTTCTTGCCCATGATGATGGCGGTGCCGGTGTCCTGGCACATGGGCAGCACGCCGCCGGCGGAGATGTTGGCGTTCTTGAGCAGCTCGAGGGCGACGAAGCGGTCGTTGCCCGAGGACTCCGGGTCGTCGAGGATCTTGCGGAGCTGCGCCAGATGGCCGGGCCGCAATAGATGCTGGCAACTGCGCATCGCCTGGTCGGCAAGCAAGATCAGTGCCTCGGGCTCGACCTCCAGAACATGGCGGCCGTTGACGGGGACGGAGCCAACGAAGTCCGAGGACAACTTCCGATAGGGCGTTGTGTCTTCGCCCAATGGGAACAGGGTGTGATGGATGTAATCGCTCATGCTCTCGCCCTCGTCAGCGTCAATGGTGATGATCCCAGCCCTCTTTTACGTCCCCAGAAGGCCGATTGCGAGTGGGGTGCGCAACAGGTGCGCGGAATATCCGCCGTCCGGCGCTATTTGGATCACTGCGTCGACTTCGCGGCCCCACAAGGACGATAAAAGGATGAAAACAAGGCCTCTTACTTTTTCCGGAACCTGTCGAGGGCGATGACCCGGTCGTCGTCGTCGGCAGCGTCGGCAGCGGGTTTGCCGGTCTCGCCCGGGTCGCTGCTCTTGGGCGTCTCACGCTCGGCGCTCGGAGTAGGCAGGGCTCCCGGCGCCTCACCGGACTTGCCGACCGCCTGCTTCAGTTGCAGACCGAAATTCACCGACGGATCGGCGAACTGACTGATAGCCGCCAACGGAACCACAAGCCGCTCCCGCTTGCCCCTGAACTTCAAGGTCACTGCGAAACACTCGTCGTCAACATCGAGGTCCCAGAACTGGTGCTGAAGCACGATGGTCATTTCCTCCGGGTGCAAAGCGCGGAGGTAAGCAGGAATATCCACTCCGCCCACGTCGGTCCGGAACGTCACGTAGAAATGATGTTCGTCTGGCAAGCCGACTTCCCCGGCATGCAGCAGCGCGCGCCGAACTACCCCGCGAAGCGCGTCCTCGATCCACTGATCATAAGGAAGCGAACCCTTCTGCGCGCCATCCGTCATCTCGTCACGAAACCCTCGCTCCATACCCCTGAATCGATGCCGGTTGAACGACCAGGCTCCGGCGAAGTTCCCCCCGGCCCGAACTCCTTGGCCTGAAGCTCATGGCCGCAGGTGGGGCAAGGTGGGAGGCTTCTGGTGCCAGGTGCCTCCCGAACCCCGCCTACGCCTTAAGCGGCGACAGCAAATGCCTCATTGTCATTGGCATCTATAGTTTCGGCCCGATAACGGTGGTACCATGCCGAGCGAAAACCACACCTTTACTACGCACGTCGATCCTGTTTCGCCCCCTTAAGTCGGCCTGCGCCGTTGCAGGGCCAAGTCCCGCCACCCTTGTGCAGGTGGCGCCCGCCTCGGCGGGATTGGTGGAGGCGCCGGGCACTGCCCCCGGGTCCGCTACGCCTATTCCGTGCAGCGTTTATCGCCATAGTCGGCTAACCGACACTCATAATATAGTGCTGCATCCCCCTGCCGAGCAAGCGCCGCGCGCGGCCGCCGCGCGAATGGCCACACACACCGAAAATCTGTGGTATCGTTAAGATGCGGACAGGTTCAGAGTCGTTCTACAAACATCATGAGAGCGGGTGGAGCTTGGCTCGGTGGTTGAACCGCAGAATCTAAACAACCAGGACGAGCGTCGGGAGTGCGAGGCGGCCCGCCTCGCGGCGCTGGCGCGTTTCGATTTCTTCGAACCGGAGCCGGGCGACATCCTCGATCGTTTCGCCCGCCTCGCTGCGCAGATGTTCGACGCTGCCTACGCGGCGCTGGTGTTCGTCGAGGCGGATCACGTCCGCTCCATCGCCCGCCACGGCCTGCCGCCGATCCGCTGCCCGCGCCGCGACTCGTTCTTCAACGAGACTATCGAGCAGGATCAGATCGTGTGGATCGCCGACGCGCGGGCGATCGAACCAACCCGACGCTGTGTTCTGGTGGCGGAGCCGCCGAACATCCAGTTCTTCGCCGGTGCCCCCTTGAGGACGACTGACGGGTTCCCGATTGGGGTCCTTTGCGTAATGGATCCGGAACCCCGCATCCTCGCTGATCTTTCCACCCGCAGCACGCTTACCGACTTGGCAGCGTGCGCGATGAGCGAGATGGAGTGCTGGCGCCTCAACCGCGAACTGGAAACGGCCACCAACCAGCGGCTGGAAGGCGCTCGCGAGCTCGACCTGATTTACGAATCCGCGCCGGTCGGACTGTCCATCGTCGACCGCGAGCTGCGCTTTCGGCGGATCAACCACCATCTCGCAAGTATGAACGGCAAATCGATGGGGAACATATCGGCAAGACCATCGAGGAAGTGCTGCCCGATCTCGCGCCGATCCTGGTGCCGCTCTACAAGGGTGTTTTTGCGACCGGCGAGCCGGTGCTGGACTACGAAATCATCGGGCAAACGCCCAAAGAGCCCGGCGTCGACCGCGTGTGGATGGGCAGCTACTTTCCTGTTTCCGACGCGGGCGGCCGCACCGACTATGTGGCCGCCGTGGTCCAGGAAGTCACCGCCGCGCGCAAGATGGAGTTCGTTGAGCGGCAGAACGCCAAGCGGCTGCGGCGTCTCCTCGACGGCATCGGCTCCCTCGTCGGCGTCCTCGATACGAGCGGCACGTTGCTGGAAGCCAACCAGACGGCGCTCGGCATTGCCGGATTGGCTCCGGAGGACGTGCTCGGCAAGCCGTTCGAGCAAACCTACTGGTGGTCGTATTCGCACACCGTACAGGCGCAATTGCGAGACGCGATCGAGCGCGCGCGACTGGGCGAATCGGTGCGGTACGATGTCCTGGTGCGCGTCCGCGACGGGCAGTTCATCACCATCGATTTCCAGCTGACGCCGCTTCGCGACGACGACGGAAGGGTGATCAATCTGATGCCGTCGGCGGTCGACGTCACCGAGCGCAAGGCCGCCGAGGCGGCGCTCGCTACGAGCGAGGCGCTTTTCCGCGAAACGTTCGAGCAGACCGCCGTCGGCATGGCGCACATCAGCCTGGACGGGCGGTGGCTGCGGGTCAACGACCGGCTGAGCGAGATCTTCGGGTTCACCGGCGACGACCTGCAGAACAGGACGTTCCAGGAAATCACCTGCCCGCAGGATGTCGATGCAGAGGTTGACAACATGCGGCGACTGATCGCCGGCGAGATCGACTCTTACAGCATGGAGAAGCGCTGCGTTGGGCCAAGCGGATCGCTGACCTGGGTCAACTCCACAGTCTCCGTGCAGCGGGACGCCGTGGGGGAGCCGGATCACGTCATCGTCGTCGTTGAAGACATCGATGCCCGCAAGGCGGCCGAGCAGCGGCTGGCCACGGTGATGAGTGAGCTCAGCCATCGCGTCAAGAACCTGCTCGCGACGATGCAGACCGTCGTCACCCATGCCGCCCGTCGCGCGGAGTCCAAGGAGCAGCTCGTTCAGTCGGTGACGACACGTACCCGAGCTCTCGCCAATACCCACGACATTCTGATCAAGAGCCAGTGGCAGGGCGCTGAAATCTCCGAGTTGGTGGCGGAGGAAGTCCGCCCGTACGGCGCGCAGCGGGTCCACACCGAGGGCTCGGCGCTGTGGCTGACACCGAAAGCTGCGCTCGCGTTCTGTCTCCTGATGCATGAGCTGGCGACCAATGCGGCCAAGTACGGTGCGCTCTCCGGCGAGACGGGTCGCGTTGACGTCCGCTGGACAGTGACGGACACCGGCGAGGGCGAGACGTTCCGGTTCGTCTGGGAAGAGCACGGTGGTCCCGCCGTCACACCGCCTTCGGCCCGCGGCTTCGGCTCCGAAATCATCGAAGACATCGCACCCAGGGAACTGGACGGGGTTTCGACACTGGAGTTCCTCCCGGAGGGAGTCCGCCTCACCATGGAGGCGCCGCTGCAGCGGATGGCCACGGGCGAGGAGCTGGCGCGGAATGCGGAGCGCCGCCGAAGCGCCAGAGCGCCCGCCGGTGACGGGGCGCAACGGGTGCTCGTGGTCGAGGATTCGGCGATGATCGCGATGGATCTCGAATCCTTCCTGACGAGCGCCGGCTACAAAGTGATTGGGCCGGCGTCGTCCGTGTCGGAAGCCATGGCGCTCGTCGACGGGGATACTCTAGACGCCGCCTTCCTCGACGTCGATGTGGAAGGCGAACTTGTGACGCCGGTGGCAATCAGGCTCAAAGACATGGGAGTGCCGTTCGCGTTCTTGACCGGTTTTGACGGCGCATCCATCGAAGTGCAGGAGTTCCACGACGTCATCGTGTTGGAGAAACCGTTCAGCGACCGGTTGATCCTGACAACCCTCGCGACGCTCCTCGCCAACCGGCAGGCCGCGCCGCGCCCGTAGCAAAAAAGGGGGTCATTCCTCTTTTTTCCGCCGCCTCCGCCGCCTCCGCCGCCTCCGCCGCCTCTGATACACGGCGGAACACGGCTTCGGCTATTGCGCCTAGGGCCCATCGCGCAATGTTTTCGAAAAGACCCTCGCTTGAGAATCAGTCAAGACTGGGGATGTGGACGGTGAGACGGTAGCCTTCGTCGGTATGCAGATGTGAGCGGCCGCCGAGTTGGCGCACGAAGCCCTTCATCAGGGCGAAGCTCAGTCCACTGCAGTCGGGCCCAAGCGCTCCGAAGCGTGAATCGCTTCTGACGGTGAGCGTGGCGCCGCTCTCTCCGGAGCGTTTAAGCGCGATCAAGAGGTTGCGGGGGCCGTCATCCTCCACCTCCTGATCAAGAGCGCTCGAAACCACCTCCGTCACCAGCAGCGCAATCGGCACAACCCGTCGCGTATTCGCATTCAGGGAATCGATGTCGCAGTGCACGCTCAAGCTCGAACTGAGCTGGGGGCGCGATCGCTTCAAATAACCGGCGATATCGGGCAGAAGCTGGTCGAGGGGCACCCATTGGATCTTATGGCCGCGATAAAGCTGTTCGTGAATCCTGGCGAGGGCATAAACCCGGTCCCGGGTGGTGCTCAGCGCTCGCCGCTCCCGCTCGTGGGCTGCGTTGCGTACCTGCAGGTTCAAAAGGCTGGCGATGACCTGCAGGTTGTTTTTGACCCTGTGGTGCAGTTCCTTCAGCAGTCCGCGCTGGTCGTCGACAGCCTGTTCCAATTCGCTTTCTCGCGCCACGAGGTTGTCCGCCATCATGTTGACGGTCCGCCCCAGCTCACTGATCTCTTTCGGAGAGTCGTCATCATCCGGCACCCGCACGTCGTGCCGGCCCGCCGCGAATGCCGCGGCGACGCGCTGCAGGGTCACTGTCGGACGCAGAACCAATCGGTCGATCGCCACCCAGGCGACCACCAGCGCGATCAGCCACATCAGAAGCGGGGCGCCGACTGCGCTCAGCAACCGCCAGTTCCACGCGGTCAAGGCCAGATCGTCGACACTTCCCAGGACAAGGTGGATTTCATCCCGCAACAGTGGAGCGAACCCAAAATGCGGAGGCGGCCGTCGCTCCCGGTCAGGCGCACGGCGCTCGGCTTTGCCGCAAGCGACTCCCGAAGTTGTTCGGGCCGCGGCAGCCACCTCCGGTCATGGGCTGCCGCCGATGCGGCCGCGATGGTGTTGCCGCGGCCGTCGACCATCGCCACGTGGGCGACGACCGGGGTATCCGCCTGGACCAACAGATCCTGCAGCCATCGTGCTTCGAGCGTAAGAAAAAGGGCCGAGGTGAGGGCGCCCTGGCGGTCGAAGATCGGCAAGCCAACAGCGTTGAGGCCGCTCTCCGACATGATGCCGGGCGTGCGCCCTGTCACCGTCAATTCCTGCCGCGCCACCACCTCCCGATACCAATCCTCGTGGGAGATGTTGAGCGGCTGGGCGAGGGGGGTCGAGCTGCAGATGATATCGCCGCTGCGGTTGGTCAGCACCAGCGACCGGTACAGCTCCGAAATCATCAGTACCGAGCGCAGCACCTCGCCGCACTGCTCGGGTTGGAGGTCGATGACGTCAGGAAGAACGCTCAGCGTCTTCAGCAGCCGCCGCGCGCCAACGATGAATTTCTCCTCTTCCCGAGCCGACAGGATGGCGGCCTGCAGAACGGAGTCTTCAGCGATGGCGGTCAGCCGCTGAAAGTTCGAGAGCGCCTGGACGCAGGCCAGGACGCCGGCCGGAAGCAGCGTCACCGCCAGGATCAGCACCAGTCGCGCTCGCAGCGACCGAAATGGTTGCCAATTGCCCCGCTTACTGGATCTGTTTGGCATGAACGTCTCAGACGACCGAACGTGTTCCCGTTCCCGCAGCCCGAAAGTTCTCGGGCCCGATTTCCGGCCGCCCGCTGCCGTCCGGGTCGAGCATTTCCGTCAAGCGGACCCTGGCGCGGTTAACCCTGCTCTTGATGGTTCCGACAGCGCACCCGCAGATCCGGGCAGCGTCCTCGTATGCGAACCCGGAGGCGCCAACCAATATCAGAGCCTCGCGCTGTTCCACAGGCAGTCGCGCCAAAGCCGCTTGAAAATCGTTGAGTTCGACCTGATCCAGCTGGCGTGGGCGACTGACCAGTCGCGCGGCGTGAACCCCGTCTGCGTCTTCTACCTCTCGCCACATCCGCCGCACTTCCGAATAGTAATGATTGCGCAGGATGGTGAACAGCCACGCCGTCAGGTTCGTGCCAAATTCGAAACTGTGAAGATTTGCCAGAGCCTTGACGATAGTGTCCTGTACAAGATCGTCGGCCTTTGACGGATCGCCGGCAATCGACCGGGCGAACGCCCGCAAGTTCGGCAGGCGCTCCACGATGTCATCGCGCAGCTGCTCCACTTCGGCGCCGGTCATCGGGCGTCCGGATCCTCGTTCTTGAGCTTTTTCAGGAGATCAAGCAACCGATCCGGAACCGGCTCGCTGAGAGCCTTATTGTAAACCTTGCGGAGCTGATGCCCGATCCACTCTTCCTTGATCTCCCTTGGCTCCATCGCCCCACTTCGACAGTCGTCGGATCTCTGCTGTTGATACGTTTCGCGTTTCACTCGTTCCGCCGACGGATCCCGCATCGGGTCTTCGTCCTTCGCCATGATCGATCCCCTCACGGCGACTGCAATGCTGAGCTTGAAGCTTTCATGTAGACACAACGTGACGCATAATGAATGGTTCCATCGCATCGCGTCTCGCTTTTTTCGTTGAGATGACGGCCTGCGGCGGATACAGGGGGGTCAGATGACGCTGTGGGAGGCGTGGCTCTCCTCTTTGAGACTGTGCTTAAGGAGCATGACGACCGATGTCGCGCGCCGAGGAGATCGCCGTACATATCCCGCTTCTTCGCCGCTACGCGCGTGCGTTGACCGGAAATCAGGAAAGTGGCGACGCCTTCGTCGCCGCTGCCCTGGAAGCGATTGTCGCTGCGCCCGATGAGTTTCCGACCGACGTCGCACCGCGGATCGCGCTCTATGCGGTTTTCCACGCGGTCTGGACATCGGTAACGGTCGATGTGCCGGAACCGCCAGCGTCGCTCGGCGACCGCGAAGAGATCGTCAAGAAGCGTTTGGCGACGCTGACGCCGACGTCGCGGCAGGCGCTGCTGCTGACCGCCATGGAGGGCTTCTCCGATCATCAGGCGGCACGGATCATGCAGCTCGATCCCGAGGAAATCCCGGGGCTGGTGAAGTCGGCAATGGAGGAAATCGGTCGTCAAACGACCTCCAGCGTGCTGATCATCGAGGACGAGCCCCTCATCGCCATGGATCTCGAAAGCATTGTCGAGGAACTCGGACACTCCGTCGCAGCCGTCGCGGATACGCGGGACAGCGCCGTCAAGGCGGCAAAGGAGCACAGGCCCGGCTTGGTGCTGGCGGATATCCAGCTTGCCGACGGGTCGTCCGGCATCGACGCCGTCCGTGAAATCATCGACGCGTTCGAGGTTCCGGTCATCTTCGTCACCGCCTATCCCGAGCGTCTGCTGACCGGCGAGCGCCCCGAGCCGACCTTTCTGATCACCAAGCCGTTTCAAGCCGAAACCGTCCGCGCAGCGATCAGCCAGGCGCTGTTCTTCGAATCGACCGCCTGATCTGGACGGCCTTGCCGCGACGCCTCCTGCAGTAGCGCGGATTACGCGGCGCGCATCGCCTTCTTGCGCTCGTGTTCCTTCAAGTGCTTCTTCCGGATGCGGATCGACTGGGGGGTGACCTCCACCAGTTCGTCGTCGTTGATGAACTCGAGCGCGAATTCGAGAGTAGTGGCGATGGGCGGCACCAGGATGACGTTTTCGTCGCTGCCGGCGGCGCGGATGTTGGTGAGCTGCTTGGCCTTGAGGGGGTTGACCGCCAGGTCGTTGCCGCGGGAATGTATGCCTATCACCATGCCCTCGTAGACTTCCGTGCCCGGCGCGATGAACAGCCTGCCGCGATCCTGGAGGCCGAACAACGCATAGGCGAGCGCCTTGCCGGACGCCATCGACACCAGTACCCCATTGGCGCGCCCGCCGATTTCAGCGGGCACCTGCGGCCCGTAGCGCTCGAACGCGTGGTAAATCAAGCCCGTTCCGGAGGTGACGGTTAGAAACTCGGAACGGAAGCCTATCAGGCCGCGGCTCGGGATCATGTAATCGAGCCGCACCCGCCCCTGGCCGTCCGGCACCATGTCCTTCATCTCGCCGCGACGCTCGCCAAGGCGCTCCATCACCGGGCCCTGGTGGACGTCCTCGATGTCGATGGCGAGCGTCTCCCATGGCTCGCGGACCTCTCCGTCGATGGTCTTGAGGATCACTTCCGGCCGCGAGATCGCCAGCTCGTAGCCTTCCCGCCGAATGGTCTCGATGAGGATCGCGAGATGCAACTCGCCGCGGCCGGAGACCTTGAACTTGTCGGCGTCGGATGTGGCATCGACGCGGAGCGCCACATTGTGCAGGAGTTCCTGATCCAGTCGCTCGCGGAGATTGCGGCTGGTCACATACTTGCCTTCGCGCCCGCCAAGCGGCGAGTCGTTGACCTGAAAGGTCATGCTGATCGTCGGCTCGTCGACGACCAGTGGCGGCAATGGTTCGATCGCCGCCGGGTCGCACAAAGTCTCCGAAATCTTGAGGTTGTCGATGCCGGTGAAGGCGATGATGTCGCCGGCCGTCGCCACGTCCCGCTCGACCCGTTCCAGACCATGAAAACCGAGGATCTGCAGGAGGCGGCCGCGCCGTGCCTTGCCGTCGACATCGGCAATCGCAACCGCCGAGTTGCGCCGAATATTGCCGCGGCGAATGCGGCCGATCCCGATCACGCCGACGTAGCTGGAATAATCGAGGGAACTGACCTGGAGCTGGAACGGCCCATCGGGATCCACGCAGGGCGGCGGCACCCTGTCGATGATGCACTGAAACAACGGCGTCATGTCTTCGCCACGCAGCCGCGACTCGGAAGAGGCCCATCCTTGCGTCGCCGAGGTGAACAGCACCGGAAAGTCGAGCTGCGCGTCGGTGGCGCCAAGGCGGTCGAACAGATCGAAGGTCTGATCCACGACCCAGTCGGGGCGCGCGGAGAGACGATCCACCTTGTTGACCACGACGATCGGATTGAGCCTTTGCGCCAGCGCCTTGCGGGTAACGAAGGTGGTCTGCGGCATCGGCCCGTCTGCGGCATCGACCAGGAGCAGCACCGAGTCCACCATCGACAGCACGCGCTCGACTTCTCCGCCGAAGTCGGCGTGGCCGGGTGTGTCGACGATGTTGATGCGCCAGTCGCGCCACTTGATGGAGGTGTTCTTGGACAGGATGGTAATGCCGCGCTCGCGCTCCAGGTCGTTGGAATCCATGACCCGATCGGGGCTATCCTTGTGGGACGCGAGGGTTCCGGATTGTCTCAGAAGCTGATCGACGAGGGTGGTCTTGCCATGGTCGACGTGGGCAACGATGGCAATGTTGCGAAGGGAACGAATGGCTTCGTTCATGAAGGCTCCGGTTCGGGCTCTGGAAGCGAGCGGTTATAGCACGTCGATGAAAGGGATTCACCGCCGGGTAGGGGGCGGGCGCCCCCCCGTGGCGAACACTATAGTAGCTCGCGCGGCGGTCTTGGCCGGCGGCGGCTGCGGCCCGGTAGTGCGGTTGTCAGGCGGCGGTGGTGGTCATCGACGTCGATGTCGGAGCGGGCGGGATCGACGCGCGCCGCTCGGCGTCCTCCATCTTCTTGATTTTCTGCGCCAGGATCGCCTTATCCCGCTGATCGGATTCGACCCGCCGATAGAGATCCCGTGAGCGCCGCCGCGTCTTGCCGGCGCGAAGCCAGGCGACGATGCCGCCGAACAGAAAGCCGATGAAGAGACCGATCAGCCCGATCGCGAACACCGGCACTTGCGGCGTGTACGGAAGCGGCCACGTGTCGAGATCGACCATCGCGCCGTTATTGACGGCGAAAATGATGATCGCCAGGGCCAGAGGAATGGCGATGATCCAGAAAAAAAACTTCACCTACTGTCTCCCACTGCCGGGTTCAGCCGCCCGCCGGCGGTCCTGTCACGGCGTTGCTGCCATGGTGTTGCCGGAGGTTATTCCTCAAGGTTCAAACGTTCTCGAAGAAGCTTGCCGGTCTTGAAGTAGGGAACGTACTTCGCGGAAACGTCGACCGCTTCGCCCGTCCTGGGGTTGCGGCCGAGGCGCGCTCCCCGCTCCTTCACCGAGAAGGCGCCGAACCCCCGGAGTTCGACCCGGTCGCCACGGGCCAGCGCGCTGCCGATTTCGTCGAAGATGGTGGTGACGATGCGCTCGATGTCCCGCTGATAGAGGTGAGGATTGGCCGCGGCAAGCCGGGCAATAAGCTCCGATCGCGTCATCGCTTCGTCCCCTCCCCAAACAACGTCCGGCAATTGACCGAACGCGCGCGCCGCGGCTCTCGCGAGCCCACGCCCAGTGCTTCGCCGCTCCGTCACTTAGGGTGCCAAACGGACACCAGCCCGTCAAGACTAAGTATCTCAGACAAAAACAGTTTTCGAACCGAGGTGCGGAGCATGTCAAACAGCGTCCGATCGGCTCCCTCCAGATCGACGTCGCGGATCGGAAGGAACGTCCCGACATCGTGGGTGCGCTGCAGCCACGCTCGCGCCTCCTCCTCGCCGCCGATCTCGTCGATAAGACCGTTGTCGAGCGCTTGTCTGCCGGTGTACACGCGCCCGTCGGCCAGGCTCATGACGGCGGAGCGGTCCAGCGAGCGGCGTTCTCCAACCATGGCGACGAACATCTCGTAGATGTCCATGACCGAAGCTTCGACAGCCTCGCGAGCGGCCGGCGTCAACGGTTCCAGAGGGTTGGGCTGCGCCTTGAGCGGCCCGCTCTTGATCGTTTCAGCCTTGATTCCCACGTCGTTCAGGAGGTCGGTGACCTCCGCCGTTTGCAGGATCACGCCGATGGAGCCAGTGATGGTGCCGGCGCGCGCGATGATGTGGTCGCTGCCGAGGGCGGTCATGTAGGCAGCGGAGGTCCCGAGCCCGCCCAGGACCGCGACGACAGGTTTGCGGTCGGCAATCGAGCGAAGCCGAAGGTAGAGGGTTTCGCCGCCGACGACGGTTCCTCCGGGACTGTCGATATGCACCACCAGCGCTTCGACGGAGGAGTCGTCCGCAAGGTCGGCGAGCGCCCGGTCCCGCTCCCGATCCTCGGTGATCACTCCTTCGATGGCCACCCGGGCGAGGTGCGGCCTGGAGATCAAGTATCCCATCGGCGCAAGAGCGGCGACGACCGCGATGACCGCCGCGACGACCGCAAGGACGCGCCACGTGGTCAGTCGGCGCTTGAGCCGACGACGATCCAGCGCGTAGTCGCCTTGCAAATGCATGCCGCCTCGCGCCCCCCGTGCGCCTCAGGCTATCTCGCGCCTCGGGCTATCGCGGGAAGCGGCTCAAGCCGTGCCGTCCCGGCCGCTGTCGCTGTCATCGTCGTCGGACGCGTCGGCATCGGCGTCCTCGTCCGTTTCGGCTTCGGCCTCACGCTCCGCCGCGCGCGCCGCCGCCGCGCGCTTCTCCCTGAAAGCGGCGCCGAGGATGTCCCCGAGGCTGGCGCCGGCGTCCGTCGAGCCATACTCGGCGACGGCGCGCTTTTCTTCATCGACCTCGCGCGCCTTGATGGACAGCACCAGCTTGCGCCCAGAGCGGTCGATCTGGGTGATCTTGGCGTCCACCTTTTCGCCGCGGGCGAAGCGATCCGGCCGCTGCTCGCTGCGCTCGCGCGACAGTTCGCTCTTGCGGATGAAGCCGGTCATGCCGCCGACGACGTTGACCTCGATGCCGCTGTCGGTCACTTCGGAGATCGTGCAGGTGACGACCTGGCCCCGCTTGAGCGTGGCGACGCTGGTCTCGAACGGATCCTCGGCGAGCTGCTTGATGCCGAGGCTGATACGCTCCTTTTCCACGTCCACGTCCAGCACCTTGGCGCGAACCATGGAGCCCTTCTCGAATTCGGCAAGCGCCTCTTCGCCCGAGCGTCCCCACGACAGGTCGGACAGATGCACCATGCCGTCGATGTCGCCGGCAAACCCGAGGAACAGCCCGAATTCGGTGATGTTCTTGACTTCGCCTTCCACCTCGGAGCCGACCGGATGCGCCTCCAGGAAGTCCACCCACGGATTGGAGAGGGTCTGCTTCAGCCCGAGGCTGATCCGGCGCTTGTCCGGATCGACATCGAGCACGACCACGTCCACTTCCTGGCTGGTGGAGACGATCTTGCCCGGATGAACGTTCTTTTTGGTCCAGCTCATCTCGGATACGTGCACCAGGCCCTCGACCCCCGGCTCCAGCTCGACGAAGGCGCCATAGTCGGTGATGTTGGTGACACGGCCGGTGAACTTGGTCGACACCGGGTACTTGAGCGCCACGCCATCCCAGGGATCGGCCTCCAGCTGTTTCATGCCGAGGGAGATGCGCTGCGTTTCGGGATTAAACCGGATCACCTGGACATGGATGGTCTGGCCGATCTGCAGCGCCTCGGTAGGATGATTGATGCGCTTCCAGGAAATGTCGGTCACGTGCAAGAGACCGTCCACACCGCCAAGATCGACGAAGGCGCCGTAGTCGGTGATGTTCTTGACCATGCCCTCGAGGACCTGGCCCTCCTTGAGATTGGAGATCAACTCGGAGCGCGCCTCGGCGCGGGTCTCTTCCAAAACCGCCCGCCGTGAGACGACGATGTTGTTGCGGCTGCGGTCCATCTTCAGGATCTGGAACGGCTGCGGCGTATTCATCAGCGGACTTACGTCGCGCACCGGGCGAATATCCACCTGACTTCCCGGGAGAAACGCCACTGCGCCCGAAAGATCCACGATGAAGCCGCCTTTGACACGCCCGAAGATGGTGCCTGTCACCCTTTCGGCATTGGTGAAGGCACGCTCGAGCTGGGTCCACGCTTCTTCCCGCCGCGCCTTCTCGCGGCTGAGGCTGACCATCCCGTCCTTGTCTTCGTAGCGCTCGACAAAGACATCGACCTTGTCGCCCACCTTCATCGCGCTCGGCTGACCCGGAGCAGCGAACTCCTTCAACGGGACGCGCCCTTCCGATTTCAAGCCGACGTCAATGATCGCCATATCGTTCTCGACGCGGACGACGGTACCGGTGACGACCTGGCCCTCGAAGCTCTCGTTTTCGCCGATCGATTCTTCGAGAAGCTCCGCGAAGCTCTCCATGGCGGGAGGCGGAGCCTCGTGCAGGGCTGTGTCAGTTGAGGTTGATGCCATTAGTCGTGTGTTCCCATAACGTTTTTCCATGTCAGGCGATTGGACGTCTGCCGCAACGCAAAAGCCGGCCGGACTTCGCGGAGGCCCAGGCGCGTTCAGTCTGCCAGACCCGCTTAATCTGGTCGCGGACGCAAGTTCCCGCGGGCCGTCGGCAGCGCCCCGAGGCTGGAGACCATAACCTTCAACACCACGCCGAGAACGATATCCGGATCCAATTCGCTCGTGTCGATGACGATGGCGTCTTCCGCCGGTTTCAACGGCGCAACGACGCGCGCTCGATCGCGTGCGTCCCGCTCCCGCATATCCGTCAAAACGCGGCTATGTATAGCCGCGAGCCCGCGCTGTCGCAACTCCCTATACCGCCGTGCGGCGCGCACGGTTTCGGAAGCGGTGACGAACACCTTGACGCGCGCATCCGGACATACCACGGAGCCGATATCGCGACCATCCAGAACCGCGCCGGCGCTGCCCTCGGGCGGTGCAGCGGCGAATTGCCGCTGAAAGCTCAACAGGGCTTCCCGCACAGCCGGGATCGCAGCGACGTGGGAGGCGGCGTTGGCGGCGGCGTCGCTGCGCAGATCCGCCCGCTGCAGATCCGCGACGGTCAGCGCGCGCGCCGCGGCGATTGCGGCATCGGGCGCAATTGAGGAAGTGCTGCTCGATGTGCCGGGCGCCACGTTCTGCTCGAGCGCGTTCATCCCGACGGCCCGGTAGAGCAGGCCGGTGTCCAGATAGGCGAGCCCGAGAGCCTCCGCGAGGCGGCGCGCCAAGGTTCCCTTCCCGGCCGCGGCGGGTCCGTCGACCGCTATGACCAGCGGCCGCTTGACGGCAGGATCGCGGGGGTGCGTCAACGTTGTCATGCGGCCGGCTCGATCCTGGCGCCGAGCGCGTTCATCAGCGCCGCGAAGTCCGGAAAACTGGTGCGGATCGGACCCGCATCGTCGATGGTCACACGACGTTGGCTGGCGGTGCCGAGCACCAGGAAAGCCATGGCGATGCGATGATCCAGGCCCGTGGGAACCATAGCCCCGCCGAGCGGCGGTCCGCCCGCACCGATCACCCGGAGCCAGTCCTCGCCCTCCTCCACCTCGACGCCGCACGATGTCAGGCCCTTCGCCATCGCCGACAGGCGGTCGCTCTCCTTGACCCTGAGCTCTCCAATGCCCGTCATCAACGTCATTCCGGTGGCGCAGGCCGCCGCAACCGCCAGAATCGGAAATTCGTCGATCATCGCCGGCGCCCGTTCGGCCGGCACCTGGACGCCGCGCAGCGGGCCGGCTTCAACGACCAGATCCGCCACGGCCTCGCATCCCGCCGACCGCTGATCGACGACGCCGATGCGCGCCCCCATCTCCAGCAACGTTTCGATCAGGCCCGCACGGAGCGGATTGATGCCGACCCCTTGCAGCCGGATCCGCGAGCCCGGAACGACGATCGCGGCGACGAGCGGAAACGCCGCCGACGACAGGTCGCCCGGCACGACGATCTCCCGTCCGCTTAGTTCCGGCTGACCCGTCAGGCTGATCCGCCGGCCGCTCGATCCCAGCGGCTCGACCACGATGTCCACGCCGAAGTGCCTCAGCAGCCGTTCAGTATGATCGCGGCTCGGTGCCGGTTCGATGACCACCGTTCTCCCCGGCGTGTTGAGGGCCGCAAGGAGAACCGCCGATTTGACCTGTGCCGACGCCACCGGCATCTCATAGGTGATGGGCAATGGATCTGTGGCGCCGCGCACCGCCATCGGCAGGCGTCCGCCGCTCCGGGTCCAGATCGTCGCTCCCATGGCAGTGAGCGGATCGGTCACCCGTTTCATCGGCCGCGCCGACAGGGATTCATCACCGCTGAAGAACGTGATGAACGGGTGAGTGGCGACGAGCCCGGCGAGCAGGCGGGCGCCGGTGCCGGAGTTGCCCATGTCGAGCACCGTCGCCGGTTCCGCCAGCGCCCCGATCCCGGGTCCCAGAACACGATAGTCCGAGCCGAGCGCCTCGACCGGCGCCCCCAGTTGGCGAACCGCCGCGACCGTCGCAAGAACGTCGTCCGCCTCCAGCAATCCGCAAATCAGGCTCTCCCCAACGGCGGCCGCCGCCAGGATGACCGCGCGGTGGGAGATGGACTTGTCTCCCGGAACGGCGGTGGCTCCGCCGAGGGCAGAGGCCCGATGCGCGACGAGCGCCGGCACGATTGCGGGTCGTTCTTGCATGCGGCGGTCTGTAGCACACACACGGATCGCCGAACAGGAGGCGCGCGCCGCCGCCGCCGCGATTCCCGAGGCGAAAAGACCGCTCGTTTGACCACATTTGGTTTTGACACCGTGCGCTCAAACATGGCAATTGGCGCCGTCGGTGGAAACGGTCGAGACGCCGCAACCAGGAGGAACACCGTGGCCAAGCCCGAGTGGGGAACGAAACGGACCTGCCATAATTGCGGCGCGCGGTTCTACGATCTGCGGCGCGACGAAATCGCCTGCCCGGTCTGCCACACCCCTCACGACCCGGAGCGCCAGCCGCGGACCCGTCGGAGTGGGAGCCTGAAAGCGGCCGCCGGCGCGTTGGCGCCCGTCGTCGTCGCCAAGAAGCCGGCGCCCGCTGCGGTCCATGACGATGTGGCTGACGACGTTGGAGAAGATAGCGCCGAGACTGGCGACGATGACGCCGAGAAGCTGGACGATGAAAACCAGGATCTGATCGAGGATACGTCCGAACTCGGCGAGGATGACGACGACATTGGAGAGGTGATCGAGCACTTCGACGACGACGCCGAGGATCGCTCTTGAGCGGGCCGATCCGGGGAAGGCTCGCCGGTCGCCTCTGGTCGCCGTTTCGCCTTGCCTAAACCGCCGCCGCGTCGCTAATGTCTGCGTTGCGATAGCCGGGCGCTCCTCGACCACGCCCGCGTCGCCATGGGGCCGTAGCTCAGTTGGGAGAGCGCTACAATGGCATTGTAGAGGTCAGGGGTTCGATTCCCCTCGGCTCCACCACCACCCCTGGACTAAGCGCCCGTCGACATCGGATTCGAAACCGACCTGCTGATCGGGCAGTACCGTCGCAGGTTCTGTGCGCAGCAAGAAGCACTGGCTACCAACAGGGATTGCCGATGACGGGCGGAATGAGGATGGGCGGTGCCGAACTTTCTGGCGTGGCGATTAAAAGGCAAGGGTGCTATCCTTTAACAAGAATGGGGTTCGGGCATTCTTGTTAAAGGAAGCTTTCACAGCTACACGCAGTGAAAACGATACGTCGTTCCGGAGAGTCGGTTCGCTGCTCGCTCTCGGGTGACAGTTACATGGCGTTCGTGCCAGCGCCCGTGCCGACGCCGGGTGAGTTGATTTTGGGCGTCCACCTGCTCTCAAAGCTGGAGCGAGCCAACCGTGCACTGGGGCGCCTGGACGGTATTCCAGCCCCTTCGCTGATAACGCCCAGTGTTCATGGCGCCAAGCATCACATCGAGGGGAGTTCCCTACGCGGCTCCACCACCACCCCCTGGACTAAGCGCCGCCTGTGCCGTTTCGGCTCAGGCGTCCGGGTCGTCTTCCGCGTCGTTGGCGGCGAGGTTGACCAGAGACTCGATTTCGCCGTCGTCCAGTTCGGCAAGCTCGTCCAGCGTCGAGACCCACTCGTCCAGGGTCGACCAGTCGTGCCGATAGAGGGTGCGATGGAGTTGATTGCGTTTCGCTGCGGTCATGCTGTTTGCTCACGTGATTATGAGAACGTGAAGGGAACATAAACGCACGGTGTCAGCGCGTCAAGGACCAAAGACCCATACATTAGGATAAAATACTGGACGCGCCAAGTCAGGCGCGAACGCTGGACGACCGGCGGTCGAGGTCAGGTGGATGTGGCGTCGAGAGCGTAGCCTGCGCCGCGAACGGTGCGTATGACATCGGCGCCGCCTGACTCGTTGAGCGCCTTGCGCAGCCGGCGGATATGAACATCGACCGTGCGGAGCTCCACGTGGATGTCCCGCCCCCACACCTTGTCGAGAAGCTGTTCGCGGCTGAAGACACGATCCGGCCGCTCCATGAAGAGCTGCAGCAGTCGGTATTCCGTCGGCCCCAGGTGGACGGAGTTCCCGTCCCGCGTCACCCGGTGGGCGGCGAGATCCATGGTGATGTCGCCGTAGCTGACGCACTCCTCCGCCAGCGACGGACGCGAGCGACGCAACACGGCGCGGACCCGCGCGACCAGCTCGCCCGGCGAAAAAGGTTTGGTGACGTAGTCGTCGGCACCGCATTCCAGCCCGCGCACCCGATCCGCTTCTTCCCCACGGGCGGTGACGATGATGATGGGCAGACTCCGCGTTTCCTTGCGGGCGCGAAGGCGCTGGCACACCGCCAGACCCGAGGATCCCGGCAACATCCAGTCGAGGAGCACCAGATCCGGCTGCTGCTCTTCGACGAGCAACACCGCCTCTTCGCCGTCGCGCGCCACCACCGCGCCAAAGCCCTCGCGCTCGAAGTTGTACCGCAACACCTCTGCTTGCGGCTCCTCGTCTTCGACGATCAGAATCCGCGGCTTGTCTAGCTGCATCTCCGAAAACTCTCCGACTAACGCGGCGCCCTCACCTCGGCGCCATGACGGTCAAACTCGAATCGTCGCCCTTCCGCCGATCGTCGTGCGGCATCTCGCCGCGGACGACGTACTGGACGGTCTCCGCGATGTTGGTGGCGTGATCGCCAACTCTTTCGATGTTCTTGGCGACGAACAGCAGGTGGGTGCAAGGTGTTATGTTGCGCGGATCCTCCATCATGTAGGTCAGGAGTTCGCGAAAAATGCTGGTGTAGAGGGCGTCGACTTCCTCGTCGCGGGCCCGCACCTGCTCCGCCTTTTCGACGTCGCGATCGCGGAAGGCGTCCAGCACATCCTTCACCATCTGCTGCGCCAGGCGTCCCATGCGGGCGACCGTGACCGCGGGCGGTTGCGGTGGAACCTCGGAGAGCGCCCCGCACCGCTTGGCGACGTTCTTGGCGTAATCGCCTATCCGCTCGATGATGCCGGAAATCTTCAGGGTCGCGATGATGAACCGCAGGTCCGTGGCCATCGGCTGGCGGAGCGCCAGCAACGCCACCGCGCGCTGGTCGATCCGGGCTTCCAGCGCGTCGATGCGCACGTCGGCAGCGGCAACCCGCCGCGCCCTCTCCACATCGCGATGGATCAGGGCATCGATCGCTTCCGCCAACTGATGCTCTGCCAGCCCGCCCATTTCGGCAATGATGTTCTCGAGCGTGTTCAGCTCGTCGTCGAATGATTTTACGATGTGTTCCGACGGCATCTGTTGGTCCTCAACCAAAACGGCCAGTGATGTAGCCCTGAGTCCGTTCATCCCGTGGATTGGTGAAAATCAGCTCCGTGTCTCCACATTCGACCAGTTCGCCGAGATGGAAGAAGCCGGTGCGCTGGGACACGCGGGCCGCCTGCTGCATCGAGTGGGTCACGATGACGATGGTATAGTTCTCCCGCAACTCGTCGATCAGCTCCTCGATCTTCGCGGTGGCGATGGGGTCGAGCGCCGAGCACGGCTCGTCCATCAGGATCACCTCGGGCTCGACGGCAATGGCGCGCGCGATGCAGAGCCGCTGCTGCTGACCGCCGCTCAGCCCGGTCCCCGGCTCGTGCAGCCGGTCCTTGACCTCGTTCAACAGCCCCGCCTTTTCAAGGCTGGTGTGGACGATGGCGTCGAGCTCCGCTTTGCCGCGGGCGATGCCGTGGATGCGCGGCCCGTAGACCACGTTCTCGTAGATGGATTTGGGGAACGGGTTCGGCTTCTGAAAGACCATCCCGACCCGCGCCCTGAGATGAACCACGTCCATTTCCCGCGAATGGATGTCTTCTCCGTCCAACAGAATGCTGCCGCGCACCCGGCAGATGTCGATGATGTCGTTCATCCGGTTGAGACAGCGCAGATACGTGGATTTGCCGCACCCGGAAGGCCCAATGAGCGACGTGACCTGGTTCTTGCAAATGTCGAGTGAGACGTTGTTCAGCGCCTGCTTCTCGCCGTACCAGACGGAAACGTCCTTGGTCGAGATCTTGGCTCCGGCCGCAGCCGTAAGCATCGGTGCCGGATTGTTGTCCAACGCCGCCTGATTAGCCGTGTTTCGCGACTGCATCACAGACATGTCCATGGGCCTCTACCACCTTACTTCAAAGCGTCTGCGCAGCAGCACCGCCAGCGCATTCATGAGGATCAGGAAACCGAGCAGTACCATGATCGCCGCCGAGGCCCGCTCCACAAAGGCGCGCTCCGGCAGGTCGGACCACAGGAAGATCTGCACCGGCATCACCGTCGCCGCATCCAGCGGCCCGTTCGGAACATCGACGATGAACGCCACCATGCCGATCATCAACAGCGGCGCCGTTTCGCCCAAGGCCTGGGCCATGCCGATGATGGTGCCGGTCAACATGCCGGGTAGCGCCAGCGGCAATACGTGGTGGAACACCATCTGCATCTGCGAGGCGCCGACGCCGAAGGCCGCTTCGCGGATCGACGGTGGCACCGACTTCAACGCCGCCCGACTGGCGATGATGATCGTCGGCAGCGTCATCAGCGTCAGGACCATGCCGCCGACCAGCGGCGCCGACCGGGGCAGCCCGAAGAAGTTGAGAAACACCGCCAATCCGAGCAGGCCGAATACGATCGACGGCACGGCGGCAAGGTTGTTGATGTTGACCTCTATGAGGTCGGTCCAGCGGTTCTGCGGAGCGAACTCCTCGAGATAGATCGCGGCGCCGACCGCCAGCGGAAAGGACAGCACCAGTGTCACCAGCATCGTCCAGAACGAGCCCATCAGCGCTCCCTTGATGCCGGCGAGCTCCGGCGAGCGCGAGTCGCTGGCCGTGAACAGGGTGGTGTTGAATGCCGTCTCGACGAGCCCGCGCTCCTTGAGGTTCTGGAACCACGCGATCTGCTGATCCGAGACGCGCCGCACCGCCTCGTCCAGATCACCGCTGATGTGGCCCTTGTTGAACTGGTCGATGTCGTCCGCGACCGGAACGTGCATCGTGACGCGCTCGCCGATGATCGAGCGGCCCTCGCGCTCCGCTTCAATAACATCGTTGCGAAGCCTGTAGGTGGCGCCCGGACTGATAAGATTCATCAACGCGCGCTCGTCCCGCCGTCCGCTGACGTCGGGAAACAGGCGCATCACGGCGTCCTTGATGAGCTTCTGGTAGTTGGCGGACGACAGCACCTGAGGGTCGCGGGTTCCGTCCGGATCGATGACCTTCGGATCGACGGTCACTTCGAGCTCGACCGTCGTCCGGGTGAACGCAGGCAGGCCCTTGCTAATGATATCGGTGAAAAGGACCCCGAGAGCCAGGACTGCAAAAGCTATGGCGGCGATGCCGTACGCCTTGAAGCGCCGTTCCGCCGCATAGCGACGTTTCAGGCTCCCGGCAATGACGCGGGAGATCGGGCGGGCGCCGCGATCCAGGCCCGCAGCAGAGTTCTCGGCGACGGCAGGGTTACTCATACTGCTCTCGATACTTCCTGACCACATGCAGGGCGATCACGTTGAGGATCAGCGTTACGCAGAACAGCACCAGCCCTAGCGCGAACGCCGCGAGCGTCTTGGCGCTGTCGAACTCCTGGTCGCCGACCAGCAACGTTACAATCTGGACCGTGATCGTCGTCACCGCCTCCAGCGGGTTGACGGTCAGGTTGGCGGCAAGGCCGGCCGCCATGACGACGATCATCGTCTCACCAATGGCGCGTGAAACGCCGAGCAGCAGGCCGCCGACGATTCCCGGCAGCGCGGACGGCAAAATCACCCGCTTGATGGTCTCCGATCGGGTGGCGCCAAGCCCGTACGAGCCCTCGCGCATCGACTGCGGGACGGCGCTGATCACGTCGTCGGACAGGGACGATACGAACGGGATGATCATGACGCCCATCACCAGGCCGGCAGTCATTGCGCTTTCCGAAGAAATGCTGATGCCAAGCACGCCTTCGCCGAAGTTGCGAAAGAACGGCGCCACGGTGAGTGCAGCGAAAAAGCCGTACACGACGGTCGGCACGCCGGCAAGGATCTCGAGGACCGGCTTGACCACGGCGCGAACCCGCGGGTTGGCGTATTCGGACATGTAGATCGCACTCAAGAGACCGACCGGCGCCGCCACGCACATGGCTATGAAGGCGATCAGCAGCGTGCCCACCATCAGCGGGATGACGCCGAACAGACCGGTCGCCCCCACCTGGTCCTCGCGCAGCGCCGTCTGCGGGCTCCACTGCAGCCCGAACAGGAACTCGTCGATCGGCACCATCGTGAAGAACCGCACCGCCTCGAACAGCAGCGACAGGACGATGCCAAGGGTCGTCAGAATGGCGATCATGGAGCTGGCGATGAGCGCGACCTTGACCACGCGCTCAACTGCGTTCCGAGCGCGGAGTCGGGGCGAAATGAAGCGGAGGCCCATGCTCAAGCCGGCGATCGCCACGGCAAGAACGACGACGGCGAGAGCCAGATTGCTGACAAAACGGAGGTGGTTGTAGTAGTCGGCGGCCGCACGAAGTTGTGGATCAACTTCGGCGCTGACGATGTTTCCGCTGGCCAAATTGTGGATGTCGTTGACGAGCAAGCCGAGCCGTCCCGAGGACAAGTCCTGAGATGTCTCCGAAAGACTGGAGACCAGCAGCGCCTCGACGACCGTCGGCTCGAGCGCGATCCAAAGGCCGAACACTGCCAGCGCCGGAATTCCGCACCACAAGGCGACGTAGGAGCCGTAGTATCCAGGCAGCGAATGCAAGGCGCGCGCACGGCCCGAAACTGTCCCCAGAGCACGGGTTCGGCCCGTGTAGTAACCGAGCACCGTCAACCCCACCAGTGCTGCAACCAAGATCCAGAGAGACATTGTCCTGTTTCCGGCGATGCCTGTGCATTAACAGGCGGCGCACCTACGTGGCCGTCGGGAGCACGCGCTCCCGACGGCCGGTTCACCCGTTACATGGAGACGTTGTGGGAAAAGCTGGTCGCTTCCTTGCGAACCTTCTCGCGCTCGTCCTCCGGCATGGGGATCAGGCCCTTGTCGATCAGATATCCGTCGGGACCAATGGCCGCGTCGCTGGTGAACTCGGCCACGTACTCCGGGATGCCGGGAATGGAGCCCACGTGCGCCTTTTTGACGTAGAAGAAAAGCGAGCGCGACACGGGATAGTCGCCGGATGAGATCGCCTCGAAGGTCGGCTCGAAGCCCTCGATCTGACTGCCCTGCACCTGGTCTGCGTTCTGATCGAGGAAGCTGAACCCGAAGATGCCGAACGCGTCGGGACCGGCCGCGAGCTTGCGAACGATCAGCACGTCGTTCTCGCCGGCCTCGATGTAGGCGCCGTCCTCACGGATCGAATGGCAGACCGCCTTGTATTTGTCGCCGTCGGTCTTCTCGAGAGCCTTGATCCAGTCGAAGGTCTTGCAGCCGCCTTCCATGGCAAGTTCGGTAAAAGCGTCACGGGTGCCGGAGGTCGGCGGCGGACCGAGCACCTCGATCTTCTTGTCCGGCAGCGACGGGTCGATGTCGCTCCACTTCTTGTACGGGTTCGGCTGCAGCTTGCCCTCGGTTTCGCTCGGAACGTCCTTGGCAAGCGCCAGGTAGAGGTTCCTGAGCGAGATGTCCATTTGTTCCGCCGTGTAGGCATTGGCCAGAACGATGCCATCGTAGCCGATCTTGACCTCGGTGATCTCCTTGACGCCGTTCTTGGCGCAGGACTCCACTTCCGACGACTTGATGGCGCGCGACGAGTTGGTGATGTCTGGATGCTCCACACCGACGCCGGAGCAAAACAGCTTGAAGCCGCCGCCGGAGCCGGTGCTCTCGATCACCGGCGTGTTGAAGCCGGTGCCTCGTCCGAACCGTTCGGCGACGGTGGTGGTGAAAGGATACACCGTCGACGATCCGACGATGCGGATCTGGTCACGCGCTTCGGCAGCGCCGGCCACGGCGATCGTGGCGAGCGCAGCGAGCGCGGCAATACGCTTGGTCATGTGTGACTCCCGTCCCTACGGAGATACGTCAGAGGCACGTGGCGCACGAAGGCCTCGCACCGGAATGTGAACGAGGCCGACCTTAGGGACCCACGGCGAAACCCGAATGACGCTTTTGTGACACTTCCGTGAAACCCGCGCCGCACCCAAAGCGACGTTGAACAACGCCCTCGGCGCAAGAGGAGCCGACTGCGCAGGCCTTGACGAGGCTGTCACGGCGGCCTAAATCGAGTGCAGCCGTTAGCACTCTCCGGAAGAGAGTGCCAATCGCGGCGACCATTCAAATCCATTCCGAGGAGGATGAGCGATGAAATTCAGGCCATTGCACGACCGCGTCGTGGTGCGCCGCGTCGAAGAGGAGCAAAAAACCAGGGGTGGCATCATCATTCCTGATACCGCCAAGGAAAAGCCGATGGAGGGCGAGGTCATCTCCGTCGGCCCTGGCGCTCGCAACGAAAAGGGCGAGATCGTGGTCCTCGACGTCAAGGCCGGCGACAGGGTGCTGTTCGGCAAATGGTCGGGCACCGAGGTCAAGGTCGACGGCGAGGAGCTGCTGATCATGAAAGAGTCCGACATCATGGGCGTGATCGAAGGCGCCGCCAGCGTTTCCGCCGCCGCCTAAGGGAGAGAGACTAACATGGCTGCCAAAGACGTGAAATTTTCGTCGGATGCGCGTGATCGCTTGCTGCGCGGCGCCGACATCCTTGCCAACGCCGTCAAGGTGACCCTGGGGCCCAAGGGCCGCAACGTGGTCCTCGACAAGAGCTTCGGCGCCCCCCGCATCACCAAGGACGGCGTGACCGTCGCCAAGGACATCGAGCTTTCCGACAAGTTCGAGAACATGGGTGCCCAGATGCTGCGGGAAGTTGCGTCCAAGACGTCGGACGTGGCTGGCGACGGCACCACAACCGCGACCGTGCTGGCCCAGTCAATCCTCCGCGAAGGCGTCAAGGCGGTTGCCGCCGGCATGAACCCCATGGACCTGAAGCGCGGCATCGACATGGCCGTGATCGCGGTCTGCAAGGACCTCGAAGCGCGCTCAAAGCCTGTCTCCACCAATGCGGAGATTTCGCAGATCGCCACCATTTCCGCCAACGGCGACGAAGAGATCGGCACCTATCTGGCGCAGGCCATGGAAAAAGTCGGCAATGACGGGGTGATCACCGTCGAAGAAGCCAAGAGCCTGCAGACCGAGCTTGACGTGGTCGAGGGTATGCAGTTCGACCGCGGCTACATCTCGCCGTACTTCGTGACCAACGCAGAAAAGATGACGGTCGAGTTGGAAGACCCCTACATTCTCATCTTCGAGAAAAAGCTGTCGGGCCTCCAGGCGCTGCTGCCGGTGCTGGAAAAGGTCGTGCAATCAGCGCGGCCGCTCTTCATCGTCGCGGAAGACGTCGAGGGCGAGGCGCTGGCGACCCTGGTGGTCAACCGGCTCCGCGGCGGCCTCAAGGTTGCCGCGGTCAAGGCGCCCGGGTTCGGCGATCGTCGCAAGGCGATGCTCGGCGATATTGCCACGCTTACCGCCGGTCAGGTGATTTCCGAGGATCTCGGCATCAAGCTCGAGAACGTGACTATGGAGATGCTGGGCCGAGCCAAGCGGGTGATCATCAACAAGGATGATACCACCATCGTCGAAGGCGCCGGCGCCAGGGACGAGATCGAAGCGCGCTGCAAGCAGATCCGCGCGCAGATCGAGGAGACGACCTCCGACTACGACCGCGAGAAGCTGCAGGAGCGGCTGGCCAAGCTGGCTGGCGGCGTCGCGGTGATACGCGTCGGCGGCGTCACCGAGACGGAGGTCAAGGAGCGCAAGGACCGCGTCGATGACGCCATGCACGCTACACGCGCGGCGGTCGAGGAAGGCGTCGTCCCCGGCGGCGGCGTGGCGCTACTCTATGCTGGCAAGGTGTTGGACGACCTGACCCCGGCCAACGAGGATCAGCGGGTCGGGATCAACATCGTGCGTCGCTCGTTGCTGGCGCCGACTCGGCAGATCGCCGAGAACGCCGGCGAGGACGGCGCGGTCGTCACCGGCAAGCTGCTGGAGAATACCGACACAGAGTGGGGCTTCAACGCGCAGACCGGCGAGTACTGCAACCTGGTCTCCAGCGGCGTCATCGATCCCACCAAGGTCGTGCGCCTCGCCCTGCAGGACGCGGCGTCGGTCGCCGCGCTGCTGATCACCACCGAGGCGATGATCGCAGAGAGGGTCGAGAAAAAGGATCAGGCGGGCGCCGCCGGAGCGGACGAAGATTATTGATAGCTTGAGCGTGCGGGAAGGATCGGCGACGCAGCCCTGAGCGTCGTCGCGCCGTCTCGCAGGGCTGCCGAACAACCCGGTTGGTCACACCAGATCAACCGGGTTTTTTGCGCTCCAAGGGCGCCGGCGTGCCCGCTTCCGATGTCAGCGGCATCGGAACTTTCAGGCGCGCAGCCGTGTTTACGCGTCAACGCGTTCGAGCATCAGCAAAGGGATTGCCATGAACTGGGATCAGATCAAGGGCAAATGGGATCAAATCAAGGGCGACGCGCGGCGCCAGTGGGGTAAGCTGACCGACGACGACATGGAAGTGGCGCGCGGCGACCGTGACAAGCTGGTTGGCCGTATCCAGGAGCGTTACGGCATTGCCAAGGAGGATGCAGAGCGCCAAGTCGATGATTGGGGCCGCCGCAACATCTGAATTGTTGCAGAGCACGGACTATGGTCAGACAATGAAAGGAGCACGCGCAATGAGCAGTTCGACCGAAAACCAAGGCGAAGGCAACCGCACTGCCGCGAAGGAATACAACGAAGCCACTCGAGACTTCACGGAGACCAAAGACGTATCTGGGAAGGCGAAGGAGGCTCGCGACGCTTTGGAATCCGGCGAGGCGGACGAGTTAAGGTCGGCCGAAGAAAAAGCGAAGAATAAGGCTCGCGAGGAAGATCCGCAGGTCAAACGCGATCGGTAGTGCAACGGCGCGCCCAAACCATGCGCCGTTGCTCTACGCAGGGTTTTGCTTCTCGTGCACATTGTGACCCGGTCGACTGAGATCGCTCGAATGGATCCGAGCACGAATGGCGACCGCCTGACGCGCTGACACGAACGCGCGAAGCCGGCGTCCAGTCTTGCAAACGCCGCGCACAGAACCCGTGGGAAAGCGCCGCCAGTGGGCGGCGCTTTCGCGTAAAGCGGCGGCGGCGCCCCCGCGAGGCACCACCGTTTCCGGCATTGGCTTCAGGAGACCCCGCAGACCATGCGGGCGGTGTCCTCCGGCGTGGTATCATGCCAGATACCAGCGCGGGGAGGGGTATCATGAAGCTTGACAAGATCCCGGTGGGAATGAACCCGCCTTACGACGGCGGCGATGGCTGAGGGCCGCCCGACCTGTCGCCGCCAGCGGCGATAGAGCCGCAGCGATGACCGGGACGGCGACCGGGACGGTGACGCGGCCGGAGCCCGACGACCGGTCCCGGCTTCTGGCGCGCACCCAGCGGCAGGGCAGGATCCGCACCCTGAGGGCGTTGGTTCTGGTGCTGCCGATGTTCGGGTTTCTGCTGCTGGTGTTCCTCGTCCCCCTCGGCCGCATGCTCTACCGCAGCGTCGAGGATCCGGAACTGACGGCGGCGATGCCGGCGACAGCCCACCGGTTGCGGGACTGGGACGGCGCCGGTCTGCCGCCGCGCGAGGTCTACGCGGCGCTGCTGCGGGAAGCGCCGGAGGCCTACGAGGCGCGGACGCTGGCAACCGTCGCCCAGCGTCTTAATCACGACATCTCCGGGTATCGCAGCCTGTTGCTGAAGACCGGCCGGGCCCTCGCCGCTCGTGATCGCGCACGGGTCTTCAACGACCCGGCGAAGCGTTTGGTCGGCATCGATGCGCGATGGGGCGAGCCGCAGTACTGGCGAGCGATGCGGCGGGCAGCGGGGCCGTTCACCGATCTTTACCTCCTGGCGGCCGTCGATCTCGACCGCGACGCCACTGGCGACATCGTCCCCGTGCCGGAGCGGGAGGCGGTGTTCGTCGACGTCCTGCTGCGGACGCTTTGGATCGGCTCGGCGGTCACCATCCTCTGTCTGGTCTTGGGCTATCCCATCAGTTACCTGCTTGCAACGCTGCCGCCGCGCCTCCGCAACGTTCTGATGATTCTGGTGCTGCTGCCGTTCTGGACGTCGCTCCTGGTGCGCACGAGCGCCTGGATCGTGGTCCTGCAGAACGAGGGCATCGTCAACGGCCTGCTGCTGCGGCTCGGGATCATCGACGCGCCGGTGCAGATGATCTTCAACCGGTTCGGCGTGCTGGTCGCCATGACCCACGTGCTGCTGCCGTTCATGGTGATGCCGCTTTACAGCGTCATGCGCGGCATCTCCCCCGCCCACATGCGCGCGGCCGCGTCCCTGGGCGCGCCGCCGTGGCTTGCGTTCCTCCGCGTCTACCTGCCGCAGAGCATGCCGGGCGTGGCCGCCGGCTGTCTGCTCGTGTTCATCCTCGGCGTCGGCTACTACATCACCCCGGCCCTGGTCGGCGGCGCCAGCGACCAAATGGTGAGCTATTTCATCGCGTTCTACACCAATCGCACGGTCAACTGGGGGCTCGCTTCGGCACTGGCCTCGGTGCTGCTGGTGGCGACGGTGGCGCTCTGCATCGTTTACGCGCGGCTGTCGCGGGCTGGCGGCGGACTCCGACCGTGAGCGCGATGACCGGCCGCACGGCGCACACGCCGGCGTCGCGGGTCGCGCGCCTCGTGTTCCTGGTTTACTGCGCGGCGGTGTTCGTATTTCTGATGGCGCCGATCATCGCGATCATCCCGTTGTCGTTCAACGAAGGCTCCTACCTCACCTATCCTTTGGATGGCCTGTCGCTGCGCTGGTATGAGGAGGTGTTCACGACGGCGCGCTGGGTGACGGCGATGCAGAACAGCCTGATCGTGGCCCTGCCGGCAACGGCGATCGCCATGATCATCGGCACCCTCGCCGCCATCGGCCTCAATGCCACGAACTTTCCGGGCAAGGCCGCCCTCGGTGCGGTGCTGATCTCGCCGATGATCGTGCCGCTGATCATCACCGCGGTCGGGATGTACCTGTTCTTTGCGCCGCTCGGCCTCGCCAACTCCTTCCCGGGGCTGATCCTCGCCCACGCCGCGCTTGGTGCTCCGTTCGTGCTGGTCACGGTGTCCGCGACCCTCGCCGGCTACGACCCCACCCTCTCCCGAGCGGCCGCCAGCTTGGGCGCGCCGGCGCACGTCGTGTTCTTCCGGGTCACGTTGCCGCTGATCCTGCCGGGAGTGGCATCAGGCGCGCTGTTCGCCTTCGCGACGTCGCTCGATGAGGTGGTGGTCGTCCTGTTCATGGGCGGACCGGCGCAGCGCACCCTGCCGCGTGAGATCTTCGACGGCCTCCGCGAGCACGTCACCCCGGCAATTACCGCCGTCGCCACCCTGTTGATCATTGTCGCGACCGCCCTGATGCTGACCATCGAAGCCCTCCGCCGCCGCAGCGAACGGCTCAGCGGCCGCGTGAACTGACCGGCCGTCTCGAGACGCACCCGACGTCGGTCGCGAAGCTGGACGAAGCACATATTCGCCCTCACGGCCAATTCTGCAGCCATCCCTCCGGTCGTCGACGATGTTCGCGATGATGGCCGATGTGGCTGGGTGTTCAAGCCGGATCGAGCGCCCGGCAGTCGTCCACGCTGAACCCGACCAGGATCTCGTCGCCTTCCGCCGCCTCCGGCTGATCGCCGCTCCGCGGCACCTTGGCGACGAAGTCGTCGCGGCCGCAGACCGCGAGGCGCAGGCGAGTGTGGTCGCCCATGTAGATCGCTTCGCAGACGCGAGACGGAAAGCAGTTGCGGCACGATTGCGCCGCCTCCGCCAGCCGCACCCGTTCCGGTCGCACGCTGAGAGTGGTGGCGCTTCCGGCGCCGCCGATGCGCACCGCCAGGGCTCTCGCGGTACCGCCTCCGTCCAACGCGACCTCGCAGACGCCATCCTCGACCGACACCACCCGACCCGGCAGCCGGTTGTTTTCGCCGATGAAGTGGGCGACAAACGCGTTGCTCGGCGCCTCGTAGACCCGAGCGGGAGTGTCGATCTGCTGAATGACGCCGTCGTGCATGACCGCAACGCGGTCGGACATGGTGAGCGCCTCGCCCTGGTCGTGGGTAACGTAGACCACCGTGACCCCGAGGCGTTCGTGGATGTGCCTGATCTCCAACTGCATGTGCTCGCGAAGCTGCTTGTCGAGGGCGCCGAGCGGCTCGTCCATGAGCACCAGCTTGGGCTCGAACACCAGCGCCCGCGCCAGCGCGACCCGCTGCTGCTGCCCCCCCGAAAGCTGGTGCGGCCGCCGGTTGCCGAGACCTGCGAGCCGCACGATGCCGAGAGTGCGCGCAACGTGTTCGCGGATCTCCGCCCGCGGCATTTTCCGCACCTCGAGTGGAAAGGCCAAGTTCTCCGCCACCGTCATGTGCGGAAACAGGGCGTAGCTCTGAAACACCACGCCGATGTCGCGCTTGTGCGGCGGGATGCCGGCGACCGGTCGCCCGTCGATGCGGATGTCGCCAAAGGTCGGCGCCTCGAAGCCGGCCAGCATCATCAGAATGGTGGTCTTTCCCGAGCCGGAGGGCCCGAGCAGGGTCAGGAACTCGCCGCGGCGGATATCGAGGTCAAGGTCCCTGACCACGAGCGCCTCGCCGTCGAAGCTTTTCCGGATGCCCCGCAATGCGACCAGAACGTCATCGGCGCCCATCGCCATCGGCTCGTGGTCCCTGCCCTGTCGGCGCCTCGCGTCCGCGACGTCCGGCTCAAGCGGTCACGACTTCGCCGTTAAGCTCGCATCCCGGAACCGCAAGCGCAAGGAACGCATCCGTCACCGCCGCCGCTGGCTTGACGGTCTCCGGGTTCTCCCCGGGATAGGCTTCCGCCCGCATCCGCGTGCGGGTCGCGCCGGGATCGATGATGTTGACCCGGACCGGCGTCTTCCGCACCTCGGCGGCATACGTCCGGGCCAGCGTCTCCAGCGCACCCTTGCTCACCGCGTAGGCGCCCCAGTACGCCCGGCCGGCGCTGACGCCGGAGCTGACGAAGATGACGCGCCCGGCGTCGGAGGCGCGCAGCAACGGGTCGAGGCTGCGGATCAGCCGCCAGTTGGCGGTCAGGTTCACGGCGATGACGTGGTCCCACGTCGCGGGCGGGATGTGGGCAAGCGGCATCATGGCTCCGAGCACTCCGGCGTTGGCCACGAGCACGTCGAGCCGGCCCCAGCGCTCATAAATGGCGGCGCCGATGCGGTCGATGACGGCGCCGTCGGTGAGGTCCGCGGGCACCAGGGTGGCATTGGCGCCGAGTTCCCGGATCTCGTCGTCAACCTCCTCCAGCGCCGGCTGGCTGCGCGCCACCAGGATCAGCTCCGCGCCCTCGCGGGCGAAGCGCAGCGCCACTTCGCGGCCGATGCCGCGCGAAGCGCCGGTGACAAGGGCGACGCGGCCGGCGAGGGCTTGACCCGAAGACCGCGCCATCACTCTTCGAGCAGCGACAGCTGTTCGTTGACCGGGTAGTCCTCGCAATCGGAGAGAGGGATCGGATAGCTGCCGCTGAAGCAGGCATCGCAGTACGGCGAGCGGTCCGGGTCCCGCCCCGGTTCCCCCACCGCCCGGTAGAGCCCGTCCATCGAGATGTAGGCAAGGGTGTCGACGCCGATGTAGCGGGCCATTTCGCTGGTGCTGCGGGACGCCGCCAGCAACTCGCCGCGCTCCGGCGTGTCGATGCCGTAGAAGCAGGAGTGCGTGGTGGGCGGGCTGGAAATGCGCATATGCACTTCCGCGGCGCCGGCGTTCCGCACCATTTCGACGATCTTGACCGAGGTGGTGCCGCGGACGATCGAGTCGTCCACCAGAATGACGCGCTTGTTCTTGAGGCGCGCGGCGTTGGCGTTGTGCTTCAGCTTGACGCCGAGATGTCGGATGCGATCCTTGGGCTCGATGAAGGTGCGTCCGACGTAGTGATTGCGGATGATGCCGAGTTCGAACGGCACACCCGACTGTTCGGCATAGCCGATAGCCGCCGGAACCCCGGAGTCCGGCACCGGCACCACCAGATCCGCCGGCAGGTGGCTTTCCCGCGCCAGTTCGGCGCCGATGCTCTTGCGAACCTCGTAGACATTGCGGCCGTCGATGGAGCTGTCGGGACGGGCGAAATAAATGTACTCGAAGATGCAGAAGCGGCGGGGCGCCTTGGCGAACGGGCGGACACTGCGGAGCCCCTTCTCGTCGATGACGACGATTTCGCCCGGCTCCACATCGCGTACGTGCTCCGCTCCGATGATATCGAGCGCGCAGGTTTCGGACGAAAGGATGTAGGCGCCGCCGAGACGGCCAAGCACCAGCGGCCGCACGCCGTACGGATCGCGCATGCCGATCAGCTTGCGCCGCGTGATGGCGGCCAGCGAATAGGCGCCCTCCAACTGTCGCATTGCGTCGATCAACCGATCGACGACGGTGGAGTAGTGGCTGGTGGCGATGAGGTGGACGATGGTCTCGCTGTCCATTGTCGACTGGAATATCGAGCCGCGCCGCACCAGTTCCTTCCGCACCCGCATGGCGTTGGTGAGGTTGCCGTTGTGGGCGATGGCGAGGCCGCCGAACTCGAGATCCGCGAACAGCGGCTGGACGTTCCGCAACACCGTGTCGCCGGTTGTCGAGTAGCGCACATGGCCAAGGGCGGCGGCGCCGGGCAGGCGGCGGATGACGGATTTGGAGCCGAAGTTGTCGCCGACCAGGCCGAGGGCGCGGTGGCTGTGGAAATGGTCGCCGTCAAAGCTGACGATTCCCACGGCTTCCTGGCCGCGGTGTTGAAGGGCGTGCAGCCCGAGCGCGGCGGCGGCGGCGGCGTCCGGGTGATTGCAGATGCCGAACACCCCGCACTCTTCATGGAAATGGTCAGAGTCTTGAACGATGGCGGCTTCGTCCTGTTTCGATACTGAGCGCGTCATCACTGGTTGCGCCCCGGATTGGATTCGATCAACCGATCAAGCTGTTCCCGTTCCCTGTCGCTGTAACCATCGGCGGCGGGTCGATCGGCCCCCGGCGCTCTCGGCTCCGGACTCATCATCTCGCGCAGGACCTCGTCCGTTTCAAGCGGTTTCCGGCCGGACTGCACCACCTTTTCCGATGGGCGCGCTCCCGGCTCCAGGGACTCCGGCGCGACGGAACGCAACATGTCGGCGCCAGCCTGCAGCAGCGGCGCAGAACGCGCCTCCCGCAGCCACGCCGGCTGTTGCGCCGGCGGCATCAGCCATTCGATGCCGAGATAGACCAGCGACACCAGGACGGCGCCGCGCAGCGCGCCAAACGCGAAACCGAGCGAGCGATCGAGCGCGTTCAATTGGCTGTCCCTGACCCGCGACGACACGGAGCCGGTCAGCATCGACAGCACCGTCAGAGTGAGTACGAAGATCACCGCGCAGGCGGCCACATCGGCGACAATCTCGTTGCTGACGTAGTCGCCGACGACGGGCAGGGGCTCCTCGCCCACCAATTGTCGCGCGAACGGCCGAACGTGCGGGAGGCCGTACATGGTCGCCACAATGGCGCCGATCCAAGCGGCCACGGCCAGAACCTCGTGGACGAAACCGCGGCTGAACGCCAGGAAGCCGGACACCACGATGGCGGCAATGACGATGACGTCGGCGATCGTTATCCCAAGCTCATCCATGCCGCACCCTGCGCTCCCTGACGGTGTCGGTGCCTGCACCGAGCGTTTCGAGCAAGTCCGTCACGTTGCCGATCTCGTTCACCTGCAGGGCCTGCGAGGGCCGGGCGTCGCGGCCGCTGTAACGCCTGGGCAGGAAGGCGCGCTGAAACCCCAGCTTCGCGGCTTCCTTCAACCTCGCGTCCTCCCGCGTCACGCCGCGCACTTCTCCCGCAAGGCCGATTTCGCCGAACACCACGGCGTCGGGCGGCAGCGGCCGGCCGGTCTCCGACGACACCAGCGCCGCCGCCACGGCAAGATCGACCGCCGGCTCGCTCAGCCGCAGCCCCCCCGCCACGTTGAGGTAGACGTCGCGCGTGGCCAAGGTCATGCCGCAGCGGGTCTCCAGCACCGCCAGCACCATCGCCAGCCTGCCGGTGTCCCATCCCACGACCGCGCGCCGCGGCGTCGCCAGCGCCGACGGCGCCACCAGCGCCTGCACCTCCACCAGCACCGGGCGCGAACCCTCGATGCCGGCGAACACGCAGCAGCCGGGCGCCTCGCGTTCGCGGTCGGCGAGAAACACCGCCGACGGATTTTCCACCTCCGCGAGGCCGCCGCCGGTCATCTCGAACACGCCAATCTCGTCCGTCGCTCCAAACCTGTTCTTCACGGCCCGCAGGATGCGGAACTGATGGTTGCGCTCGCCCTCGAAGTAGAGAACGGTGTCGACCATGTGCTCGACGACCCGCGGCCCTGCGATCATCCCCTCCTTGGTCACGTGCCCGACCATGAGCAGAATGAAGCCCCGCTGCTTGGCGAGGCGGATCAACTCCTGCGTCGCCGCGCGCACCTGGGCGACGGTGCCGGGCGCCGATTCGAGCGTGTCCAGGTAGAGCGTCTGGATGGAATCGATCACCACCACCTGCGGTGCGTCGGTGCGGTCGAGCGAGGCCACGATGTCGCGGACCGACGTCGCCGTCGCCAGTTGCACCGGACACTTTGCCAGATCCAGGCGCGCCGCGCGGAGCCGCAGCTGGTCGAGCGCCTCCTCGCCGGAGATGTAGGCGCACAGGACGCGCATCGCCATGGCGGCGACCGCCTGCAGCAGCAGCGTCGACTTGCCGATGCCGGGATCGCCGCCGATCAGCAGCGCCGAGCCCGGCACCAGCCCGCCGCCGGTGGTGCGGTCGAATTCTGCGATGCCGGTAGGGAGCCGGGCGATCGGCTCGGTCTCGCCGTCGAGAGGGACGAACTGCAGCCGCCGCCCGCCCTTGCTGCGTCCAAGGCTCTTGGGCGGGCCCTCGCTGCGCTGTTCCTCGACCAGCGTGTTCCAGCCGCCGCAGCCGTCGCAGCGGCCGCTCCATTTCGGCTGCACCGAGCCGCACGACTGACAGACGTACGCGCTACTCGTCTTCGCCATTGGCCCGAGCCCGTCCTCCTCCGCTCCCCGTCATGCGCGCACCGCCATCGTTATCGGTCCCTCGGCGCGGCCGTGGATGAACTGTTCCACGTGCGGCTCGCTGCAGGTGTCGATTTCGGCAACGCGGCCGGCCCAGATGATCCGGCCTTCGTGGATCATGGCGATGCGGTCGGCGATCTTGCGGGCGCTCGCCATGTCGTGGGTGATGGAGAGCGCCGTCGCGCCGACGCCGCTGGTGATCTCGACGATCAGATTGTTGATGACGTCCGCCATGATCGGATCGAGGCCGGTGGTCGGCTCGTCGAAGAAAATGATCTCCGGGTCGGTGGCGATGGCCCGCGCCAGGGCGACCCGCTTCTGCATGCCGCCGGAGAGTTCGGCCGGATAAAGGGTCGCGACCTCCGGGCGCAGACCGACGCGCGTCAGCTTGTCGACGGCTATGGTGCGCGCTTCGGAACGCCGCGCCCTTTTTGCCGCCAGCAACCCGAACGCCACGTTCTCCCACACCGGCAGGCTGTCGAACAAGGCGCCGCCCTGGAACAACATGCCGAACTTGCGCGTGACATCCTCCCGGTCGCTGCCGCTTAGGCCGATGACCTCGACGCCGTCGATCTCGATGCTGCCGGAGTCGGGGGCGAGCAGGCCGATGATGCATTTCAGGAGCACGGACTTGCCGGTGCCCGAGCCGCCGATGACGACGACGGACTCCCCCACCCCCACGTCCAGGTCCAGGCCATCGAGGACGACCTTGTCGCCGAACGCCTTGCAGAGGCCGCGCACGCGGATCTTGGGCACATCCCGGCTCACTTGGCGAAAAATACCTCCGTCAGAATGTAGTCGAAGCAAAGGATCAGGATCGCGGCGGAAACCACTGCGTTGGTCGTCGCCGCGCCGACCCCCTGGGCGCCGCCCCGCGACTGATATCCGTGGTAGCAGCCCATCAAGGTGATGATGAATCCGAACACTGCCGCCTTGACGAGCCCCGAGATGACGTCCTCGGCCTGGAGGAAGTCCCAGGTGTCCTGGATGTAGTTGGCGGGGTTGAAGCCGAGCTTGTACACGGCGACCAGAAACCCCCCGAACACCCCGATGATGTCGGCGATCAGCACCAGGAACGGCAGCATCAGCACGCCGGCGATCAGCCGCGGCGCCACCATGTATTTCATCGGGTTGGTCGACAGCGTGGTCAGGGCGTCGATCTGCTCGGTCACCCGCATGGTGCCGATTTCGGCGGCCATCGACGCGCCGATGCGCCCGGCCACCATCAGCCCGGCCAGCACCGGCCCCAGCTCCCGGGTCAACGACACGACGACGACGTTGGCGATCGCCCCCTCCGCGGAGAACCGGGCAAAGCCGGTGTAGCTTTGCAGCGCCAACACCATGCCGGTGAAGATGGCGGTGAGCCCGACGACGGGCAGGGAAAAGTACCCGATCTCGATCATCTGTTGGGCAATGTTGCGCACGTAGATCGGTGGGCGCACGATGCAGCTCAACGCCGAGCCGGCGAAGATGATCAGGCGGCCGGCGGTCGCCAGGAACTCCAGAAAGATGTGGCCGACGGGTTGCAGCGGGTTCATGCGGCGGAGCAGCGATAGACCCGGTGGTATCGCGATCCCAGGCTGGTCAAGATCTCGTAGGCAATCGTCCCCGCTTCCGCAGCGACCAAGTCTATCGGATTGCGGGACCCAATGAGCTCGATCATCGACCCCGGACGCGCCGCGTGTTCGGGCACGCCGCTGACATCGAAAGTGATCAGGTCCATGGAGACACGTCCCACAAGCGGCACGCGAATGCCGTCGATGGCGCCACCACCGCGATGGCTCAGCGACCGCAAGTAGCCGTCGGCATAACCGACCGCGACCGTTGCGATGCGCTCCGGGCGGTCGGCACGATGCGTTGCACCATAGCCAACCGTCCGACCCGTGTCAATTTCCCGCACCTGCAGGATTTTGCCTTGCAGCTGAACCACTTGCGCCATCGGGTTGGGGCTCTCCGGGTTCGGTGCGCCGCCGTACAAGGCGATGCCGGGGCGGGCGAGGTCCATGTGGCAGTCGCGTCCCAGGAACACGCCGGCGGAATTTGCGAGCGACGCCGGCGCCGCCGGCAGCCGGTGCCGGGCGTCGCGAAACGCTTTGAGTTGTACGTGGTTCATAGGGTTGCGGGGCTCGTCGGCACAGGCGAAGTGGCTCATGACCAGGCGCACATCCAGGCCGTCGAGGCGGGACGGATCGTCGGACAGAGCGTCCAGCTCCACTTCCGGCAGGCCGAGCCGCGACATGCCGGTGTCCACATGCAGCGCGACCGGAACGGCGGCGCCGGTGCGGCGGGCGAACATCGTCCAGGCGTCCACGTCCGCGAGCGAGTTGAGCACCGGGATCAGGCGATGGGCGAGATACAGGTCCTCGACGCCGACGGCCGCGCCGCTCAGAACGTAAATCGCCAGCTGGTCATCCAGAACCTGCCTCAGCGCGAACGCTTCATCGACGGTGGCGACGAAAAACGTGCGGCAGCCCGCCGCCGCCAGCACCGGCGCGACGCGGTCGGCGCCGAGGCCGTAGGCGTTGGCCTTGACCACGGCGGCGCACTCCGCCGGCGCGCACCGGGCGCGGAGAGCGTTGTAGTTGGCGCGGACCGCGCCGAGGTCGATGGTCAGGATAGCGCCGGCACGCTCACGATCGGGAGAGGCCACGGCGGCGCCTCACGAGAAGCGATCGTCGCGCACTTCGCGATCCGCGAACCGGGTGAACTCGGGAATGAACCGCAGCTTGATGGTGTCGGTGGCGCCGTGGCGGTGTTTGGCGATGATGGCCTCGGCGACGTTCTTCTCGAAATCCGGATCGCCGGCGTCCCCATCGGGGCCGCGCCGGTAGTATTCGTCCCGATAGAGAAAGATCACCACGTCGGCGTCCTGCTCGATCGACCCGGATTCCCGCAGGTCCGAGAGCTGGGGGCGCTTGTCCTCGCGTTGTTCCACCGCCCGCGACAACTGCGACAGCGCGATGACCGGCACCTTGAGCTCCTTGGCCAGCGTCTTGAGCCCGCGTGTGATGGCCGAGAGCTCCTGCACGCGGTTGTCGTGGCGGGCCCCCGGCGCCGACGAGATGAGTTGCAGGTAGTCGACCACGATCAGGCCGAGCCCGTATTTGCGCTGCAGGCGGCGGGCGCGGGTGCGAAGCGCGGTGATGGTCAGCGCCGGGGTGTCGTCGATGTAGATCGGGTGCTTCTGCAGCTCCTGCATGCCGGCGCACACCCGCGTGAACTCCTCGTTGGTGAGCTTGCCCTTGCGCATGCGGTCGGAGGGGATGTTGGTCTGCTCGCAGACGATGCGGCTCGCCAACTGCTCGCTCGACATTTCCAGCGAAAAGAAGCCGACCACCGCGCCCTTGCTCCCTTCGCTCTGGTGCCATGCGTACGCGGCATTGGAGGCGATGTTGGTGGCGAGCGCCGTCTTGCCCATGGCCGGGCGGCCAGCGAGGATGATGAGATCGGACGAATGCAGCCCGCCGAGGTGGGTGTCGAGATCCGTCAAGCCGGTGGTCACGCCCACCAACTCGCCGCCGCGCCCGTGCGCTGACCGCGCCATCTCCAGGGCGGCGACGAGCGAGTCCTTGAACGGCCGGAAACCGGCGTCCTGTTCGCCTCGGGTGGCAAGATCGTAGAGGGTTTGCTCCGCCCGCTCGATCTGATGGTTGGCGGATTCATCGAGTTCGTACTCGTAGGCCCGGTTGACCACCTCCTCGCCGAGCGCGATCAGTTCGCGGCGAAGATGCAGGTCGTAGATCATCCGCCCGTATTCGCCGGCGTTCATGATGGTCGCCGCCGAGTTGGCGAGCTCCATCAGGTACGCCGGACCGCCGATGTCCCCCAGGGTCTGGTTCTGCTGGAAGTACGGAGACAAGGTTGTCGGGTTCGCCGTCTGCCCGCGTTCAATGAACGCGGCGCAGGCCTCGAAGATGCGGCCGTGCTCGAGGAGCGCGAAGTGCTCGGGGCGCAGATAGTCCGAGACCATCTCGTAGGCGCGGCGGTTGTCGAGAAAGATCGCGCCGAGCAGGCCCTTTTCGGCATCGACATTGTGGGGCAGGCGCCGGAACCCGAGCGGGGATAACCCGGCGCGCCGATCCTCGGTGATCGTCACGGACATGCCCGCACCTTAGCGCGTCGCCGGACCCGCTGCAGCCTCTATCCCCCCGGAATTGTAAGGCCAGCGTGGATACCTGCAAGGTCCGGGCCGGAAGCTGTGAATGGCGAGGACAACAGGGGAAAACCCTGTGCATATCGCCGTTGCCGCAGTTCAAGCGGCCTGGTCGGCTGCCTCGTGGCGCTCCCGCCGAACGCGCCGCTCGGTCTCGAACATGTAGTCCCGCGTCAGCGGCACGGCTTCGATGCTCTTGCTCAACTGGATCTGAAACACGGCCAGCCGATCGTAGCGGAACGCCATCTCGCACCCCGCCAGATAGAAATCCCACATCCGGCAAAAGCGTTCGCCGTGCAATGCCGCGACCTCTCCCCAGTTGGCAATCAGGCGCCGGCGCCAGTGCCTGAGGGTGTAGGCATAATGCAAGCGGAGCACCTCGATATCCGTCACCCACAGCCCTGCCTGCTCGATGGCCGGCAGCACCTCGGAGAGAGCAGGAGAGTAGCCGCCAGGAAATATGTACTTCCGCAGCCAAGCGTTGGTGGCGCCAGGAGGCTCGCAGCGTCCGATGGTGTGCAGAAGTGCGACGCCGTCATCGGCGAGCAACTCCGCGAGCTTGTCGAAGAACGAACGATAATTGACGATGCCGACGTGCTCGAACATGCCGACGGACACGATGCGCTCGAAGCTCCCCGTCTGGTCGCGGTAGTCGCGAAGCGCGAAACGGACCCGATCGCCGGCGGACGCCCGCTCAAGGCGCTGTCGCGCATGGTCGACCTGGTTTTCGGCGAGGGTGATGCCCGTCACATCCACCCCCCACGTTTCCGCCAGATACAGCGCAAGACCGCCCCACCCGCAGCCGATGTCGAGCACCCGCTGGCCGGGTTTCAGCAACAACTTGGCGGCGATGTGCTGCTTCTTCCTGAGCTGCGCAGTCTCCAGCGACTCGTCGCCGTCCGGAAAATAGGCGCACGAGTACTGTCGGTCCCGATCCAGAAACAGATCGTAGAGGCGTTCCGAGATGTCGTAATGGTGGGCGACGTTGCGTCGCGAGAGCCGCGCCGAATTGTGTTGGTGAAGTCTGCGAAGCAGGAGACTCAGCCGGTCCGCCAGGGTGCCTTTCCTGACGCCCTCCGAATTGCGGCCGACCAGATCCAGGAAATCATAGAGGCTGCCCCGCTCCATCGTCAGCGTACCATCCATGTACGCTTCTCCGGCGGCGAGCGCCGGGTTCAGCAGCAAGCGCCAATGCAGTGCGCGGTCATGGAGGCGGATCGCCACGGCAGGGCTCGCATCTTGCCCGAACTCGTGCTTCCGCCCCCTCGCATCGATGACGGTGAGGCGGCCATTGGTGATCCCACGTTCGAGGAGCCTCGCGAGCAACATGCGCGCACTCCCTCTTTCCTTCCCTTCCCTTCCCTTCCCTTCCTTGGATGCGGGCGCCGGTCGCGCCCCACATGCCAAGTCGCCCAGCGACAGCAATGTCCCGTCTTCTGCGGACCACGTTGTTATCCCATTGCAACGCTTGATGCCGTTTTCGGTTCCCTTTTCATCCAGATCATGGGGTGAAGCGGCCCGCTTTGCGTGCGGGCCCAGCCTCTTCGTCTTTACGCCTCGTCGCTGCGGGAACCTTCGAGAGCCGCTTCGAGGTCCGAGTCGAAGGTTTCGCCTCCGCGATCTTCCTCGTACGCCTCGGCCTCCTCTTCGGCGTCGAAGCCGAGCACCGCCCGCCCGCTGCGCAACTGGATTTCCGCCTCATCAAGCGACCGCGCCACGTTGACCGTAACAATCTCGGTAACTTCGGGATGGAGGGCCACCGCTACGGAATGGACGCCGAGGCTCTTGATCGGGGTGGACAGCTCCACCTGTTGGCGGCGGACGATGAATCCCTTTTCGGTGACCGCCTCCGCGACGTCGCGTGCCGTCACCGAGCCGTAGAGCTGGCCGCTCTCTCCGGCCTGGCGGACCAGAACCACCGCCAGACCCGCCATCTCCCCGGCGCGCGCTTCGGCCTCCGACCGCCGCTCCTGGTTGACGGTCTCCAGTTGCGCGCGCTGGGCTTCGAACTGCATACGGTTCTGCTTGGTGGCGCGCACCGCCTTCTTTTGCGGCAGCAGATAGTTTCGCGCATAGCCGGGGCGGACGTTGACCTCCGAGCCCATGTTGCCGAGCTTGGCGATCCGCTCCATGAGAATGACCTGCATCACGTCGTCTCCTGGTCGATGTTGTTTCCTTTGAGCCGGCGTCGCACGCCGAACCAGTGTTCGATCACCCCGAGCCCGGCGACCGCCACCGCCGCGCCGAGGAAAAACAGTGCCAGCATTATATAGAAGGCGGCGAGGAACATCCCCTTGGCCGCAGTGCGGCGCGCGAGGGTATGGACGACGGCGAGGCCGAGGATGAAGTACGGCACCGCGAACACCAACACAAGGTTTCTCGCCACAAACTGCAGATCGCCGGGAGCGACAAGGGCGACAACTGCCGCCGCGACAAGCGGCCACGCGACCCACTCCGGGAGCTGGATCGCAGACCAACGGGGCGACGGCCGCAGGTTGCGCCCGCGCGACGACAGCAATGACTGGGCCAGCGCTGCGTTTACGACGATCATGATCTCCCACGTCGCGCCGCAGCCACCGACGAAAAACGGGACTATGGTGGCGACCAGGGTGGTGCGATCGTCCTCGCCCAGATGCGGCATGGCGACCGTCAGGGTCTCGTTCAAGAACCCCAGCACCGTCGCTTCGGCGCCATCGCTGCCCGCGCCGAACAGGAGCGTCAAGGCGACCGCCGCACCGGCCAGCGCCGCCAGAAGCCCGAGGATGGCGCCGAGACGCTCTCCGGCCCCTTGCACGGCCGCGGGTTGCTGCAGCAGAACGTGCCGCACCACCAGCCACGCCGGCACGGCGTGCATGCCGCCGTACAGCAGGGCTGCCACGGCGCCGCCGAAGACACCGACGATGATGACGCCGGCAACCCCTGCCATGACCACCGACGCCAGACCGAGCCCGAGGCCCGTCATGAGCAGCGGCAGCGGGGTAAAATATGCCAGCGCAGCGCCCGCAAGGGATCCTGAAAGCGCTGCAGTGGACATCGCTGCACTCAGCGTCCCGCCCCCGAGAGCGATCAGCGTTCCGGTCCCCATTGGAGGTGCCCTGGTTCCTAACCTGGTCGCGGCTCTGTCGCAACCGGCTCAACGATCAGCCGCAGCGGGACTCGACCGTGCCGCGGCGGCGCCGAGTTCCGTGCGGCCAGCGGCCGGTCGTGGCCCTTCCTACTTGACCACGTAGGGCAGGAGCGCGAGATACCGCGCGCGTTTGATGGCGCGCGCCAGTTCCCGTTGCTTTTTCGCCGAAACCGCGGTGATCCGACTGGGAACGATCTTGCCGCGTTCCGACGTGAACCGCTGCAGCAGCTTGATGTCCTTGTAGTCGATCTTGGGCGCGTTCGTCCCCGAGAACGGGCAGGACTTCCTGCGGCGGAAAAAGGGTCGGCGGGCCGCGGTCATGATGCGTCTCCTTCGCTGTCGGTCTCGGAGGCGCGGGCGGTCTGGGGGCCACGGGCGTGCTGACCATCCTCCCGTCTTCCCTCGGGCCGGTCGAAGCGGCTCTGGTCGTTACGACCTCGGAAGTCCCCGCCCCGCCCCTCACCACTGCGCCCCTCACCACTGCGCCCCTCGCCACCGCGCCCCTCGCCACCCCGAGAATCCTCACCGCGCTGTTCGTCGAAGCGTCCGCGTACTTCGCGGCGGCCGCCGCGGTCATCGCCGCGGCCGGAGGAGCGGGACTGCATCATGGCCGACGGACCCGCCTCCGCTTCGTCGACGCGGATGGTGAGATAGCGCAGCACGTTCTCGTTGATGCGCATCTGCCGCTCCAGTTCCTGAACGAACGTCGGCGGACCGTCGATGCCGAACATCACGTAGTGGCCCTTGCGGTTCTTCTTGATGCGGAAGGCGAGGCTTCGGAGCCCCCAATACTCCCGCTTGACGACGCTTCCACCTTGATCCTCGACGATCTTGGCGAAGGTATCCGCAAGCGAGTCGACCTGTGACGCGGATATTTCCTGCCGCGCGATAAAAATGCTTTCGTAGTGTGCCACGTGTCAGCCGCTCCCTATGGCTTGTCTCAGCCTGTCCATACAGGCATAGCCGGTCGCCCCGGCGGGGAGAATGAAGGGTGAAGGCACGCACTATACAGCCGCCGGGGTTCAACGCAAGCGGCGCAGGATACCGCGGCATATATGCGTCAATGGCGATGGCATCCACGTGGAAGCCCTTGACCGCACCTCGCCGCGAACCGATTTGATTAACAGGTGTAGGATTTTCCTGGTACACCCGAGTGAGTTGCATTACCTGGCCAGGATACAGAATCTTCGATCAGAATTCGAATACAAAAAAATCAGCGGCTTACGGTCGATTTGGAGTACATCCGACTACATCCGCATACATTTTCGCAACCGAAACGGACACATTTCGTTTAACTTCATGATGTTAGCGCCCTGACGCCCGGTCAAAAAGCCACAAAACCGCATCAATCCGGGCCGGCTTGAACGTTGTCGGCGGGACGTGTATAGGCTGAACCGAGACGACACCGGTGACGCGAATTGTATTACGGCAGCACGCGGGGCGAAGCGCCCACTCTCTCGTTCGACGATGTGGTTCTAGCCGGGCTGGCTCGTGACGGTGGCCTTTACGTCCCGGCGACGTGGCCGCCGCTCGCCGGCGCCGCGCTGACGGCGCTTCGGGATGCGACCTATGCGGAGGTGGCGGCGCGGGTGATGGCCCCGTTCGCGGCGCCATGCCTGGACGAGGCCGCACTCCACGACATCGCCGCCGACGCCTACGCAAGCTTCGATCACCCCGACGTCGCGCCGCTGATCCCGCTCGGCGACAACCTGTTCCTGCTCGAACTGTTCCACGGCCCGACCTTGGCGTTCAAGGACTACGCCCTGCAGATCCTGGGGCGGCTGTTCGAGCGCATTCTCGCCCAACGCTCGGAGCGGATCACCATCATCGGCGCCACCTCCGGCGACACCGGCTCGGCGGCCATCGAGGCGTGTCGCGATCGGGACCGCATCGAGATTTTCATCCTGCACCCCCGAGGACGTACGTCAGAGGTGCAGCGCCGGCAGATGACGACGGTCGCCGCCGGCAACGTCCACAACGTCGCCGTCGAGGGCACCTTCGACGATTGCCAAGCCCTGGTGAAGGCGCTGTTTGCCGACGCCGCCTTCCGCGACCGCATGGGGCTCGCCGCGATCAATTCGATCAACTGGGCGCGCATCGCAGCCCAGGTCGTCTACTACGCGCGCGCCGCGCTCGCTCTTGGCGCTCCGGAGCGCGAAGTCGATTTCGCGGTGCCCACCGGCAACTTCGGCAACGTGTTCGCGGGGTATGTCGCGAAGCGCATCGGCGTGCCGATCCGCCGGCTGATCGTCGGCTCCAACAGCAACGACATCCTGACCCGCTTTTTCCACAGCGGCAGGATGGAGGTGACGGCGGTGCACCCTACCTTGAGCCCGAGCATGGACATTCAGGTGTCGAGCAACTTCGAACGGCTGCTGTTCGACCTGTACGATCGCGACGCGGCCGCGGTCCGCTCCCTGATGGCCGGCCTCCGCGACACCGGCAAGTTCACCATCGACGCCGACCGGCTTGAGGTCGCGCGCGCCTTGTTTCCGGCCGCCCGCTTCGACGATCGCGAAACCACGGCAACTATCCGCGCGGTCTACCGCAACCGAAACATCATTCTGGACCCGCACTCGGCCATCGGCGTCGCCGCCGCCCGCCGATGCATGGAGGACGCGTCCGTGCCGACGATCGCTCTTGCCACCGCCCACCCCGCCAAGTTTTCCGATGCCGTCGAACGGGCCATCGGTTCCCGCCCGCCATTGCCGCCGGCTCTCGCGGATCTGATGGACAGGGAAGAGCACTATGCCATCCTTCCCGCCGAGACCGACGCCATCCGCGACCACATCGTACGCGCGCATTCCGAGCGGGAGGTGCCGGCATGAGTGACATCCAGGTGAGCACGCTGGCGAACGGGCTCCGCGTCGCCAGCGACTTCATGCCGACGGTGGAGACGGCATCGGTCGGCGTGTGGGTCGAGGCGGGCGGACGCGACGAGGCCCCCGAGCGCTGCGGCATCTCGCACCTGATCGAGCACATGGTGTTCAAGGGCACCGGGCGTCGCGGCGCCCGGGCGATCGCCGAGGAGATCGAGAACGTCGGCGGGCACCTGAATGCCCATACGTCGCGGGAGTACACCGCCTATCATGCCAAGGTCCTGAAGGACGATCTTCCGCTGGCCGTCGATATCATCGCCGACATCGTCCAGAACCCGGTGATGGACGCGGAGGAGTTGGATCGCGAACGGGCGGTGGTCATCCAGGAGATCATGCAGGCCGAGGACACCCCCGATGACATCGTGTTCGACCGGTTCCAGGAGACCGCCTTCCCGAGCCAGCCGGTCGGCCGCTCGATCCTCGGCACGCCGGACCTGATCAAGGCGATCGGGCGCGATGACCTGATCACCCACATGCACGAACACTATCGGTCGTCGCGCATGGTGTTGGCGGCCTCCGGCAATCTCCAGCATGACGCGCTCGTGGCTTTGGCCGAGGACGCCTTCGCCGGTCTCTCTCCCGGCCACATGCCGAAACGGGATCCGGCGCGCTATGTGGGCGGCGATTGCCGCGACCAGCGCGACCTGGAGCAGGTGCACGTCATCCTCGGCTTCGAGGGCGTCGCCTTCCACGACCCCGACTTCTACGCGCTGTCGGTGCTGTCGACCGTCCTCGGCGGAGGCATGTCATCGCGTCTGTTTCAGGAGATCCGGGAGAAGCGCGGGCTGGTCTACAGCATCTACTCGTTCCCCACCTCATTCGCGGACGGGGGGGTGTTCGGCATCTACGCCGGGACCGGCGAAACCGAGGTGACGGAGCTGGTTCCGCTGGTGTGCGACGAGATGTGCAAGGTGGTGTCCGACGTGGGCGAGGACGAAGTGACCCGGGCCCGCGCCCAGATCAAGGCCAGCATTCTCATGTCGCTGGAGAGCACGTCGTCCCGTTGCGAGCAACTGGCGCGCCAGCTTATCATTTTCGGCCGTCCGCTGCCGATCGCCGAGATCGTCAGCTGCATCGAGGCGGTGGACGTGGACGCCGTGCAGCGGGTAGCGAAACGGCTGCTTTCCGGCTCGCCGACCGTCACCGCCCTCGGCCCCATCGAGCGCATGGACGATTACGGCTCCGTCTCCCGTCGTCTCAGTCCGTGACGGCGCCCCGCTGGGCGGCGCCGGACTATGCGTGGCCGGCGCTGTCGCTCAGCAGGAGGGGGTCGATGCCGAGCTTGGCCATGGCGCGCTGCCATTTGGTGTCCAGGTCCGGGTCGAACAACAGCTCGTCGTCGCCCTCGACCGTGAGCCAGCCGTTGGCCAAGATCTCCGAATCGAGCTGACCCGGAGCCCAGCCGGCGTAGCCGAGCGCCAGAAGATGCTGGCGCGGGCCGGAGCCGTCGGCGATGCGCTTCAGGATGTCGACTGTGGCGGTCAGCGCCACCCTGTCGGCGACGACCAGAGTGCCTTCATGGATGTAGTCGCGGGAATGCAGCACGAAGCCGCGCCCCGTTTCCACCGGTCCGCCGAAATGAATACTCACGTCGGCGGGCGCAACCTTGGTTTCGATCCTAAGCTGTTCCAGCAACGCCGGAAAAGTCAGCGCTTCGAACGGCCTGTTGACCACCAGCCCCATGGCGCCGTCGTCATTATGAGCGCATATGTAAATCACCGCTTTGGCGAATCGGGGATCAGGCATTGCCGGCATTGCGACCAGGCATTGCCCGACGAACGAACTTCCGGTCGCGCGTCCGGTCATGTGTCCTTCACCACCCTTGCGACGCTGCAGCGATCCTGTCCGAAAACCTGAGCGCCGCGATTTCTCCATGCCTCAGTTTGCCACAGGGGCGTCAGCGATGAAAGCGTCGGCGCGCGGAGCGGTAATTTCTGGGCTTTGCTTTGCCGGACCGGATCGCTTATGTGTCGGCCTGCACTTGCGCGCGCAATCTGTCACCGATGGAAAGGGAGGACGATGGCACTGAAAGTGGGCGATGCGATACCGAACGTAAAACTGACCCGGATGGGGGCCGACGGGCCGGAGGGCGTCAGCACGGACGCGCTGTTCAAGGGCCGGACCGTCGCGATGTTCGGGGTTCCGGGCGCCTTTACGCCGACCTGTTCTGCCAAGCACCTGCCGAGCTTCGTCGCCCACGCCGACGCCCTGAAGTCAAAAGGCGTGGACGCCATCGTCTGCACCTCGGTCAACGACGTGTTCGTCATGGACGCGTGGGGCAAGCACAACGGCATCGACAAAGAGATCGAGATGGTGGCCGACGGCGACGCCGTGTTGACCAAGGCGGCGGGTCTGGAACTCGATCTCACCGGCAAGGGGCTGGGGCTACGCTGTCAGCGGTTCTCCATGCTGGTGGAGGACGGGATCGTCAGGCGCCTGAACATCGATCCGCCGGGCTCCTACGACAAGACCAGCGCCGAGACCATGCTGTCTCAGCTGCCGTAGCGGCGGCGCAGGCTTAGGACTGGAAGCGGGGTCGGCAGCGGCCCCGCCGCGCTGGTGGTTGTTGTGCTGAGAAAGAGGGTGGTTGTTGTGCCGAGAAAAGAGAGTGGGGGCGGCCGCGCGGGAATGAACGCCGCGGCGCATCGCTGCCGCGCCTGAGAACCGGGCGCCCTGCCCGGCCGCAACCGGAGGCGGCAGAGCCTTCGGCGGCTGGCTAGCCGGCCAGCTCGAGGAAGTTCGGCATCACCGGCGCGGCTTCCCGCGCCATCTCGTCTGCCAGATCACGGTCCGCCACGTAGGGCTTGTAGGCGAAGTCCTGGATCAGGATGTGGTGGCGCAGCCACCCGGTCAGGTAGTCGAGCAGTTCCCGAGCCATCTTGGGATCGCCCTGTTCGCCGTAGCGGGCCCGCAGAGTCTCGATGTACCGCGCGAAACCCTGATGTTCCGCCCGATGGAACGCCGCACCCGGAAACCGGACCGCCTCCATCACCCGTTCCTCACGCCGAAAGTGGAAACGCCCATAAAGCCGCAGCGTGTCGAGGACCGTCTGCACCGTCCGCTTGGCGTCATCGTTCCGGTTGATTCCGTCGAGCAAGTTGATGATCCTCACCAGGCACTTATGGTCGGTATCAAGCGACTCGACGCCGACGCTCATCGCCTCGGTCCACTGGAAGTATGGCATCCTTTTGCCCATGTCAGACCAGCACTTTCATCTTTTCCCTTCTTTTCGCACTGCAAAAAATCTAGCACGTGACGGTTCCGTAAACCATACGAAACATTGCGTAGGAGCCATGTTCGCGGCGCAGCAAGCGTTTCCGGTTCCGTACCTCAATCGGGCGAAGGCGGGCGCCGCGCGGTGCGTTCCTCCTCGGCTGCCGGCGGGTCGTCGTCATCGAACAGAATGCGGTGGGCGGCGCCGTCGAGATCATCGAACTGGCCGGACTTGAGCGCCCACAAGAATGCGCCGAGCCCGACCAGGCCCAGAAACAGCGCCGCCGGAATCAGGAACAGGAGGATATCCACCGTCGGCCTCGTCAGAAGTTGGTTCGGTTGAGCCTCAGGGCATTGGCGATCACTGCCAGCGACGATGCGGACATGGCGATCGCCGCCACCAGCGGCGTAACCAGCCCCGCCACCGCCAGCGGGACCGTCACGACGTTGTAGAGCAACGCGAGGGCGAAGTTCTGGCGCACCAGCCGGTAGGCGCGGCGCGCAACCTCCAGGCACTCCAGGACCGGCGCCAGACGCGCGCCCTGGAAGATCACATCGGCGGCGGTGCGGGCGAGATCGACCGCCGTCGACGGCGACAGGGAGACGTGCGCCGCGGCCAGCGCCGGAGCATCGTTCAGGCCATCGCCGACCATGGCCACCCGCCTGCCGGCCGCTGCCAGTTCGCCTAGTCGTCGGCACTTGTCCGCCGGCAGGCAGGAGGCCCGCCAGTCTGCGATCCCGACCGCGACGGCAACGGCCGATGCCGCCGCTTCGCGGTCGCCGGAGAGGATCGCCAGCGAAGAGCCTTTGGCCGCGAGGGCGGAGACAACGGCGGCGGCGTCGCACCGCGGCGGATCGACAAAGCCGAACCGGATCGGCGGTGCGCCGGGTCGCGTCAGCCAGAGTTCCGTTCCCGTTGCGCTGCGATCATCGGCGACTCCGACAAAGGCACGGCTGCCGAGGCGCACGGTTCCGGCGTCTCCGTCCCATTCGAGGCCGCGTCCCGACACTTCGCGCACGCCGGTCGCCGGCGAGGCGGCAATGCCGGTCGCCTCGGCGGCGCGCACCACGGCGCGGGCGAGGACGTGGCGGCTCGAGTGCGCAAGGCTGGCCGCCAGCGCCAGATCGTCGCGGTCGAACGCGCTCGCAGAACGATCCAGCCGTGGCCGGCCCCCGGTCAAGGTGCCGGTCTTGTCGAACACGATGGTGTCGGCGGTCGCCAGGCGCTCCAGCGCCGTCGCCGAGGTGACCAGAATGCCCTTTCGCAGCAACCGCCCCGTGGCGATGACTTGAACGGCCGGGACCGCGAGCGCCAGAGCGCACGGACAGGTGATGATCAGCACGGCGATGGCGGTCAGCAGCGCGGATTGCCAAGGGACGCCCGCATAAAGCCACCAGCCGAGGAAGGTGACGGCGGCCGCCCCGTGCACCACCGGCGCGTACAGCCGGGCGAGGCGGTCGGCGACGGCGACGTAGCGGCTGCGCCCCTGCTCCGCCGCTTCGACCTGACGGGCGATTTCGGCGAGGAGGGTGTTTTCGCCGACAGCGGTGATTTCGATGACCAGCGGGCCGCTGACATTGATGGTCCCGGCGAATACGTGCGCACCCGGCGCCACCGCGGTCGGCACGGTTTCGCCGTCGATGAGGCTGGTGTCCACGTCGCTGTCGCCATCGACCACCCGGCCGTCGACAGCGATGCGGTCGCCGGCGGCGGCCAGCGCTCGCAGCCCGGGCCGCACCTGCGCCGGCGTCAGCAGCCGTCGTGACCCGTCATCGTCGATGACGGTGACCGCCGACGCGCCGAGGGCAAGAAGGTGCTCCGCCGCCGAGCGGGCGCGGCCTCGGGCGCGATGATCCAGGTAGCGGCCGACGAGCAGGAAGAACAGGAGCGTCACCGCCGAATCGAAGTAGGCGTGCTCGGCACCGACTGCGACCTCGTGCAGGCTCATCCCCGCTGCCAGAATGACGGCGAGCGAGATCGGCACGTCCATGTTGACGTGACCGCCGCGAAGCGCGCCGAGCGCCGAACGGAAGAAAGGGACGCCGGCATAGGCAACGGCCGGCAGCGCGATCAGCGCCGAAATCCAGTGCAGCAGGCCGCGCGTCGCCTCCCCCATTCCCTGCGCATGCCCGGCCCACACGGCGACGGACAGCATGACGTTGCCGGCGGCGAAGCCGGCCACCGCCAGGGCGCGCAGCAACTGGGTCTCGCGCCGCTCGCCGTCCCGGCCGATCAGGGTCGGATCATAAGGAACCAGCCGGTACCCAAGGCGGGCGACCGCGGCAACCAGGGTCTCGGCATCATTCCGATGGTCGTTCCAACGCAGCGCCAGCCGCCGGGTGGTCATGTTGACGCGGGCGGAAATGACACCCGTCTGGCGCCCGAGCACGGACTCGATCAACCAGACGCAGGCGGCGCAATGCAGGCCCTCGATCATGAGGTGCAAGGACGAGATGCCGTCGCTCTCGCGGCGGACGTAGGACGCGTAGTCGACGGGTGCGGCGTCGGCGTCCGGGATCAGCGGCCGCTGGTCGGGGTCGAGCGACCGGCGGCGGTAGTAGCCGTCCAAGCCGAGACCGCGGATGAGCGCGAATGCCGCCTCGCAGCCGGAGCAACAGAAGGGGCCATCCTGACCTTCCCTGCCCGGAACGCGGCCCTCCGGAACGGCGGTGCCGCAGTGGCGACAGGCCGGCAGCGCACGCGACCGCGTCGCGCCGCCGACCAGCGCTACGGGGTTAACGTCCAAGTCGTCAGGGAACGTTGAAGCGGTATCTGGCGACAAAGGCGTCGTCCCGGCGACGGGCTTCGATCCGTGCGTCCCACTGACCGGGCAGCGGCAGGATGACCTCCTCGGCATAGACGCCGCTGCCCTGCTGCGTCAACGCCACGAGCTGATCATGACCCTCGTGGGTCGGCCGCAGCAGCTCAGCGGTTACCCGCAGATCCTCCAGCGGATCGCCATTGCGGTCGGTGAACGCCACCGAAAGCCGGCCGGTACGCCCATCTCCATCGCCGTCCTTGCCGTCGAAGGCGACTTCCGCGCTCCAGCCACGCTCGTCTTGAGCGCGCGCCGCCGCCAGCGCGTGGTTGTAGGCCAGCCCCTTGCGGTAGGCATCCTCGGTGCTGATGCCGGTCCAGCTTTGCAGCGCGAAATACACCAGCACGCTGTTGACCGCGATCACCACCAGCATGCCGGCGACGAAGATCCAAGGATACCACCAGCCCGCCGCGCGTTGACGCGCATTGCCAGGGGACTGGCGTTGACGCGCATTGCCAGAGAACTGGCGTTGACGCGCATTACCGGGGGACTGGCGCTGACGCGCATTACCGGAAGACTCGCGCCGAGACGCCATCAGCCCGTCGCCCGCGCCTAGCGGCCCGGCGCCGAGAAGACGGTAGCGTTCGTAGCCGTCTCGCCGGTGTAGGTGTCGGTGAGGACGAACTCGATATCGTTCGCGGCCGCAGGAACGCTCTCGCGCGGCGCCGTTACGAAGACCCGGAAACTGCCGATGTCGTCCGGCCTGACCTCGAGTTCCACATTGGGGGCAGGATCGTTCTGCACGCCGATGACGGTCAGCTCCGCATTCGGGATGCCAGCGGTGGTAAGCGCGTATGTCTTCTCCTCCCGCGCCATGTTGAGGATCTTGAACGTGTAGCCGTTGCGGATCCCGCCGCCGGAAAGCTGCACGAACAAAGGTGAGCGATCATGCAGGATGTTGACCTCAAGGCGCGTACGCGTGGCAAGGCTGAAGGCCATGACCGCGGCGACCGCGGCGAGCAGCACCATGTAGGCGATGGTGCGCGGGCGGAAGAACCGATAGCGGGTCGGCTCGCCGCGGGCGCGCGCCGCCTGGTTGGAGATGGAGTCGTAGGTGATGAGGTTGGGCGGGAGCCCGAACTTGGGCATGACGCTGTTGCAGGCATCGACGCACAGCGCGCAGCCAATGCAGGCCATCTGCTGCCCCTTGCGAATGTCGACGCCGGTGGGGCAGACCTGCCAGCACATCCCGCAATCGACACAGTGGCCGCGATCCTCGAACGACTGATCTTTCCGCGCGCCCCCGCGCGGCTCTCCCCGCCACTCCTCGTAGGTGACGATGAGCGAGTGCTCGTCGAACATGGCGGCTTGAAAGCGCGGCCACGGGCACATGTAGATGCAAACCTGCTCCCGTGCCCAGCCGGCGAGGAGATAGGTGGTGCCGGTGAACAGGGCGGTGAAGCCGTAGACGCTGAGCGAGGCCTGGCCGGTGAAGAACTCACGGACCAGGGTCGGCGCATCCCCAAAGTAGAGAATCCAGGCGCCGCCGGTGGCGAACGCGATCAGCAGCCACGCCACGTGCGTTGCGGCCTTCTTGACGGCCTTGTCGCCGGTCATCGGCCCCTTGTCGAGGCGCATGCGGGCGTTGCGGTCGCCCTCGATCTTGCGCTCCACCCACATGAACAGGTCGGTCCATACCGTCTGCGGGCAGGTAAAGCCGCACCACACCCGCCCGAACCAGGCGGTGGCAAGGAACAGTCCGATGGCGCCGAAGATGAGCAAGCCGGTCAGGTAGTAGACCTCCTGCGGCCAGATTTCGATGCCGAAGAAGTAGGCGCGCGGGCCCGCCATGTCGATCAACAGCGCCTGATCCGGGGCTCCCGGCCCCCGATCCCAGCGCAGCCACGGGCCGATGTAGTAGAGCCCGAGCAGCACCCACAGCGCCGCCCACTTCACCCGGCGGAACGTGCCCTGGATCCTGCGCGGGTAGATCTTGACCCGGTCCGCGTACATCGGCTGCTTGTCGGCCGGAGTCGGGGCTTCTTGTTGCACGCCGGTTCGGCGGCCATTGGCAACGGGGGTCGCGGTAGTGGACTTCTTGCCGTGAAACTCCCCGGCAACTGCAGTGTGTGCCGGCGTCATGATCGTCCTTACATTAGGATTTCGATATAGACCTTCACAGATATGAACCCTCCGTGCCGCCGCCGCAAGGCCCGAGGGTTATTCGCCGCCGCCGAGCGAGTGCACGTAGATGGCCGCCTGTTTGATTTCGGCGTCCGACAGGCGCCCGATCCAGTACGGCATGACGCCGTGCTTCGGCTTGACGACCTGGGCGACGATCTCGTCCTTGGTACCGCCGTAAAGCCAGATACCGTCCGTCAGGTTGGGAGCACCCATCTCCGGGATGCCCCTGGCGTCCTCGCCATGACACGCGACGCAGTTCTCGGCGAACACGGTCTCCCCGTCGCCGCCGGCCGCCTCCCCCTGCCCGGAAATGGACAGGACGTAATCCGCAACGGCGTCGATCTGCGCCGGCTCCAGAATTTCGTCCGCCCCGAACGCCGGCATTTCCGAATACCGCGTGTCCGCGTGTTCATTGCGGACACCGTAGGTAATGGTCTGGTGGATGGCATCCAGGCTTCCGCCCCACATCCACTCGTCATCCGCCAGGATCGGATAGCCGGGCGCGCCGGCGCCGCCACTGCCATGGCACGGGGCACAGTTGTCGCCGAAGATGACCCGCCCGCCGGCCATGGCGAAGTTCAACAACTCGGGATCTTTCGCGATGTCCTCGACGCTCGACTGCTCGAACCGATCCATCCAGAACGAGCGGCTTTGGCGTACCTCTTCAAGCTCGGCGTTGAGTCTTTCCCGCGACGAGTAACCGAGCACGCCCTGGGTGTAGCCGCTGAGGCTCGGCCATGCCGGAAACAGGATGAACCATACGATCGAGAACAGGATGGTGGCGTAGAAAACGTACAGCCACCACTTGGGCAACGGATTGTTGAGCTCGCGAATGCCATCCCACTCGTGGCCGGTCGTCTCGGTGCCGGTCAACGGATCGACATACTTGTCCGCCATTACTTCTGCTCCTTGTCGTCCTTGAGCGGGATCTGCGCTGCCTCCTCGAACTTCTTCCGGTTCTTCGGCCGATACGCCCAGAACACCACGCCCACGAACAGGATCACCAGCCAAACCACCCACCAGGGGCGGAACTGTTCCGAAAGTGCAGCCAAGTCCATGTCCCGCTCCCGAACTGTGTCGCCGCGCCCTTAACGGTAGTCTTCCGGCGCGGGTTCGTACTCGGTAAAGTCGATGAGCGTCCCCAGCATCTGCAGGTAGGCGATGACCGCGTCCAGTTCGGTCACCCGCTCCGGATCGCCGTCGAAGTCGCCGATCACCGCCTTTGGATAGCGCGCCAGCAGCGCATCGGTGTCGCCGCCCTCCAAGCCGGCCTGGGCGGCGATGTCGGCGTCGGCACTGGCGATCATCTCGTCGGTGTAGGGGTCGCCGACGATGCGCAACGTCTCGAGATGGTCGGCGGCATCATCGAAGCCGAGGTCGCGCTCGGCCATGAACCCGTAGGGCGGCATGATTGACTCCGGAACGACGCTGCGCGGGTCGATCAGGTGCGCCGCGTGCCAGTCGTTGGAGTACTTGCCGCCGACCCGCGCCAGATCCGGCCCGGTGCGCTTGGAGCCCCACTGGAACGGATGGTCGTACATGCTTTCGGCGGCGAGGCTGTAATGGCCGTAGCGCTCATTTTCGTCCCGGAAGGTGCGGATCTGTTGGCTGTGGCAGACGTAGCAGCCCTCGCGCACGTAGATGTTGCGGCCGGCCAGTTCGAGCGGCGAATAGGGGCGCATGCCCTCCACCTTCTCGATGGTCTGCTCCATGGTATAGAGCGGCACGAGTTGGACGAGGCCGCCGATGGCGACGGTGATGAGCACCGCGATCGACAGGAGGATGACGTTCTTCTCAAGGATTTCGTGCTTCATCGTCCCGTCTCCCTACTCGGCCGGCCCGGCCGCCGGCGCCGTCTGGATGGGCTCGAGCACCGTCTCGCTGCGGATTTCGCCCTGGATGGTCTTGACGATGTTGTAGACCATGATCAGCGAGCCGAGAAAGAACAGCCCGCCGCCGGCGGCGCGGATCACGTAGTACGGATGCATCGCCTCCACCGTCTCGATGAACGAATACTGCAGGAAGCCGAGGTTATCGTAGGCCCGCCACATCAGGCCTTGCATGATCCCGGAGATCCACATGGCGGTGATGTAGAGCACGATGCCGATGGTCGCGATCCAGAAGTGGTACGTGACGAGTTGCAGCGAATAGAGCCGCTCGCGCTTCCACACGGCCGGCACTAGAAAATAGATGCAGCCGAAGGTAATGAACGCGACCCAGCCGAGGGCGCCCGAGTGCACGTGTCCGATCGTCCAGTCGGTGTAGTGGCTGAGCGAGTTGACCGCCCTCACCGACATCAGCGGCCCCTCGAAGGTGCTCATGCCGTAGAACGCCACCGACACCACCATGAAACGCAGGATCGGGTCGGTCCGCAGCTTATCCCAGGCGCCGGACAGGGTCATGATGCCGTTGATCATGCCGCCCCATGACGGCATCCACAGCATCACCGAGAACGTCATGCCGAGGATCTGCGCCCAGTCCGGCAGCGCCGTGTAATGCAGGTGATGGGGCCCGGCCCAGATGTAGAGAAAGATCAGCGTCCAGAAATGGACGATGCTTAGACGATACGAGTAGACCGGGCGATCGGCCTGCTTGGGGATGAAGTAGTACATCATCCCGAGAAACCCGGAGGTCAGAAAAAACCCTACCGCGTTGTGGCCGTACCACCACTGGGTCATGGCGTCCTGCACGCCCGCCCATACAATGTAACTCTTGGCGCCGAAGAACGAGACCGGCACCGCTGCGTTGTTGCCGAGGTGCAGCATGGCGATGGTGATGATGAAGGCGAGAAAGAACCAGTTGGCGACGTAGATGTGCGGTTCTTTGCGGCGCATGATCGTCGCCACGAAGACCACCAGGTAGACTACCCAGACGATAGTCAGCCACAGGTCCACGTACCACTCCGGCTCGGCGTACTCCTTGCTTTGCGTCACGCCGAGGACGTAGCCGAGCGCGGCCATGACGATGAACAGCTGGTAGCCCCAGAACAGGAAGTCGCCGGTCACCTTGCCGCCCCACAACGGCGCGCGGCAGGTGCGCTGCACCACATAGAGCGACGTCGCGAACAGGGCGTTGCCGCCGAAGGCGAAGATCACCGCGGAGGTGTGCACCGGCCTGAGGCGGCCGAACGTGGTCCACGGCAGATCCAGGTTCAGCACCGGAAACGCCAGCTGCAGGGCGATAAAAAGCCCGACCGCGAACCCGACGACGCCCCAGAACACCGTGGCGATCGTGAACTTCTTGACGACGTCTTCGTTGTAGACCGACCCGATATCAGGCCGGGGGGCGGCTGCCATCGCTGCGCTCATCGCGTGCTCCCGAACACTCCGGCAGCGACAGGCACAAATCGACCCGCCACTGTCATCTTCATATGTGACAAGACTCGTTGGGCGTTGTACTTTAACAACTGTTTCGCCTTGAACATCGCCTCGAGCGCGTTCAAGACAACAATCAAGTCATACTGCCCCATGCCCCTGCTCGACCTGCTGTACTTTAGCGGGATCGCATGTTAGTGTGCAGGTGCACAAAAGTCAATAATCCCTGCAAGCATAGCTGGTTCTACGTAGGGGTGCCGCGATTGCGCGTGCCTCAAGGTGGGCGCGCGGTTACCCTGCGTCGCACCATGGCCGATCCGCATCCCGCCTGCCCCCGCGTTTTCCTCCTGCCCGGTCACGATCGCCGCATCGCCGCCGGACACCCGTGGGCCTTCTCCAACGAAATCCGCATGGACGCGGAGACGAAGGCGCTGCCGGCGGGGACAATCGCCACCCTCCACCGCGTCGACGGCCGACCGTACGGAATCGGCACCGTCAACCCCCACGCCCTTATCGCGGTGCGCCTGTTCAGCCGCAAGCCCGAAGTCCGCATCGACGCGGCTTTCCTCACGAACAGGCTGATGGCGGCTCTGGCGTTGCGCGAGCGCCTGTTCAAGGAGCCGTACTACCGGCTGGCCCATGCCGAAGCTGACGGCTTGCCGGGGCTGGTCGCCGACCGGTTCGGCGACACGGTGGTCCTCCAACTCAACACCGCCGGCATGCAGGCGCTGACCGCGCCGCTCCTCGATGCACTCGACCGGGTGTTGGCGCCGGCGGCGGTGGTGCTCCGCAACGATTCGAGAGCGCGCGCTCTCGAAGGCTTGAGCCAGGACGTGGCGGTCATCAAGGGCAGCGTCGAAGCGCCGCTTCATGTTCGAGAAGGGCCGCTGACCTTCCCGGTCGACGTCGTGCGCGGGCAAAAGACCGGCTGGTTCTATGATCAGCGCTTCAACCGCGCGTTCCTAGCGACGCTTGCCTCCGGCGAGCGCATGGTGGACGTGTTCTGCCACTCCGGCGCCTTCGCCATTGCGGCGGCGGCGGCCGGCGCAACCGAGGTCCTCGGCATCGACTCGTCCACGCCGGCGCTCTCTCTGGCGGAAGAGGGTGCGGGGCTGAACGGCGTCGCCGAGCGCTGCCGCTTCCAGCGTGGCGACGCCTTCGAGGCGTTGGCGGCGCTGAGCGCGGGCGGCGAGCGCTACGGGGTGGTTGCCGCCGATCCGCCCGCGTTCATCAAATCCAAGAAAGACATGAAGGCGGGACTGCGCGGCTATCGCAAGCTGGCGCGGCTGGCGGCCGGTGTGGTCCGCCCGGGCGGCTTTCTGTTCCTCGCATCCTGTTCTCACCACGCGACCGCGGCCGAGTTTCTCGAGGAGACGCGAATCGGAATCGCCGGCGCCGGCCGCAATGGCCGAATCATCCACACCGCCGGCGCCGGTCCCGACCATCCCGTACATCCGCACCTGCCGGAATCCGGGTACCTTAAAACCCTGGTGTTTCAACTCGATTGAAGTTGGACCGGGGTCGCCGGCGACCTGCGGCTGTCGGCACGGACACTCCGCAACGGCTCCCCGTTTATGCCATACTTGCGGCGGGGCGGTTCGCACCTTGCTGGGCGCATCCCCCGAAAATGCGGCGACAGGCCCAACGTCAGCGGAGACCCATGGCCCAGAACAGTCACCTCTTGGATGTCCTGGTCCTGTTGACGGCGCTACTGGTGTTCGTGCCGCTCTTTCAGTGGCTGCACATCGGAACCGTGCTCGGTTATTTGGCCGCCGGGGTCGTCATCGGCCCGTCGTTGCTCGGCCTGATTTCCGACGTCGAGGGAGCCGAGGTTCTCGGCGAATTCGGCGTCGTGTTTCTGCTGTTCGCCATCGGCCTCGAACTCAAGCCGGACCGCCTGCGCCTGTTCGGCCCCAAGGTGTTCGGGCTCGGTCTCGCGCAATTCCTGGTGACGACCGTGGTCCTGAGTACCATCGCTCGCGTTTCCGGACTCGACACCACTGCCGCGTTGCTGGTCGGCGCCACCTTGGCGCTGTCGTCGACCGCCGTTGTCCTGCAGCTTCTCGGCGAGCGGGTGCAGATGACGCGGGCCTTGGGTCGTGTGGCGCTGGCTATCCTCCTCGTCCAGGACGCAATGGTCGGCCCCATTCTGGTGTTTATGTCGGTGGCGGCGGCAGGGGGAGGCGGCCTCGCCGGAACCCTCGGGATCACCCTGTTCAAGTCCCTGATCGTGGTCATCCTCATCTATATGGCGGAGCGCACCCTGCTCCGTCCGCTGCTGCGCTGGGCGGCAGGCGCCGGTTCGCCGGAGGTGCTCACCGGCGCGACCTTGCTGCTGGTGCTCGGGGTCGGCGGAGCGACGGAGCAGGCCGGTCTGTCGATGGCCCTGGGCGCCTTTCTCGCCGGCATCATGGTGGCCGACACCGAGTTCCGGCACCAAGTCGCGGCCGACATCCAGCCCTTCCGCGGCCTGTTCCTCGGCCTGTTCTTCATGACCGTCGGGATGAGGCTCGACATCGGCCTCGCCGCGGAGCGCGCGCCCGACCTTGTCATGTTGGTCGTCGGACTGATGGTCTTAAAAGCCATCATCCTCACCGGTCTCGCCCGTCTGTTCGGTCTGCCTTGGGAGCGGGCTTTTGCGGTCGGTGGCCTTTTGTCGCAAGGGAGCGAATTCGCGTTCATCGTCCTCGGCGTGGCCGCGGCCGGCGCGCTGCTTCCGACCGATCTCGCACAGTTGCTCATTGCCGCCGTCGGCATCACCATGGCGGTCACCGCCGGCGGCACCATGCTGGTCCGGCGCCTTACGCGCGCGCGCCTGCGACCCACCCGCTCGGCTCTCGGCAAGCTGGAGGAGGAGGGCGGGGAGCTCAGCGGGCATGTGGTGGTCGCCGGCTTCGGCCAAGTCGGTAAGGCTGTCGCCCGTCACCTCGCCAAACTGCACATCCCCATCGTGGTGCTCGATATGCACCCCAATCAGGTGTCGGCCAGCCGGGCGCGCGGATTGCCGGTGTTCTACGGTGATGCGGCGCGGGCGGACGTGCTGCGCGCCGCCCACCTGGATCGCGCCCAGGCGCTCGTGGTCGCGGTCCCGGAAGCGAGCACGGCGGAGAGAATCACTGCCGTCGCGCGGCAAGCCTTTCCCCGTCTGTATATCCTTACACGTGTTCCCGATCCCGATTGGGTGCAGAGGGTGCGCAAAGCCGGGGCCAGCGCCGTTGTCGTCGAGGGCCTCACCACCGCCGTAGAGCTGGCGGAGCGCGTGGTTCTGGTCTGGGAAGCGCCAGACGCGGCCTAGTGCAGCGGTGCATTCAAAGAATGCACGGTCGCTGCATGCAACCAATTGATCCTGGTGCACGATCTTACCCAGTCAGATGTACCGCCTGAATGGGTCTGTGCACTAGGCGCCGCCCATCCACGCCAATTTACGCTTGTACTCCTACTTATAGGAGCTTGTTCCTGCAAGGCTGGCCGTCTAAGTGGGGAAAAACAGCATCCCCACCTGGAAAGGTCAAAAACGATGACTGACATCAACGAGACCACTCCTTCGGCCGTGATCATGGGTGCGCCTCCGCGCCGTGCGGCCACCGTGGCGCCCACGCCCCCCTCGCGGTTTCGGGCGCTGGTGTTTCCGGGCCAGGGCTCGCAGCACGTCGGGATGGGGCGCGACCTTGCAAAGCAGTTTCCTGCCGCCCGAGCCGTTTTCAACGAAGTTGACGAAACCCTTGGGGAGCGGTTGTCGCGCCTGATGTTCGAAGGCCCGCTCGACGAGCTGACGCGCACCGAAAACGCGCAGCCGGCGATCATGGCCGTCAGCGCGGCAATCGTCCGCACCTTGGAGAACGAGACCGGTCTCCCCGTGGAGCAGCTCGCCGCCTTCGTTGCCGGTCATTCTCTCGGCGAATACTCGGCGCTGGTCGTCGCCCGCAGCATTGCGCTCGGAGACGCCGCGCGGCTGTTGCGCCGACGGGGCCTGGCGATGCGCGACGCGGGCGCGCTCCGCCCCGGCACCATGATGACGGTAATAGGACTCGATCTGGTCGTCGTGAGAGACATCGCCCGTGCGGCCACCCTGCAGAGCCCTGCCGGGGCCGTCTGTGTTGCGGCCAACGACAACGGGCCAGGACAGGTGGTGATCAGCGGCACGCCGGAGGCCGTTGCCCTCGCCGCCGAGCTTGCCTTCGATCAAGGCGCCCGGCGTGTCGTTCCGCTTTCGGTCAGCGGCCCGTTCCACTGCCCGCTGATGGAATCAGCTGCCTGGGACGTCGCCGCGGCGCTCACCGCCGTTGACCTCCGGCCACCAGTGGTGCCGCTGATCGCCAATGTCACCGCGAGGGAAGCAACCTCGCCGCAAGTCATCCGCGAAAACCTGGTGGCGCAAGTCACCGGCATGGTGCGCTGGCGCGAAACCTGCCTTCACTTGAAGAGATGCGGCGTCCAAGAGTTGCTCGAGCTTGGGCCGGGGACCGTTCTGTCCGGCCTCGCCCGAAGCATCGACCGGAGCCTGACCGGCCGCGCCATCGGCACAGCCGGCACCCTGTCCGCTTTCGCCGAAAGCCTGTGACGGTGCTCCCTTACCGCTTCTGGGGCTCGTAGACGAAGACGGCGTCGGCAAGGGTGCCGGGCAGGCCCGGGCATGCTTTGTCGCGGGCCATCGGCAGCAGCACCGCCGCATCCGCCGATCCGAGGTGCTCGAGCTGACGGGGCACACCCCAGCCATGCTCGAGGTGCCCTTGCCCGATGATGCCGACGATCAGGGCGTCGGCGCTACCGCCAGCGCTGTCCCGCGCCGCCGCCAGAGCCTCCGCCATCGCGCGATCCCAGGTGAGCTGCGCCGCCACGAACCGATCGAAGCCCGGGTCGGCAAGCGCGCCCGCGATCTCCTCGGGCGACGGGGCGCTCTCCGCGTCGTCATCCGCCGGCCGATCCCCGGCGGCCCCGTGACGCCCGCGGCTCTTGTACGCGTAGATCGCGGCCAGCGACTGCCGATAGGGCCCGCTCGCCGCGATCGGGTCGCCGATGCCGAGGCGCTGGTCTGTCGGAATGGCCTCCCAGCCCTCTTCCGCGACGCGCCTGATCAGGCTGCGGTCGACATTCAACGCCACCATCGGCACCCGGTGGAGGCGGGCGAAATGAAGCAGCGGCAGGTACAGCGCGGCATCGTATCCCCAAGTCTCGTCCCAGCGCACCTGTTCCAGAAACGCCTCCTCCGTCAGGTCGCCGTGCACCCAGCGGTCAAGCACCGGCTGCGCGTCCCCCGTAAACATCTCGAAGCCGAGGACGATGTCCGGCCGGCGTCCGGCCAGCGCTGCGATGGTGGCGAGTTGCCAGCGGTGATGATCGGCGTTGTCGTGATGCTCACCGAGCAGGATCAGCGACCGGGTCGCGAGCGTCGTGTAGAGAAGGTCGGCGGCAATGGCCTCGCCTCGCAGCGGCAGCACCCATTGCCCCGCCTCCGCGCACACCGGCTCCTCCGCTTGCGCCAGGCTGGTGGCCCGCGCTCCGAGAACAGGGGCCAGCAGTGCCGCCAGAAGGAGGAAACGGGTAAACATGCTGTCTCTCGGCCCTGACTAAAGTCGACGAGATGCGGAAGGCTGCACAAGCGGCGCCGCGTCCAGCGCCGGCAACACATCCTCCGCCGCCGTGACCACCGAGTACAGCGAGCCCGCCATCGGATCGGCGAACCTTGCGGCGACCACCGCCTCCACCAGCTTGTGAAAGGGCTCCCAATAGCCGTCGATGTCGAGCACCACGATCGGCGCCGCGTGCAGGCGAAGCTGCTTCCAGGTGATGTACTCGAATGCTTCGTCGAGGGTGCCGAGCCCGCCCGGAAGAACGACGAAGCCGTCCGACATTTCGAACATCACGCGCTTGCGATCCTGCATCGATCCGGTCGTGATCAACTCGCTCAGTTGGCGGTGCCCGACCTCGTACTTGAGCAGGAAGTCCGGGATTACCCCGACCACCTGTCCCCCTCCGGACAGCACCGCATCGGCGATCACGCCCATCAGGCCGATGGACCCCCCGCCGTAGACGAGGCGCACGCGCTCGTCCGCCAGGATCGCGCCGAGCCGCGCCGCGGCATCACGATAAGCGGGATTGTGACCCTCCCGGGATCCACAAAGGACGCAGACCGATCGTACGTGCGACGTCATGCCATGATCATCCCGGTAGCTGTTGTTGCGAGGTGCCCGAAGGCGCCCGGCGGCAGTTGCGCGCCTTCGGGCACCCACATATATATCGCCAGTCATCGGCCGGGTTTGGCTGTTTTTTGGCATTAACTGGATAGGAAATCCGTGTGGCGCCGTGTCGGGCCGCGATGGATTTGCCGAGAACGAGGTGAGGCATGGCTAAAGTCATTGGTATCGATCTGGGGACGACGAATTCCTGCGTCGCCGTCATGGACGGTCAGGACGCCAAGGTCATCGAGAACGCCGAGGGCGCACGCACGACGCCGTCGATGGTCGCATTCGCCGACTCCGGCGAGCGCCTCGTCGGTCAGCCGGCGAAGCGCCAGGCGGTGACCAATCCCGAGAACACCATTTTTGCGATCAAGCGGCTGATCGGCCGCCGCTACCAGGACCCCTTGACCGAAAAGGACAAGGACCTGGTGCCGTACCGCATCGTCAAGGCCGACAACGGCGACGCATGGGTGGAGGCACAGGGCAAGCCCTACAGCCCCAGCCAAATCAGCGCCTTTATCCTGCAAAAGATGAAGGAGACGGCGGAAAGCTACCTGGGCGAGGCCGTCACCCAGGCGGTGATCACCGTCCCGGCTTACTTCAACGACTCGCAACGCCAAGCCACGAAAGACGCCGGCAAGATCGCCGGGCTCGAGGTTCTGCGCATCATCAACGAGCCGACGGCGGCCGCGCTTGCTTATGGGCTCGAGAAGAAGGGCGCGGGCACCATAGCCGTTTACGACCTGGGCGGCGGCACTTTCGACGTTTCCGTGCTGGAAATCGGCGAGGGCGTGTTCGAGGTCAAGTCCACCAACGGCGACACCTTCCTCGGCGGCGAGGACTTCGACAAGAGGATCATCGATTATCTCGCCGACGAGTTCAAGAAGGAGCAGGGCATCGACCTGCGCCAGGATCGCCTTGCCCTGCAGCGCCTGAAGGAGGCCGGAGAGAAGGCCAAGGTCGAGCTCTCCAGCACCATGCAGACAGAGGTCAACCTCCCATTCATCACCGCCGACCAAGCCGGCCCCAAGCACCTCAACATCAAGCTGACCCGCGCCAAGCTGGAAGCGCTGGTGGAGGATCTGGTCGAACGGACCATCGGCCCCTGCCGGGCAGCACTGAAGGATGCCGGACTGAAGGCGAGCGACATCGACGAGGTCATTCTGGTCGGCGGCCAAACCCGCATGCCCAAGGTGGTCGAGGCGGTGAAGAACTTCTTCGGCCGCGAGCCCCACAAGGGCGTCAATCCGGACGAAGTCGTCGCCATCGGCGCCGCCATCCAGGGCGGCGTGCTGAAGGGCGAGGTCAAGGACGTCCTGCTTCTCGACGTGACGCCGTTGTCCCTCGGCATCGAGACCTTGGGCGGCGTATTCACCCGTCTCATCGACCGCAACACGACGATCCCGACCCGCAAGAGCCAAGTGTTTTCGACCGCCGAGGACGGCCAGACTGCGGTGACCATCCGCGTCTTCCAGGGTGAACGCGAGATGGCCGCAGACAACAAGATCCTCGGGCAGTTCGACCTCGTCGGCATCCCGCCGTCGCCGCGCGGCATGCCGCAGATCGAAGTCACGTTCGACATCGACGCCAACGGCATCGTCAACGTGTCGGCGAGGGACAAGGCGACCGGCAAGGAGCAGCAGATCCGCATCCAGGCCTCTGGAGGCCTCGGAGATGCCGACATCGAGCGCATGGTCAAGGACGCCGAGGCGCATGCCGCCGAGGACAAGAAGCGGAAGGAGCTGGTTGAGGCCCGCAATCACGCCGATAGCCTGATCCACTCCACTGAAAAGACCATCAAGGAGGTCGGCGACAAGGTCTCGGACGCTGAAAGGCAGCCGATCGAACAGGCGATCACTGATCTGCGCTCTGCGATGGAGAAGGACGATGCCGAGGCGATCAAATCGCGGACCGACGCGCTGGCCCAGGCGTCGATGAAGCTGGGCGAAGCCATGTACAAGGCGGCGCAAAGCGACGCCGGGGCAGGTCCTGGCGCGGGCGACGCCGCACGGGGTCCGGGCGGAGGCAGGGAGCAGGCTGCCGACGGCGAGAAGGTCGTCGATGCGGACTTCGAAGAAGTCGATCCCGAGCGGGACAAGAAGGCCGGCTGATTTTCGAGATCGAAGGTTTTGCCACTGAGCGCCCTGCCGACCGTCCTGGTGACGTGCCGGCGGGGCCTTTCGTTTGTTCAGCGCCATAAGCGTCGGGTCACGTGCGATGCAGGATTTTTATCGCGTTCTCGGAATAGAGCGGGACGCCAGCAACGAGGACATCAAGAAGGCCTATCGCAAGCTGGCGATGCAGTTTCATCCCGACCGCAATCCCGGCAACAGCCAGGCGGAGCACAAGTTCAAGGAAGTCAATCAGGCGTATGAAGTCCTGAAGGACAGTCAGAAGCGGGCGGCCTATGACCGCTTCGGCCACGCCGCGTTCGAGGGTGGCGGCGATGGCGGGTTCGGCGGTGGCAACACCGGCTTTGCCGATATCTTCGAAGAGATGTTCGGCGACTTCATGGGCGGCGGTCGGCGCGGAGGGCGATCCAGCGGCCGCGGCGCGGATCTCCGCTACAACCTGGAAGTGACGCTGGAGGAGGCGTTCACCGGCAAGCAGGCCGCCATCCGCGTCCCGACGTCGGTTTCCTGCGAGGCATGTGACGGCCGCGGCAGCGAAGGCGGCAGCCAGCCGGTCTCGTGCCCCGCCTGCCACGGGGCCGGCCGGGTACGCAGCCAGTCGGGCTTCTTCACCGTGGAGCGCACCTGCCCGAACTGCGGTGGAACCGGGCAAATCATTCGCAATCCCTGCCGCACCTGCAGCGGATCGGGCAGGATGCACAAGGAGAAGTCGCTACAGGTGTCGATCCCGGCCGGGGTCGAGGACGGGACCCGCATCCGCCTCACGGGCGAGGGCGAGGCGGGCTTGCGGGGCGGTCCTGCCGGCGACCTCTACATCTTCGTGACCGTCTCGCCGCACCGCTTTTTCGTTCGCGACGGCACCAACGTGTTCTGCCGCGTCCCGATCCGGATGACGACGGCAATTCTCGGCGGTACCGTGGAGGTGCCCACCCTGGACGGCACGCGCGCTCGCATCAACGTCCCTGCCGGTACGCAGACCGGACGCCAGTTCCGCCTGAAGGCCAAGGGCATGCCGGTGCTGCGTTCGGCTGGCCGCGGCGACCTGTACATCGAGGCGATGGTCGAGACGCCAGTCGACTTGACGGAGCGTCAGATCCAACTATTGCGCGAATTCGAGGAGGCCGGCAACGAGGAGACCCACAGCCCGCAGTCGCACGGCTTCTTTGCCAAGGTCAAGGAGCTGTGGGAAGAGTTGCGCGACTGAGGGGGCGAAGCATGAAGATCGGTGTCGTCGGCTGCGCCGGCCGCATGGGACGAATGCTGGTGCAGACGATCGCCGCTACGGACGGCGTCGTGCTTGTCGGCGGCACGGAGCAGCCGGGCCATCCCGCTATCGGCGCGGATGTCGGCCTGCAGAGCGGCGCTTCGGCCTGCGGGGTGTCGGTCGGCGACGATCCCCAACGGTTATTCGCGGAAGCGGATGCGGTGATCGATTTCACGGTGCAGGCCGTGGCGCGGCGGCACGCGGAACTCGCGGCGCGACATAAGGCCGCTCTCGTCATCGGCACCACCGGTTTGGAGCCGGACGATCAAGCGGCGATCGCCTCTGCCGCGCGCGTGGTCCCGGTGGTGCAGGCGGCCAACATGAGCGTCGGCGTCAACCTGCTGCTCGGCCTCACCGAGCAGGTCGCAGCGAGGCTCGGCGACGACTACGACATCGAGATCGTGGAGATGCATCACCGCCACAAGGTCGACGCGCCTTCGGGGACGGCGCTGGCGCTGGGGCGGGCCGCCGCCGCGGGGCGGGGGACGTCCCTTGACTCAGTGGCGCAGAGGGTGCGGGACGGCCGCATCGGCGCACGCCGGCAGGGCGACATCGGCTTTGCGACCTTGCGGGGCGGCGACGTTGTCGGCGAGCACACCGTCATCTTCGCCAGCGACGGCGAGCGCATCGAGATTACCCACCGGGCGACGGCGCGCACCATTTTCGCCCGCGGCGCCGTCCGCGCCGCGCTGTGGACCCGCGCCCAGCCGCCGGGCCTCTACTCCATGCGCCAAGTGCTGGGGCTGGACTAACTTGTCGAGCCGGTCCTTGGAAAGAAGGATGTGGCGATTCCGGCCATGATCATGCCAGTCTGTATGACCGTAGCACCAATCAACCACTGCAAAACTTCTTTGTCTACAACTCGGCTGGAACCGGGGCTTGTAACCAGAATTTTGTAATCTACTGCAAGAAGCGCTCCGGCTACACAAAATACAAAATATTTGTTAGAACGAAAAGAACCGTAATTCTTGCCACCAAAGCTTTTTTCATCCCGTGTTCGCCAAGCGCGATTTCCTTCTTCATTTGATGTTCGCCGAGCGCGATCGCATCATTTATCGATCCCACTCGATCGGCGGTTTTTGAAAGCTTCTCGGGCTTCACCGTGTCATCGCTGTTCGGCATTCAGGCCCCCAAGGCGGCGTCACGAACGAAGCCCGACCTCTCTTTGATCCCGACCGCTCGGTGCGGCGACCGCCCCCGAGGGGGCGCGTTCAACCCGAGAGCAACACCTTGTGGCTCTTGTCGTGGCCGTCGCCGATTGTCACAGTGTGATCCGCGGACGCATTTTCCGCGGCAACCTGCGCCAGTGCCAGCGCCCTGTGCACAACCTCGGCATTGCTGGTCACCCCGAAGGTTTGCTTAAGCTCCTCAAGGGTTTCCAGAAACTTATCATTCACCACGAAACTGATTTGGGGCATCGCAGAGTTCCCTTGGTTATTGATGCTTGCCCATGCCGCGCCGCGTTCGCACCGTTGATCACCACGTCAGAAGCATGAGCGCCAGCGTACACGTTGTCCGCCACGCACCTCAGGAACGGATCGCGCACATGTGATAGCCGTGGTAGATTTGTCATTGGGAGGGCAAGCATTCAAGCCCTAACCGCTTGCCCGCGTCAGACGGGCCAACTCTCGGCGGAGCGCATGGGCGAGGCTCAGCCGTTCCTGGGGCAGCAGGAAACTGCCGATGATCAGTGACGTCCCATGGGAGCGCAATTCGAGCGGGCTCTTCCGGTCGGGGGGATCCTGGATGTTGACCTGCAGCCAGTGCGGCGGGAACGAAAAATCCGACTCCTTGCCCCAATGATCCATGCGCCGCACCGTCAGGGCGCACGCGGACAGGTTGATCGCCTCGTAGGCATTGCCGGCTCTGCGATTCAGGCGGAAGGCGCCGTACAGCAGCACCACCTCCAGCCCCAGAAACGGCGTCACCGGCCACGCGCCTGCGGCGATGAAGGCCACGCCGGCGACGAACCACACACCGGCGAAGGCGAGCACCACGGTCCGCAAGGTGCGGTCGTCGGCGCTGCGCTGAGGGCGCAGAACAACACTGTAAGTTACGGCGCTATCCGGGTTCTTGACCATCGCCCCGCCGGTCCCTCTCAACTTGCCAATGCAAACGGTTTGCATTTACGTTAGCAAAGGAGCCGCTGGAATCCAATACGTGCGGAACGGTGGACGTGGAAACGAAAGAGATAGAAGAGTTCTACAGCCGGCTGGCGGCGGCCAATCCACGACCCAGGTCAGAGTTGGATTTCATCAACCCGTTCACCCTGCTCGTAGCCGTGGTGTTGTCGGCACAGGCGACCGACGTCTCGGTGAACAAGGTGACGCCGGGATTGTTCGCGGTGGCGGAGACTCCGGAAGCGATGCTGTCGCTCGGCGAGGAGGGACTTCGCCAGCGGATCAAGAGCATCGGTCTGTTCAATACCAAGGCCCGCAACATCATCGCCCTCAGCCGTCGGCTGGTTGAGCGCTTCGGCGGAGAGGTTCCGCGCGACCGGGAGTCGTTGCAGGCGCTGCCGGGTGTCGGCCGCAAATCTGCAAACGTCGTCTTGAACGTGGCGTTCGGAGAGCCGGCCATCGCCGTCGACACCCACATCTTTCGGGTCGCCAACCGCACCGGCTTGGCGCCCGGCCGGACGCCGCTGGAGGTCGAGACACGGCTAATGGAGCGGACGCCGGAGCTTCGGCTGCACCACGCCCACCACTGGCTGATCCTGCACGGCCGCTACATCTGCCGGGCGCGCCGCCCCCTCTGCGAGCAGTGCCCGGTCAACGACCTCTGCCGCTACGACGCCAAGACCAACGGTGTGAGCGGCAATGTCTCCCGCGGACGAGGGTGACGGAACTCATCCGCTCATGCTTCGACGGGCTCCGCATGAGGTCCTGGTTTGAACACGTGCAATCAACTCGACCGCGAACGAGGTCAGGAGCCGATAGCCTTGTCTGTCGCCGCTTCCGGTCCGGTCGGCGCCGTCTCGGTCTTATCCGCGGGCTTGCCGCCGAACGGTGACACTGTGCGCGGCTTGTCGGCGTCGGATCCGATTGCCCCGATCTCGCCGGCGATGGTGCCGCCGGATTCGACGATAATCTTGCCGTATCGGACGCGCCCCTTCACTTCGCCGGTCGACCGCACCACCGCGCTCGCGGGCCGTCAGGCCACCTTCGAAGCGACCCGAGATATCCGCTTCGTCGACCTCTACGTCGCCGAGGAATATGCCGGTTGGAGATATCTGGATGTGGCGTGCTTCTGACCGCGACAGTTCCACCTGTCCTTCAACGATCATGGTGTCGCAGGACGTCACCTCGCCCTTGAGGCGAATGTGGTTGCCGACGATGAGCTTCTTGTCCTCCGCCGCGCTCTGCTGCATCGCGCCCGCGGCCACGTTTCGCTGGGGTTGCTGCGCTGCCGCGCTTGGCCGGTTGCCGGGATCGAAGGCCGCGCCAGCGGGCCGCTGGAGGCGCGTCCAGGAATGTTGGGGCCGGGTCGCGAAGCCGCCCGCGCCGTCGCCTCAGTCGGATCCGGCGCTCGCCCGGCATCGTCGACCGCCGCTTCGATACCGTTTTCCTTCTTCCTTCCGAACATATCCATCTCTCTCCCCTTTCCATTGTGTTTTGATTCAGGCGCGGCGCTCAGCCGCCGGCATTCGGTCGCCATAGGGCGGCGCCCGGATTAGGCCAAGGACGTCCGCCGCCACTTCTCCGCCAGATGAACCATCGCCGCGGTTCCGATGATGGGCGCGATGAGGTTGACGAGCGGAACCGTCAGCAGCAACGCGATCAGGAGCCCCGCCGCGAAAACCGCCCAGCGATGCGCCCACCGTTGCGCGCGCACCTCTGTTACGTCCATGCGCCGCGACGCGACCAGCTCGAAGTATTCGCGGCCCAGAAGGTAGCCGTTGACAGAGTAGAAAACAAAGGGAAAAACCGGTGGAAACAGGAGGAAAACAAGCACAATCAAGTTCATTCCCACCATCACGCCAAAAAACTTGAGGGTGGTCGCGATGACCTCCCCTAGTGGCGCCTCGCGCGGCGGCGGCAGATGGGGGTAATGCCGAGCCTCCACCGCGTCGGCCACCCTGTCGAGGTAGAGGCCGACGCAGGCGCTGACCACTGCCGGGAACAGCAGCCACGTCAGCACCAGAACGGCGATGCCGCCGAGCAGATCCACGGCGGCGTCGAGCCACCCGATCGAAAACAGGGCGGTCTTGGTCAGGAGAAAGAAGACCACGGCCAGCAGCGCGATGAACACGCCGATCGAGGTGGCGATGCTGATCCCGAGCACGCGCCGGGTCGCCGGCTCGCCGAGCTGTTCGATGGCTTTGGTGAATGCGGAAAACACGTCGATGTCCTGCCGATCTGGTTCGAGAGTGACGGCATTGGGCAGATCGAGGCGATCGACCGGACCTGCTCTCGAGAGTCTTGTTCTAGCCGTGTTGTTTTAGCAGGTTTGGCAGGACAGGAGCGGATGTCCGGAGCGGAGCCAGCCCTGGATGCCATCCGTGGCGTCATAAACCTGCGTGTAGCCGCCCTCGCTGACCATCAGAAGGGAGATCGCCGCAGAACGGCGTCCGGTGGCGCAAATGACGACCACCTCCTGGTCCTGCGCCACGGCCTGCCGTAAGTCAGCTGCAAACGAAGGCTTCAACCGCCCCGCCTCGTCGAATGCGGTGATCAGCCGGCTTCCCGGAATGACGCCGGTTTGCCGCCATTCCCGCGGGGTGCGGACGTCGACCACCGCGACACCGCGCTCCACCAGCGCCTGCACTTCGTCGCTGGCCACGGTCGCCGGCCTCAAAGGTCCGGCGTGACCATGGCCCAGCATCACCAGCATGACAAGCGCAACCGCCATCGCCGGCGCCAGGCGCACCCATAGCTTGCCCATCATCGCCTGCCTCCTGCAGCGAGACGTCTCACCGCTATTGCGCGCGACATGCTTCCGTAATCGCCTCATAGGCGGCCGTGAACCCCTTCAACGAATATGTGTCCTTGGTCTTGGTGCCGCGCGAGGAGATGCCTTCCACGACCATCGTCGCGCCCGACTTCATCGAGGCGACCAAAGCCTCATCGGCGGATTCTTCATAGGTCCAGGCGATGCCATCGCCGCCGTTCCTGTTCTTGGTGAACAGCTTGTAGGTCTTGCCGCCGATGTCGACGGTCGTATCCTTGGATGTGTCATAGGGGTAGCCGGCCTCGACGCTGACCTCACCAAAAATGTTGTCGTCGGGCCAGTGGGTCACCAGCACGTACGTCGGCCCCCGGCGCGTATAGTCGCCTTTGGCTTCCTTCGGCTCGGTGCCGATATAGCAGTAGCGCTTCGAGCCCTTTACGCCCTTGTACGCAGTCCAATCCTCGTAAGCGCCGATTTGCTGGCGCTCGGTGTCGGCCGCTTGGCTTCCGACGGAAAACGTCACCGAAACCAGACAGCATGCCAAAATGCGGATGAGTGTTCTCATGACCACCAATTCATACCAAGCGGCGTTGCGAATGCAAGCGGGGGGATTGCACATCCGTCACCCCCATGGCACACAAAACCCACCAGGAACCGAACGGACGCATCCAGCCCCATGAATACAGGCAATCCGGTAATGGTGGAAGTCACCCGCGGCGCGATTGTCGAAAGTCGCCACAGCGGGGCCGCCGCCATCGTGCGCGCCGACGAATCGGTCGTCGCCGCATGGGGTGACGTAGAGCGCCCCGTGTTCCCGCGCTCGACCGTCAAGCCTTTGCAGGCGTTGCCTTTGTTAGAGACGGGCGCGGCGGATCGTTTGCACGTTGGCGACCGGGAACTGGCGCTGGCGTGCGCTTCCCACAATGGCGAGGAAGAGCACGTCGCCACCGTCGCCGCTTGGCTCGACAGGCTTGAACTCGGGCCGCACGACCTGGTGTGCGGCGCGCATCCGCCGATGTCGGCGCAGGCGGCCGAATCACTGGTGCGTACGGGCGAAGCACCGTCGCCGCTTCACAACAACTGCTCCGGGAAGCACGCCGGGTTCTTGACCACCGCCATCTTCCTCCGCGAACCGACGACCGGTTATGGCGGCTCGTCTCATCCCGTTCAGCTTCGTGTCCGCCAGGTGCTATCGCAGTTCGCGGCAGTCGAGTTCCGCGATGACATGATCGCCGTTGACGGGTGCAGCGTCCCCACGTTCGCGATGCCGCTTCGCAGCCTGGCGTTGTGCATGGCGCGACTTGCCGATCCGTCCCGATTCGGCCGCTTGCGAACGGAGGCCATTCGGCGAATTCTTGCGGCAATGGCTGCTCATCCGACCCTGGTCGCCGGCCGCGGGCGGTTCGACACCATGGTGCTGACCGCCGCTGGCGGCGCCGTCGTGGTGAAGGGGGGAGCGGAGGGCGTGCAGTGCGCAGTGCTGCCGGAACTCGGCCTGGGCATCGCGCTGAAGATCGACGACGGCGGCAAGCGCGCCGCAGAAACCGCGATGGCGGGCCTGTTGCTGGCGTTCGCAAAACCGGCGGAGAAGCTGCGCTGGGCTCTGCTGCCGTACCTCGATCTGCCGCTCCGCAACGCCGCCGGCACCCGCGTCGGCGCCACCCGCGTCGCGCCGGACTGGCTGTCGTAGCAACATCATCGGTTCGATGAGAGTTGCGTTGCAGGTAAGGCTGGTGCCCGGAGCCGGAGTCGAACCGGCACTCCCGTAAAGGAACTGGTTTTTGAGACCAGCGCGTCTACCAATTCCGCCATCCGGGCGCGGGCGCACGATATCGGCTTACGGCGGGACTGTCATATGTTTCGTGTTGGATACCCGCGTGTCCGCGAGCAGCAACCCGTAGCGGAGGAGAGTCGAACCCGGGATCGGCAGGTCATGAGAGATTTCATGAACGGCGCGGGTGAAATCTCCAGGTTCATGCGCAACCTCGGTCTCAAGCGTCCGCTACCAGATAGTATCCGCGACCTGTACGGCCTGATCTGAACTGTGAACTGGTTCACATACAGGCGATGGTCCACGTGCTACGTCGGAGATGTGCAGTTCGAGCGATTTGAATAGCGAACAGGCACAATCCCCGGGTAGCCGGCATGAGCCGGATGCGAGGGGGGCCCCGGGGTCGGGCGCGGACCGCCGATCGGCGGGTTCGCGCCCTTGCTTCGTCAGAACAGCGGCGTTCACGTCCGTTTACGCTGTGTAAAGGGCTGACGCGTTAGGATGTGGCGGCAGGCCCGGAAGCAGATGTTCCGGCCTTCGACACTGGAGGCGAAAATGTTTACCGAAGAGCAGCGCGCAACTTTGCTGGCCATGGCCGTGGCGCTTGCGGCCGCCGGCATTAATGTCGCTTACCTGATGCAGACATTCGCCGGTTGATCCCTGCGGCCGGCGTGGCCTTGCAACAGTCGGGGCGATCGCCGCCCGAAGGGTACGCCGATCGCGGGCAGGCTGTTCCGGCGGATCAGGCGCAGACCTGGATGGCGACCTGGTTATGGCGGCAACGCCTCATCGCTTGAACAGTTGCGGCTTGCTTGGCGCGCGCGTACGTCCCCGCATAGCTGAACGTCAGGCCGTCCGGCATCTGGAAATACCAGAGCCGATAGCCGCGGGGCTTGCGCCGATGAATTGTCTCATATCGCGTTGTGATGATCTGCATCTGCATCACCTGCATTCCGTACGACAACGTCTGTACCGTCACCGCTCTGCGTCCGTGGGATGATAGATAATGCTGGCACTGCATCAGTGTTCCCATAACCCAATCGGGTCATTGGCCTAACCCAACTAACGCGAGGTTACAACAAGAAAATTGCGCAAGAATGAACGCCTCGGCGTCATCACCCCATTGCGGTGCCGCCATTCGCGATGAGGATCATTGCTCCCGGCCGTCCAAGAAAGGATAATCCTTGGCGACGGTGCGAGCGCGCAGAGAGTCCGTGGTGCGTTATCTGGAACTTGGACGGTGGACCGCAATGACAAGCGCATTCCGAGGACTGATCAGGAAAACGATCGTCGTGTCGACGATGTTCGCCACATGTGTGCTGTCGAGCGTTCCGGGTAATGCTCAGCAGCAATCGGCGACGGGGGCGCCGCAGGATGCCGTCGCGGCGGAAAAGGCGTCGCTCGAGCAACAGCTTGCCGAGCAGCAGGCGCGCAACGAAGCGCTTCGCCAACGCATCGCCAAGCTGGAAGAGGTTCTGGCGACCGACGTCTGCACGAATCCCGAGGCCGCTGCCGTCCTGCAACAGGGCGCTGCCCCAAGGGCTCCGCAATAAGCGGGTCACGCACCGGGCGGCTCCTCGCCCTGAGCGTTTAGAGCGGCTGGGTAAGCGAGCCCGAGAGCCGGCGCGACCGGATCAGCGGGTCAGGGCCTGGTCGATCTCATCCTCCAGGGTGTCTTTCTGCTCCTGAAGGAGCCGCAGTTGCTTTTGACGCTCTGCGTCGGACGCCGAGGTGTCCGTCTTCGCCAGCACCGTCTCCGCCTGCAGCGCCGCGAGCCGCTCCTCCAGGTCCTTGTTCTCGGTCTTCGACTTCGCCAGCTTGGCCTCCATGGCGTCGAGGTCGTTCTGCAGAGACGCGTATTTGCGTTCGGCCGCCTCCCGTTGCGACCGCACCGCGGCCTTTTCCTGGCTCGTCCGCTCCACCTCCGTCTGAAGCTCGGACTTCCGCTGTTGCTCCTGCTGCAATGCCGCCTGCTTCTGTTCCTGCCGCTCGCCATAGGAGCCGCTGGCAGAGCAGCCGATGCCGCGGATGAAGCCACCTTGGGAAGGATCACACTCGCCGGTGGCGCAGGCTGTGAGTGTTACGGCAAGCACAGGCACGGCGGCACAGAATTTCAGAATGGTCATGTCAGGCTACCCTTTCTGCGGTTGCCGACCCGCTTCCGCCGTATCGGTTTCGATGTCTCGGGGATCACACCCGCGAGATGCGCCGGCGTTCCACAAGCGAGTCCAGTTCCGATTCCAGCGCCGCGATCTGCCGTTCCATCTTCTTGATTTCGGTCTCCATCTCGGCGACCTGCTTCGGATTTCCTTGCGCGCGCGACTGGTTGGCCACCTGCCACCACTGCTCCCGCTTGGTCTTGAGGTTGGCGATGGTGCTTTCGAGATAGGCTTTGTTGTCATCGACCGTCTTCATCTGATCCCGCGCCTGCGCCAGGTCGATCTGGCCGGAAGCCAGTTGCTGATCGATGCGCTTGATCTTTTCCTTGTCGGCGGAAATGACTTTGCGAGCCGATGCCAGGATGTTGGCGGTGCGCTCGTTGTCGGCCTGAACGTCGGCGGTGATGGATTCGAGCCGTTGTTCCTCGTTCGAGTACTGTCTCTGCTTCTGGCCCAAGTACGCGCCGGCGCCGCCGCCGAGCGCCGCCCCGGCGCCGGCGCCGATCGCGGCGCCACGGGCGTCGCCGCCGATCAGCGCGCCGGCGAGAGCGCCGACCAGCGCGCCGACGATGGCGCCCTCAATCACCGTCTCGTTATAGGCGTCCGCCTGTTGACGAAGCCGCTGTTCGTCGGGCGTCAGCGGAGGGCCGCCGGCAGTCTGTTCGGGACCGGTGGCACATCCCGCGGCGAGGAGGGCGAACGACAGCAGCGAAACTGTGGAAAAGCGTTTGAGGACCCTTGCAGATTGCCGGACGGCGAAAAACGGTAAGACCATGGCGTCATCCTCCCTATCCCGTCATTGTACCGACTTGCACGCATCCAGCCAATCAGATCGCGCAACCCGCTGATTTTTGCGATAGTTGACGAGATTTCCGTGGTGTCGCGCGGCGAACAGAGCCGAGTTTTCGTAGCCTTTGCGCTTCAACTCCGTGTTCAGAACCGCCAGTTCGTCTTCCAGAACGGTGCGGTCGTAGATGTCGACCGTGGTCAGGACAGTGTCGGCGTAGTACTGCAGGATCGCGTCCAGCGCCTCGCGGTTGATGCGCAGTTCGTCGCGCGCCTTCTGGGTCCGCTCATTATCCGCACCCACACTTGCTTCCCTCCTCTTCGCCACATCTTCAAGATAGTCGACCCAATCGCCATCGACGGACAGCTTCTGGCAGAGGAACGCGCCGAGGCGGAGCGAAGCCCGCGCCGCCAGATGGTGCTGATCGTCGCGTTCCTGAATGCGCGCCCTTAGGTTTGCTTGAATGGTCTGGAGCTGTTTCTGGACTCCGCCAATACGCGCCTTCATGGCGTCGTCGTCGGCGGCGTCAGCGATGACGCCCAGTTCCTTGACGGGGTCATCCAGCGGCTGCCCAGACAGCTTGGACTCGTCCTTCTCCGCCTGCTGCTGCTCGGCCGAAGCTTCGGAGCCGAGCTCGCTCCACGCCGTCTTGATGGCCATCAGGCGGTCTCGCGACGAAATGACCGGCGCCACCACGGCAAAGCGGAAGCCGGTGGTCTTGCTCAGCCTAGCGTCGCTGCCCTTGTAGTACGGCACCTCCTGGCGGTAGGCGCTGCGGATGTCTGACTTGGGGGTCAGGTAATTGCCGCCGCGCACGATGTAGCCGCCCGCTTGGCCGTGCAGACGGTCGAGACGATTGAGCCGGAACGGCTCCAGCACCATCTCGTCGACGTTGCCAAGGATATCGTGCAATCCCAACGGGTTCGGTTTCCGCCGATGAACTGCGGTCTGCCATTGGCGGATTCCGTGCCCGCGTACCAGACGTAGCCGGCGAGGTCGCCGGCCGGCATCGGAAAGGTGGTTTCGCTGAAATCTGCAGCCGACACCGCAGTGCCGCCGCGGGCGGCAAACTCCCACTCCGTCTCGGTCGGCAGACGCACGAAGCCCGCTTCGGTGCCGTCGGTCGGCAGGGTCTCGGGCGCGGATTCGCGCAGCCAGCGGCTGTACGTGTCACCGGCGGCGACGGCGGCGAACCAGCCAAGCTGGGTCTGCGGCAGCGCCATCGCCGGGTCCGGTACGGGGCACTCGCCCTCGGTCAGCGCCTGGTGCTGAAGCTGGTTTACCTCGTACTTGCCGAGCAGGTAGTACCGCTCCGCCTCGCCATCCTGGAAGCTGCCAGCGATGTAGGCGGGATGGACGCCTTCCGCGAAGCCGCGGTCGTCGTCGCCCGTTCCAAGCTGTACGCGATAATCGTTAAGCGGCCCCTGGTCGGGGATGGCGATCTTGCGGAACGCCATGGCGCCGCCGCACGGCATCGGCAGGATGACGTCGTCAGCTGCCGGCGCCGGGTTCCAGTAGGCTTCCGGCCATGCCACGTCGGCAACGCGCGCCGCGGAGGGCAGCGCCAGCATCAGGCCCCCTGCAAATACCAGCAGCCGCAGCGCGGCGCCCCGCCGATCAGGGTTCGCGGAGGCTTTCGGCGGGATCGATCTGTGCGACACGATATCCTCCAACCGCGGATGCGCCGAGTGCGAAAGCGATGGTCAGGAGCATGGCAACCACCGCGTCGCCAATGAACAAGCGGGAGACGAACTCCTCGCGTTCCAGGTTTGACGCCAGCACCGTATTGAACACGGTCGAGACCAGCGCGTACAGACCCAACGACAGGACGCCGCCGCCGGCCGCGACGATGGCGGCCTGCATCGCCGGGAAGGCCATGAGAGGCCCGATGCCGAGCCCGAGCAGGCGCAGCATGGCGAGATCGCGCCTCTTGCGATCGACATTGGCCCACAGGCTTGCCGCCAGCGACAGCAGGAACCCGGTGATCCCCACCCCGGCGATGACGAAAAAGATGAAGGTGAGCACCCGGTCGATGGCCTTGACGGTCTCGATGTCCTTGGCGCGAGTGACGACGTCGTAGCCTCGGCTTCGCACATGCGCCGCGAGCGACGCCACATCGTCCAGCGACGCGGCGTAGAGACGGACCCCGGCGTATGTGCGATCGCGCTCCGGCGGCGCAGTGCCGGTGTCGGCGCCGAGTTCCGGGACTTTGAGCCCGTCGCGGTAGTCCTCGGTCGCCTCAAGCAGCGCCAGCGAAAGGAACGCTGCGTCGCGGGCGAAAGAGGCTTCCGTCAGCACGCCGACCACGGTCAGCGGAATGGTCACGGCTTCGGACGCGCCCTCGTAGCGGCGGCGGACGAAGGCGTCGACCTGGTCGCCGATTTCCGCATCGAGCTTGGCGGCGACGGTGTGGCTGAGGATGACCTGACCGAGGCCGGTCGGGGCGGGCAGCCCCTCCGGCACCAGGGGATCCCCGGCGGCGGTCGGGATCATGTCGATGTTGGGCGCGGCCCGTTGATCCACGCCGACAAGGTCGGCGGTTGCCGCCAGGCTGCGGGTGCGCGGCAGGACGAACCCGACGTCGGAACGATGGCGCAAGGCGTCGACCCACTCCTGATCGACCCGGCTGTTGCCCTTGATGATCACTTCCAGATTGCGGGGGTCGGCCTTGAGGCGCTCGGTCATCGTCGTGACGATCCCGGACTTGAGGCCGAACAGAACCAGCAACGGCGCCAGCACCGCGCCCAGCGCCAGGATCAGGCACAGGGAGACCTTCCATTCATGGATGAAGTCGCGCCACGCCAGGATCGCCGTCTGGCGCCATTGGCGCGAGGCGCTGAGACGCCGCCCGTCCCTCGTCATCGACCCGTGCCCATCATCGTTCCACCATCTCAGCCCTCGAAGCGGGTGGCACTGGCGGATCCACGTCGCATCGGGATGGCGTGGATTTCGCGGAGGCCGAGCGAGCGCACCAGGTCCCAGTCATGGCTGACGATGATGGCGGTGCTGTCCAGCCCGGCAATCAGTTCCAGCAACAACTCGGTGACCTCGACCGCATGGGCGGGATCGAGCGCGGCGGTCGGCTCGTCGGCGAGCAACAGCGCCGGCCGGTGGGCGAGCGCCCGGGCGATGGCCACTCGCTGCCGCTCGCCGATCGACAGCGCGCGCGGCTTCTTCGCCAACAGGTGCCCGATGCGCAGGCGCTCGACCAGGTGCTCGACCAGGCCGTCCTCCTTCATGCCGAGCAGGCGCCGGGACAGCACGATGTTGTCCCGCGCCGGCAAGAACGGCAACAGGCCGCCCGTCTGCAGCACATAGCCGATGCTTTCGGCGCGCACTGCCGCCATCGCGGCGCTGCGGTTGTCCCGCCACAATGCCGCCACGTCGACGGCCTCGCCGGACCGGCCGTGCAGGAGAAAGGTTTCGGCGCCGTGAGGCTTGAGAACGATGCCGAGGAGGTCGAGGAGCGTGCTCTTGCCGCAGCCGCTGGGGCCGGTCAGCGCCACGAACTCGCCGCGGCGCACCGTGAACGACGGGATTTCCAGGGTGAACCCGTCCGGACCCGTCCCCCGGCGCCGCGTCACCTGTCGCAACGCCAGGACGACAGGCGGCTCGGTCATGGCCGGGAGCCGGGCGAGTCCGTCGCATCCGTCATGACAGGGCAACGGATGCGCTGCTCATGGCAAAGCGTCGATCGGCACCGGATAGACCGCTTCGCCGGGATCGCCGGTGCCGCCGAGCGACACCCAGCGGTCGGTGTCGTCATGGTAGATCTGATAGTGCCGGAGCTTGCGGCGAAGCGTATCCAGAAGGTCCTCCTGCTGCGAGATGCTCCATTGCTCCCACTCATCGGCCGTCAAGGTCATCACCTGACTCTTGTACGGCAAATCGTCGAGGTATTCGCCGAGCAACCCCAGTTCGCCAAGCTTGGCTGCGTCCGGATTGCTGAGCTGGTTGGGGTCCCGCGCCAGATGCGCCGCCGACGAGCGCAGCAGATCGAAGAAGTCGGCGGTGCTCACCGCCTCGGGATCCTGGGATTGTTCGCCGGCGTCGAGGATCGCTTTGACCACGTCGCGGAGGTCGCTGAGCTGGTTCTTGGTCAGCAGCACCCGCACCTCGGTGGTCGGCACGGCGGGATTGCCGAAGGCGCGGTCGGCAAGCCACGCCTTGAACAGGTCGGGTGCCTCGGTGCCCTGTTGACGCCCGAGGTAGGCCAACTGCATGGCGTGGCCCAGCAACCGCGCATCCGCCTTGATCTGGGCGGCCACGTCGTCCGGCGCGGCCGCCGGCGCCGGCTGGCTCGGCGTTGCGCCGCTGGCGGTGCGAGCGCTGCCGGCGGCCTCCTCTCCCATCGCCGCCGCTTCCACCTGTTCGACGATTGCAGCGCCGAGTTGGTCGACGACGCTGCCGAACGCCGCCACCGATCCGGATTCGACGGGATAATATAGCGGTTTCTGCAGCACCTTGTTGTAGCTCAGGGCCTCGTACTGCCGCTCGGCGCTGGCGTGATTGTTGCGGCCCTGCGGCGTCTTCAAGTGCAGCGCGTAGATGGCGACGCCAAGTTCTTCGGCTTCGAGCCTGACCTGCTCGGCCCCGAGTTGCGTGGCGGAAAGGGCGTCGCTGCCCTCGAGGGCCCCGGCATCGGTGATCAGCACCAGGTAGCGTCCGCCGAACGCACTCCAGTCGATGGTCTCCAGCGCCGTCATCACGCCGGCATAGGCGTCCTCGTCGAACCGCGCGCTCGATACGTCGGCGGGGCCGAGACCGGCGACCTTCTCGAGGAAATCCTCGCCACCCGCCACGTCGTTCGGATCGACGTAGACTTTGGACACGTATTGCAGGCCCGGCGCCTTCTCGATGCTGGAGCGATAGGCGATCAGCCCGAACTTGATCTGGTCGAGGAGGTTGGCCTGTTCGATGCTGTCGTAGATCCGCCGCACCGCTTCGCGCACCCGGTCGATGTAGGGGCCCATGGAGATGGTCGAGTCGATGACGAAGGTCACCGTCGCCGAGAAACTCCGCAGCGCCGCCGGCTCGCCCGATGATGAATCTCCGGGGTGGCTCCGCCTGGTTGTGAAGCAGCGCCGGTGGGATCAACGCCATCCTCCTCCTCGGTGACCGAGGCGATCTGAAGGGCGCGAACATATCCCCGGTGCGTCACCACCTCTTTCGCCTCGAGGATCGGCAGGAGGTAAAACTCCTTGCTGAAGTCGATGTGCTCGCGAGGCTCGATGGAAACGACGCCGGGTGCGGGCTTCCCCGCCTCCACGGCTTCACGGAGCGGCTTCGCAGCGACGCCGGGATCCTCGGCCTGGAGCAGGTCCATGAGCGTGTCGCGGCTGTCGAACATCAGTGTCCGCTCGCGATTGGCAGGGTTGGTGAAGGTCAGCGCCATCTGCTGCTTCCACGGCAGGGTGGCGCTGGCGTCGATCCATCCCTCGACCTTGCCATGGATGTCGCCGCCGACCTCCACCCACTCGGTGCTGCCGACCGTCTTGCGATCGTACACGTAGAACCGGGACAGCGCCGGCTGCACCTTGCCATCGCCCGGCCCAGGCTGGTTCACCAGTTCGGCGCCGGGCCGGGTCAGGACCCGCTCGAAGATCGTCTGCTTGCCCTCCATGAGGCGCGGCGCCCGCGTCGCGGCGGCGAGATCGGCGGCGGCGAGGGCGACGATCGCCATCAGCAGGCTGAAGACGCAGGCCCTGGCGCCGCGAGTTCCGATCATTCCAGCTTCCCTTTGCACTCGCTCACAAGCTGTTGCAGCGCATCGTCGCCGCCGCCGCCCGCGACAGCGTCCTCCAAGTAGCGGAGGCCCCGCTCCCGCTGCACGCGGTCGGTCGCATGGCGACACAACACCCGGCCGGCGCCGATCTGTCCGCCCCGGTCACCCTGACGCGCGGCTTCTTCATACCAGTACGCGGCGGTATCCCAGTCCGGGTTGGGCTGCGGGCTGGTTTCCGCCGACCAGGTATCCGGATCGTACATCTCGGCGATGCGCACGTTGGCCGGGACCGAGCCGAGGCGCGCCGCCTTCTGGTACAGCTCCCGTCCGCGTTCCGTCTCTCCCGCCTCCACGGCGGCGGCCGCGGCTGCCACGCAGGAGTCCGCATCGGTGCATGCGGTCGGCTGCGGCGGCGGCACGGGGGCAGGTTCCGGCTCAGGCTCAGGCTCCGGTTCTGGTTCCGGCGCCGCACAGCTCGCCGGCCCGAAGCCGGAGATCAGGCAGTTGAGATAGGCGTACACGCCGCCACCGACAAGCAGCAGCAGGACTGCTATCGCGAGCAGCACCGGCAGCCACCCTCGCCGCCTTTCTGGCGACGAGGCCGCCGTGGCGACCGGCGGCGCCGGTGCGGCGGCGATCGGCTCCGGGCGGGGCTCCGGCTCAGGTTCCGGCTCAGGTTCAGGCTCAGGCTCAGGTTCCGGCGGCGGTGGTGGTGGCGGCGCGGGCTGCAGTCGCTCTTCCGCGGCAGCGGCGGTGGAGCCCAGCAGAGGCCGGTTGACCTTCAGCGTCCCGACCTGCTTGCGGGCGCCGTCGGCGGCAGTCAGCCGGTAGGCAACCGTCGGCGGCAAGGCGACGATCGCATCCACGATGCCGGGCCCGACCCGGGCAATCAACGCATCCCCCCGCGACTCCACACCGGTGACGGTGTGCCAAGCCTCCGTCGCCTGCCAGTGCCCATCGCGGCCAAGATAGGGCGCGGTGCCCTGGTTCCGCATCAGCGACAGGTCCAACGGCCCGTCCACCGGACCGAGCCCGGTGATCTTCAGCACGCCGTGGCCGGGGCCGCGGTCCTTGTCGCTGTCCAAATCGCACTGGATCGCCAAGGCGTGTCTCTCCCCCGTCCCGTGACCGCTCAGGCCGAGGCCGCGGCCGGATCCTGACCGCGCACATCCGCTAGAATTGTTCCCAAGCGCAGGTTCTGTTCCGGCGTGATCTCGCGGCCGGCGCTGTGCCCGGCATTGCCGATCGCCATTTTGCGGAATGCCGCCAGCCAGTCGACGATATAGGTGCCGGTGTAGGGCGGCTCCTCCGGCGCCAGGCGCGGCAGCGCCTTGGGGCCGAGCGGCTCGGGCGGCTGAAAGATCTTGCGGCCGTCCATGGGTGAGTCCGGGCGATCCGCGATGGGCGTGCCGGCGTAGCCGAGATAGTCCACAAAGTCGTTGACCACCACCGTCGCCAGGGTGACCTGCTGATCGACGATCCCGATGCGCGTCGTCGACCGCTTGTCCTCCAGCGGCCGCAACACCGCAACCAGATCTTCCTCGACCCGGCAGCGGTCGGAGCCGGTGACCAGTTCGTCGGTCAGCGCCTGCAGGATCTCTCCGGCAAGGTCGAGATGCCGCGCCAGCGGCTGGTTGTCCGGAATCTCCCGGAGCCGCCGGATCCAGTCGCTGATCACCGCCTTGGCGAACACCCCGGCGCGACCGGCATTGACCATCCGCTTGTCGTCGCTCAGCGCACTCCCGCCCGGCAGGTTAATCATTCTGCGGCGCCCTGACTTCGGCCCGGCCTCCGGCTCGTTACCGCCGGCACCGTCACCGGACGGGCTCGCCTCCGCCCGCAGATAGAGCCGGCGGAGCTGTTCGGAGGAAGGCTGCAGACTGAACAACAGTTCGCCGAACGCGTCCGGGTTGGACACGATGGCGTCCGACACCTGCTCGCCGATGCGCTGCTTCTTCTCCACCTCGCCTGCGCCCTCGGCTTGATAGTAGATAGCCAAACGATGGTCGGCGATCTCCTCGGTGATCTGGTCGATCTGCTCCTTGATCCGGTCGAGCTTGGTCTGCAGGACGGCGACGCCCGCGAGGTAATCCGCGAGCCTGTTCATGCCGCCGTCGTTGATGCCGACGACGGCGTCCCATGCTTCGCCCGGATCCCGCACGTGGCGCCGGATGGCGTCGTTGTCCACGAACATCGACCGCTGCACGCTCAATCTTTGTTGTGCTTCCGGATTGAGAAAATCGAACTCCTGCTCTTTCTTATCGACCTTGAAGGTGCTGGGCAGCATGCCCGGCTTGCGGACGAGGAAAACGTTGTTGAACGGCTGGCTGTTTGCCCAATCGTTCAGCCAGTCGCACCCCGCGAATTTTTCCTGCAGGGTGATGTGGATCATGCTGGTCCATTCTTCGGCCTGCTGACTCGCAGTCAGTCCCGGCTTGGCTTCAAGGCGGCGATCGACCTGAGTGAGCACCCACATCAAACCCGGCATCCGCGCCGCCCGCGCCTCCGGCTTGATGCCTTGGGTGTTGTGCACCCACGCCGACAACGCCGGCGCCAGGGTCGTCACCTCGATCTGGATGTCTGAGCGGGTGCACATCATCAGAACGTTCATTTCCTGGTCCTCGGTGTACCGCTCGAACAGGTAGGCGACCTTGCCGCGCAGCAGCAACTGCGCCACCGGGTCATTTTCCGCCTTCACCTCCTTCCGCACCTCGGCCATGTCCACGACGTCGAGGCGGCCGCGGTAGCCGGGAAAGTCGAGCAGATCGACGCTTTCGAGCAGGCTCGCCACCGGCTTGTCGGCCAGCACGAACTTCATCTCCGCCGTGAGTGCGGCAAGCAGCGATCGCGCCACGCCGACTTCGGGAAGCACCTCCTCGTCGGTCACCGGCAGCACGGCGAGCGGCCCACTCCCGTCCTTGCCGAGACGGTTGAGCACGTCGACGTTGAGGATGCTGTCCGGACGCCATTCGAGGTTCGCGCCGCTGCCCATGACCAGCGCCTCCAACGGCACGTAGACACGCCCGGCGAAAGACACCTCTGCAAGTGCGTTGCGGAGCAGCAGGTAGGCATCGGTGAGTTCGGGGATCTCGTTCCACAGCACCGACAACAACTTTGCCCGCGCCGCCGGCGGCAGCCGCGGCGCCAGTTCGATGGCGGCGGGCCAGAAGTCGGCGCTGAGGGGCGCCATCGACTGCTCGAAGCGGTTTTCGAAATAGTCGCGGATGTCGACCATGTCGTCTTCGCTGATGCCGCCGGTGGGATTGGGCTGGCGTTGCTTTTCGAGCGCCGCCAGATGCTGGCGGATATGGATCGCCTCGGTGTTGAACTTGACCTTTTCCCGATTGAAATCGTTGAAAAAGCTGTTGCCGAGGATCTTGGCGACGTCGGCCTCCGAGAACAGCGTCAACTCGATGGGATAGCCTTTTGGGGCTTCGATCGTCTGGCGGGTGAAGCGGGTGACCAGCCCGGTCGCCTCCTTGCCGCCGCCGGGCGGATTGACGTGTCCGATGAACTGCAGATCATGACCTTCTAGCCTGGTCTTGATGTTGCCGTCTTCACCGCGAGCCAGCGTCGAGACAAGGTACGACTTGCCGGCCTGCGACATGCCGAACACGCCGACCGAGAACGGCCGCTTGGCGGCGGCGCCAAGCCGGCGCGACAGGTTGCGCGTGCGCCGCAGCCGCTCGATCAGGCCATCGGCGTCGCGATCGAGGCGCTGCGAGTTGCCGCGAACCTCCGCGACCCAGGAGATGGCCTCGCCGGCGCCTTTGAAGATGGATTTGCAGCGGGCGCTGAGCGCTTCCGGCGTGTTAGTGCTCATCGGATGATGCTGCCCGTATCCAGCCAGTAGCTGTTCTCGCCCATGCCGACGGTGGTAAGCGTGCTCAACTTTAGGATCAGATCCTGGCGGTTCACGTTGACGTTCTGCTCCGAGGTGACGCTGGCGACCTCAAAGCGCTCGGCGCGACGGCGTTTGTCCTTCTTCAGTTGCACCTTGAGGACCGCCGGTTCGCCGCGGTCGGCTCGCCCCAGGGCGCGCTTCGCCTTGTCGGTCAGGTCGAGGACATAAAGCGGGCTCGCGCCCCAGCGTTCGCTATCCAATTGCCGAAAGCCGAGGATCATCCGTGAGCGCACCTCGAACGGCGTTTCCGGCAGCTCGTAGTCCTCGTCGTCGAGATCGACATTGCGGTAGAAAACGTTCTCGTCGGAGATGACCATGTTCTGGTCCATCAGGCCGATGTTGCGCACCGTCGAATAGGCCGCGAAGGTGTTGGCGAGGAAATTGAAGTTGGGGATGCGCCGCTCGCCGCCGACCTTGCAGATCATCGCCCCCACCGCCGCCGTCGTCTTTGGATCCTGCACCCGGCCGTCGCGGTGGAACGGATACCAGGTGCCGGTGCGATAGCCATTCAGCGGAACGATGCGGTCGGGCGGCAGCGGCAGCAACAGCCGGAACAGCGCCTGGATGCCCGGCAGGCGCGACGGTCGGCCGCTCAGCAACAGCACGTCGCAATTGTAGAGGTGGACTATCTCGCACAGCGACTGGATGACCTTGCAGATCTCGAACTGGTCCTCCAGAAAGCCGCGGTGGAGGCGGCCGAGGTCCTTGGCGATCGGCACGCTCATCAGGTCGAAGTCGCCGCCCGCCGAACCGATCTCGCGGCGCACGCCGGTGGCGAAGTAGTGCAGCACCTGCGGCGACGGCGCATCCCGCCCGGCCAGCATGTCACGTATGGTGAGCGTCTCCACCTCGGCGCCTGCGACCGGATCGAAGTTCTCGTAGTCCTTGAGAATCCTGAGCCCCAGCGGGTACATCACCTGCAGCGCCAGTTGCTGGCGGAGCGCGCTCTGCTGCACCGGGATGGGCTCCGAGCCGATCAGCCGCGAGAGCAGCGGCGCCGGATCGTTGACGCCGCGCTCGCGTAGACTGTCCTCGATCGCCGGCACCACCAGGCGCTGCACGACCTCGAGCAGGATGTCGTCACCGGCCATCTTGAAGCCGTCGCGGAAGCGCTGCTCCGGGAGGATGTAGACGTTGGCGCCCTGTCCGGTATCGAGGCGGTAGTCGCTCACCACGAGGTCCGTAGTGCCGCCGCCGACGTCGATCGAAGCGACCGTAATGCGGCTGCCGTCGTCCCCCGTGGCCTTGCGCCGGATGGCCCGGAAGAAGTCTTCGGCGCGCCCGGCGAAATGCTCGTGCGCCTCGCTGAACAGATAGACCGCCTGCGCGCAGGTGGCCTCGTCCCAATGGGTGTGCACGGCGGGAAACGGCGGCCAAGCCGTGCTTTGCCCATCGGCGTCCATGGTGTCGTCTTCCGGGTGCCAACCGAGCGCCTTCCACACCAGCGCCATGGCCTGTTCCATGCGGGCGGCGAAGATGTCGCGCTCCGGCTTCGGCATCGACGGCGGCACGGTGAGGATGATCGAGCGCAGGTGGCGGGGCTTCTCGGGATCGCCCTGCTTGAGGCGTTGCGCCGGGCTGTTGATCTGCACCAGGGTGTGCACCAGCACTTCGGCGAGCATGAACGTCATCAGGGCGCTCCGCGAATAGTGCGGCATGAACACCGGCATGCGGTCTTCGGGATCGAGCAGATAGAGCGCGTCGCCGATTTCGTTGATCAGGTTGCCGAACGGTGCGCCGGTCGCATGGGGCTCGATTTCCGAGCCGCTGAACGCGACGTTGAAACGCCAGCCGGGCTCGTAGCGGTCCTCGTCCCACAGGTAGCGCTTGGGGCTGGAGAGGCCTGTCGAGCCTTCGGTGCCGCGGCGGCGATTGGCGAGGCGCGCCGCCTCCGGCCCAACGCGGGCGATGGTCGGCCACACGAAGGCGTCATTGCGGCCGCTCTGGCAGGCGAGGTGCTCCTTGCCGAGGATGGCCTGGGCGAATTCGATGCGGCTTTCGAACGGCTCCGCATAGATCTTATGCGGCTCGGTCAGGTCGCGCAGCGCGAGTTGATAGCGGTTCTTGAGGCCGTGTTCCTGTTGCGGGTGATCCTCGATAAGGATGCCGCAGGTCCGAGAATTGCCGACGTCGAGCACCATGTCGACCGGGATCGGCGCAAGAACGTCGTCGCGGGCGTTGGAGCGGATGCGGATCTCGGGAATGTCCGCGTGCGCGCCGATCATCGCCAGGAAATTGAGGTAGTGGGCGTGATGGATCAGCTTGACGAGTTCGTCGTCGATGTCCTCGCGGGCCATGCCGAGACGGAGCGCGGCCTGATCCTGATAGACCTCCTTGATCCACTCCTTGACCCACGGAACCTCCGTGAACCAGCCCATCTCGTGGGCTCGGTGGGCGAGCAGGAACGAGGCGCCGGTCTGCACGTCGGCGCGCGTCGGCGCGAGGTAAGCGAGGTCCTCGATCGACTCGAAGATGCCGGTGTCGAACGCGATGGTGAGGCGATGGGTGTGGCGTTGCAGGTCCTCGCCCTCCGCCACCCGCACGATGCGCCCGCGCGCCCAGGTGGTCGGACCCTCCGCGAACTGTCGCTGGGGTCCGGCGCGGAGCACCGGCAGCGGCAGCCAGCAGCCCTCCAGCAGCTTGAACGTCTCGTCGACCGCGATGCTTTCTTTTGGAGTCACTGACACCGTCGGGTTGCCGGGATGGACATAGCGATCGCCGCGCTCATCGTACTCCAGGCGCGCAAGCGAGCCGCGACTGGCCTGGATTGCGAATTCTCCGGACGGCTCCTTGCGCAGATCGAGCGTCAGGCCGAAGTCCATGAACTGCACGCCGCTCCGCATGATCAGCGTTGCTTGTTCCGAAAAAGTGACGAGTTCCCCCAGCATGCTCCGTGTTTCCCTGCGAGCGTTCTGCGACGGCCTTGTTCCGTGTTATTTCACGATCCGCACGCCATAGCTGGAGCCGTCCTGATTAACGCCGCGGCATCGGGCGCGCCCCTGTTCGCCCGGCGTGCATTCCACCCGCGATCGCTGGAATGTGCGCCCGTCGGGGCAGCGGAAATCCTGCTGCCCCTCGATGACCAGCTTGCCGTCCTTCATTTGCGAGTTCACCGGAGCGCTGCAGGTGCGCTGCTCGGAGCCAACCTGATAGCGAAGGTTGGCAGTACCCTGGCCGTCTTTGAACTGATACTGAAGCTGCATCGGCCGGCCCTCGGCGTCCTGCAGGCCGGTGACCGACCGCCACTGCCCATCGAGAAATTGCGTTGACCCCTGGGCGGCGGCGCCGGCCGGGATGCGCAACGGGTCGCTCGCCGGTGCCGCGCTTCCGGAGGCACCCGGCTGCGCCGACACGTCCGGCGGCGGCGCGCCGGGCGCGGCCTCCGGAGGCGACCCGGGCGGAGCGCTCCCAGGAGGAGGCGTGAGTTCGGGTGGGACGGGCGCGTCGGCCGAAGCCTCCGATGGCGCCGCCTGTTCGTCCGCCGGAACCGGCGCGTCGGCCGGCGCGCCCGGATCTGGTTCGGCCGGCGCGCCCGCGTCTGGTTCGGTGGGCGCGCCCGCGTCCGGTTCGGCGGTCGCCTCGCCTTCGGCCAGCGGTTGTTCGCCCTCGGCGCCGGCGCCCTCGGCATCAGGGATGGCCGCTTCGCCCTCCGGGGGAAGCGCTGCTGCATCGCCCTCGACCGCGGTTCCGGTGTCGCCGGTGACGGCTTGGTCGCCGACGATCCCGTCATCGACGACGCCACCACCGTCCCGGTCGATCACGGTTGTCGTTGCAGTGCCGTCGCGGTCGATGACCACGCCGCGGTCGATGACAGTGTCGCGATCGACCACCGTGTCGCGATCATGAAGTCCAGCGGCGCCGTCGTGGATCTCGACCTGATCCGTCCGGTCGTCCACCCCGGGTTCTTCGAGCGTCTCTTCGATCACCGGCGGCTTGTCCGGCGCAAGACCTAACAGCCCCCGCACGTCGTAATACCCGCACTCCTGCAGGCCGAACAGCAACAGCGCCAGCAACAGGAGCAACAGCGGAATCAGCAGCAGCCACATCCACCACGGCCGGCGCCGGCGCTCCTCGACGGCCACCGGCCCCGTCGCCAACCCCTCGCCCTCATCATCGTAAGCGGCATCCGGCACCGCTGCAGGCAGTACGGAAGCGGACCGGTGGCCGGCATCAAGGCTGCCGATGACGTCGTAGCCGGGCTGCGCGCCACGTTCGGTGAATCCCCAGAACGTCATCACCGGGCTGCCATCGACCAGGTACACGTGCTCGTCGCTGGGGATGCGGGTCGCCTGGGCCAGCAACTTGCCGAAGATCTGGCGCTCCGTATCGCCTTCCTGCTGCAGCGCCCGGCTCTTTTCCTCCAGCCGTTCGCGCGCTGCCAGCAACGCCGCCTTGGCCTCGGCGCGTTCCTCCGGCGTCGCTGCCGACCACGGCACAACGTTGCCGTCGGTGGGCGCGTACCAATCAATCGCGTCGCCGCGCTGGTTCTGCTTGGGGATGGCGAACAGGTTGGCGACATCTTCGCCCAACTGCCGCCGCATCGCCGCCCGCAATTGACTGGCGGCGCTGTGGACCGGATTGCCGACGGCGCCGAGGGCGTGGAAGTCCTGAAGCCCGCCAGTGCGCAGCAGGGCGCCGCTCATGACGCTGCCCGCGGCATGGAAAGACGGTTCGGATGCCAGTGCGTCAAGAACTCGACCAGTTCGCCAATCATTGCATCACATTACCACTGGCCGCCGGAAACTCAAATCGGAAGGCGCGATCAGCCGGATCATTCGGTTCATTTGCAATGCGCCGGTTTCTGCGCTTCCTCGGTCGCCTTCTTGATGGTTTGCTCGAACGCCATGCCGCTTTGCGGCGTCAGCACGCGCCCGCCCGTCGCTCGAGCGATGCAGTTGGAGGCGCCGTCACCGACAATGTCGACCACGTTGATGGTCAGCTTGGGCTTCCGGCTCTTCAGGGCGCGGGCGACGGCGCAGGGGTCGCCGCGGCAGGTGTCGCGGCCGTCGGAGACGACGACGATCACCGCCGGCGCCCGCACGCCATCGACCATGCTTCCCGCCTGACTGATGCCGTCCGCCAACGGCGTCTGCTTCATCGGCTGGAGACCACTGACCGTCCGGTATAGCCGCTGCCGGTCCGAGCCCGGGAAAAAGCCGTAGTTTCTAGCGCGCGGGCAATCCTCCAGCACCGCCAGACCGACGTCCACGTCGGTGGGAAGGCCGCCCACGACCTTGTTGACCGCCTCCTTCGCGGACTGCAGCCGCGACGGCCCGCTGGGAATGGCGCCGCCCGGCAGGCCGAGCAGGCCGCCGAGAATGCCGCCCATGATGTTCGTTGCGCTCATGTTGGCAGGCATGCTCATGCTGCCCGACGAGTCGAGCACGATGGCCACGTCCGGCGCGTCTTCCGGCGGCCGCTCGCCGGGACACGGCGGCAGTCCCGGCGGCGTCGTGGGTGGCGGCACCGCCGCCGCTGGCGGAGGCTGTTGGGCCTGGCGTCGTGCCGTCTCCTCCCGCCGCCGCTCCGCGTCGGCCTCGGCCTTACGCCGCGCCTCCTCCTCCGCGCCGCGCCGCGCCTGTTCCGCCGCCAGCCGCTCGGCCTCCTCCGCCGCCCGCCGGCAAGCCTCCAGCGTCTCCGCCAGCGTCGCCTCCAGTTCTCCGACGCGGCCGCCCAGCGCGGCGCCATCTGCCGCGGCGGTTTCGACCTGACGCCGCAGCGGACACAACTCCAGCGCTCGCACCACCTCCGTCTGCAGGACGTCGACCCGCTCCAGGAGTGCGGCCTCCTCGCTGACGGCCGCCATGAGATCGCCTTGCAGCGCGCATCGTTGCAGCCGTTGCCGCAAGCCTGATTCTAGACGGTCGACCTCCTGCTGAAGTCGGGCCTCCTCGTCGACAGCCGCCTCGTACAGGCCCTGGTAGTCGACCCACGGCGGCCACCGCAGATCCCGGAAGTACCACCAGGCGCCCACCGCCAGCGCCGCCGCCAGCGCAAGCGCGACCAACAACCACAGCCACCAAGCCATCCCGCCGCGACCGCTCGCCGCGGCGGCGTCGCCCGACGCCGCGGCTGCCGACGGCCCGCCCGACACTCCCGTTGGAGGAACACCCGGGGGACGAACACCCGGGGCACCATCATCGGCCGCAACCGCAGTTCCCGGCGGCAGACCGGCCGGCGGAGCTCCGCTTGCGGCGCCATGTCCCCAGAATGTGATCACCGGCTGCCCGCCGACGACGAAGACGTTGTCGTCGCTCGGATAAGCAAGCGCTTGTCGCAGCGGCAGGGCCAGATCGGCGGCGTTCGGATCAACTGCCGGCAGACGCTCCGCCAACTCCCGCAGCGACGACAGTCGGTCGTGGAGGAGGCTGCGGGCCGCATCCCGGTCCGCCTCGGGCAGCCTCGGCAAGGGCACCGGTTGTCCCGCGAGGTCCGAATACCACTCCACGAAGCGGCCATCCGCCGTCGGCGCCGGCGCCGCAAACAGCGACGCGGTGATCGGCGGCAAGTGCCGACGAATGACTGCCTGCAGCCGCCCGTGCAGCTCCGAGGTCGCCGCTGCGTCGCTCGCCAGCGGCACATACGCGGACGGCTCCAAACGGGCGATGCGCAGCCGGCTGGCCATGGTTCCCGTACAAGCGGTCGTTTCCCTGTTCCGCCAGTCTACCGCATCTCCGCCAGTCCCGAACACGCCATAATGCATACGCCGGCGGATGAGCGCCGCCCCACCGAATTCGAAGCCGGGTGTTCCCGCAGCACATCTCGCCGCCGCGACGAGGTTTGCGGATCAAGAACAGGAGAGGGTTGAGGACGGGAGGCTTACGGCTCGCAGCCATTGAGCTCCCGACCGCGGCGGCGCCGTCCAAGGCGGCGATCATCCAGACAATCATCGTCCCGCCGCCAACGGCCCGTATGCCGCTGCCGCTTGGTACGATCGGTCCGTAATGTCTTGGCAAGACTGGTGCCGCCGGGAGGAATTGAACCTCCGACCCCACCCTTACCAAGGGTGTGCTCTACCCCTGAGCTACGGCGGCTCCCGCGCCTCGGTTGGACGCGGCGCCACCATGCCATGGGGGAAGCTCACTGGCAAGGACGCGATCCGATGCTGTGCCATCGGTGTCGCCAACCATGACAGGCATGTCCCGTTGTCGCGGCTTGACGGCGGCGGCGGCGGCGGTCACAGTTCGCGCCATCGTGACCGAGACACCGCCACACGACTGCTGCCCGGATGCCGAGGACCGCAAGCGCCACAAGCGAAGCGTGCGCGACGATCGCCGCGAGCGGCTTGCCGCAGAATTGCGAGAAAACTTGAAAAGGCGCAAGGCACAGGCCCGGAGCCGCGGTGGCGACACGGCTGGCGGTGGCGGCAGCACCGGCGACGTGGAACCCAATTCGTAACCCGGAGCGTCATGGATCGCATTCTCATCCGCGGCGGCAGGCCGCTCACCGGTACCATTGCCATTGCCGGCGCCAAGAACGCCGCCCTGCCGTTGATGGCGGCGAGCCTGCTAACGGACGAGACGCTGGAGCTGCACAACCTGCCCCAGCTCGCCGATGTCGCTACCATGGCCCATCTGCTCGGCGAGATGGGCGTTGCCATCACCATGAACGGCAACGCGCCCGACGGCCATGCCGGCCGGGTGCTGGGCCTTCGCGCCGGCGGCGTCACTCACACCACAGCCCCCTACGATCTGGTTCGCAAGATGCGCGCCTCGGTTCTGGTCCTCGGGCCGATGGTGGCGCGGCTTGGACGGGCGCGGGTCTCCCTGCCCGGCGGCTGCGCCATCGGTCCGCGACCGGTCGATCTGCACTTGAACGCACTCCGCCAGCTCGGCGCCCGCATCGACATCGCCAACGGCTACGTGGAAGCTGAGGCGCCGGGGGGGCTTTCCGGCGCGCACGTGGTGTTCCCGGCAGTCACGGTCGGCGGCACCGAAAACATCCTGATGGCGGCGACGCTCGCCCGCGGCGAGACGGTGATCGCCAACGCCGCCCGCGAGCCGGAGATCGGCGACCTCGCCCGGTGCCTGGCCGCCATGGGCGCGGAAATCGACGGCATCGGCACCGACACGTTGAAGGTCAAGGGGCGGGATCTGCTGCACGGGGCGCGCCATCAGGTGCTGCCCGACCGCATCGAGACGGGAACATACGCCGTTGCCGCGGCGATCGCCGGCGGCTCTGTCGAGCTGACCGGGACGCGGCTGGAGCTGATTGAGACGGTCGCCGCGGTGCTCACGGCGGCCGGCGTGGCGATCGAGGAGGCGGACGACGGATTTCGCGTGTCGAGCTTGAATGGCCCGGTGCGCGGCGTCGACGTGATGACCGAGCCGTACCCCGGCTTTCCCACCGACATGCAGGCCCAGGTCATGGCGCTGATGACGGTCGCCCGCGGGGCGGCGATGATCACCGAGACGGTGTTCGAGAACCGCTTCATGCATGTGCCCGAGCTGTGCCGGATGGGGGCGGACATCAACGTACACGGCGCTTCGGCGATCGTGCGCGGCGTTCCGCGGCTCTCCGGCGCGCCGGTCATGGCGACCGACCTGCGCGCATCGGTGTCCCTGGTGCTGGCCGGCCTTGCGGCCCACGGCGAGACCATCCTCAACCGCGTATACCATCTCGACCGCGGCTATGAGCGGATCGAGGACAAGCTTGCCGCCTGCGGCGCCGACATCGAGCGCATCAAGGACTGAGATGCAGCATGGAGCCGTTGGACGCCCGCGACAAACTGATCCTGGCGTTGCCGAAAGGGCGCATCCTCCGCGAGGTCATGCCCCTGTTGGCTCACGTCGGGATCGTGCCTGAACCGGCCTTCGACGACGAGGCGAGTCGCAAGCTCCGCTTCGCCACCAGCGTGCCGACGATCGACGTCATCCGGGTGCGGAGCTTCGACGTCGCCACCTTCGTCGCCTTCGGCGCCGCCCACTTGGGGGTCGCCGGCAGCGACGTGCTCATGGAGTTCGACTATGCAGAAGTGTATGCACCCCTCGATCTCGGCGTCGGGCTGTGCCGCTTGGCCGTCGCTGAGCCCGAGGAACTGAGTGCAGAAGACGATCCCGCGAGCTGGAGCCACGTGCGCGTCGCCACCAAGTACCCGCTAATCACCGGCCGCCATTTTGCCGGCCGCGGCGTCCAGGCGGAGTGCATCCGACTGTCGGGAGCGATCGAGCTTGCGCCGGCGCTCGGCCTCTGCGAACGGATCGTCGATCTCGTCTCCAGCGGCGACACGTTGCGCGCCAACGGCCTGATCGAGGTGGAGACCATCGCGCACATCTCCTCGCGCCTCTGCGTCAACCGCACTGCTTGGAAGACGCGGCCGGCCGAGATCGGAGACTGGCTTGACCGGTTTCGGGAGGCGCACGGTGCCGACGCGGCTTGACGTCCGCGGCCCGGACTTCGAGGCCGAGTTCGCCCGCATGATCGCGAGCAAGCGCGAGGCCGAGGCCCACGTCGGAGATACGGTGGCGGCGATCCTCGCCGACGTCCGTGAGCGCGGCGACGTGGCGCTGATGGAGTACACGCGCCGCTTCGACGATCCGGAACTGACCCTCGACCGGCTGCGGGTGACGGAACGGGATATTGCGGCGGCGCTCGACGCGTGCGATCCCGAAGCCGTGGCAGTCCTGGAAATGGCGGCGGCCCGCATCGCCGATTTCCATACCCGCCAGAAGCCGGCGGACCTCGACTACACCGACGCGGCCGGCGTTCGCCTCGGCGCCCGCTGGACGCCCATCGCCGCCTGCGGCCTCTACGTGCCGGGCGGCACCGCCGCCTACCCGTCGTCGGTGCTGATGAACGCGGTGCCGGCGACGGTGGCCGGGGTCGAGCGCATGGTGATGGTGGTGCCGGCGCCCGGCGGCGCCCTCAATCCGCTGGTGCTGGCGGCGGCGCGCATCGCCGGGGTCAGCGAAATCTGGCGCATCGGCGGCGCCCAGGCCATCGCTGCGCTGGCCTACGGCACCGCAAGCATCCGCGCCGTCGACAAGATCGTCGGTCCCGGCAATGCCTATGTCGCCGCCGCCAAGAGGCAGGTGTTCGGGGTGGTCGGCATCGACATGATCGCCGGCCCGTCGGAGGTGCTGGTCGTGGCCGACGGCGGGTGCGATCCGTCGTGGATCGCCATCGACCTGATGGCCCAGGCCGAGCATGACGCTTCTGCCCAGTCGATCCTGATCACGGACGACGAGCGTGTCGCCGATCGCGTGGCGGCGGAGGTGGAGGCGCACCTCCGAACTCTCGCCCGCGGCGCCATCGCCCGGCAGAGCTGGGAGGAGCACGGCTGCATCATCGTTGTTGGTGATCTGGACCAGGCGCCGGCGCTGATCGACCGGGTGGCGCCGGAGCACCTGCAGCTTGCGGTCGCCGCGCCCGAAGCTTTGGCTGCGAAAGTCCGGAATGCCGGCGCGATCTTTCTCGGGAGCCTCACTCCGGAAGCGGTCGGCGATTACGTCGCCGGCCCCAACCACGTCCTGCCGACGGCTGGCAGCGCCCGCTTCTCGTCCGGCCTCGGAACCCTTGATTTCATGAAGCGGAGCACAATCATCGGCTGCAGCGCCGAAGGGCTCGCCGCCATCGGCCCGGCGGCAGTCGTGCTCGCCGAAGCCGAAGGGCTCGACGCACACGCGCGGTCGGTGGCGCTCCGCCTCAACAGACCCGTCCGGGCGCCCGGCCGCTGATCCGCCGTGGCCGACGCGGCTCGAGACCCGAGACATCGCATCGCGCAAGTGCACCTGGAAGAGCCGGTGCGGATCCGCCTGAGCGCGCAGGTTGAGCACGAGCGCCGCGCCGCCCTCTTCGACCTGATCGAGGAGAACCACTTCGCGCTCTGCAACGGAGAAGCCGGCCCTTACGTTCTGCACCTGGGGATCGAAGAAGGCGAGCGGCTCGCGTTCGATATCCGGGACCATGCCGAGCGGCCGCTCGCCCGCTTCACGCTGCCGCTGCGAGCGCTGCGGCGCATCATCAAGGACTACTTCCTGGTCCTCGACAGCTACTTCAAATCCATCAAGACTGCCACTCCGAGCCGCATCGAGGCCATCGACATGGGGCGGCGCGGCCTCCACAACGACGGCGCCGAGTTGCTGCGCGCGCGCCTCGCCGACACGGCCGACATGGACCTCGATACGGCGCGGCGGCTGTTCACGCTGATCTGCGTCCTGCACATTCGGGCCTGACGGCGATGGTCCGGAAATCCGCCGAGCTACCGTCCGCAGTGCTGTTCGCGTGCACCAGCAACGCCATCCGCTCGCCGATGGCCGAGGGCATCCTCAAGCAACTCCTCGGCCAAAGGGTGTTCGTGGACTCGGTGGGCGTGCGCGACGGACGGCTTGACCTGTTCGCGGTGGCGGTGATGGAGGAGATCGGCATCGACATCACCCGCCATCGGCCGAAAACCTTCGATGACCTGGAGGACGAGTCGTTCGACGAAATCATCTCGCTGTCGCCCGAAGCCCACCACCGGGCCGTGGAGGTGACGCGGGTGATGGCGTGCGAGACGATCTACTGGAATACCCTCGATCCAAGCCTTGGGGAAGCGAGCCGGGAGATGCGCCTCCACGCCTTCCGTGGCGTGCGCGACGATCTCATCCGACGCATTCAGGACCGCTTTCGCGGGGTGCCGATGGCCGATTTGTGAGGCTCTCCGCGGTTTCGCCTGTCATGGAAAGCACTTGACCGTTCCGCTGCGCGCGCGCATTTAGAGGGCCAATCGGGACGGATAGAGAGAGTAATGGCCAAAGAAGGAATCATGGAGTTTACCGGTGTCGTGACCGAGCTTCTGCCGAATGCGATGTTTCGGGTGAAGCTCGAGAATAATCATGAGGTGTTGGCGCACACTGCGGGGCGCATGCGCAAGAATCGCATCCGGGTCCTGGCTGGCGATCGGGTAAACGTGGAGATGACGCCGTACGACCTGTCCAAGGGCCGCATCACCTTCCGCTACAAATGACCCATCCCTCGGTTCGGCGCCGAGCCGACACCAGATCCGTTGACACCCGGCTCCCGCTCACCTGATCTGCCGCGTCTGGTCCTGGCGTCGGCATCGCCGCGGCGGCGGGATTTGCTGGCGCAGATCGGTGTCGTGCCCGCGGCGGTGCTCCCGGCCGAGGTCGACGAGCGCCCGGTGCGCAATGAGCTGCCGCGCGCGTTGGCGGCGCGACTCGCCGAGGCCAAGGCGCGGGCCGTCGCGGAAAGGTGCGCCGACGCGTTCGTTCTCGGCGCCGACACCGTCGTCGCCTGCGGCCGTCGGGTGCTTCCGAAGACCGTCGACGCGGCCGAGGCGCGGCAGTGTCTGGCACTGCTGTCGGGTCGCCGACACCGGGTGTATGGCGGCGTCACCATCTTTGCGCCCGGGGGCCGCACCGCCAGCCGGCTGGTGCTGACCATGGTCGCGTTCAAGCGCCTGACGAAGGACGAGGTGGAAGGCTACATCGCCTCGGAAGAATGGCGGGACAAGGCCGGCGCCTACGCCATACAGGGGCTCGCCGCCACTTTCGTCCGTCACATCAACGGCTCCTACTCCAACGTTGTCGGGCTGCCGCTGTTCGAAACGGCGGCGCTGCTGAACGGATTGGGGTTCTGCCGCGGCCCTCGGATGCAACAGACTTGCGATCAGACCGGGCGCGCGGATCATGATTGACGCAATCCTGGTGTCCGCATCGCCGGGCGAAACCCGCGTCGCCTGTCTCGATGAGGCCGGCCAACTGTTGCGGCTGATTGTCGAGCGCGTCGGTGACGGGTTGCGCGTCGGCGACATCGTCCTCGGCCGGGTGATCAAGGTCATGTCGGCCGTGGACGCCGCGCTCGTCGACGTCGGTGAGGCTAACCCGGGGTTCCTCGGTCTCGCCGAAGCGCGGCCAGTCGACCGCCACGCGGGCCGGATCGGCGACTTCGTGACACAAGGGGACACGCTGGTGGTGCAGGTGCTGCGCCAAGCCGAAGGAGACAAAGGCGCCAAGCTGACCCGACGTCCGGCCGGCGTTGCAGGTGCACCGGACGGCGTCAGCCCGCCTGTTCTGCTCCGACGTGCACCGGGCGCGGCGATGGCGGCGGTGGCGGAGCATGGTGGTCAATCGCGCTGCCGCATCCTCGTCGACGACGGACGGATTGCGGCGGAGCTTCGCGCAGGCGTGCCGTCTCTGGCCGACCGGATCGAGGTGCCGGGCGCCTCATACTCATTGTTCACCGCAGAGGGCGTCGATGAGCAGGTGGAGGCGCTGCTGTCGCCGTTGGTCCGCCTTCCCGGGGGCGGTCGGATCAGCATCCACGAAACCGAGGCCCTGGTGGCGATCGACGTGGACACCGGCGGCGCCGAACACGGCGGTCGCGACCGAACGGCCTTGGCGGTGAATCTCGAGGCGGCCGCGGCTATCGCCCGGCAGTTGACGTTACGAGAGGTGGGCGGCCATATCGTCATCGATTTCGTGCCGATGCGCTCGCGCGGCGACCGCAAGCATGTTCTGGCGGCATTGCGGCACGGACTGGACGGCGATCCACGGCCGGTGCAACTCGCCGGCTTTACAAGCCTGGGGCTGGTCGAATTGACGCGCGCCCGCACCGGCCCGTCGCTGACGTGTCGCCTTACGGCGCGCTGTCCTTCGTGCGAAGGCGGAAGGGTGAAAGCGCCTCTGACGGTGGCGCTGGAGGCTCTGCGGGCGGTCATGGTCGAGGACCGGGCGCGTCCCGGCGCCGCCTGGGCGATCGAGGCGCCGGCGGCGGTGCTGTCGGCTCTTTCTGGAAATGCAGCGCCGGCGCGGCACGAGGCCGAGGCGCGCCTCGGGCGGCCGCTCAGCCTGGTGGTCCGGGAGGATATGGCGGCGGACCGCTTCGCTGTAACGGCGGCCGCCGCTGCCACCGTCGAACCCGCCAACGAACGAAAGACCCGCCTGCGATGACCGACGACAGCGGCGCCAAGGTGACGCCTCTTCCCCGGCGCCGGCGGCGTTGCCCCATCTGTGGCAAACCCGCCACGACGGCGTTGCGTCCGTTCTGTTCAAAACGCTGCGCCGACGTGGACCTTGGGCGCTGGCTCGGCGAAGTCTACCGGGTGCCGGTCGAGGAAGAGGACGGCGGGCTCCCCGATGATCACCCGGAGAATGAACCTTGATCCCATCCTGCGCTGCATTCGCCGTATCTGGACAAAGGCGGAGATCCTGCCTATAAGCTTTCAGCCGCGCGGGCAGCCCTAGGCCGGTCCGCCCCTTGCTGTGTGCCCAGGTAGCTCAGTTGGTAGAGCACGTGACTGAAAATCACGGTGTCGGTGGTTCGATTCCGCCCCTGGGCACCACAAAAAATCACGGCAATCCATCGTCGAGCCGTATTCCGGACCTGTGTCGCCGGCAGCCCTGACGGGTCTGGGTAGGTGCTGGCGTCCGGCCCTTCCACGAACGCCGCGGAGGTTGTGAACCGGGATTCACCTGTTCACGTAACGTCGACCGAGCCAAACTTCGCGGCTCGGCTCGATGATGCGGACGCTGGGGTGTTCAGTAATGTGCGCGCTGTTGCTGACGGGATGCTCATTGTTCGGCGTACGCTCGGGAACCGAGCAGGCCTCCTACGAGGTTGTCGCCCGACTCGATGACAACACCGAGGTGCGTCGCTACCCGCCGCAGTTGGCCGCCGAGACGGCCGTCGCGGCGCCGGACGAGAGCAGCGGACGCAACAAGGCGTTTCGGGCTCTCTTCAACTACATCTCGGGCGCCAATCGATCTCAGATGACGGTGGCGATGACGGCGCCGGTCGAGACCAAACCCGCGCCCGCGAAGATCGCGATGACGGCGCCGGTCGAGACCACGGCGCAGGCCTCGGGACCTTACGTTATGCGGTTCTTTCTGCCGGCCGGATTCACGCCGGAAACGGCGCCGGAACCGACCGACCCCACGGTGCGCATCGTCGAGGTGCCTGAGCGGACGATGGCCGTCCTGCGCTTCAGTGGGTCGCGAGGCTCGACAAGTGTCGCCCGTCACGCGAACGAACTCGACCGGGTTGTCGCAGGATCCCGATGGCGTGCGGTCGGTGAGCCGATGACCCTTTTCTACGATCCGCCGTGGACGATCTCCTTCCTGCGACGCAACGAGGTTGCGGTCCCGGTAACCGGGACGAAGCAACGGGGCGCCCGGTTCGAGAGGTTCATGACCAAGCGCCTGTCGCTTCAGTACGTCGCTTGCTACATCGGATCTGGAAAAGGGTTCACGGACAGGGGCACCTTCCTTGTCTTTCCAACTTGACGCAAGGATGAACCATGTCCCGTGTCATTCAAGCGGTCATGACGGCGGCGCAGCGCGAGGATGTGGTCAAGCGCCCGGAAGGATTGACAGGGGTTGTTGGCGTTGCTGTCCTGGTGGGGGCCTCACGCACTCCGACCGGCGACATCGTAGGCGTTCAAGCCAGCAACGACGCCGCTCGCGTCGTAGCAGGCGGTCTGACCCTTGGCTCACGCGATGGTTCATCCATCGCCGCCCCGTCGAGGCTTGAGCGCAACTGCTCCTGACGGACCACGATCGGCCGCGCGAGCCCGCCAATGATCCTCGAGCCGGGCTCAAGAAGAATGCCGGTGGTGGCCGGTCTGTTCAAGCATGGAGCGCGCTTCGCAACTACATTTTCTTTTTCGTGTCCTTCGCCGTATCGCTGATGGCGTCGCCGGTGGCTTCTATGTCTTCCCCGATGCCCGCCGTGGTGTTGCACGCTGCCGTTCCAAGCGCCGCGAACAGCGCCAACATCGCCAGTATGTTCTTCATTGCCCTCTCCTTTTCCGGTTTCGCTCGTCACTCTGCCTTATCGTCAAGCACCTAGGCCCGCACTCGGCCCTCGCCTGCTCCTTCCGGTAACGTCTCATCCGAGACGAATGTTCCACACCCGCGCGACCGTCATGGCTCCAAGCGAGGCACGCGTACAGGCCGCGGGCGGATGTAGCCGAGGGCGGTAATGGCGATGATGACCGTCGGCACCGCCAGAACCGATCCCAGCATGCCCCACATCCACCCGCCGAACGCCACGGCGAGAAAAATGGTCAGCGGGCTGGTTGCGGCGCGCTTGCCGACCACGAACGGCAGCACGAATTGTGACTCGATCACATTGAGGCCGAACACCGCGATCACCGGCAGCAGCGCGTGCCCGATGGTATCGAAGGTGGTCAAACCGACCATCCCGATGACCCCCAGCATCACCGCCGGCCCCAAGTAAGGGATGAAGTTCAGGACGGCCATTCCGGCGCCCCACAGTGGCGCCGAGGGCACCCCGAGCAGATAGAGCACGGCGGCGGTGCACATACCGAGCCCGATATTGATGCAGGCGACCGTGAACAGGTAGGTGCTGACCGACTTGCCGATCTCGCGCAACATCCGCGCGATCCGCAATCGCAACGGGAACCGTCGCGGCAACCCGACCGCGAAGCGCTTCAACCGCTTGCGCTCCAGGAGCAGGAAAAACATCAGAACCGTTGTGTAGGTCATCTGCACGGCGATCCCGGGCGCGGTCAGCGCGACGTCGGTCAACAGGCCGCCTTCGGCGATAACCACCTTGTCGACCTGGGGGTCCGCGTCGACGGTGGCGGCTTCGGTAACCTGTTCGGTCGCCTCTTTAACGGCTTCCACTGATTGCTTGACTTGACGCAGCTTGTTCTCGACCGACCTCAGCACCTCCGGTGCGCGATCGACCCATTCCTGGACTGTCGGTGTCAGCAGCAATAGAAGCGCGATGACGGCCAGCACCGAACCAAAGACGCTTACCGCCGCCGCGATGCCGGCGGGAATATGGATGCGTTCCAACGCACGCGGGATCGGAGCAATCATCAGCGCGAGTACGGCGGCAGTGAATGTCGGCGCCAGGAACGTCTCGCCAAGATAGAGAGTATAAATGGCGGCGAGGACAGCCAAAACTACCGCCGCCGACACCAGCGCGCGGCCGCCGGGGCTTGCTTGCCCTCCGGTCGATCGCTCGATCGTCGTCAGGGGCGATGGTGCCGTCGAGGAATCGTGCAAGTCCATGATCTCTGAGCGCGAACACTACAGCTAACTCCCATCATCGGCGCCTTGTTCCACCGTTGCCTGCCGCGATGGGAGGCGCCGCTGAGCATTCCGCTGACGGTACCTGCCGGGCCAGACTGGCGTTGACTCAAAGTGGCGGGCCGTGCTTCTTTTGACGGCACCAGCCTCCTGGGACCGGAGACGCCAGAACCGAAAATCGGTCACAAATTGGTCCTAGAAACGGAATATTTACCTTGCGTATCGGCTCCGTGCATTCATATTGTGGTGATCACAGGCCCCGGAAATTTGGGGTCGCGTGTCGGCGGACCTCAATGATCCCAATGGAAAGACTCCCATAATGACAGAAGCCATGACTGCGCCGGCGCCGATCTCTCCCTGCGCGCCACAGCCGTTGACAAAGTGCCGGACCGGCGTGCCGGGCCTCGACGACGTTCTCAACGGCGGGCTTCCCGAAGGCCGCACGACACTGGTGACGGGAGGCCCGGGATGCGGCAAGAGCGTATTCGGCCTGCAGTTCATCTATTCCGGGGCGATATCGGGCGAGCCGGGCATCTATTTCAGCTTCGAAGAGCGGCCCGACAACATCCGCGCCAACGCCATGACCTTCGGTTGGAACCTCTCCGCGCTGGAGGAGCGGGGTCTCGCCGCAGTGGTCGACGGCCGTCTGGATGCAGCGGAGATTCTCTCGGGGTCCCTGAAGTCGGCCGGCGTCTTGGGCCGTCTGGAGAAACTCGCGACCGAGCTCGATGTCAAACGCGTGGTCATCGATGGCGCCGACGTCCTGTCGCGGCTCTTCGATAACGTGCTTTCGGAGTGCAGCGAGCTCTATTACCTGCATGAACGGCTCATGGCGCGCGGCATCACGACCATACTCACCGCCAAGCTGACCAGTGACCAGTACTCGACGGCGCGGTACGAATTCCTGGACTTCATGGCGGATTGCGTCATCACCCTCGATCAGCGGGTGCGCGACCAGGTGTCGGTGCGGCACTTGCGCGTTGTCAAATATCGCGGCTCAGGCTTTGGCCGCCACGAGTATCCGTGTGTCATCGACGAACGCGGGCTCAACCTGTTCCCCATCACGGCCCTGAACCTCAAGGAACGCACGCCCGGGGCGCTCGTCTCGACAGGGCACAGCGATCTCGACACCCTGTTGCGCGGCGGATATCGGCGCGGATCGAGCCTGCTGATCTCCGGGTTCACCGGCGCCGGCAAAACCACCGTCGCCGCGAGCTTGGCGGAGGCCGCTGCCCGGCGCGGGGAGCGGGTCCTATATGCCAGTTTCGAAGAGTCTCCGGCGGAGTTGACCACCGCGATGCTGAGCGCCGGGATCGATCTCGGCACTCTGGTCGAAGCCGGATGTTTGCGTATCGAATCGGCGTATCCGGAAGCCATGACCATCGAGCACCACCTCCTCCGCCTTTCGAAGCGCCTTCAGGCATTCCAGCCGGCGCTTCTTGTCATCGACAGCATCTCCGTGCTCGAACGCCTCGGCCCCAATCAGCTCGCGATCGGCTTCGTTGTCCGCCTGTTGGCGCTCTGCAAGCACCGGGGCGTCACGTGCATACTCACCCACGAGCGCCCCGGCATGGGCGAAAGCATCGCCAGCTTCCGGTACAATCTGGCGGCGATGATGGATATCATCATGCTCCTGCGCTACATCCCCGAGGATGGCGAGATCCGCCGGGAATTCCACATCGCCAAGGCACACGGCTCCGATCACTCGCACCGCGTCCATCAGTTCAGCATTTCGGCGCGCGGTATCGAGTTTCCGACCATCATCGATGAACGGGACGTCGACGAGGTGAACCGGTCAAACCGCGAGTGGCTCGAGCGCTCCGGAGCCCTGCGTCCGAGCATTTGACGCCCTTCCGAAACACGCCTCCCTGACATGGCCATCCGGTTGCTACGCTACCGCATGCATCGGCGCGACATCGGCGATGCTATGAACTGGCGCATCGCGTTGAGCCGACAGCCCCCTCGTAGGCTATGGCTATGGCTATGGCTATGGCTATGGCTACGGCTCCCGCCCCAGCGTCTCCATCAGTTCGCGCCACTCGCGGTTGCCGAGGCCGCTGGTCGGCTGGTCCACTGTTTCGCCGGCGACCAATCGCTTGACCACCTCCAGGCCCTTGGCCGATAGGTGGACGCCGCCCATGCGGTAGTCCATGAACGCGGCCAGGGTCAGCGGCACCCAGGCCCGGACCGTCTGCAGCAAAGCTTCGGCATAGACGCGAATCTCATATTGCGCATGGGGGTCCGCACGCAGGCTGAGAAAGTGGAGAAGATTGTGTAAATCGACCTTCCAGTACCACTGCGTGTAGGTGTTGAGCGTTAAATTGATCCGCGCCAATTCGCGGGCCAGACCCTCGCGACGTTCGTCGCGCCGCTGTCCGTGGCGATCCTCGTTCAGCATGTCTTCGTAGTGCGCGTAGCACCGCTCCGCGTCGGCCTGCAGCAACCCCAGGACGTGGCTCGCCTCGTCATCCGCGAGCACCGCGCCGCGGCCCTGCCGGTTGCTGGCGGACTGGCTCGCGAGGTGCTCCGGCGCGGGAATGTAGTACTCCCTGTCGAGGATGGAGTAGCGCGCGGAAATCTCGTTGACGTTGGCGGTGCGGTGGCGGATCCACTGGCGGGCGACGAAGATCGGCAGCTTGACGTGGTATTTGATCTCGCACATCTCGAAAGGCGTCGTGTGCCGGTGGCGCATCAGGTAGCGGATTAGTCCGGCGTCGTCCTGAACGCGGCGAGTTCCGGCGCCGTAAGACACGCGCGCCGCCTGCACCACGGCCGCGTCATCGCCCATGTAGTCGATGACTCGAACAAAGCCGTGATCCAGCACCGGAATGGGCTCGAACAACATCGCTTCCAGCGCCGGAACGGTGGCGCGCCGGGTGTCGGCCCGCTGAAGCCGCTGGCTTTCGATGTTGAACTGCTGTTCGGTTGAGAGACGCACGCCGCGCAACGCCCGCTCGGTTGATCCACCCCTGCCTGACGTTATGGCAATTCCTGCCGATCAAGTCCATTGCGCCGCCGCGAAAGACGGCGATTCAAGCGCCCGACGATGTAGATGAGGACGTGCGCCCCCTCCGCGAGACGCACGTCTCTGCCACTCTTTCGAAATGCGAATGAGTCCCGGCCCGCCTGTATGAATCACGCGGAACCCGCCGCTCTCCGCTCAGGTCACCCCGAGCAGGGACAGGACTGCAATGATTACAACCACCACGCCGATCAACCAAAAGATACTGTGCATGCTTCCCTCCTCCGTGGATCACGCGCCGGCCCGACAGGGTGCGGCTAGCGTGGCCAATGCTTGAGCCGCTTGATCGGGACCCTCTCCATCGCCGGTCAAATCCTGCCGTCGCGGGTCCCGCCGCCGAGGCCACCGGTTTTCGATTGTGTATCTGTCCCCTTCCAGTCGTCCGCCGGCTTCCCGTCCGGCTCCTTCGGGCCGTCGCCAGTCGTCGAGTCGAGCTTCGGCGGCAGTCCCGGTTTGCTGGAGGCGTCGCCATCGCCACCAGAGCGCGGCGGCGTGACGGGGACAGGCTTCACCGGCTGCGGCATATTGATCGTTGGCTCCGCCTTTGGATGCAACGTGTCGCTCGACGGCGACGACGTAGCGGCGGTGCCGTACGGCTCCGTCGTATGGGGCTCGGGCGCGCTGACCGCAGCATCCTCGGGACTCAGACGGTACCCTGGACCGGTCGACGGTGCATTGTCCGGCAGTTCAGTCCCCGATGCCGCAGGGGATGCCGCCATGCTCTGCGCCCTCTTGCGCGCCCGTTCTGCAGTGTCCTTGATGCGCGCATCCACGTCTTTTAATGAACGCTCAGCCGCGGCGCCGGCATCCGACATCGCGCCACGCCGGGAGTCGACCTCCCTCCGAACGCGCTCACCCACGCGCCGAGAGCCGTCCCTCACGGAATAGGAACCGCGGCTGATTACCTCGCGGCCCCGATCCGAACGGGCAAAAACCGTTCCGGCGACCAGGGCGCCGAGCCCAGCCAGCACCAGCCCCGCCATCATGGGGCGCTCGCGCACAATATCGCCGAGGCTGGAAGACGTGTCACGGGTCCGCGTCCCGGCCCGACGGGCAGCGTCCGAAGCCCAACGGTAGGCGTGACCCGATCGCTCGCGTAGTCGGCCGGCGATGTCCTCCGCCCGTTCCCGCGCCCCATCTCGCGCGCTGCTGAAATCGCTTCGCGATGACGCGGACCCACCTGGGACAATCAACCGTTCCGCATGCTGGTTGACGCCGGCATATGGCCCCGCCCCCGGCGTCACCACGGCATCCGGATCCATCCCGGGGCGGCGGAAGCTCTCGTTTCGCCCCTCCATCGACCGCTCCTCCCCCGGCATGATGATGGATGTACGGTTTTCGGTACTGCGGCGGCTCGGATCCAGCCGGCCGTCCGGTTCGTCCCCGTAATCACCATGCGGACCCGCGCGCCCATAAGGCGCGTGCGCAGTGCCGACATACTCGCGATCCCGCCGCCTGGACATCATCAGCCAACCGAGCCCCACGGCCGCAAGCGTCGCCGCCACCGGGTTGTCTTGGGCGCTGGCGCCCAGATTACGGGCGAACCGCACCGTCCCGGCCCGCGCCGGCACCAGGGCCTGCCCAACAAGATCCGCAAGCCGTTCGGGAGACAGGCGTTCCTCCAACTCGGCGAGGGTGGCGTCGATGTCGGCGCGCGTGTTCCTCGCCTCGTTCATGAGCTGCTCCGAGCTCCTGTGGTCGGTCATCGAGTTCTCTCCATCACCATATCCTTGTCGTCCTGCAGGGCCGACACGGTCCGCGGCAGCGCGAGGTTACGAGCACGCAGCGCCTTCTGTCCCATGTAGACGAGCACGAATGCGATCAGCGCGAGTACGACCCCAACCACCAGCGCCGCCAGCGCCGGCGTCAATGCGGTATGTTCCGCCAGAGCCACAACGAGCGCCTGAACCAGCACAAGCAGGGCGACCAGAGCGACCAGCAGCCCGGCCGCGATCCCCGCGATCCCGCTTAATACTTCGCTCAGCTTCTCGGAACTCTCCACCTGTGCGAGCCGGATCTCCTGTCGCACCAGCCGGTTGACGCCTTCGATCAGATCGCCAAGCAATGCCCGAATCGGTTTCTCCTGAACTGCCATGATTCTCTCCGTTCTCAGAAGTTCGCGCCGGAGGTGCCAGGCGTTCCGGGCGTGCCGATCGCGGCATCGTCACCGGCGGCGACCTGCACGTCCGACCGTGCATCGATCTGGCGTCTGCGACCTTGGTCAGGGTCAGGACGATCGGCCAGCATGCGCGTCGCGGCGAACCCGAGGAGGAAGGCGCCTCCGAAAAACAATCCCGGACGGTTGCGCGCGAAGTCTTCGATTGCGTGAACCGCGCGCCCGACATCTTGATTGTGAACGCGATCGCCCAGGTTGCTCACCTCTTCCGCAGCAATACGGACGCCCCGAGCGGTCCCGCTCCGGCCGCGCTCCTCGAGAGTGGCGCCGGCGCTGCCGAGCGCATCCGACACGTCCTGCAGATATCCGGCTACGGATTCGCGTCGCGCACCGGCGAACGATTCTGCCTGCTTGCGGGCCTCTCCAACGACCCGCTCTCCTTCGGCGCGCGCCCGTTCCTTCGCGTCGGCTGCCGCCCGCTTCGCGGACGCCGTGGCGCGATCCATTGATGACGAGGTCTCCATGATGATGTCCTCCCTCATGGCTCTACTGGCTGGTGAACGCGCCGCCTGTTCAGAAGTTCCCGTCGCCGCCGCCTGGAACCTCTGGTCCGCGACCACATTTCTACATCATCCCGTTGTTTCGGCATGTTCGCCCATGTCGTCTTTGGCGAAACAGGAGCGCACGATGACAAGACTTGGTTTCGCAGCGCCGATCATTGCCATCCTGGCGGTCGGCATGGGTGCGGGATGCGATACGGCGCCGGTCACCGGACGCAGTCAGCTCATCATGCTATCGGACGACCAAGCACAACAGATGGGCGCCCAGGCCTATGATCAGATCCTTGCGAAAGCGCGTATCTCAAAGGACCCCCGGGCGCAGGCGCGGGTGGAACGCATCGGCCGTCGCATTGCGGCCGTCAGTCACCAGCCCGATCTGGATTGGGAGTACACGGCGATCGAGGACGAGACGCCGAACGCCTTCGCACTGCCCGGCGGCAAGGTCGGCGTCAACACCGGCATGTTCGACATAGCCCAAAGCGATGATCAGCTTGCCGCGGTCATTGCCCATGAGGTCGCCCATGCGACCGCACGCCACAGCGCCGAGAGGATCAGCCAGCAACTTCTGATCCAAGGCGGGCTTCAGGGCTTGGGAATCGCGACGGGCAGCGGCTCGGCGGTTCAGCTTGCCGCCGCAGCGGCGCAATTCGGCGTGATCCTGCCGTTCTCGCGAGGTCAGGAAGCGGAGGCGGATGCCATTGGCCTGATGTATATGGCAGAGGCCGGATATGATCCACGCGCAGCCATCGATCTTTGGAACAACATGAAGGAGGCTGGCGGCAAACGCCCGATGGAATTCCTCTCCACGCACCCGGCCCCGGAATCCCGCATCAAACGCCTCCAGGAGATGATGCCTGAGGCGCTCGCAGTTTATCGCAAACAAGGAGCTTGAAACCTTCACCCCGCTGACTTTCCGTTCGGAACTTTAGGTCGAAGGAGGCGTTACCCGTTCCACGGGTGCACGCCAAGAGCGCGGCGCATCCCAAATGAAATCATTGCGGAGGCAGCCATGTTGTCGCGACTGAGCTTTGTAATCGGCAGCGTCGGATTATTGGCCTTGTCGGCGTGTGGTGATACGGCGACGGAGCGCGGGCTTACCGGGGCTGGCATTGGCGCCGGAGCCGGCGCGGTTGGCGGTGCGTTGGTTGGCGCACCGGCGACGGGCGCTGTGCTTGGAGGCGTTGCCGGCGGCGCAACAGGTGCGATGACCGACAAGGACGATATCGACATCGGCGATCCGATTTGGAAGTAGCGCCCGCCGGGCAACCGTACGAACTCGCGTTAGCGGCGCGGGCGGTGGCTCAACCGCCGGCGCCGCGAAGCCAGCTGCAGTCCATATCCACTTTGAAGGGGAGTGCCGGATGATAGAGCGGAAGGTTCTGACGGCCGCCGTCATGTTTGCCGTAGTAGGCATGGCGGCCGGATTCACAACGGTCGCAAGCGCGGCGGGTGCCGCCGCAGGTGACGCAGTGTCGGGAGGCGCACCGACTAGTGTCGACGAGTATCTTGTGGCAGCCGACCAACGGGCCGGCGATGAGGCGGCCGCAGAGCGTGACAAATACGTCCAGGAGACCGGCCAAGAAGTCGAATCATGGGGACAAAAGGTCGAAGAGTACACGGCGACCGCCAAGGAGAAGGCATCCGCGGCCTCTGAGGACGCATCCGAGGCCCTCGGCGACGCTTGGCAGACGGTCGAAGAGAAGTGGCAGGATCTCCAGGATGCGTCCGCCGATGCCTGGGACGCCGCAAGAGAAAACTTCCAGGAAGCGTGGAGCGATTTCCAGCGTACCTGGGCCGAGGCCACCAAAGACTCATAGCGCCATCCTGACAACCCGTCTTACCTAAGATCGCTCCTGCGATTGAGCTTCAAGTTCGGCGCCCGCGCGGCCTCTGCCGAGCGGGCGTTCGCCGCGCCCCCTTGAACATCGTATCTGCCCAGTCGCGGCAACTCCCACCGGCTTCTCTTGATCTGGGCCACAACCTGTAGTAGGGCACGGCCCTAGCCATGTTCGAGCTTGCAGAGCAGGCCTCGCCGAAAACGGCGATGGCATGCCGGTCGCGCAAGAGAAGGGGAGCGCCGATGCCAGCGCACAAAATCTTGAAGGGGATCCGCAGCGTCGCGGCGGCGGTCCTTGCCCTTCTTCTCTCGCTTGCCACCGCCACGCTGACGCAGGCACAGGCGCCGTCTGCGCCGACAACGCCATCCGCGGCGAACACAGGAGCTGCGGAAAAGTCACCTGCCGATCTGTCGCCGGAGTCGATCGACGCGCTGAAAGCGCTGGTGCAGGCGCTCGACGATCCGGCAACACGGGACGCGCTGGTCGCGCAGATTGAAGCGCTGGTCGCCTCCCGAGAGCCTGCGAAAACGTCCGCTGACCGCGCCGATGGTGTCGGTGCGGCCCTGATCGCCGCATTGGCGTCGTTCAAGGACGAAGCCGCGGCGTTCGTTGCAATGCTGGTGGCCATCGCGGCCGAAGTCCCTGACTGGGTCGAAGACACGGCGGAACAGCTTTCCGATCCGGCCGTCGACCTGCCGCCGTGGGCGGACTTGCTGACCGACGCGGCCATCGTGCTCCTGGCGGGGCTGGCCGCACAGTTCGTCGTGCGACTGACCGTCGCGGTTCCGCGCCGAAGGCTGGAACGCCGCGAGCGTCAAGCCTGGTCGAGCCGCCTTGCCGCATTGCTTGGGCGGACCCTGCTCGACCTGTTGCCGGTCGTTGCATTCGCTGCGGTTGCCTATGGAGTGCTGGCTTACATCCGGCCCGCGGCGTGGATCAGTACAGGGGTTCTCGCGTTCATCAACGCCTATTTGGCGTTTCGCGTCATCACGTCGGTGTTCCGCGCCATGACATCGCCGGGGGCCGCGGCATTGCGCATTTTCCCCCTTTCCGATCGCGTGTCGGAACATCTGTTCGGATGGGCGCGGCGGTTCACGGCAATCCTCGTGTTTGGCTACTTCGCCATCGAGGCGGGGGCGCTCTTCGGCCTCGACGGCCAGAAGGTCGCAACGTTGCAAATCGTGCTCGGCTTCGTGCTGCTGGTCGCCAGTATCGTTTTTATCGTCGTAAGCCGACGGCCGGTCGCCCGGTGGATAGGCGCCGGTCCGGCGGGAGTGAGCAGGCCCGACGGCTTCGGGGCGGAAGTGCTTCGCCATGTTGCCGCGACCTGGCATCTGTTCGCCATCGCGTACGCCGTCGCCGTGTTCGTTATCTGGGTGTCGGATCCGGAGACGGCTTTCATCTTCGTCGGACGCGCCACTGCCGTTTCCGCGGTCATCCTCTGCGGAATGTATGCCCTGCTGCAGATGGCCCGTCCCGCGCGTCTAGGACGGCTGGCCCGTGTGAACGTACTGGACGCCGATGGCACCCTGGTGCGGAGGCGCATAGCGCACTGGCTGCCGGCGCTGTCCTGGGGGCTGCGGGGTGGGATCGTCGTGCTTGGGGCGGTTCTGCTGCTGACCCTATGGAGCAGCGGCGCGTCCGCCTGGTGGTTCGGCCCTGATGGCCTCGCCATCTTGGGCGCGCTTCTCGACATCGCCATCGTTGCCGTGGCCGCCGTAGCGGTATGGGAGCTGGCGATGTTCGCGATCGACCGCTACCTCACTCCGCGCGACGCGGACGGACAGACGATCGAGCGCAGCGCCCGCGTCCGCACGCTGGTGCCGCTTTTGCAGACGGCCATTCTCATCGGGCTCAGCTTCGTCGCGGGCCTGATGGTGCTCGCCGCGCTGGGCGTCAGCATTGCCCCGCTCCTGGCCAGCGCCGGCGTGGTGGGACTGGCGGTCGGATTCGGCGCCCAGAAACTGGTGCAGGACGTCATAACCGGCGCCTTCATCCTGTTCGAGGACGCGGTCGCCGTCGGCGACGTCGTCGACATCTCGGGCACGGGCGGAGCGGTCGAGAAAATTTCCATCCGCACCATCCAGCTTCGCGATCTCAGCGGCAACCTGCACACCATCCCGTTCAGCGCCGTCGAGACCATCACCAACATGACCAAGGATTTCTCGTACTACGTCCTCGACATTGGCGTGGCCTACCGCGAGGACACCGACCAGGTCATGGAAGTGATCAAGGCGATCCTGGAGGACATGCGGGAGGATGCGACATACGGGCCAAAGATCCTGGAACCGCTGGACGTGCTCGGGGTCGACAAGCTCGCCGAATCGGCGGTCATCATCAAGGCGCGGATCAAGACCCGCCCGATCCAGCAGTGGAGCGTCGGGCGCGAATTCAACCGCCGCATGAAACGGCGATTTGACGAACTCGGCATCGAAATCCCGTTCCCGCATCACACCGTCTACTTCGGCGTCGACAAGAACGGAGACGCCCCGCCGGCGCGCATCGAGCCGGTGGGCGCCGGCGCCTTGGGCCCGCTGCGCGGCGGCAGCAACGACGCGGCGGCCTGAAGCGCCGCCGCGCTACCGCCGGGTCTCGGCGCCCAGGGCCCCCGGTGCGCCAGCATCCGGGCGCAGCGCTTTCCCCATCTTCGGATCGGGTCGATCGAGAGGCTGCGGCTCCATCGGAACGAACTGCGACGGAGGCACCTCAAGCCCATCGAGCGCGTCGCCGGGCTGCGTATCGCCAAGCGGTTCGCGATCCATTGCGGTTTGCAGGTCCAAGAGTTCGGGAGGCGGCGCGGTTTCCTCCGGGGTCAGCAGCAGGCCCTGTCGTCGGAGCCAGTTGCCCACATCGGGACGACTGGAGATCACCGCGACCGGGATGGAAAGGATCAGGCCGGCCAGCACCGGCATCACCCACCACACGTAGCTCGGCGCATTCCACAACAGAACGGCCATCCATGCGATGCCGATGACGAACAGGATCCCGACCGAGGACACCGCTTCTCCCACGCTCAGCCCGCGCTCCGACCGGTTCTGCGGGTTCCACGCGACGCCGCGCCCGACCAGCAGCGACGCGACGAAATAGCTGTGCAGACCGCCCAGAACAGGCGCGATCAGCATGGAGAACACCGTCTCCACGGCGAGGCTGACGCTAGCGGAAAGCCCGCCGCCGTACATCGCCCGCGCCGCTTGGTCTCGGAGCACGAGCACCAACCCCATCACCTTCGGCAGGAACAGGAGAGCCATGGTCACCGCGAACAGCGACACCGTTTCGGTGAGCATGGAGATCGGCCAGTTCGGATAGAGCTGATGCGTTCCGGTGAAGTAGCGGTGACCGGTAATCGCCTCCTCGACGACGTCCGCGGTGCTGAGCATCAGGAACCCGACCCACAGCGGAGACGACAGATAGGAGAAGGCGCCCTGCAGCAGATGCAGGCGGTTTAAAGGATGCAGGCGGTGCGCCCCGAGCAGCTTGAGGTGCTGGAGGTTGCCCTGGCACCAGCGCCGGTCGCGGGTGGCATAGTCGGTAATGTTCCCCGGCAATTCCTCGAAGCTGCGCTCGAGATCGGGAAGCAGATAGACGCGCCAGCCCGCGCGCCGCAGCAGCGCCGCCTCAACGTAATCGTGACTGTGAATCTCGCCGCCGAGGGGCGCCTTGCCCGGCAAGGTCGGCAGCCCGCAATGGTCGATGAACGCCCGGGTGCGAATGATCGCGTTGTGGCCGTAATAGTTGCTCTCGCCCAGGTGCCAGAAGCTCATGCCGCTCGCCAGCATGGGCCCGACCAGGCGCGATGAAAACTGGAGGGCGCGGCCGAACAAGGTGACTTGGCGGACCGGCAGCGGCACCGTCTGGATCAGCCCCGCCTGAGGGTTGGCTTCCATCAGGCGAATCATCGCGACGATCGTTTCGCCCGCCATGATGCTGTCTGCGTCGAAGACGATCATGTGGTCGTAGCGCAAACCCCACTGCCGGCAGAAGTCGGCGATGTTGCCGGCCTTGCGGTAGGTGTTCTGTTCCCGCCGGCGATAGTAGACACGGTTGGCAGCGTTCTGGGTCGCGCAGAACGCCCGCCAGTAGCGTCGCTCCTCTGCCGCGACATCGTCCTTCGTGGTGTCGCTGAGGATGAAAAAGTCGCACGCGTCCAGCCCGCCCGCGGCCCGCAGGGAGTCATACGTCGCCTCGATCCCGGCGAACACGCGGTGCGGATCCTCGTTGTAGACCGGAATGACGATGGCCGTCCGGCTCGAGATCGGACCCTCGCTTGCCGACGCAAGGGCTTCGATCGGGCGGAGATTGACGGGGTCCAGCCGGGCGGCACGAATAATGAATCCGGCGACCGCCGCCCAGAAAGAAAATGCGATCCAGACGAAGTTCAGCACGAACAGGGCAAGGATCGCGAACTCGATGATCTCAAATCCGTTCGCGGACAGGATCTGCGCCAGCATCATCGCGGCGAGCACGATCGTGGCCAGAACCACGGAGAAGTACGCGATCCGGCGGAGCAGGGCGGATCTGGGGCGCAGCGCCAGCGGCGCCTCTTCCAATGGAGGTTCGCCGGGAGCTATCCCCCCGCCCGTGTCTCTCCCGACCACCAATGACATCCTCTTCCCACGCCCGCCGAACTGCCGCAATTAACCAGCGATCCGTGCAAAAGTTCCGGCACCTCCAGCACAGCTGATCGCAATCGGCCGACAGCTTTACGTTAGCGGCCGACGAGCGACGGCGTCCACAGATAGGTCCAGCTTTCCGAGATCGGCCTTCCGCGCAGCTTCAACTGCAGTTTAAGATCAACGGCTTCCTCACCGTCCGGGTCCAGCCGGAAGGCGACGCGCCAGCCGTTCGTCTGCTTGTTCTGCAGCAAGATGCCATCGAACACGCGTCCGACGTTATTGGTGATCTCCGCCTCGACCGGATGCTCCGAAGACAGTCGGTTGAGGCCGCCCCCCTCGAAATCGACCACGAACAGCCGGGTGTCCTTCGGAAAGGCCTCTTTGCTGCCGGCAACCGCAGGTGAGCCGATGCGGGTCCGAACGGTACGTGCTAATGGCGGACGGTACGGATTCTGGAGTTGCGCGAACAAGCGGTAGCGGTGCTCGAAAATATCGCCTTTCTGGGCCGGCCGCTTCGGAACCCAAAACACGACGATGTTGTCGTTGGTCTCGTCTTCGGTCGGAATTTCGATCAGCTCAACTGCCCCCTGCCCCCAGTCGCCGATCGGCTCGATCCACATGCTTGGCCTCTGGTGATACTCTGCCTCCAGATCGAGGTAGTCGCTGAAATCCCGATCGCGCTGCATCAGCCCGAACCCCTTCGGGGCTTGATCCTGGAAAGACGACACGCGGAGTTCGCGCGGATTTGTCAGCGGACGCCAGATCCATTCACGGTTGCCGGTGAGCGTGAGCAGGCCATCGGCGTCATGAACCTCCGGACGATAGTCGTCGAACCAGCGCAGCACGTTCTCGCCAAAGAAGAACATGCTGGTCAGCGGCGCCACGCCGAGCTTGTCGACCGCCTCGCGAATATGAACTTGCGATCTGACCTCGACCACCGTCTCGTTTCCCGGCTGGATCCGAAATTCGTAGGCGCCGGTGACGCTCGGGCTGTCGAGCAACGCATAGATTGTCAGTTCCGTCGACTGCGGCTCCGGCTCGACCAGCCAGAACTCGCGGAAGTCTGGAAACTCCTCCCCGCTCGGCATGGCCGTATCCACCGCGAGACCGCGGGCCGAGGTGCCGAAGCGCTGCTCACGCCCCAGCACGCGAAAATATGACGCGCCGAGAAAAACCGCGATTTCGTCCTTGTAGTCTGGCGTATGGAGCGGGTAGTGGACGCGGAAGCCCGCGAAACCGATGTCCTCCGACAGGTTCTCAGGCACCTCCACGTTCTCGTAGACGAACATCTCCTTGCGGAACGGCACCCGAACCACGCCATCCGGGCTGACGATGTTGATCCGCACCGGCACCTGGTAAAGAAAACCGAGATGAAAAAACTGCACCTCGAACAGACGCTGGTCGCGCCACAGGGCTTGCTCTTTGCGGAACCGGATGTTGCGAAAATCGTCGTAGTTGAGCTGCTTCAAGGCGTTGGGAATTTCGCCGGCGTGCGGCACGTATGCTTCAGCTGCGAGGGCCTGCGCCCGCTGTGCCACGTCCGCGAATCCAAAGGATTGAGCCGCGGCTCGCGCCGGCAGCGCTGCACTGGCGAAGGCTGCCATGACCGCAACCAGCCAGAATCGAGCCACGCCGCCCTTCATCTTGAAACCTGCGACCGTCATCGTTCGAAGCCCTGTTCCCTTCAGCGTTCAGCGTGTCATCGTGCCCGCGGCGGCGGTCGAGAACCACGCGATCCACCTGCGCGCCGCAGCTTGACGGCGTCGTCTGCCTCATACACGCCCTGCCGGGAATTGCAAGCACGTCCCGCCGCTCCGCGCTGATACACGCTGTTGTGGAACATTTCGGTCGGGTCGTGCGTTCGTGTCGCAAAAGCGGCACACAGAAGTGGTCGGGAACTGGGTTTCGACGGCGTTCAGTTCAGCCGCAAGGGCATGCGAGGAGTATGAGATGGAACGGACAGCCGAAAGGGCTCGCAACATGATCATCGGCAGGACCCGCGGCGCGCTTCTCGGTCGGCTCGCCGTTGCAGTGTGTGTGCAATCGTGTTCGGTGTGTTGGCGTACGAAGAACCAAAGGCCAAACCGGAAGCAGACACCCAGCGCGGTTCGGCATCCTGGTACGGTGCGGAGTTCGAGGGCAAGAAGACGGCGAGCGGCGAACGCTTCGATGCGGATGACATGACCGCGGCGCATCGCAAGTTGCCGCTCGGCACCAAGGTCGAGGTCACGAACCTCGACAACGGCAAGACGGTGGAGGTCGAAATCAACGACCGGGGACCGTATGCCAAGGGACGGATCATCGATCTGTCGAAGGCCGCGGCAAACAAGCTGGGCATGACCCAGGACGGCACGGCGCCGGTCGAAATCGAAGTGACGGAACCGGTTACGGAGCAGGACAGCAAGAATACTGCGAAGTAGACACGGTCGTTCGCGCTGATACCGACCTGCTCTTCACTCTCGCGCTTGCCGCGCGGCTCGGCGTCGGGTAAGGGGCCGGGGACCTTGCACAACCACCACCGGATCCGCGCGTGCTCACAGACGCCCATTCCAGAACAGTCGCCGAACTCCTGAAGGCTCTCGACGTAACCTCAGAGGCCGGGCTTGACGAGGCCGAAGTGGCGCGCCGCTATGCGCAACACGGCCCCAATCGCCTTGAGGAAAAACAGGCGAGGAGCGCCTGGGCGATCCTTCTCGCTCAATTCAAGAGCCCCGTCGTCATCCTGCTGCTGATCGCCGCAGCGACTGCCGCGGCATTCGGGCAGGTCGTCGAGAGCATCGCCATCGCCGCCGCCCTGCTGATCAACGCGGTGATCGGCTTCGTCACCGAGTTCAAGGCGATGCGCTCCATGGAAGCCTTGAGCAAGATGGGCCGGACGACGGCTGCGGTGATCCGCGGCGGCGCACGCACCGAGATCGATGCCGCCGAACTGGTGCCCGGCGACATCGTCATCCTCGAGGAAGGCAACGTGGTGCCGGCCGACCTCCGCCTCGTCGACGTGGGTGTCCTGCATTGCAACGAGTCGGCGCTGACCGGGGAGTCGGTCCCGGTGAGCAAGTCTTCCAATGCACTGGACGACGACGACCCGCCGCTGGCGGAGCGCGCCAACATGGCGTTCAGCAGCACCGCCGTCACCCGCGGCGAGGCCATCGGCGTCGTCGTCGCCACCGGCACCGCCACCGAGATCGGCAAAATCTCGGAGATGGTCAGCGCGGCGGAGGATCAGGGCACGCCCCTGGAGCGGCGGCTCGAGCATCTGGGCCAGCGTCTCATCTATCTGGTCATCGCCGTCGGCATCGTCGTCGCGGTGTCCGGCATCATTGCCGGCAAGGAGCTGTTCCTGATGGTGGAGACGGCGATCATCCTGGCGATCGCCGCCGTGCCGGAGGGATTGCCGATCGTCGCGACCGTAGCACTCGGGCGCGGCATGTGGCGCATGGCGCGCCGCAACGCCCTGGTCAAAGAGCTTTCGGCGGTCGAAACCTTGGGAGCCACCACCGTCATTTTCACCGACAAGACCGGCACCCTCACCGAGAACCGCATGACCCTGCATCAGGTCGCCCTGCCGGCCGGCAACATCGACGTGGTTCGCACCCGCGGCCTGGGCGAATTCCAGGACAACAGCGAGCCGGTGGATGTGGAGCGGCGGCACGACCTGCAGGCGATGTTGCGGGCCGGCGTGCTCTGCACCAACGCCGCGCTCGGCGAAGGCGAGCCGGGGAACGAGCAGATGGGGTCTCGCGGCGATCCCACCGAAGTGGCGCTGCTGGAGGCCGCCGCCTGGGCCGGCATGCGGCGGCGGGACCTCATCGAGGCGCTGCCGGAGGAGCGGGAGGAAAGCTTCGGTTCCGAAACCAAGATGATGGCCACGTATCATCGCACCGACGACGGCGCCTATCTGGTCGCGGTCAAAGGTGCGCCGGAGTCCGTGCTCCGCCATTGCACGCACGTGCGTGGCCACGACGGCGGCGACCAGACGCTCAGCGACGACGCGAGGCAGGAGTGGCTGCAGCGCAACCGGGACATGGCGGCGAGAGGCCTTCGCGTTCTCGCGATGGCCGAGCGGACGGTCAACGACGCCGGCGCCGAGCCGTACCGGGACCTCGCCCTCCTCGGCCTTGTCGGCCTCTACGATCCGCCGCGGGAAAGCGTCAAGGGCGCCATCGCCGCGTGCCGCGGCGCCGGCATCCGGGTGGTGATGGTGACCGGCGATCAGCCGGAGACGGCCGCCAACATCGCCCACGCCATCGGGATCGTCGACGAGAAGCAGCCGTCGGTGCTGCGCGGCCGCGACCTGGGTGATCTCGACGCCGCCGATGAGCAAGCGCGCGAGCGCATCTGGAAGACCTCGATCTTCGCGCGCGTGTCGCCCGAGCAGAAGCTGAACCTGGTCAGCCTCTACCAGGACGAAGGCGAAATCGTCGGAATGACCGGCGACGGCGTCAACGACGCGCCGGCGCTGAAGAAAGCCGATATCGGCATCGCCATGGGCAAGCGCGGCACTGAGGTGGCGCGTGAAACCAGCGACGTGGTGCTCCAGGACGACGCGTTCGAGACCATCGTCATGGCGATCGAGCAGGGCCGCGCGATCTTCAGCAACATCCGCAAGTTCGTGGTGTTTCTGTTGTCGGGCAACCTCGGCCAGATCATCGCCGTTTCCGCTGCGGCGCTGATGAACGCGCCGCTGCCCCTGCTGCCCCTGCAGATCCTGTTCCTCAACCTTTTGCTCGACGTCTTCCCGGCGCTGGCGATAGGGGTCAGCAAGAGCGAGTCCGAGGTGATGACCCATGCGCCGCGTGATCCGCGGGAGCCGCTGCTGACGCGCAACTCCTGGCTGACGATCGGCGGCTTCGGCACGCTGATCGCCGCCTCCATGCTTGCCGCCTTCGCCTATGCGCTGTTGGTGCTGGGTGTGGATGAGGCGACGGCGGTGACCATCTCGTTCCTGACATACGGCTTCGCCCGCCTCTGGCACGTGTTCAACATGCGCGCGCGCGACAGCGGCCTTTTCACCAACAATCTGGTGCGCAACCCGTACGTCTGGGGCGCGATCGCGGTGTGTGGCGTGCTGCTGCTGTCCGCCGTCTACATCCCGTTCCTGTCCTCGCTCCTGCACACGGTGGAAATCGGGCCGAAGGAGTGGGCCGTGGTGCTGATCGGCAGCCTGACGCCGCTGATCGTCGGGCAGATCGGCGTCACCATCGCCGGCCTGAGGCGCAGGTCCGCCGCTTGAACAGCCACGAAGCCGTGGCCAAACGTATGTGGCGTGGTACTGTGGATGGCTGCGCACGGCCCACGGCCACGGTCACGCGCCGAACCGCGCCTGTTCCATGACGATCCAGGTTTGTCGAGAGGTAACGCACCCGTGACATTGACCGGCCCGTCGACGGGCGAGAAGGTCTCGCTCAACCGGGCGTTGGAGATCACCATCCGCATCGGACTGGTGCTGCTGCTTATCGCCTGGTGCTTCCAGATCGTCCGCCCGTTCATCATCCCGGTGGTGTGGGGGCTCATCATCGCCATTGCGTCGTTCCCCGGCTACGAGCGGCTGCGGGCGGCGTGGTCCGGGCGTTCCGGCCTCGCGGCGACTGCGTTGACCGTATTAGGGCTGGTTCTGTTGATCGGGCCGACGGTGCTTCTGGCCGGCACTCTCGTCGACGGCGCACAGGAACTGGCGACGTACCTGGCGGACGGCAGGCTGCCGATCCCGCCACCGCCGGAGAGCGTCGGCCGGTGGCCGGTGATCGGCGCCCCGATCGCCGCCTTCTGGACGCTCGCATCGGTCAATCTGGAAGCGGCGCTGGCGCAGATCGGCCCTCAGCTCAAGGACGTCGGATCGTGGCTTCTGGCCGCGGCGGCGGGGGTCGGGTTCGCGATCCTGCAGTTCGTGTTCGCGATCATCCTCGCCGGCGTCATGCTGGCCCATGCCGACGGCGGCCAGCGCTCGGCGCATGCCGTTGCCACTCGCCTGATCGGCGAGCGCGGACCCGAGTACGCGGCGCTTGCCCAGTCGACGATCCGCAGTGTCGCCCGCGGCATTCTCGGCGTGGCACTCATCCAATCGCTGTTGGCGGGGCTCGGTTTCTTGGCGGTAGGACTACCGGCCGCCGGGCTGTTGGCACTGATCTGCCTCCTGCTATCGGTCATCCAGGTGGGCGTCGCGCCCGTCATCGTCCCGGCCGTCATCTATGTGTTTTCCGCGGCGGACACGGTGACCGCAGTCGTCTTCCTGGTATGGTGCGTCTTCGTGACGGCCACCGACAACCTCCTCAAGCCGGTCCTTCTGGGGCGCGGGCTGAACGTGCCGATGGTGGTGATCTTCGTCGGGGCCATTGGCGGCTTCCTCGCGTCGGGGATCATCGGCCTGTTCGTCGGCTCGGTCGTGCTGGCGCTCGGCTACACCCTTTTCCTCGCGTGGCTCCACCAAGCCCCCATACTCGACGCAGTTGACGATGTCGAAGCCGAGCCGGGCTTGGACGAAGTTCCAGCACAGGAGGCGTTCGATGACGCGCGACGTGCCCCAAGCATCCGATGATGTGGCCGCCATCATCGGGCGCTACCGCAGCACGCTCGAAGCGCTGCAACTCGGCCCGCAGGAGGTCTGCGACGAGAGCGAGCTTCCGGATCCGAAGCCGGCGATCGTCGCCGCCTTGTTGACGGCGGCGGATCCCGCCAGCGACATCGACCTGTCGCCGCGCCAGGTTCAGGGCTGGCTCGCCGCGCTGGCGCAGTTCCAGTCCGGTGTCGGGGCGCCGATCCGCGACACCAACGCCGAGACGGCGCGCCGCATGGCCGAGGCCCGTCGACGCGGCGAAGCATGCGACGTGGCGGCGCTGGCGCGCACAATCGAAGACCAGGCCAAGACGGAATCCTGGTCAACCCGCCGCCGCCGCTTCGCCCCGCTGGTCGCCCAGGACCGCAACCGCCTGCTCGGCCTGTTGTGATCACCCGGCCGGCCGTGTGCCCCGGAGAGTTGACCTCCGGCGGAGTCTCCCCAAGTCTTTTCCTGGGACAATCGCTGAGGACGGGCGCGGCGGGATTCCGGCGCGGTGGCACAGAGGGTTCGGCCCACGTCCTGCACAAGGATGGGAGACGATCATGAGACTGCTCGTTCCGGCGCTGGTCGCCATCGCTTTGCTGTTCCCGGCAACCGGCGCCTTTGCCCATCACGGCTGGGCGTGGACGACCAGCGGCAACATCGAACTGACGGGCGTGATCAAGGCGGTCAGGCTGGGCAATCCCCACGGCATCCTTGAGGTCGACGTCGACGGCGAAACCTGGGTCGTCGAGGTCGGCCAGCCGTGGCGCAACGAGCGCGCCGGCCTGAAAGACGGCGACCTTGCCGAAGGGGTCGAGATCCGGGCAATCGGCGAGCCGGCGGCCGATCCGTCCGAGAAGCGCCTCAAGGTCGAGCGCCTCTATCTCGGAGAGCGGGAGTACATCCTCTATCCCGGGCGCGACTGAGGACCGTGGATGCGGTGCTGGCCGGGGCAGAGGGCTGGGCGGTCGCAGAGGCGCTGCGGACATCGCGCTGGGGCTACGCCGCGGTCAACGCCGCCCACATCTTCGGCATCGCGCTGCTCGTCGGCGCGAGCATGCCGCTGCACCTGCGCTTCCTCGGCGCTTGGCCGGCCGTTCCCCGGGCAGCGCTGGTGCGGGTGCTGGTGCCGGTGGCGGCGGCCGGGCTGGCCCTGGCGGTCGCAGCCGGGATCCTGCTGTTCTCGGTGCGGGCGCGCGAGTATGCAGGCATCGGCGTCCTGCAGGCGAAGCTGGCGCTGGTGGTTACGGGAACCCTCTCCGCACTGGCGCTCCACCGCGCCCACGGTTTCCTTCTCGAGACCGCCAGCCGCCGCCGCCTCGCCGTCCACGCCGCCATCTCCCTCGTCTGCTGGACCGGCGCCCTAGCCTGCGGCCGCCTCATCGCCTTCGCCGATCCATGAAAGCCGCCTGCCCGCCGAAAGGCGGAACGGATCATCCGTCATCTACGGCAGGCGCTGCGAATGATGTTTTGCGAAGGTGCCGGGCGTCAAGTATGAGCGCGACGAAGGGGGATTGAGTTCCGGATGCGGATGTGCCGGGATTGAAGGCTCGCAGCGTCACACGCCGGAAGCAAGCAGGGGATAGAGGTCTTCTTCCTCGCGACGCATGCGATGGCGCAGACGCTCGAAGATGCCGCGCGTTTCGTAGCTGAAAACGGAGATATCCTTGACGATATCACCGTCGCGGCTGTACCGCTCGATATACCCGCTGAGTTCCTCTGCCAATCCGCCCATGTTGTCTCGGAACTGCGTGGCGATCTTCTTGACTTTGACGTCGCTGTCCTGGACCAGCAACGGATAGAGGTCTTGATCCTCCACACGGAGATGCTCTTGGACTTTCCCTGCTATTTCGTTCAAGAGCGTGTGGAGGGCCATTGCATGGGAGGCAACGTTGCCGCGATCAATGGTCTGGCTGACCTCGGCCATTGCTTCGCGAATGGCGTTGTGCTGTTCCGTCAGCGTTGCCACGTCGATCATGCTTGACTCCTGTCGCAGTCGAGAGTGCAACCGTCGCGCAATCAGCAGCGAATGTCATTGACGTTCATCAAAACCGCAGATCGAAACAGGGCCCCGCTTCCCCCGCTCGCGGATACACCGCTCCGAGCGCCCTGCGTGGATTCGAGAGGCGAAACCTGGAACGGCGGGACCGACTGGGTCCCGCCGTTGCCGGGCGTTGAAAGATCAGGGTGCTATACTGCCGCGCCGGCGCGGTTGTCGATGAGGTCCTGGACCACCGCCGGGTCGGCCAGGGTGGAGGTATCGCCCAGGGCTCCGACGTCGTTTTCGGCGATCTTGCGGAGGATGCGGCGCATGATCTTGCCGGAGCGGGTCTTGGGGAGGCCCGGCGCCCACTGGATGACGTCGGGGCTGGCGATTGGACCAATTTCGGTCCGGACCCACTTGATCAGTTCTTTCCGCAGATCCTCCGACGGCTCCTCGTCGGCGTTCAGCGTGACGTAGGCGTAGATGCCCTGGCCCTTGATGTCGTGCGGGAAGCCGACGACCGCCGCCTCGGCGACCTTCGGATGGGCGACCAGCGCGCTCTCCACCTCGGCGGTGCCCATGCGGTGGCCGGAGACGTTGATCACGTCGTCGACCCGGCCGGTGATCCAGTAGTAGCCGTCCTCGTCGCGGCGGCAGCCGTCGCCGGTGAAATACTTGCCCTTGTAGGTGGAGAAATACGTCTGAATGAACCGCTCGTGGTCCTGGAAAACGGTGCGCATCATCCCCGGCCATGCGTCGGTGATGCAGAGGTTGCCGGAGGTGGCGCCGGTCAGCACCTGTCCGTCGGCATCGACGATCTGCGGTTGGACCCCGAAAAACGGCAGGGTCGCCGAGCCCGGCTTCTGCGCGATGGCGCCCGGCAGCGGGGTGATGAGAATGCCGCCGGTTTCGGTCTGCCACCACGTGTCGACGATCGGGCAGCGGCTGTCGCCGACCACCGTGTAGTACCAGTTCCACGCCTCCGGGTTGATCGGCTCGCCGACGGTGCCGAGCAGCTTCAGCGACTTGCGGCTGGTCCGGGTCACGTGAGCCTCGCCCTCCCGCATCAGGGCGCGGATCGCCGTCGGCGCCGTGTAGAAAATGTTGACGTGGTGCTTGTCGACCACCTCCCAGAACCGCGACGGGCTGGGATAGTTGGGCACCCCCTCGAACATCACCGAAATGGCGCCGTTGGCGAGCGGCCCGTAGACGATGTAGCTGTGGCCGGTGACCCAGCCGATGTCGGCGGTGCACCAGTAGACGTCGCCGTCGCGATAGTCGAACACGTACTGGTGGGTCATCGAGGTGTAGACCATGTAGCCGCCGGTGGTGTGCAGCACACCCTTCGGCTTGCCGGTCGAGCCCGACGTATAGAGGATGAACAGCGGATCCTCGGCGTTCATTTGCTCGGCCGGGCAGTCCGACGAGGCGTCCGCCATCAGATCGTGCCACCACATGTCGCGACCGTCGACCCAGCCGATCTTGCCGCCGGTGTGCTTGAAGACGATGCACGTCTTGACGCCGGGACAGGCCTCCAGCGCCTTGTCGGTGTTGGCCTTCAGCGGGATCGGCCGGCCGCCGCGGAGCCCTTCGTCCGACGTGATCACAACCGTCGAGTCGCAGTCCTGGATGCGGCCCGCCAGCGAGTCCGGCGAGAAGCCGCCGAACACGATGGAATGGATGGCGCCGATGCGCGCGCACGCCAGCATCGCCACCGGCAGTTCGACGATCATCGGCATGTAGATGGTGACGCGGTCGCCCTTGCTGACGCCGTGGGCCTTCAGAACGTTGGCGAACTTGCACACTTCGGTGTGCAACTGCCGGTAGGTGACGGACTTGCTGACGCTCGGGTCGTCGCCTTCCCACAGCAGCGCGACCTGATCGCCGCGCGCCTCCAGATGCCGGTCGAGGCAGTTGTAGGACGCGTTGAGGGTGCCGTCATGGAACCACTTGATGTGGACATCGGGGGCCTGGAAACTGACGTCCTTGATCTGCGTCGGCTTCTGGAACCAGTGGATGCGCTTCGCCTGCTCGGCCCAGAAGCCCTCCGGATCCTCGATGGAGCGCTTGTACATCGCCTGGTACTGGTCCTTGGTGCACCACGTGTCCTTGGCGAACGACTCGGGTACCGGATAGATCTGGTCTGTCATGGCGTCGTGATCCTCCCCACGGGGTCTAAAAGCATTTGCGATCTTGTTGGGCGGCCCGGAGGGCGCCAGCTTCGTTGCAATTCGGCTCTGGTTTATCTCGAATTCGCCGGCGGACACAAGTGCGGTTCAGCGCGGCGCCCACGGTCAGGCCTGCCGTTCCGGTCCGACGGTTACGAAGAGAACGCCGCCCTTCACGGTATACGGCACCGGCTGCAAGGCTTGGCCGCGACACGGTCCGTCGACGCACACTCCGTCCTCGAGGCGGAACAGAGCGATGTGGTTGGTGCAGAGGATATGCCGGCCGTCCTCGGTGAGGAAGCGGCCGGGGTGGAAGTCGAGCGGCAAGCGGCGATGCGGGCAGACATTGACGTAAACGTGCAGCGCACCGCATTTGCGGATCACCATCAAGCGGAGCGGACCGTCCTGGGTCTCCAGTCTGAACCCGGCGGAGCCGCCCTCCTCGACATCGTCGTCCGCACAGACCGCGACGAGTGTCACGAGGCGCCGCTCCCCTCGTCCGTGTCTTCGACGCCGCCCATCCTGCAGAGGAGGCGCCAGGCGTTATCGTCGATCGGCATCACCGAGAGCCGGGTGTGTTTCACCAGGGCGATGTGGGCGAGGCGGGGCTCGGCCTTGACTTCGGCGAGCGGCACCGGACGGGGCAGCGGGAACAGCGCCTTGAAGTCGACCATGCCGAAGCGCCCGGACGCATCTTGCGGATCCGGGTACCACTTCCGCACCACCTCCAGCACCCCCCGGATGCTCTTGTCGCGGCCGGAATGATAGAACAGGGCCTGGTCGCTCGCCGCCATCGCCTTCATGTTGTTGTTGGCCTGGTGGTTGCGCACCCCGTCCCACGGCTCGACCCCGGCTGCGGCGTGCCGCTCCCACGACCAAGCCTCCGGCTCCGACTTCACCAGCCAGTACGCCATGATGATCTCCGCGCCCCCCGCTATCGCCTACCCGCTATCGCCCACCCGCTATCGCCGCAGTCAGTCCGCGGGCATGATCTTTTTCCAGCGGCGGACGATGACGCTCTCGAACAGCCCCGCCCGAGCGTAGGGATCGTCGGCAGTGAAGGCCTCGGCCGCCTGCCTGTCCGCAAATTCCATGAGCAGCAGGCTTCCAATCATGGCGGTCCCGTCGTCGCTCTGCAGCGGTCCGACGGCGAACACCCGGTCCTTGAAACGCCCCAGATACTCGAGATGCTTCGATCGGGTCTCCAGCCGCAACGCTTCCCGGCCCGGCTTGTCCCAGCACGTGATCATGAACAACATGGCGCCTCCTTCTCTCCCATCCATCCCTTGGTCGTCGCTGCGAACATGGTGCTTTACAACTCTTCGGTGGTCAGCGGCCGGGACAAGAGCGCGGCGATCGTGGCGTCGATGTCGGCGCCGCGATGGAGCACGGCATCGACGGCGAAGCAGATCGGCATGTCGACACCGCGCCGTCGCGCCAGTCCGGCAACGGACGGCGCCGTCGTCACCCCCTCGGTGACGCCGTTTCGCGCTGCAAGAATATCCATCAGCGCTTCGCCCCGCCCGAGGGCGACGCCCAACGAAAAATTGCGCGACTGCGTGGCCGATGCCGTGAGGATCAAGTCGCCGAGGCCGGAAAGGCCCATGAGGGTGACCGGATCCGCCCCGTGCGCCGCCGCCAGCCGAGCCATCTCCGTGAGGCCGCGAGTGATCAGCGCGGCGCGGGCGTTCTCTCCGAGGCCGCGGCCGCTGACGATGCCGGCTGCTATGGCGAGCACGTTCTTGACGGCGCCGCCGATTTCGACGCCGACCACGTCCGAACTGGAATAGATGCGGAAATGCGGGGTGCCGAGCGCTCGTGGAACCGCAGTCCGCACCCCGGCATCGGCGCTGGCCAGAGTGACCGCGGTCGGCAGGTCCCGCGCCACTTCCGCAGCGAAGCTGGGTCCGGACAACACCGCAACCGGCGCCGCCGGCAGCGCCTCGGCGACGACTGCGCTCATCAGCGCGCCGCTCTCGGTCTCGATGCCCTTGGCGCAAATCACCGCGCAGGTGTCGTGCCGCCACGATCCGGCAGCCTCCGCAAGGACGGTGCGCAGGTGCTGGGCCGGAACCGCGAGCAAAACCGTCCTTGCGTTCGTCGCCGCTTCGATATCAGCGGTTGCCCGGATCGCGGCGCCTAGTCGAACGCCGGGAAGAAACCGCGCATTCTCGTGCCGGTCGTTGATGTCGTCCGCCACGTCAGGCTCTCGCGACCACAGCATGACGTCGCAACCCGCCCGCGCCGCGACCGTCGCGAGCGCGGTCCCCCACGCGCCGGCGCCGACGATGCCGATCCGGTTTGCGCTGTTGCCGTCCATGTCACGGTTATGGCCTCGCCTCCCTCCGGAAATCAAGAGCGGCAGACCCAACCGGACGTCTCAACGGAGGGTCCGTATCGGCCGGGGGGCCTCGGGGAAAGTCCTTCACTGGAAGAGGCTTACCGGATTCTTGAGCGAGGTCGGCCGCCAACGGCCTGCATTGGTTGTTCACGCCATCGGGACGCTCTGATAGAGCGAGGTTAGACATCTTGCAAATTCAATTCAGGGGCGGATCCGGAACAGCAGCAGCCATGTTCATCCGCCTCCGGTACGGACGGAGGGAGTGTTTTCGATGAGAGCCATCGCGCTCTCCCTTTTTGGCCTGTTCTGCGGCGTGTTTCTGTTGATGGCGGGTGCCGGCGTGGTCGGCAGCGCCATTCCGGTGCGTCTCGGCGCGGCCGATGCGGCCAGCCACGTGATTGGCGCGGTGTCGGCCGCGTACTTCATGGGGCTGGTGATCGGCACCCTGTTCGGCAACCGCCTCATCGCCAGCGTTGGCCATATTCGCGCCTTCGCGACGTTCGCGTCGTTCCTGTCGGCTGCGATGCTGATGCACCCGCTGTTCCCATGGGCGGCATCGTGGGCCGCTTTGCGCGTTGTGCAAGGCGTGTGCCTCGCGGGACTGTTCATGTGTACGGAAAGCTGGCTCAATCAGCAGGCGACCGACGCCGTGCGCGGCCGGCTGCTGTCTCTCTACATGGTAGTGCTCTATCTCGGCCAGGGGCTCGGCCAGATTCTGCTGCCGATCCACGATCCGTCCGGCTTCGGCCTCTTCGTCGTCGCCTCCGTCCTCGTCTCGCTGGCGATCGTCCCGGTGGCCGCGGCGCGCATCGCCGGCCCGAAACGTCCTCGCCCGGCACGCATCTCCATCGTCCGCCTGTTCAACGGCTCGCCGATCGCCGCGGTCGGCGCCCTTGCCTCGGGGTGCATGCTCGGCGCCTTCTACGGGCTCGTTCCGCTGTTCACGCAACAGGTTGGGCTGTCGCTGCCGGAAATCGCACAATTTATGGGCTTCGCCATCGTCGGCGGCATCGTTATGCAGTGGCCGATCGGCTACGTCTCCGACCGCGTCGACCGCCGGGTCGTTATCGCCGCGATCAGCGCTTTGATCGCGGCGGTCAGTGGCGCCGTCATCGTGACCCACGACGGCGGCGCCCTCGACCTGCGGCTGTTGGCGCCGCTGTTGGGCGGCACGTTGTTTTCTCTTTATCCGGTGTGTGCGGCTCAGGCGAACGACCGCATCGAGCCGCGACAACGTCTCGGCGTCAGCGGCGGCCTCATCGTCACCTACGGGGTCGGGGCGGCGCTCGGTCCGCTCGCCGCCTCGGCTGCAATGGAGGCAACCGGCCCGCAGGGCCTGTTCTACGCCATCGCCGCCGTTGCGGTGCTAACCGCGCTTATGGCCATGGTGCGCAAGGCCTCCCGTTCGCCGTGTCCAGTCGAGGACAAGGTGCCGTTCCAGGTATTGCCTCGCACCACCCCGAACGTCGGTACGCTCAACCCGCACCTGGACGCGGCTCCGTGACGGCGCCGCCGAGCGAAGCTCGCAAGCATGTACGTGTGAACGCGAATTAGCCACGCGCGCCGCGCTCGGGCGATACTGCAGCCGTCCATGCGGAACGAGGGATTAGTTTGACAAGCTTGTCGGGTCCGCCCTAATTTCCGCTGCCTCGTGCAGCCGGAATGTGCGCCGGCTAGGGGGAAAATTCGGAGTTGCGCGGCAGAACGTTGACGTTGTGCAAAACGTCAACGTCAAGGGCCGCAGGATCGTTTCCGGCGATGACGACCGTTGCCGGGTGGATGGGGACACGTGGACCGGAGCGCCTCTCCGGCGCCACCCAGGAGAATTGCGAAGAACATGCCTCTTGACGCCAAAATTCTCGAAACGTTCAGGGAACGTCGCAAGAAAGTCCTCGAAGGCGGTGGTGCGGCAAAAATCGCCAAACGTCACGAGAAAGGCCTGATGACCGCTCGTGAACGGCTCCAATACCTGTTCCAGCCGGACACCTTCCAGGAGATCGGCGCCTACATCAAGCATCAGTGCACGTCTTTCGGGATGCAGGACGAGGACTATCCCGGCGACGGCATCGTATCGGGCACCGGCTATGTCGATGGTCGCCAAGTGACCGCCTTCAGCCAGGACTTTACCGTGCTCGGCGGCTCGCTCGGCAACATGCATGCGCGGCGCATGATCCAGGGCATGGACTACGCGCTGAAGAACGGTACGCCGCTGGTCGGCATCGCCGATTCCGGCGGCGCCCGCATCCAGGAGGGCGTAGACGCCTTGGCCGGCTACGGCCAGGTGTTCTACCGCAACGTGATCCTTTCGGGCGTCGTGCCGCAGATCTCGATCATCGCCGGGCCGTGCGCCGGCGGTGCCGCCTATTCGCCGGCGCTGACCGACTTCATCATCATGACCCGCGACAACGCCCAGCTGTTCATCACCGGTCCGCAGGTTATCAAGGCGGTGACCGGGCGCGAGGTCAGCATGGAGGACGTGGGCGGCGCGGTGATGCACGCCACGGTGAGCGGCAACGTCCACTTCGTCGCCGATGACGACCGCCACGCGCTGGACATCGCCAAGCAGTTGTTGAGCTACCTGCCTTCGAACAATTCCGACGATCCGCCGCACCGGCCGACCCCGGCCGTGACGATGGCGGACGACAGCGGCATGGACAAGCTGGTGCAGTCGGATCCGTCGTCCGCCATGGACATGCACGCCATTCTGCTGCGCCTCGTCGACGGCGGCCAATTCCTCGAGGTCCATGCGGGTTTTGCCAAGAACATGATCGTCGGGTTCGGCCGGGTCGAGGGCATCGTCGTCGGCTTCCTCGCCAACAACTCGATGGAAAAGGCCGGTTGCCTCGACATCGACTCGTCCGACAAGGCCGCCCGCTTCATTCGCTTCTGCAATGCGTTCAACATCCCGATCACCACCCTGGTCGACGTTCCCGGGTTCCTGCCGGGCATCGAGCAGGAACGGGGCGGCATCATCCGCCACGGCGCCAAGATGCTGTTCGCGTACTCGGGCTGCACGGTGCCGAAGATCACCCTGCTGCTTCGCAAGTCGTACGGCGGCGCCTACCTCGCCATGTGCAGCCAGGATCTCGGCGCCGATGTCGTCTACGCGTGGCCGACCGCCGAGGTCGCAGTGATGGGCGCCGATGGCGCCGTCAACATCCTGCATCGGGACCGGCTCAAGCAGGCCGAGGATCCGGCCAAGCTCAGAGCGGAGCTGGTGGCAGAGTATCGAGCCGAATTCGCGTCGCCTTATATGGCCGCGGCGCGTGGCTACGTGACCGACATCATCGCGCCGGCGCGCACCCGCTCCGTCCTGTCGATGTCGCTGCGCAAGCTTCTGAACAAGCGCGAAATGCGCCCGCCGAAGAAGCACGGCAACATCCCACTCTAACCGCCGGTTCCACGCGCCGGGCCTTGACCTGGCGGTGCTGAAACAGAGCTGACGGCCATGAAACAAGGGAAGAAAGAATGCAGGAAGCAGTGACGACCTCCGTCGGCGGTGCATTAGGTACTGCGTTTTTCGGCTACGTGATGACCATCGTCGTCTCGCTTGCGGCGGCCCTCCTGATCTGGGGTATCGTCAAGTCGCTCGAGAGGATGCATGGCGGGGGCAAGGCCGCGGCGGCGTCGGCAGCGGTCAGGATCTCCGTTGCTGCCGAGCCGGAGCCGATCGACGAAACGGCGCAACACGCGGCGGTCATCGCCGCGGCTGTTTACGCGCACATCGGGGCGCATCGGCTGGTTCACATCGCCGAGGCCACGACCTCGGTCGGATGGCGCACCACCGGCCGGGCCATTCATCAGACATCGCATTCGCCCCGGCGCTCAGCCGACTGAGGGTGACATTTTCGAAGTTGAGGGGTAGGGAAAATGGTTAAGCAGTTGAAGATTACCGTTGAAGGCAAGGTCTACGACGTCACTGTGGAGGACGTCAGCGAAGACGCCGGAAGCACCTTCTATCCCGCGCCGGGGATGACGGCGACTTCCGCCGCTCCGGTCGCCCGGCCCGCCCCGTCCGCTGCGCCGGCCGCCAAACCGGCCGCTGCACCCGCGGCGGGCGCTGGCGACAAGACCGCGCCGATGGGCGGCGTCATCATCGAGATCTCCGTCAAGGAAGGCGACAAGGTCAAGACCGGCGATCAGGTCGCGATCATCGAGGCGATGAAGATGAAACAGGTCATCGCCTCGGATCACGAGGGCACGGTATCGAAGATCCATGTCAAGGTCGGTGAAGCGGTCGACGCCGGTCAGCCCCTGATGACCATCTCCTAGGCGCGGAGCAGCGCCATGGGCGACATCGAATTCCTGCAGATCTTCCAAGGTATCGCGACCCTAGCGGATTCCGATCCGGCGTTGATGATCGGGAGGATCGCCCTCATCGCGACCGGTTTCCTCCTCATCTATCTCGGCAAGAAGGGCGTGCTCGAGGCCCTGATCATGATCCCGATGGGACTCGGCATGGCGGCCATCAACGCCGCCGTCATGTTCGTGCCACCAAGTATGGTGCTCCCGGATCAGGTGGACCCTGTGACGCACATGGGTAAGGGCACGTTGTTCCTCAGTCCCCTCATCTCGGAGGGGGCGCAGTGGGCCAACATGCTACAGATCCAGTGGCTGCAGCCTGTCTACTCGTTCACCTTCTCGAACGGTCTCATCGCCTGCCTTGTGTTCCTCGGCATCGGCTCGCTGCTCGACGTCGGGTTCGTCATGGCGCGTCCGTTCAAGAGCATGTTCATTGCCCTCTGCGGCGAATTGGGGACGTTTGTCGCCTTGCCGCTCGCGATCCTGTTGGGTCTGCCGCTGGCAGACGCGGCGGCCACGGCCACCATAGGCGGCGCCGACGGACCAATGGTATTGTTCGCGGCCTTGATGCTGTCCGAGGACCTGTTCGTGCCAATCACCGTGGTGGCCTACCTCTATCTCGGCCTCACCTACGGCGGATATCCGTTCATGATCAAGGCGCTGGTTCCGCGACACATCCGTGGACTGGCGATGCCGCCCGAGAAAACCCGTACGATCACGCCTGACGAAAAAATCGTGTTCGCCGTCGTGGCGGCGACCGCTCTTTGTCTCCTCTTCCCGGTGGCCTCGCCGCTGTTTCTGTCGCTGTTCACCGGCGTGGTGATCCGCGAGAGCGGTCTCACCCACTTCCACGAACTGTTCAGCAGCACCATCCTCTATGGCGCGACGTTTTTCCTGGGCCTGTTGCTGGGCGTCTTGTGTGAAGCCAGCACCATCCTCCAGCCGGAGGTGCTGATCCTGCTGATCATCGGCATCATCGCGCTCACCTTCTCGGGACTCGGCGGCCTCATGGGCGGCTACGTGCTGTACTTCTGGTACAAGCGCAAGGGCATCAACTACAACCCGGTGATCGGCATCGCCGCCGTGAGTTGCGTGCCGACCACGTCCAAGGTCGCCCAGAAGTGCGTTTCCGAGGTCAACCCCGGCGCGATCATCATGCCGCACGCGCTCGGCTGCAACATCTCGGGCGTCATCACCTCGGCAGTGTTCGCTGCGGTGTTGATCACCGTGGTGCGAGCCGCGGGCGGGGGCGCGTTCTAACACGGCTGGTCGGCATTGACGGAGCCGCCCCGCTCTCCGCCAATTTGGTTGCGTCTGCCCCGATGGCTCTACTGGGTCGTCGGGGCGGCGATCGCCTTCGCCGGCGCCTACCTGTTTCGCGGGCTGGGTGATCAATTCTCGATCCACCAACGCTGGCCGTTCTGGCTCGCCGGCACCGCCGCCATCTTCGTCGGCCTGTGGGTCCTGTCGCTCGGCACCAAATCCCGACTCAACGCCTCCAGCCATCAACACCGTAGAAAACCTTAGGGTGGATTAGCGAAGCGTAATCCGCCAATCGTGCATCCGAGACATCGAGCCGAGCCGGCGGATCATGGCTTTGCACTTTCCCGAACCCGGTTCTCGCCGGTATCGCTCAGCCTTGACCCGCGCCGTGCCGGCGTCTACATGCCTTCATTGATCCGATAGGCGCGCCCGACCGCGGGCGACTCGCACCCCTGATTTCGCCGGTCTCCCGGCGCGCCATCGGCATACATCCGACTACATCCGCATACATTTTCGTATCGGATTCGGACACATTCTGAAGGAAATCAGTATCTTAGGCCTGTCTGGCCTGTGTCCGACCGCAAAAAACGAACGGAAATCCTGCAAATTCTTCGGGTGGCGGCCGTGCTCTCGATCAGCGCGACCCGAAGACGCGTGGCCGATTACACGCCCAGGTGCCGGTGGAGAAAGTCGGGGTCCTGCATCAGGGCGGCGCCGTCGGCGTCGAACACCACTTCGCCCTTGACCAGGATGACGTGGCGATCGGCGACGTCGATCAGCTTACCGACGTTCTTGTCGACGACGATGCAGGCGATGCCGGCACGTTTGATGCGTGCGATCACCCGCCAGATCTCCTCACGGACCAGCGGCGCCAAGCCCTCCGTTGCTTCGTCCAGCAGCATGATCGCCGGATTGGTCATCAACGCCCGGCCAATGGTCAGCATCTGCTGCTCGCCGCCGGACAGCGCGGCGCCGGAACTGCCGGCGCGCTCGGCGAGGTTGGGGAACAACTCCAGCACCGTCTCCAGCGTCCAGTCCCGGCGGCCGCCGACGCCCGCGCGCGCCGCCATCACCAGGTTCTCGCGCACGGTCAGGTTGGGGAAGATGCCGCGGCCCTCCGGCACGTACGCCACCCCCGACGCGGCGATGCGATAGGTGGCGAGACGCCGGGTGTCGCGACCGAACGCGACCACCGACCCGCGGCTCGGTCGAACGAGCCCCATGATGGAGCGGAGCGCCGTGGTCTTGCCCATGCCGTTCCGCCCCATCAGGCTGATACACTCGCCGCGCCGCAGCGAGAACGAGACGCCGCGGAGGATGTGGCTGGCGCCGTAGTGGGTGTGGACGTCGCGAAGTTCGAGCACCGTCTCGGCCGCGGCGGGCACATCGCGCTCTCTCACGCCGTCGCCCCCTGCGGTGCGCCGTCAAGAGCGTCGCCGAGATAGGCTTTGCGCACCGTGTCGCTCGCCCGGATCGAAGCAGGCGTGCCGGTTTCCAGAACCGCGCCGCCGACCATCACCGTCAGCCGGTCGGCGACCGCGAACACCGCGTCCATGTCGTGCTCGATCAGAACGACGCAGTGGTCGCCCCTCAGCCCCTGGATCAGCCGGACGATGCCCACGCCTTCCTCCGGACCCATCCCTGCCAGCGGCTCATCCAGCAACAGTACCTGCGGCTCCGTCGCCAACAGCATGGCGATCTCGAGTTGGCGCTGCTCGCCATGGCTGATGGTCCCGGCGATACGGTCGACGCTGTCGGCAAGCCCCGCTGCAACCAGCGCCCGCTCGGCGCGCTCGGCCACATCGCGGCGGCGCACCGCCGGCCGGAAGAAGCGGAGACTCGAAGGCAGTCGTGACTGTGCCGCCAGCCAGACGTTGCGGCCGACGGTGAACGGCGGAAAGATGTTGGTGATCTGATAGCTGCGGCCGATGCCGAGCTGCGACACGCGGTGGGGCGGTAGCGCGGTGATGTCGCGGCCGCCATAGACGATGCGACCGCTGCTCGGCTTGAGGTCGCCGGAGAGAAGGTTGATCAGGGTGGTCTTGCCGGCGCCGTTGGGGCCGATGATGGCGTTGACGCAGCCATGTGCGAATGCCACGCTGACTTCGCGGACCGCGAATACGCCGCCGAAGCTCTTCGACAGCGCACTTGTCTCCAAAGCCGCGGGTTCTGGCGCAGGTGTTTCCGGTGTGGGCGTCGACGGCGCAGGCGTCGACGGCGCAGAGTCGCTCATGCCGGGGTGGATCTGCTCTTGCGAACGCCGGACGCGGTCGTCAGCAAGACGCCGGCGAGGCCGTTCTTGAGCAGGAGCACCACGCCGATCACGAACGCCCCCATCAGTATCTGCCAGTGCTCGGCCAGGATCCCGACGATGGCGCGGTCGCGAACGATCTCCTCGACGCCGATCAGCGCCACCGCACCGATCAGGGCGCCGAACAGGGTGCCGATGCCGCCGAGGATGACCATAACCAGGCCAATGCCGGATTCCCGCCAGCCCAGCAACTGCGGCGCCACGAAGCCGTCGATGCAGGCGAACAGGAACCCCGCGAGCCCGGCGATGGTGGCGGAGAGGACGAAGCTCGCCAGCTTGAAGCGGTAGGTGTCGTAGCCGAGCGCCCGCATGCGGTGCTCGTTGACCTTGATGCCCTGGATCACCTCGCCGAATGGCGAGCGCAGCACCACCACCAGCCCGGCGTAACAGGCGACCAATGCGCCGAGCGCGAAATAGTAGAGGGTCTCGCGGCTGTCGAAATCCAGGATCGTAACCCCGCCGATGGTCATTGCCGGTTTGAACCAGATGTAGGCGCCGTCGGAGCCGCCGGCGATCGGCGAGTCGTGAAACAGAAAGAACAACATCTGCGCGAAGGCCAAGGTCACCATGATGAAATAGATGCCGCTGGTCCGCACCACCAACGCGCCGATGACGAGTGCCGCGAGAGCCGTCACGCCGAGGCTGACCGGCAGCGCCAGCAACAGGTTGGCGGCCTCGCTTTCGGGCGCGAAGAGTTGCAGCGCGTAGGCCGCGAGCCCAAAGAACGCCGCATGGCCAAAGCTCACCAGGCCGGTGTAGCCGATCAGCAGGTCGAGGCTCATGGCGAAGATGGCGAACACGATCATGCGGGTCGCCACCTTGATCGCGTAGGTCTCGCCAAGCACCGGGACCAAGGCCAGGGCGATCACCATGGCGACCAGCGCCAGCATCACGCCGCGGCCGGGGAGGGTGATCATCGCGGCTACGCCACCCGGCCGTAGAGGCCGGCCGGGCGCCACAGAAGGATCGCCGCCATCAGCCCGTAGACGGTCACCGCGGCGAAGTCTGGGAGGAACACCTTGCCGTAGACGTCGGCGAGGCCGATCAAGAGGGCGCCGACGAATGCCCCCTTGATGGAGCCGATGCCGCCGATGACGACGACGACGAAAGAGATGATCAGCACCTGTTCGCCGATTCCGGGATAGACCGATTCGACCGGCGCCGCGATGATGCCGGCCAGCGCCGCGAGGGTCACGCCGATCGCGAAAACGGTGGCGAAAAGAAGCCCGGTGTTGATCCCAAGGCACTGCACCATCTCCGGATTGGAGGCGCCGGCGCGGATCCACATGCCGAGGCGGGTGCGCTGGATCAAAAGGTACAAGGCGCCGGCGATGGCGAGGCAGCAGGCCGACAGGAACAGCCGGTAGACCGGATAGCTGAGCGTCTCCGTCAACGCCACCGAGCCGCTCAGCAGCGCCGGAATCGGCACGCCGTGCGGATCATCGCCCCACAAGAGCGACTGCAGTTCGTTGAAAATGAGAATGAGCCCGAACGTCAGCAGCACCTGCTGCAGATGCTCGCGGCGGTAAAGGTGGGAGATGAACACCCGCTCGACCACCAGCCCGAACAGCGCCGCCAGCGGCGCGCCGAGCAGAATGGCGCCAAAGATGCTGCCGGTCCATTGGGTCAGCGACAAGGCTAGATAGGCGCCGAGCATGTAGAACGAGCCGTGCGCCAGATTGATCACCCCCATGATCCCGAAAATGATGGTGAGCCCGCTGGCGATCAGGAACAGCAGCAGCCCGTACTGGAGCCCGTTCAGGGTCTGGATGAGAAAGAACGTCGGGTCCATCGCGCGCAACGGTTGGTTCGGTGCAGGGTGTACGGTCTCGTCGGGCAGGTGCGGGCGGCCGCCGCCCGTGAGCCGGGCAGCGGCCGCAGCATATCCAGGCCGGCTCAGCCGGTCATCTTGCAGCCTTTGGCCGGATCGGACAGGGCCTCCGCGGCCGTGCTGACGACCACGTTGTCGCCGTTGCGGACTTGGCGCAGGTAGATGTTCTGCACCGGATTGTGGGAGGGCGACAGCTTGAAGGGCCCCCGGGGCGAGGAAAACTCGGCCGCGGCCATGGCCTCTATGATCGCCTCCCGCTCGCCGGTGTCGCCCTGCACCGCCTCCAGCCCGATGCGGATCAATTCGCCCGCGTCGTAGCCCTGCACGGCGTAGACGTCGGCTTCCTTGCCGAACCTGTCCTTGTAGGCGGCGCGAAACGCCTTGTTGGCCGGAGTGTCGAGGCTATCTGCGTAATGCAGGGTGGTGCGGATTCCTTCCGCAGCCTCTCCTTGCGCGCCGGTGACGCCTTCCGTCAGGAACCCCGGCCCGACCAGTTCGATGCCCTGGAGGCCGGCTGCATGCCAGTCCTTGACAAACTTGACGGCGCCGCCGCCGGCGTAGAACGAATAGACCGCATCGGGCTTGATGGAGGCGATCTCGGTCAGCGCCGCCTGGAAGTTCACTTCCGGAAACGTAACGCCGATCTCCTTGACGATGGTGCCGCCGGCCGGCAGGAATCCGTCCTTGAACCCCTGCTCCATTTCCTTGCCGGCTGCGTAGTTCCACGAGCACAGCACGACGTTTTTTTTGCCTTCGTCGACCAGGATCTTGCCCAAGGGATGGCCCGGCTGCCAGTTGGAGAACGACGTGCGGAAGATGTTGGGTCCGCACAACGGGCCGGTCACCGCATCGGCGCCGGCGTTGGGGTCGATGGTGATGGTGCCCTCCTCGCGGGCGATCTTGACCATCGCCATGGCGACGCCGGAGTGCACCGGTCCGACCAGGAAATCCACCTTCTCCTGGTTGATGAGCTTGGTAGTCAGTTCCGCGGCCTTCGGCGGCGACGCTTCGCTGTCGACCTTGATCAGCTCGACCTCCCGGCCGCCCAGCTTGCCGCCGGTCTCGGCGAGCTTCAGCTCGACGGCGTTGGTGATGGCGTCGCCGAGCGCCGCGTAGGTGCCGCTGTAGGGCAGCAGAAAACCGATACGCACCTTGGCCTGCTGACCGATGGCGATCGGGTCGGGATGACGGACGCGACGGCGGCCGCGGTGGCGAAGCGGAGCGTATCACGGCGCGAAATGCCGGCCGTTCGATCGTGCATGATTTTTCCTCCTGCCGATGGTCCGCCTTGTCGCGGACACGTGCGGCGCAATTTTCCGGCCCCCCTGCGGCCCGTGCGCCGATCTCTTGTGCGGCACTAGAGTATCATCATGGGGATGCGACGCACAATATTGAACTGAAGCCAACATGCATAATGATTCATCTTGTGGCGCCGCACCGACATCGATTTGCCGGATCGAGAACTGGTATAGCCGTTGTTTTCACGCGCGGCTTTGGCGGAGCCGTCGGTTCCCTCTTGTTGACCGCCGAACATGCATTATAATGCAGGATCGGCAGTGGCCGCGGCAACGTTCCCCGCAATGTCCACCGGTGGTGGCCGGGGCAGGTTCCAGGTGGATTACATGAGCGACGCACACCCGCACTCCGACCAGTGGATCGCGAGCTTCCTCGGAGCCGTCATGGCCTCCGAGTACGACCCCGAGGCAACCATGAACTCTCGCCTCTACATCGAGCGCTTCGATCAGGCGACGTGGTTCCTGATGCACGCCATCGGCTTCAGTCCGCGCTCGGTGAAGGCGTCCGGGCTGCGGATCGCCGTCGTCCGTCAGCACTTCCAGTACGTGCGGGAGTTGCGCGGCGGCGAACTGGTGCGCATCCAGAGCGGCTTCATCGCCGTCGGCAAGAAGCACCTGCGTTTTCTGCACCGGATGTTCGACGTGGAGAGCGGCGTGCTGGTGGCGACCAGCGACGTCACCGCCGTTCAGGCCAGCCTGGAGACCGGCAAGACGGTGCCGCTGGCGTCCGAGCAGATCGAGCGCGCCAAGGCATTCACCATCACCGACGCCACGATCGAGTAGCGCCGGCATCCATGGGGCACGTCATTGCGAGCCTTTGCGCCGCCGACGCACGGCAATCCAGCAACATGACGCCGAGCGACGGAACCTGATCATGACCCGTAGCGGAAGCAAGCGGATGGTAGCTTTACAGTCGTAGGTCGGAATAGCCGAAGGCGTATTCCGAAGCATGAAGCCGATCGGATACGCTGACGAGAAGAACGGGGTCGACCCATGCCCGATTTCCGCCGCCATCGCGTGCCGGGCGGTTGCTATTTCTTCACCGCCAATCTCCTGCAGCGGCGCGGCAACACGTTGCTTGCCGACCGGATCGACCTGTTGCGCGACGCGGTTCGGCGGGTTCGGCAGAGCCGTCCCTTCGGCATCGACGCCTGGGTCGTGCTACCGGACCACCTGCACGCCGTTTGGACACTCCCGCCGGGCGACGCCGACTTTTCGACCCGCTGGCGTCCGATCAAGACCGTTTTCGCCCGCGGCTTGCCGAAGACGGAGCGATTGTCGCGCGTCCGCCACGCCAACGGCGAGCGCGGCATCTGGCAGCGCCGCTTCTGGGAGCATGCGATCCGCGACGACGAGGATTTCGCGGCGCATGTGGACTATGTGCATTTCAATCCGGTCAAGCATGGCCTCGTCGCGTCGCCGGCGGATTGGCACAATTAGATTCATTTCCAGTACTCAGCACAATCCCGTGCCAAACCGAGTTGAACCAAATCATCTCCAGAAAGATAGTACATTTCATATGCTGGCGTCTCTTCAGCTCTCGTCAGTACGGAATCTGGTATTCGCAGCGAACGTAGTGAGGACAACAAATCGTCAGTTGCCATTTTCCCGATATACCTGCCAAGTTGGCTATCACGGCTGGCAGGCGCACTAGCCCTGTGGAAGCCGAACCGCGCGTCAGCCGCGACAAACAAACGTTCGGCAGAAAGAGCGACGATGACACACGCGCTTTCGCAGTTCTCGTCTACTAGCACATCAATTTGGCGCTCTCTTAGGATCCGCCCAATTTCGATTGCAGCATCAAGCAGCCCACCCTCGCTACTCAGCAGAATTGCTGAACTTGGCTCGCGATCCAAGACAGATTGGAGGGAAACGAGTGTTTCGTAGCCAATTTCACCGTTCAGTACTGCAAAGCCCCGATCAACTTGAACTTTCGTTCCGTCCGCATCGTGTGCAGCTCGCATTATTTCGAGAGACGGCTGGAAGTTCACAATCCGTCCTATTGCGATTCCTCCGTGCGGCACAAGCAGGAGAAGACATGCGAGTGCCGCAAGTGACCGCGGCAGGTGGATTTCGCCGTTCACCTCAGTGTTGGCCAATACCGCGACAGCGATACCCAGAAGAAAGAAGGCCAAACACAGGGTGCTGAGGATTCCGTGGGTCGTGACAACGTCATCCGCTAGGTAGCTAAATGAACCCGCTCCAACCGAACAAATCCCACTAGCCAAGAGCAGCATGACGGACGCAACGAAGTATCGCATCTACGATCGCACTTCGATTCAGAGTCCGCCCATCGCGTTTAACCCACCAAGAACAATTACAGTAAGGAGGATTCCAACAACATTGAGGACGTACTGAGATGTGCCGCTCGGTCGGTGCCAAACAATATAATTTCCCTGGTCCCAACTTGTCGATTTATTCTTACTCAGAGCCTTGTATGAGAACCATAAAGTAAAAAGCGCGACAACTGGAATCCCCAGACCAAGACCTTTCAATAGCACAGTGAAATCTCGAGACAGTCCTGCCCCTATCCCAAGTTTGGTACCGTCAAGCCTAGTGACCTTCACTCCAAAAATCCATTTACCCAATGTAAAACCGCTTACTCCAATCAACGAGCCATTCAAGAAGCTGGCAAAAATAGCCGTCAATACAGCATCAACGATTCGCGCTCCATCGGCTTCGAAGAATAGGAAAAACTCGTCGGCCGAAGCCGGGGCGATGGCGTAGAACGCTACAGCAATCAACAAGAACATGATCGACCCATTCAGGGAGGTATCAAGCATTCGCGCGCCATAGCGTCTCCATGGGGTAGGGGGCAGTGCGAGCCATCCAGAGGGGGAAACTCCTGGTGTCGGGCCAGTCTCAGCTTCTTTTGAATCGATCTTTTTTTCTGCCAACAGAGTGGAAGCATCAGCCTCATTCAACTCCACTGCGCCAGAAATCTGGCGGGCGGGATGCTGCCATCCAAACTGCCACCGGTTTCAGCGGCCGGTGAAGGGTCTGCATCGTCTGTCAGTTCCAGTTCGCCAAAAGGCACCCATGTCTCGTTGTTGGCGGCTCTTACGAGGGTACCGGCACCTAGCAATCCAGAGCTAGCCAGCTTGACTAGCCTGTCAGCGCTGAATGGGCCTACCTCGTTTTCCCCATCGTGATAATAGTACAAAATCAATTTTCCCCGCAGTACTGAAAAAAACGCACGAAGCTGATAGTAGGGCGATTGTGCCATGGTAGAGAGCGGAGTTCACACACTTCACACACCACTACCGGTCTTTCGCAATTATCTGTACGTCTGTTGCGCGATCTTTCAATGGTTGGGTCGGCGGGCTCGCCTCGGCGCTAACCTGACAGGTTGATCTTACTAGTTGTGGCGGTAGTGCCGTCTTCACCACCGGCGCAGCCCTTCAAAATTCTAACGCTATCGTTCGATTTGCGAAAGCCGCCATATGTATCGGTGAATTGAATGGCCGCTCCGTCCGCACTGCCGACAATGCGGATGTCACGATCTTCGTCGGCTCATGTCCAAATCTCCGCCATGCGGGCCTTGTATCGGGAACCGACGCGAGGAGGCTGGCAGCGGTCATTGTCACCCGCACGACCGCTCGAAGCTGAGCCTGACCGACACGCCCTTCACCTGAGCCGAAAGTCGGCGACCCAGCGGCGGCGCAACGGCGGGGACTTGCCTTGAACGGCGGTGCGGTCGAGGCCATAAACGGACGCAGTGCCGAAAGCGGCTTGGCGCGCACGCGGAGCGTCCTGGCGCCTGCTGCGCGGTCGTGCGGCAGAGAGTTTGAGAATAAATGCCGCTTTTGGTAGAATCGCGCGATATCAATGTGTTGCGGCCGAAAATGAGTACATCTGCATACATCTGCATACGTTTCCGGCGCGGATTTGGACACATCTCGTTTGATTTCAGGATTTTAAGCCTATTTTGCCTGTATCAAACTGCACAAGAATGGGGCGAAACGGCCCAAATCGCCGCAACATGTGGCCGGACGGGGAGGACATGGGCCGGGAAGTTCGCCTGCCGGTTGTGGGTTTGGTCGGTGCTGGGGCGCGGCATACCGGTGTCGCCCGGCCCGACCATCGTTGGCCGCTTCCGACAGGCGATCGCGGGGAGGCGGCGCTCATAAAGCGACCCGAGCACGGCGTGACGCCTGGATTGCCGCGCCTGGACCGCCAACAGGCTTGTACTGACGGCTCTTTCAGCGGCCGGCTGGTCGCTCCGGCCCCGCCGGTATCGGGCGGACGAAGGCGATGCGCTGGGACGGGCGAAAGCCGCAGCGGTCGAGAAAGGCGAGCAGCGGCAGATCGTTCCAGTCGATCTGGGTGCGCACCCGCTCGACCCTCAGGGTCGCCAGATTGGCCAGCAACTGCGACATCAGCGCGACGCCGACGCCGTGGTGGCCGTAGCGGGGATCGACGCCGACGGTGTCGATGACGGCTTCCGGCTCGGTGCGGCCGAACTCGCCGAAGTCGACGCGGGCCATGATGAATCCGACCGGATGGTCGTCCGCTTCCGCTATCAGGGAGACGCGGATGCCCGATTCGAACAGGGCCTCCCGCACCTTGGCCTGGTAATAGGGCGTGCGGTCGCGGCCGGTCACCCGGCGGTCAATGGCGATCAGCGCCGGAAGGTCGCTCTCGGCGAGGGAACGGACGGGGATGCGGTCGCGCATCAGCACGTCGCCGTTTTCGTCAAGAGGCATGCTGTAATCGATCTCGCGCGCGTCTTCGGCCACCGGCGACGACTGGATGGTGTTGGGCATGACAAACTGTCTCCTACCGCGCTTCGTTGAGCGGCGCCGCGTCCCGTTCGAGGACGGTGCAAGGCGCGTGTCGGAATCCGATCTGGGCGAAGAACCGCAGCTGATCATGATCGGTCCACTCCGACTGGGTCTCCAGTTCCCGCACGCCCTTGCTGCGCATCACTTCGTCCAGCCCCGCCATCAAGGCGCTGCCGATGCCGCGGCCGAGGTAGGCGGGATCGACGCCGATGGCGTCGAGCGCAGCCGCGGCATTCTCGTGGCCGAACTCGCCACCGAGCAGACGGGCCATTGCGAAGCCGACCAGTTGATCATCGAGCGTTGCGCCGACGTAGACGAAACCCTTGGGGTCGCGGAGCGCCGCCTGCAGTCGCTTCTGGTAGAACCCAAGGCGCGACGCGCCGGAATGCGCCCGATCGATGGCGATTACGGCGTCGAGATCGTCCGGCGTTAGCGGACGCAGAGCTAGCCCAACTGGCGACGGACGCACTGACACGATGCCAACCTCCCAGGCTGCGGTCGCAGCGTGAAGAACGCCGCAATCCCCTTAAACTAGTAAACGAGTACCATAATGCTTATTTGTCCGCCGTCAAGGGGTTTTGATCCGACGTCGTACGGCGGCGCAAAAATTGAGAATAGTTCACATCCATCGCGGAGAACCCCATATGGCATTCTGGTACCAGAATGCTAAGATTAGGGTCGGGATGGCCTTGTACCGGGACAGCGGCGCCGACCAGGCGGAGCACGGTGCCCGAACCTGACTGGAAGACCTCATGGCGGTTTTGCCGGACGGAACGACAACGACAACGACAACGGCGCCGGCGGCACGCTCGGTCGCGGGGCCTCGCGACATCCACATCCGCCGCGCGCGCATCGCGGACGTCCCGGCGATCATCCGCCTGGACGAGGCCGTGACCGGCCTGGCCAAGCCGGAGTATTGGGCCGACGTGTTCGAGCGTTATGGGGAGCGACGCCTGCATGAGCGGTTCTTTCTTGTGGCGGAAACCGCCACAGACGAAGACGGAGATGCCATTGTTGGTCTGTTGATCGGCGAGATCCGCGCCTGGGAATTCGGGTCCGAACCGTGCGGTTGGATCATCGCGTTCTCGGTCGATCCGAAGACACGGTTGCGCGGCGTCGGCACCGACCTGTTCCTCGCCATCTCCGCCGAGTTCAGAAGCGCCGGCATCGATACGATGCGCACCATGGTGGCCCGCGACAACGCGCTGCACATGACGTTCTTTCGCAGCGAAGGAATGATGGCGGGGCCGTACCTCCAGTTGGAAACGAAGATCGACTAGCCGCAAAGAGGGTCCAATTCGCCTTGAAACTTCAGATTGCCAGTCAGCTCGCCATCTATGCACTCCTCGAACTGGCGCGCCATCCCGATCGGCAGCTTTCCGTGGTCGAGATTGCCGAGACGTATGGGGTGTCGACCCATCACCTCGCCAAGGTGATGCATGCCCTCGGGCGCGCCAACCTGGTGCGCTCGGTGCGGGGCGTCGGAGGCGGTCATCAGTTCTGCGGCAACGCCCGGCGCACGACTCTGCTCGACATCGTGCAATTGTTCGAGGACATCGCCGAGCCCGACGCGCAGGGAACCGGCGAGGCTACCGAGGCCGGGCGCGCGCTGCGTCAGGTCCTCAGCGAGATCGACGATATTACCCGCGCGACCCTCGGCTCTATCACGATCGCCACCATGCTCAACCTTATCGACCGGCGCCGGCCGCAGCCCCGAGCGAGCACCGACGAACGGGCAGCCTCGACCGCCGGTGTCTGACGCCCTGCGGCGGATCGCGAGAGGCGGCGTTGAGTACTCCATGCCACGCCTGCCCCGTGGACAGGCCCGCAATGCCAACCGGCTCGACGCAACATGGCCGAAACCGTTGACCGCCGGAAAATTCGTATTATAGTACCAGAATAAGTCTTAGCGGCGCGCAGGGCGAGCGCCCGGCGGCCACGGAACAGGCTCCGACCGGCCATGTACGACATCGTCCGCTGCAACGTTTTTTCCGACTCCACATTCCTATGGGAGGTGCACGCGCCGGACGTCGCGCGGGCGGCGGAGCCGGGGCATTTCGTCATGGTGCGCCTGCACGAGGGCAGCGAGCGCATTCCTCTGACCGTCGCCGACTACGATCGCGAGGCCGGCACGATCACGCTCGTGATCCAGGCGCTCGGCAAGACGACGCTGGAGATGCGGGACCACTACGCCGCCGGCGACACGATCCTCGACTTTGTCGGCCCGCTCGGCCTGCCGCAGCATGTGGAGCGGGTGGGCACGGTGGTGCTGGTCGGCGGCGGACTCGGGGTCGCACCCATCTACCCACAGCTCCGCGCCTTCAAGGCCGCCGGCAACCGAACCATCGGCATCGTCGGCTTCCGCAACAAGGACCTGGTGTTCTGGGAGGACAAGTTCCGCCAGTACTGCGACGAACTCATCGTCTGCACCGACGACGCAAGCTACGGCAAGCCGGGCCTGGTCACCGGAGCTTTGCAGGAGGTGCTGGAAACCCAAGCGCCCGATCTGGTGGTCGCCATCGGGCCGCTGCCGATGATGCACGCCTGCGTCGAGACGACCCGCCCGTTCGGCGTCCGCACCATGGTTTCGCTCAACGCGATCATGGTCGACGGCACCGGCATGTGCGGCTCGTGCCGGGTCAACGTCGGCGGCGAGGTCAAGTTCGCCTGCGTCGAAGGCCCGGACTTCGACGGCCACGCCGTCGACTTCCGCGAGCTGATGGCGCGCCAGAAGCGCTTCAAGGGCCAAGAGGCGGCGGCGAACGCCGACTACGCCCACACCTGCAACCTCGAAAAGCAACTGTTCGAGGACAACAAGCGCGGCATCCGCAAGCTGAAGGAGCTGCCGCCCCACCAGACTCCGATGCCGGAGCGCAACCCGGTCGAGCGGGCGCAGAATTTCCAGGAAGTCAACCTCGGCTACGGCCTCGCGGAAGCCTTCAAGGAAGCGGAGCGCTGCATCCAGTGCGCCAAGCCGACCTGCATCGCCGGCTGCCCGGTGGCTATCGACATTCCCCGCTTCATTCGCCATCTGCTCGTGCGCGACGTCGACGGCGCGCTCGCGGTCATCCACGAATCCAACCTGTTCCCCTCGATCTGCGGCCGGGTCTGTCCGCAGGAGTCCCAGTGCGAAAGCCAGTGCGTCATCGCCAAGAAGATCGACGCGGTGGGTATCGGACGCCTCGAGCGGTTCATCGGCGACATGGCCAAGGCGCCGGTGGCGGTGCCGCCGGCCAACGCGGGGGCGCTCGGCCGCGTCGCCATCATCGGCTCCGGACCGTCCGGCCTCGCAGCCGCCGCCGACCTGGTGCGCTCCGGCGCGGCGGTGACGGTGTACGAGGCGCTGCACGTGGTCGGCGGCGTTCTCCGCTACGGTATCCCGTCGTTCCGCCTGCCCCGCGACATCATCGATCGCGAGGTGCAGTATCTCCGCGACCTCGGTGTCAAGTTCGAGACCAATAAGGTGGTCGGCAAGACCTTCACCATCGCGCAGTTGCAGGGCGAGATGGGCTACGACGCGGTGTTCATCGGCGCCGGCGCCGGCGCCCCCGCCTTCCTCGGCATTCCGGGCGAGTTCGCCGGCCAGGTGTACTCGGCCAACGAGTTCCTCACCCGCGTCAACCTGATGGGCGGCGATCGTTTCCCCTACCTCGACACGCCCATCGGCCTCGGCGACAGCGTGGTGGTGATCGGCGCCGGCAACACCGCCATGGACTGCCTCCGCGTCGCCCGCCGCGCCGGCGCAGGCACGGTGCGCTGCGTCTACCGGCGGTCGGAAGCCGAGGCGCCGGCCCGCATCGAGGAGCTCCGCCACGCCAAGGAGGAGGGCATCGAATTCTTCTTCCTGCACGCGCCGGTGGCCATCCACACCGACGACGACGGTAACGTCCGCGGCATGCGCGTCCAGAAGATGCAGTTGGGCGAGCCGGACGAGCGCGGCCGCCGCCGGCCGGAGCCGCTGGACGAGTTCGCCGATCTCGACTGCGATACCGTCATCTACGCCCTCGGCACCAAAGCCAACCCCATCGTCACCAAGTCCACCGCCGGACTCGGCACCAATGCGCGGGGCTACGTCGTCGCCGACGAGGCGACGCAGGCGACCAACCTTCCGGGCGTGTTCGCCGGCGGCGACATCGTCACCGGCGGCGCCACGGTGATCCTCGCCATGGGCGCCGGCCGCCGCGCCGCCAAGGCCATCGGCGCCTGGCTGCAGGGCGGCAAACGCGCATGGCCGGTCACCACCGCGGAGATGGAGGCGTTCGTGCCCGGTGCGGTTGCCGCCCGACCGGCGGTCGAAGGGGCGACTGCCGCACGTCCTGCAGTCGAAGCCGACGCGGCGGTATGCCCGAAGTGTCGCCAGCCGCTGGAGGGTGACGAGTCATACATCTGCTGCGCCGACGCGACCTTGCAGTGGCGATGCGGCGATTGCGGCAAGGTCAGCGAGGGCTTCGCCTTCCCCTACGGCCTCTGCCCGTATTGCGGCGGCGCGCTGGCGGTCCTCGATGAGCGCCGGGTCGAGGACGCCAAGGCCCTGGCGGCGATCCGCGAGGCGTTCGAGATCGAGTTGGGCGGCCGCGCCTTCTACGTCCGCGCCGCCGAGGAAACCACCGACCCGACCCTCCGCGCCCTGTTCGGCACATTCGCCGAGATGGAGGCGGAGCACATGGCGACGCTCATGCGCCGCTATCACGTCGAACCGCCGGCGCCGGCGCCGGGATTCCGCACCGAGCGGGCGGCCCTCTACGCCGGCATCGACAACCGGCCGCAGGATCCGGGCAACCTGCTCCGCATCGCCATCGCCTTCGAGGAACGCGCCGTCCGATTCTTCGCGGAGCGCGGGGATGGATGCGCGGCGGGCTCGGCCGAAGCGCAACTCTACAGGGAGCTGGCGGCGGAGGAGCGGGAACACGTCGCCCTGCTCACCACCGAGTATCAACGCTTCCAGGCCGGCCTGCCGGGGTTGATGCACCATGCGCATGACATCATGACCGAGGAGATGAGCCCGTGAGCGCCTGGAAAGAGACGGTGCGCGCCGTGGTGTTCCCGTGGCATTGCGACCAGTTCGGGCACATGAACGTGCGCTGGTACGCCCACTGGCTGGACGATGCGGCGTTCCACGTGTGGGCGGCGAATGGCGTGACGTTCCGGCGCATGCGGGAGCTGGGGGTGCATACGGTCTCGGCGCGCACCACCACCGACTTCGTGCGCGAGCTGGTCGCCGGCGACATGGTGGTGGTGTGGAGCGCGTTCTCGCGCCTTGGCCGCTCCAGCGTCACCTACCAGCACCGCATGCGAAGCGTCGAGACCGGCATCGAGCACGCCCGTCAGGAGGCCATCGAGGTATTCTTCGACCCCGCCACCCGCAAGTCCGCCCCGATTCCCGACGAGTTCCGCGCCGCCATCGAACCCATGCTCGTCGACCCGGCCAGCGCGCCGGATTGAAGCAACGCGCCGTTCCTCCCTGAGAAGATCCCCGTTGGTCCCTTCCGCCTTGGTCGCGAACGCCGCGGGCCCCGCGCGATGACGATTGGAGCCCGCGGCGGCGTGTCGTCGGCGATCAGGTCCGCGAGGCGAGGAGGCCGCGGGCGACGACGTGGGCCTGGATTTCGGCGGCGCCCTCGAAGACGTTGAGGATGCGGGCGTCGCAGAGGACCCGCGAGATCGGGTACTCGAGCGCGTAGCCGTTGCCGCCGTGGATTTGCAGCGCGTTGTCAGCGTTGGCCCAGGCGACGCGAGCCGCCAACAACTTGGCCATGCCGGCCTCGATGTCGCAGCGCTGGTCGAGGTCCTTCTGGCGAGCCGAGTCGTAGGTGACCTGGCGGGCGATCATGGTCTCCGTCGCCATCCATGCCAGCTTGCCGAACACCCGCGGGAACTCGAAGATCGGCCGGCCGAACTGGTTGCGCTCCTGGGCGTATTTGAGGCCCAATTCCATGGCGCACTGGGCGACGCCGACGGCCCGCGCCGCGGTCTGGATACGCGCACCCTCGAACGTCGACATGAGCTGCTTGAAGCCGTTGCCTTCGGAACGGCCGAGCAGGTTGTCGGCCGGCACCTCGAAGTCGTCGAAGGCGATCTCGTATTCCTTCATGCCGCGGTAGCCGAGCACCTCGATCTCGCCGCCGCTCATCCCCTTGGCCGGGAACGGATCGGCGTCGGTGCCGCGGGGCTTCTCGGCAAGGAACATGCTGAGGCCCTTGTACCCGTCGGTGTTGGGGTCGGTGCGGACCAGCAAGGTCATCAGGTCGGTGCGCGCCGCGTGGGTGATCCAAGTCTTGTTGCCGGTGACCTTGTAGACGTCGCCATTCTTGATGGCGCGGGTGCGGAGCGAGCCCAGATCCGAGCCGGTGTTGGGCTCGGTGAACACCGCGGTCGGCAGGATCTCGGCGGATGCGAGCTTGGGGAGGAAATGGGCCTTCTGGTCATCGGTGCCGCCGAGCTTGATCAACTCGCCGGCGATCTCGGAGCGGGTGCCGAGCGAGCCGACGCCGATGTAGGCGCGGGACAACTCCTCCGTCACCACGCACATCGCCATCTTGCCCATGCCGAGGCCGCCGAACTCCTCCGGGATGGTCAGCCCGAACACGCCGAGTTCGGCCATTTCCTGGATGATCTCCATCGGAATCAGCTCGTCCCGTTCGTGCCAGCCGTGCGCATAGGGAACCACCTTTTCCTCGGCCCAGCGCCGGAACTGATCCGAGATCATGGTCATGTCTTCTTCGAGCCCGTTGTCGCCGAAATGGCCGTCGGCGATGGAGAGCGCGATCCGGTGGCGCACCGCCGCGGTGTTGCCGTGCTTGATCAGGGTCGCGACCTGCGGCGTGTAGAACGCATGCAGGGTTTCGTCTGGGACGCCCATATCGCCCGGGCGGACGATCTCGACCTGCGACATGGGAATGCCGCCGGCGATCTGCGCCAGGTATTCACCGAATGCCGCCTGGAGGTAGAGCTGCTCCAGCTCCCCCCAGCGGCCGTCGCCATGGAGGCGTTCGGCCCACGCCAGCATGGCGCGCAAGCTGGAGGAGTACGTCGCCATCCACGCATAACCATGGGCGGCGAACTGCTCCTGGTCCACCAGATCGGCGGAGATGCGACCGTCGCGCACGACCCTGCGCGCGACCTGTTTCCGCACCTCGACCAGCAAGTGCTGGACGGCGGCGTAGGCCTCCTCGCAGGTCGGGATCAGGTCGGCAATCAACAGCTTGTCGTCGGCCAAGTTCTCGTTGGCAGTGTCGTTCATGGCGTCGTCCCCTTGGCGTCGAAGTATCCACCCCGTGTTGTATGGGGCCTCTCAGTGAAGAACAGGGCGGCGCCGTTGCCGGCCACCGCCCTGTTCGGTCCGCACCCTCGCGATCAGTCGGTGTCGATGAGCTTGCGGACGATGTCTGTCATCGACAGAACGCCGACCGGCTTGCCGTCCTCTGTGATCACCAACCGATGGATGCGCAGGCGCATCATGTCGGAAATGGCCGAAGACAGCGGATCGTCGATGTCGCGGGTGACACAGCCCTGGCTCATCCAGTCGCCGACCGAGAAATTGCGCACATCGTCGATGCTGCGTCCCTGGCGGGCGAGGACAATGTCGGTCTGCGACAGGACGCCGACCGCCTTGCCCCCTTCGATCACCACCAGTGCGTGGATGTCCTTGTCGGCCATGATCCTGGCGGCCGCGTTCAGGTTGTCGGAGCGCGAGCACGAGATGATGCCCGGATGCATGCGGTCGCGCACCTTGCTGCCGTCGTCGACGATCTTGAACTCCTCGTCCATGCCGGCGACGTCGGGCAGCGGCGCCGAAAGCGGTAACGGCGGCGGCGACGTGTGCACGTCGCCGGCCGGCAAAACCGCCCGCTCGCGCGCCACCGGTCCTTTGGCGGCCTTACCTAGGCCGAAGTCCGGCGCGCCGATCAGCACCGCCATGCTGCCGTGGGGATGCAGGTTGTCGTGCATCAACTGGTGCGCGGTCGGCAAGTCCTCATACGTGAACGCCTTCGACATGCAGGGATCGAGCTTGCCATCAAGGGCGAGTTCGTTCATCGCGTAAGCCTGTTCGTCGTTGGCGAAGTGGGAGCCCTGCACCCGCTTCTGCCGCATCCACAGATAGCGGAGATCGACAGTGGCGTTGTAGCCAGTCGTGCCGGCGCAGATCACCACCATGCCGCCGGTTTCGCAGACGAACATGGACGTGGGGATGGTGGACTCGCCAGGATGCTCGAACACCACGGTGGGTTGTCGCTTCTCGCCGAGAACCTCCCAGAACTTGGAGCCGAACGATCGGACGCCCTTCAGCCAGTTGGCGTAGCCGACGGCGTCTTTCCAGTGCGGCAGCATGCCCCAGTGGTCGAAGTCCTTGCGATTGATGCAGCCCTTTGCGCCGAGCTTCATGCAGTAGTCGACCTTGTCGTCGCCGGAGATGACGGCGACCGGAATAGCGCCGGCGGCGCGGACGATCTGGATGGCCATCGAGCCGAGCCCCCCGGCGCCGCCCCAGATCAGCACCGGATCGTTCGGCTTCATTGCGTGCTCCGGCCACCCGTGCAGCATGCGCCAAGCCGTGGCGCCGACTAGGGTGTAGGCGGCCGCCTCCTCCCACGTCATGTGCGCCGGCTTCGGCATGCACTGGTGCGCCTGCACCTTGGTGAACTGGGCGAAGCTGCCCCAATTGGTCTCGTAGCCCCAGATGCGGAAGGTCGGCGAGTACATCGGGTCGTTGCCGGCCTTGACCCAGGAGCAGTCGCGGCTCCACTGGCCGCAATGGACCACCACCTCGTCGCCGACCTTGATGTTGGTGACGTCCTTGCCGACCTTGTAGACGATGCCGGACGCGTCCGAGCCGCCAATGTGAAAAGCCTCTTTTTCGCCGGCTTTCTGGCGCGCCTTGATGACGTTGACCGGAATCCCGAGGGCGGCCCACACGTTGTTGTAGTTGATGCCGGCGGCCATCACGTAGACCAGGGCCTCGTCATCCTTGATCTCCGGGACGTCGATGACTTCCTTCTGGAAGGCGGTGGTCGGCTGGCCGAAACGCTCTTCGCGTATCAGCCAGGCATTCATTTTGGCAGGCACTTCACCGACCGGCGGGGCGTCACCGATCTCGTAGACTTCCTTGGTCATGGGGCTTCCTCCGCGAGCGTTCTGAGCATCCGATCCGTTGCGTGTCGTAACGCCGCAACGTGACGAGGGTCGGCCGGCTCCAGCGGCGAAGGCATCAAGAAAATGCTGCCGGAGACCGGCGAATTTGGTTGGGTGCGACGTTGACAACCAATAAAGTCTTTTAGCGGCTTGCGTCTTTCTTCGCAATGCACAAGTTGCTAAGCTCCTCGGGCAGACCCTGGAGATTCAGCGAGATTCAGAGAGTTGTCCGCACGTCCCGGCGGCGCAGCGGGCGCGAAAGGAGGGAGGGCATGGCCGACGATTTAGCAAGTGCAGCACAAGAAGCGGCAGCACGACGGGCGGCGCAAGGGGCGGCGGGCACGCGCGACAAGCCGTGGCTCATCCGCACTTATTCCGGCTATGGCTCGGCCAAGGAGTCCAACGCGCTCTACCGCAAGAACCTGGCGCGCGGCCAGACGGGGCTCTCCATCGCCTTCGATCTGCCGACCCAGACCGGCTACGACTCAGACCATGTGCTGGCCCGTGGCGAGGTCGGCAAGGTCGGCGTTCCGGTTTGTCATCTGGGAGACATGGTGGCGCTGCTCGACGGCATCCCGCTCGACCGTATGAACACCTCGATGACCATCAACGCGCCGGCCGCGTGGATGCTGGCGCTCTACATCGCGGCGGCCGAACGGCAGGGGGTCGAGCGCAAGGCGCTCAGCGGCACCACCCAGAACGACATCATCAAGGAATATCTGTCGCGCGGCACCTATGTTTTTCCGCCGGCGCCGTCCATGCGGCTTACAGCCGACACCATCGCCTACACCTATCGCGAGGTGCCGAAGTGGAACCCGATCAACGTCTGCTCGTATCACCTGCAGGAGGCCGGCGCCACGCCGGTGCAGGAGCTTGCCTATGCGCTTGCGAACGCTTTAGCCGTGCTCGACGCCGTGAAGGCCTCGGGGCAGGTGCCCGAAGATGAATTCCCCGAAGTGGTGGGGCGCATCAGTTTCTTCGTCAACGCCGGCATCCGCTTCATCACCGAGCTCTGCAAGATGCGCGCGTTCTCGCATCTGTGGGACGAAATGGTGCGCCAACGTTACGGCGTCGAGGAGGAGCGCTACCGCCGCTTCCGCTATGGCGTTCAGGTCAACTCGCTGGGGCTGACCGAGCAGCAGCCGGAGAACAACGTATACCGCATCCTGTTGGAGATGCTGGCGGTGGTGCTCTCCAAAAATGCGCGCGCCCGCGCCGTGCAGCTTCCGGCGTGGAACGAGGCGTTGGGTCTGCCTCGGCCGTGGGATCAGCAATGGTCGCTGCGCCTGCAGCAGATCGTCGCCTACGAGACGGACCTCCTGGAGTACGGCGACATCTTCGACGGCGCCGGCGTCATTGCCGAAAAGGTGGAGGAACTGAAGTACCGGGCCCGCGAGGAGTTGGCGCGCATCGATGACATCGGCGGCGCTGTCGCCGCGGTCGAGTCGAGCTACATGAAGCAGCGGCTGGTCGAGTCCAACGCACTGCGACTGGCGGCCATCGAGAGCGGCGAACAGGTGGTAATCGGCGTCAACAAGTTCCAGGACGCCGAGCCGTCGCCGCTCTCGACCGGCGAAGGCAGCATCATGGTCATCGACCCCAAGTCCGAGGCGGCGCAGATCGAGAGCCTCAATGCGTGGCGCGGCGGGCGTGACGCCGGCGCGGTCGCCACGGCGCTCGCGGATCTGGCGACGGCAGCCAGGGACGGCGCCAACATCATGCCGCCGTCAATCGCCTGCGCCCATGCCGGCGTCACCACCGGCGAATGGGCCGGGTGCCTCCGCGAGATCTTCGGGGAATACCGGGCGCCGACCGGTGTCGCGCAGGCGGCGATCACCAGCGACGCCAAGGCGCTGCAGGCGGTGCGCGTGCGCGTCAAGGGGCTCAGCGACAGGCTCGGCCGGCGGATCAAGATCCTGGTCGGCAAACCGGGGCTCGACGGTCACTCCAACGGCGCCGAGCAGATCGCGCTCCGCGCCCGCGACGCCGGGATGGAGGTGGTCTACGAGGGCATCCGCTTGACCCCGGAACAGATCGTCGGCGCCGCCCTCGACGAGGACGTGCACGTGATCGGCCTATCCATTCTCTCCGGCTCGCACGTGCCCTTGGTCGCCGAGATCATGGAGCGGATGCGGGACTTGGAGATGACCGACGTGCCGGTGATCGTCGGCGGCATCATCCCACCGGAGGATGCCAGATCATTGACGGCGGCCGGAGTGGCGCGAGTCTACACACCGAAGGACTTCGACCTCAACGTGATCATGGCGGATATCGTCACGGTGATCGAAGGAGCGCCCAAGGCGGCGGCTTGACGGAGATGGTGCCGGCGGCCGCCGGACGTGATCGCCGCGACACAACATCGCGTCGCTCGTGCGAGGCGGCGAAGCCGACGAAGCAATCCATAAAGAGGTCGCCATCGGGGCGCGGCTGGTTACTATGACGCCTCAGACAACGGCCTGGTCATCTACGTGAGCAAGATCAACGAGAAGGAAGGGAGAACGTCATGGCCGCGAGCGGAGACTTCCAGGCATTGGTCCTCGAGGAGGACGGCGGCAAGGTGTCGTCGAGCATCAAGACGCTGTCCGACGCGGACCTGCCCGAAGGCGACGTGGTCGTCCGGGTATCCTATTCGGATCTCAACTACAAGGACGGGATGATCCTGAAGGGTCTCGGCAAGCTGGTCCGCACCTACCCGCACGTGCCGGGCGTCGACTTTTCGGGCGTCGTCGAGACGTCGCAGTCGCCCCGCTTCGAGCCTGGCGACGAGGTGATCCTGACCGGCTGGCGGGTCGGCGAGGTGCACTGGGGCGGATACGCCGGCAAGGCTCGGGTCAAGTCCGAATGGCTGGTGCCGCTGCCGTCGGGCATGACCCAGAAGCAGGCGATGGCCATCGGCACTGCCGGCTTCACGGCGATGCTGGCGACCATGGCGCTGGAGGATCACGGGCTCAAGCCGGAGACGCCGGGCGAGGTGCTGGTCACCGGCGCCGGCGGCGGCGTCGGCAGCATCGCCGTGGCGCTGCTCGCCCGCCTCGGCTACCGGGTGGCGGCGGTCACGGGGCGCGCCGAAACCCACGATTACCTGAAGGGGCTGGGGGCCGCGACCATCGTCGATCGCAGCGAGTTGCAAACGCCGCCGAAGGGTCCGCTGGCGCGCGAACGCTGGTCGGGCGTTATCGATAACGTCGGCGGCGACATGCTCTCCAACCTGATCCCGGCGATGGCCTACTGGTCAAGCGCGGCGATCGTCGGCAACGCCGGCGGCGTCCAGTTTTCCACCACCGTCATCCCGTTTCTCCTGCGCGGCATCAACCTGCTCGGCATCGACTCGGCGACCTGCCCGACAGAGCGGCGCCTCATCGCCTGGTCGCGCCTCGCACGCGAGTTGCCGATGGACAAGCTGGAGGAGATGACGACCGAGACCCGGCTGGCGGACGTCCCCGACCTCGCCGAGCAGATCCTCAAGGGCCGGATCAAGGGGCGGACGGTCATCGACGTTCAATCCTGACGCGCTTCCCGGCGTCGAGCCGGGTGCCATGGGACATTCTTATCGACGCGCTGCCCGCCATGATGGTATCTTGTCTGGGCGCTCAACTGCAGAAGGCGGCTGAGCCGGCACGATCGAGCAACATCAAGGTCGGGTCGCCGGCAGCGGCATCTGTGAGGGAGGAGCACGAGGAGCGTGGGCTGGATCGCCGCCATCGTCGTGGCGTTGTCGGTGCTGATCGCCGGCTGTGAAACCGACCCATGGAAGCAGGACCCGGTCGCCGGATTCACGCCGCTGCCGATCTACTGTTATCGCACCATCGCCGATGTCGACTGCTTCGCGGACCCCGTTGATCGTCACCGCCGCCGCCTTGTCGCATACGAAGGCCCGTGGCCGGGCTACGGTCCGCGGCCCAAGGTCCCGTTTCCCTCGGCTTTGCCCGCGGAGCCATGACCGGCGATACGGCGTGGACCCGGAGGCGACGAACCCGCGGCGACCGCAGGGATCGAGCCCAAACCCACGGCACGGGGGCTGCCGCCGCGGTGGCCGCTACCCGCGCCGGATGAACTTGACACTCCCGCCACTTCATTCATATTCGGTTCCAGTCGGCCCTGCGGTAGGCGGAGTAGCTCAGCTGGTTAGAGCAGCGGAATCATAATCCGCGTGTCGGGGGTTCGAGTCCCTCCTCCGCTACCAACACCATTGATAGCTTAGGCTCCTTTGGGGGACCATCTTCGTGAGTCGCGGGGCGATGTTTTCGGCGGCTGCGAGGGCGGCGGCCGGTTGTTCTAGGGTCGGATCTCGATCGGCGTTCCGTCCGCGACCACGGACCACAATTCATCCATCGCCGCATTGCTGACGGCGATGCAGCCCTGGGTCCAGTCGTCATCGATCTTGAGATATTGCACGTTGTACTGGGACGGCTGGCCGTGAATCATGATCATGCCGCCCGCCGGGCGGCCGAGGCTGCGGGCCTTCTCGACGTCTCGGCCGCTCGGGTAGGAGATGTGCAGCGCTCGGTAGTACTGGCTGTCGCGCTTGCGCCAGTCGATGATGTAGTCTCCTTCCGGAGTTCGGCCGTCGCCCTGATGCTGTTTCGCGCCCACCGGGTTCCGCCCCAGCTCGACCTCGAAGCTCCGCTGCACGAACTCGCCGTTCAACAGCAACAGCCTCCGCTCGCTCTTGAGAACCAGAACCTTGGTCACCGGATATGCAGCGTCGGATTGCAGGTTAGCGAGCTGTTCGTCGGCGCGCGCCTCGCCCGGCGTGGCCACCAGCGGCCCCGCCCACAAGAAAATCAGCACGTAGATCAGGACCGGCACGAAACTCTCCCATCTGACAATCGCCAAAGACATTATTCATTCGCGCGACCGTTGCAAGCCCCGGCACATGCCACGGCACTACGTCGCCGACCCCGGTCGTAGGTCACAAGCTCATACGTCGTCCCCGTCGCGGGCGGAGGGACCGGGCAGGCGAATCTCGATGCGGCAGCGAACGCCGTCGCGGTCGAGGCTACGAGTGAGGGTGACGGCGGAGCGTCTGCCAATGGCTTGCAGGAGCTTGGAGCCAATACCTTCGCCAGCCGGTTCGTCGATCGGAGGGCCGTCATGCTCGGCCCACTCGAAGATGATCAGCGAGCCGTCGCCTTGCATTTCCCGCCGCCACGAGAGGGCAACGCTACCACCGTCGCGCGACAGCGCTCCGTGCTTCGCGGCGTTGGTGGTGAGTTCATGAATGGCCATCGCCATGTCGACCGCCAGTTCCGAAGGCAGCCGGATCCCGGTGGCGCCGGCGCAGCGTATGCGGACGCCGCTGGCGTCGTAGGGCTCGATCTGTCTCAACACCAATTCGCCGAAATCGATCTCCTTCCAGTTGCTGTGGAACTGAAGATCGTGGACCCGTCCGAGCGCTTCCAGGCGAGCGATGAAGTTCCGCACCGCATCGCTTCTCGGGGCCGGTGAACGGAACGAAAGCGCCGCGATCGCCTGAACCATCGCCAGGAGATTCTTGACGCGATGGCGGAGCTCGCTGCGCAGCAAGCGCTGTTGGCCGCGCCACGCGTCGCGCTGCAAGGTCGCGGCCACGATATTGGCGACGGATTGCAGAAACTTGACGTCGTCGGCGGTGAACACCCGGTGCCGGCACGAATAGGCGTTGAGAAGGCCGAGCGGATGTTGCGGATCGCCGATCAAGACATTGATGCCGGTCGCCGCCTTCGACGCCCGAATGTACTCGGGGACCGAAAAGCGCTTCTCGTCGGCGATGGTGTCAATGATGACCGGCGCCCCGGATTGGACTGTGTAGCCGGCCAGGCTGGTGCCACCAACGGTGATCAGCGACCCCACGGCGTCATCAAGCCCGAACGCGGAGCGCACCCGGAATGCGTCACTTTCCGGCTCATGTATGAGAATCTCGGCGAGGTCCACGTCGAGAAGCCGCGCAATATCCTCGGGCAGCGCCGCGAACAAATCGCCGCCGCTTTGCCCGCGCAGGCTACGGCTGCCGGTGGTCGCGACGAAGTCCTGCTGCGCGGCCCGGGTCTCCGCGGCAGCCTGCGCTTCGACCAGGCGGGTGATATTGTCATAGACGCCGATCACCCGCCGCACCCTTCCGTCATCGTCGAGCACCGGCGTCGCCGACATGAGAAACTCGAAGGGAGCACCCTTCGGCGGGACGTAGGTCGCCCGGAAATCCTCCACCGGCTTGCCCGTTCGCCACACGGTCTGAAGCGGCAAGTCCTTCGCGGGAATTTCCACGCCGTTGCGCTGGAAGCGGTAACCGGCCTTGGCGCGATCCGCCGGCAGTACGCGGCGGGGGACGCTCATGATCTGAGAGCCGTAGCGATTGACCTCGATCTGGGCACACGTCGGATCATCGGCAAATGCGATACCGATCGGCGCCAGATCGAGCACCGCCGCGAGATCGGCGACCTGTGCCTGGAGGCGGATGTTGAGGCTGGCGATCTCATCCTGCGCCTTTTTGAGCCGGCTGACGTTGACGAAGGTGGCGACCACGCCAATGATTACTTCCTTTGGCGTTCGTAGCGGCAGCAGGCGCATGATGTACGCATCGCCATCGTCGCGAACCGAAACCTCCCGCTCCACCGGCGTCAGAGTTTCGAACACGTTCCTGGCTTCCGCGGCCAGGTCCACGTTCTCGATCCTGGTCGTGATGTCGCCGATCGGCCGGCCGACATCGGCGCTGATCAGGTGAAAGACGTCACGCGCGACCGGCGTGAACCGCCGCACCCGCATCGCTTGATCGAGAAACAGGGTGGCGATCTGAGTGCTCTCGAGCAAGTTCTGCAAGTCGGCGTGAGCGTCGGCAAGTTCTTCGACCTTGCTGGCCAACTCCGCGTTGACGGTCCCGAGCTCTTCATTGAGAGACTGCAGCTCTTCTTTGGAAGTCTCCAGCTCCTCGTTCGAACTCTGGAGCTCCTCGTTCATCGACATCAACTCTTCGTTGGCCGACTTGAGCTCCTCGTTGGCAGATTCGAGCTCTTCCGTTGCGGTCTGCAGGTATTCGCGAGTCTCGCGAAGCTCAGTCTCCAGCGCCCGGACCTGGCCATCGCGGCCGTCTCCGTCGGTCAACGGCGCTTGGCCTGTCGGCAAGAGCCCGTTGTCGCGAAACACGATCAGGTAGTGCTGCCCATCCGTACGGTCGTCGCCGAGCGGCCGGCACACCAGCGTCAGACGTCGCTGCCCCTCCGGCGCAGGAAACGCGACATTGTCCCGGACTGCGTCGCCCTGCTCCATCGCCGCCCGATGAAGCAGCGCACGGAGATCCAAGCGCAGGCTTTCGTGGGCAATGGTAAGGATCTCCAGCGACGGCGTCCCCCGCTGGAGCTTGAGATAGCGGTCTATGCTCCCCCCGGAATACACCAGCTCCCGACCTTTGCCGACGACGGCGTAAGCAGGGCCGAGGTCGTCCAGGATCGCCCGCTCCGCCGCGGCGAGCACAGGGTCGCTTTTGGTCGCACCGTGCTTAAGGGACGACTCTGCGCCGCGGCGATCGTCTCCGACGAGATCGAGCAACGGGCACGTCAACGGCCGGCGCCCGCTCGTCTGGCGCCGCTGGAAGATGCGCCACTTCTTGTCGACGACCCTGAACAGCTTGTCGTGACGGGACAGGTTTTCAGACGGGCCGAGGAACAGGAAGCCGTCGGGGCGAAGGGCATAGTGGAACACAGGAATGAGGCGGTTCTGCAGTTCGGCCTTGAGGTAGATGAGCACGTTGCGGCATGAAATCAGATCAATCCGGCTGAACGGCGGGTCCTTGATCAGGCTTTGCGTCGAGAAGATGCAGAGCTGGCGGATCTCGTCACTGATCTGGTAGTCGCCGCCCGCAGGCCGGAGGAAACGCCTGATGAACCGTTCCGGCACATAGCCGGCTATGCTGTCCGGATAGATGCCGCGCCGCGCCACCTCCAGCGCGGCCTCGTCGATGTCGGTCGCGATCACCTGCAGGCCGATCCCCTTGCCGTGCGCTTCGCACGTGTCCCGCAAAATCATCGCGAGGGAGTAAGCCTCCTCGCCGGTGGCGCAGCCGGACACCCACACGCGGATCGTGTCGCCCTCGCCCTTCGCGCCGACGAGTGCGTTGACGACTTTGCTTTCCACCGCATCGAAGGCGTCGGGGTCGCGAAAGAAGCTGGTGATCGACACCGACATCTCGCGGAACAACTGGCGCACCTCTTTCCGGTCGTCGCGCAGGCGCTCGACGTATTCGCTCATCTCCCGAATCCGCAGCACCTGCATGCGCCGCTGCACGCGCCGCTGCAGCGTCGGCTCCTTGTAGTCGCGGAAGTCATGGCCGGTGATGCTTTTCAGGTGACTGCAGACTTTTTCCAGATCTTCGCGAGGATCGGACCGATCGGCATCGGATACGGCGCGTTCGGCATCCTCGCGAAGGTGCTCCAGATACTCGACGATGCAGGCAGGCATCTCCGAAGGCGGCAGCACCAGATCGACCAGCCCAGTGGCTTCACCGTTGCGCGGCATGCTGTCGTACTTGGCGGTGGCAGGGTCCTGGATGATCGTGAAGCCACCAGCCTCCTTGACCGCCTTCAGACCATGGGTGCCGTCGCTGCCGGTTCCGGAGAGAACGATGGCGATGGCGCGCTCGCCCTGATCGCTAGCCAGCGACCGAAAGAACGTGTCGATCGGGGTGCGGTGGGTGCGCGGCGGCGCGGGCCGCGCAAGGCGCAGCACCCCACCGCTGATAGTCAAGGTGGCGTTGGGAGGAATGATGACGAGCCGGTTGGCATCCGCCGCCATGCCGTCCTCGGCATCCAAAACGGCCATCGACGTGCAGCGCCCGAGCAGTTCGGCCTGCATGCTCTTGTGGTCGGGATCCAGGTGCTGAACGAAAACGAAGAAGGCGCCGGTGTCGTCGGGCATGGCGGCGAGGAGTTCCTTCATCGCCTCTAGGCCGCCGGCCGATGCCCCGATGCCGACCATCGGCGGACACACTGCCCCGCCTTCGATCAAACGTGCGCCGGCGTATGTGTCGCCGGAAGGAGGTGCGACGTCCGCCATAGCCTCTCTCTGTTCTTCGTCTTGCGTTGGCACATCTGCCCAGCGCGGCCCGCAGTCAAAGTAGCGTAAGCATAGGTGTCGCCGACGTTAACGTGAATGGCACTTTGTTTCCATCGCTTCGTCGCCGGAGCGGAGCGGCGGTCGATCGGGCCTTCTCGAAGATGTGGGAACTCTGTGCACTGATGCGCGTTGGGCAAGACATGGACAGCGCCTTCCTCCAGACCTGGCACCAAGCCGCTGTCACCTCCCTCGGCCTTTTCTGGACGGCGTTCTGGGCGTTCGGCCTCGGCTACCTGATCAGCAGCATGATACAAGTGTTCGTCACCCGCGAACGCATGAAGAAGAGCATGGGCGAGGCCGGGGGCAAGAGCGTCGCGCTCGGGACAGGCTTCGGCTTCATCTCCAGCTCATGCAGCTTCGCGGCGCTGGCCACCACGCGCGCCCTGTTCGCCAAGGGGGCCGGCCTGATCCCTTCGCTGGCGTTCCTCCTCGCCTCCACCAACCTCGTGATCGAACTCGGCATCATCATCGCGATCTTTCTCGGCTGGCAGTTTGTCGTCGGCGAGTACGTGGGCGGGGTGCTGCTGATCCTGCTGATGTGGCTGGTGGTCCGCCTCACCCGGCCGGGCGGCCTGATCGAGGAGGCGCGCCGCCGCGCCCGTGAGGCCAGCGGCGAAGACGAGGATCAGGATGTTCCCGACTGGAAGCAGCTGATCCGCTCCCGCGAGGGCTGGCACAAGGTGGCGATGCGCTACGTGATGGAATGGGGCATGGTGTGGAAGGACGTGCTGGTCGGCTTCACGGTCGCCGGCGTCATCGCCGCGTTCGTGCCGAAAAGCTTCTTCCAGACCCTGTTCGTCGGCGCCGGCACCTCCGATCCCGCCGTGTGGCAGGTGTTGGTGCAATGCCTGATCGGCCCGGTCGCGGCGTTCTTCACGTTCATCGGGTCGATGGGGAACATTCCGCTCGCCGCCGTGCTGTTCAGCAACGGCGTCAGCTTTGCAGGCATCATGGCATTCATCTTCAGTGATCTGGTGGTGTTTCCGGTGCTGCGCATCCAGGCCCAATATTACGGCTGGCGGATGGCGTTTTACATCCTCGGCGTGTTCTTGGTGGTGCTGGTGGCAACGGCCCTGTTGTTACACTATGGCTTCGCAGCGCTGGGGTTGCTGCCTGATTCGGGATCGGCGGAAAGCGTTACCGACCGGCAGTTCTTCGAGCTCAACTACACGGCCGCGCTCAATCTCGTCTTCCTGGCGGTCAGCGCGCTGTTCATCTTCTGGCAGCAGCGCATGGGCGGCCACGGCGGCGGCGAAAGCTCGATGAGCGACCGGATCCTCCAGGCGCTCTCGGCCGCCGCCATGCTGTGGCTGGCGGGAGGTCTCGCGGCGGGGCTGGCCGCGGGCGCTTGACCACCGCACGGCGCGCGTCCCGCTTCCTTCCCTTCCCGAACCCCCCCAGCGCGGTCCGGTCGCCGAGAGCCCTCAGGCGCGCGGTTGCGGGACGATACGCAAGTACGGCTTCACCGTCTTCCATCCGCCCGGGAACTTGTCCTTGGCGGCTTCGTCGGACACAGACGGCACGATGATCACGTCCTCGCCCTGCTTCCAGTTGACCGGCGTGGCGACGCTGTGCTTGGCGGTCAACTGGCATGAGTCCAGCACCCGCAGTACCTCGTCGAAGTTGCGGCCGGTGCTCATCGGATAGGTGAGCGACATTTTCACCTTCTTGTCGGGGCCGATCAGGAACACGGTGCGCACCGTCTGGTTGTCGGCGGCGGTGCGGCCTTCGGAGGTGGTCCCGGCGCCGGCAGGCAGCATGTCGTAGAGGGTCGCGACCTTGAGCTCCGGATCGCCGATCATCGGATAGTTGACGGCGTGACCCTGGGTCTCCTCGATGTCCTTGGCCCATCTGGCGTGGTTGTCGACGGGATCGACGCTGAGGCCGATGATCTTGCAGTTGCGCTTGTCGAACTCCGACTTGAGGCCGGCCATGTAGCCAAGCTCGGTCGTGCAGACCGGGGTGAAGTCCTTGGGATGCGAGAACAGGATCGCCCAGCCGTCGCCGATCCACTCGTGGAAACGGATGGTGCCTTCGGTGGTCTCCGCCGTGAAGTCGGGCGCTTCGTCACCGATTCTGAGTGCCATGCTGGTCCTCCTCTGCCTTGGCTCGTTGATGATTTTCGTTTGCGTTGTGCGCAGCTTCAAGTTGGTCATGACGACGACGCAGTCAAGACGGGGCTCGCGACACCTTCAGGGGGATCGCCGAGGCCGGGGATCGTCTCTCCCTCGATACGGTAGGAGTGGCCGCGGAACAGCGCAATGGTGCGGCCATCGCCGGCCGCGGTGACGGTGACGTCGTAGATGCCGGTGCGGCCGGCCCGCGCACTCGCATCACTGACGGCGATCAATTGTTCGCCGCGGCGGGCGATGGCGGCGAAGTTGATGGTGCAGGCGAGCGCCAGGGTGGAGCGGTTCTCGGCGTTGCAGGCGTACGCGAAGGCGCA